>CAYWAM010000001.1:0-150668 GCA_964456545.1 uncultured Bacteroides sp.
TCTTTATAATTATAGAGTAAATTAAATTAGAATCTTTGTATAAAAACGCCCGACTTTGAGTATGTATACGCCTCTATCAAGATTGGAGATTTTACATTCTCCATCAGAACACATTTTTCGTTCGATAACAAGATGTCCTGAAAGTGTATAAACGCACACATTCTCTGAAATAGCACCTGTAATGATAATATTACCGTCACGACAATCTACTTGAATGCCTATGTATTCATCATTAATTATGTCTTGAGATGAGTTTTCATCGTCTGATAAAGATGGGAAAACAAACATTGACGGGAACCAATAATTCGAAATCATTGCGTACTCCTTGAGTAAATTGCCATTGGCATCAAAACGCATTGTTTCGTAGGTCGGGTCGGTAAGTCCATGATATACAGATGCGTATATATCTTCAGTCTGCGGATGTACCCCGAGTGAGCATCCATAAATTTGCCAATTACCATCCATAGTTTTAAAATCGACAATCTTCTGAACACTTCCAGAGTCAATATCATATTTGAATACATTGTAGTTGGTAAACCAGCTATTTTCGCCGCCACACCAATACAGTGTATTAGAAACAGATGACGCACAGAAAGGGTCGGGAGTCCAAGCGTACCACGAATTTGACGGTGGATAGATATTGTCGCCTTCGATTGAAATAACTTCGCGACTCAGTGTGCGCGGATCTACTTTTACAATGTATGGAACGGTAACGCCTGAGCCTTGTGTATTCTTTGCTGCAGAGTGCCAAAGATTACCATCCTTCGAACGGACAATAGTCGAACCGATACCTGAGGGTTTTAGCGGACGTTCGCCGGTCGCTCTTTCAATAGCATCGTCTACAATACCCATATCAAGTACTTGTACGACTTTGTCAATCGCCGGATCAATAACAAGAAGGCCATATTGCTGATGCACCGCAAAGACAAGTCCATCGGCAAGAATCATTGTACCGGTTTGCCCATAGTAAAGAGAGCTTGACGAATCGCTATTTGGTTTATCAGCGCCTGTACCATCATTTGGATTTGCGCTTCCTTCTACTTGACCTTCAATCTGAAGAGTTTCAAGGTTGAGAATCCAAATACCGTTACTTGATGAGACGTAGCCTTTAGTCGTGGATACGCCACAAAAAGCTCGGCCATCGCACTGCGCTCCCGACGGGTCGATAATCTGCAATTGCTTAACTAACTTTAGCGTTGTCGCATCGGCCACTGTAATTCGACCTCCGAAGGTTTTTGCTCCCGGGTCTTTTTCTTGCTTGGCTATGAAATAGAAGCGGCCATTCCATATAGCGCCATATTGATTAGTACAGCCAAGTTCTGAGCCTGGATTTTCTGTCTGAAAGGCTCGATATTGCCAATAGTTTCCATCTGGAGCATCAGGTTGCAGATAATTCACAGTCGAATTCTGATGACCGTACCAGTCCTCATTAATGATAAAAATACCGGTAGAATAATCAACCTCACCGGCCGCAATGGCCGAAGCCACTGCAACCAGCAAGGAAGATAAAGTCATGAAAGAACGTTTCATTGAACAAAAGTTATCAACGATTAAGTACTACTTTGGCTGTTGCACCATTTGTGCCATGAAGTATGTAAGCACCGTTGGCAACATTAAGACGTGCACGATAATAATCGTCATCTATATCAAGATCAACAATGTGTCGGCCATTAATATCGTAAACTGCAAAAGTGTTGCCGATAAAACCTTTGACAATGATAGTCTCTCCATCGCAGCATATAGAGCCCAAAGATTCCGTGTCATTGACACCTAAAGCACCAATTTTCACACCAATAGTTTTTGTAACTATACGGCCATTAGATTCAGCAGCGATGGTAAAATACTTTTCGCCGGCAGCGATCGGGTGAATAGTTACAATATTGTCAGCAAGTGAAATTTCTGCAGCTTCACTTTCTTCGGTCATCGATATTTGTTCAAGGGAGAAGCGAATATTTGCGTTGATATTGTCAGCATCATCTGCTGCATCCGTGAGATCAATGGTTACATCATCTGCTTTATCCTCAACAATCATAATATCGATCATATCGTTGATAGCAAGTTCAACGTCGTATTTATCGGGGAAAATAGGCACAGCTTGGAACCAATAGTACGGACGTAGTTCTACGCTCTTAACGGCTTCGCCTGTAGCGACGTCAACAAAATGAGTCCAATTGTAGCGATAATGACCGGATGCTTTATTTTCGCAAGTACCAATAATTAATTGATTAGTGCGGTCATCGAAACGAATTGAGCCATAAGCGCCTTGCTTGATACCCGGAGTATGTGCATCGAGGTCGGTAACGCCAAAGATACGTATGAATTCTTTGCTTTCCACGTCGTATTCAAACGATTGGCCACCGCCGCCATTTGACACTGACGAACCGGGCGAGAAGTAGAGTTTGTTTGCCTTCTTGGCTGCTGTAAACTGGGTTGTGCGCCAAGCGCCCCACGCACAAGTCACATTGCCTATATTTTCAGGAACGACAACTCGGTCGATTTCTTCAAGAGTCTTGAGGTCGAGTGCGACAAAATTGCTACGACCATCTACAATTGTTGCGTACCAGACGGTACCGTCGCCGGTCTGGGTTACACCCTGAATGTTAGCATCTTCGATAGTTTTGATAACTTTATCAGTATTTACATCGATGATAAGCATACCGAGCGACTGCTGCAGAGCAAATACATGCTCACCGGCAAGAATCATATCGCCAATTTGAGCATTGTAAAGGTTTGTAGTCGCGCCTTCGCTATCATTGGTTTCAACCATTCCAATGATTTCAATCTTATCGAGGTCAACAATATAAATGCTCTTGTTTGTACCAACATATATCTTACCTGCGCCGGCACCGCAACAAGCGCGGCCATCATTGCTCTTGGTTTCATCACCGAACATCAAATCGTCAATAGAGCCCAGACGTTTGAGAGTCTTTGCATCAGCTACTACAAGACGACCACCGCCGGGGAGTGGGTCGCCACCATCAACAGCTTGCTTTGAGCAAACAATAAGCTTTCCACCATAGATAGTGCCGAATTGTGAAGTTGCACCGAACGATTGCCCCGGATTTTCGCGCTCGTAAGCTTGATAAACTACTTCGTAGTCGGGTGTGAAATAGTTCAAGCCACCATTAGTATGGCCAAACCATTCTTCATTAAGCATGAATGTACCCTCAGTATAATCAATCTCAGGCTCACGGTCACGGTCTACAACATTTACGGTAAATACTTTCGAAACATTACTACCATCTGTCGATTCAACACTGACATAGCAAGTGCCTACACGATGACCGGATAATTCATACGGGCGATAACGTTCATTATTTTCATCCCACATATTCACGCGATAGATTGTGGCGATATAGTCTTCTGCAGAGGTGCCGTTTTCTGAAATGCTAATATTGAGATCCTTAATATCAGCATCAGCAGGCACGACTGTAGGTGCAATCAGGAAGATTTCCTTGGGAGTAATGGTAATTACGCCACTTTCGTCAGCACCCTCGAGTACGATATCCGTAACGGGCTGCACAAGTGACGACGATACGGTAAATGTAGCCGTGACGTCGCTATTAGCAACATAAGTAGCCGTAATGGTAGCTTCACCTGCCGTTGTGGTTGTAGTGACATTACCGGTCGACGAATTCACTGACGCTGCTTTAGTGTTGCTTGAAGAATATACAAACTCTGTATATGTAGCATTCGCCGGTTCGTAAGTAATCTTATTAGAGATACTCTTATTCAGACCGACTTCGTACGAATTATTTTCGAAGCTGACAGATGTAACAGGTATCACAGGAGCCTTTACGTCGAGGGTGCAAGGCTGTGATTTCTCATATCCCTTAGAGTCTGAACGCGTTACATAAATCTTGGCATAAACATTTCCGACAGTAGGTGTAAAGTCCTTAAAGGAAACATTACCGAAGAAATTAGTGTTTGAAATTGACTTAATTATACCATTGATATTATCATCTTGCTCCCACGATACATAGACACTGTTTACTTTTGCTCCTTCGGGCAACTGATAGAAGAATGGAATACCTAATTTTGTGTCAGCAAGATTATATTCCATAGTCAAAGGCAACGTAATCACGTCGTTACTATCGAGAGCCGGACGGAAAAGTAAATATGGAAGTTCAACCGAAGAGGTATCAGCTTCTTGATGCGAAACGATGCAGACTGCGTTAGGTATAATGGTGCGGTCTTTTGCAAGTTTTGTATATTTATCGTCGATAGTTCGTTTAACGTAAATATTCCAAGTGTTGTCTACGCTATTATGGTCTTTATCATTAATCGTGCCATTCTGGTCGACATCGTACGTAATAGTAATGATATCGCCATTGAAAGTCAGAGCCATACGCGTATCGACTGCTGCTATACTCTTCAGCATTTCTTCGAGGGTGGGGTCCCAGCCACCTGTCCACTTATAACCATAAACCAAGTTTTCAGGGCCTTTCCCGTCATTGAACTGGAATACAATAGATGCAGATTTTTCGCCTTCGCCAACCCAGAATTTGATATCGTTTTGGTCAACAGGTTGAGTACGCACTTCAGCTTCATGCATGCTCTCGCCGAAATCTGTCAAAGCGTAGTCAAGATCATCGCTTAGTGAGGGCATGCCGGCGGAGAATACGGCAAAAAGCCAAGCATGAACATCACCATCATTGAGTTGGGCGCTTGACATTCCTAAACCGGAATAGCCAATTTTATCGAGGTCATTGCTGCCATTATAGTAGCTCCAATAACCGCTATACCAACCGGCGTGCCAGTGAAAATTTTCCGGTGCGGTGAAGTCTTCGGCAAGTTGCCAATAGTCGTAATCGTAACATGGCGAATCGTAGACGAATGCGTTGAACGGATGTTCGATGACACCATATTGCATGGCGTCTTCAATAGCCTTCTGAGCGACGTCCGCAACAGTTTCGCCGGGTTCGCAAACGACTTGGTCATAATTCCAACTTGTATTACTTGAAGCACCTTCCAAATCATATACAAGATGATCAAGGTGTTCGCGTTTGGGACTTATACCCAAACCGTTAATCGTTGAACCCATTGTGCCGGTGTACTGAACAAGCGCAGTTAAAGCGCTACTTTGAGAAGCAACGGCGCGGAGGAGGTCTTCGCCGGTGGCTATACCATTCCAGCGGTAGCCCCAGACGAGGGCCGGTTGATCTTCACCGTCATTGAAATCAATGACCAGAGCGGTTTTATTCTCCCCCTCGGGATCGCCGGCCCAATGTTGGATTTTAGTCCAGTCGACCCACTCGGCCGCTTGGATCGGTTGCCAAGCCGCTAATCCAATAGCAATTGCAAGTAATGCTTTTTTCATTGTTTAAAGTCTAGTTAATTGTATAGTTTTTTTCGTTGTTACGGAGTAGGAATATTATACGAAGGTAGCTCGATATGTAGGTCCTGTGCTCGAGAGATTTCTGTGGAAGTTTCACCAATCCACCCGCAATATTGATTAAGGCCTGTATAAACTCTGACAAAGTCAATCCCAGGAAGATAAACAGGTTTACCATCACTATCTACAGCCCAACTAATATCAAACGAATTCTTATCTGCGAAATCGTTTGGGTGATTATCTACATAGCCCCAATCGTAAGCATATAGAACATAGTATTGTCCAGTGCCGCTCTTATCGAAGCCATTATCAGCTAACCTCGTACCGCTAAATGACATTACGTCGTCATCAATCCACATTGGCCAATAGTCCTGACTGTGAAAAATGTTTTTAGCAATGTAGCCCTTGCCTCTGAAATTATCGCACCATGGGATATATTCGAGGTCGCAAAGGTATCCGTCTTCGTCCTCAATCGGTTTACGATTAGGGTCAGGGCGATTATACGTTATTTCGTAATTGTGAATGGTCAAAGGCTTATAATACTCACTACCGGCCAACTCATACCATGTGTCGTCAGGAATGCCGTTGCAATTCGTATCATACGAAACCATAACAATACCCGGTTCCGACGAGCCACCTTTCTTTACAGAGTCGGTAAGTTCATAGAAAGCGTTACCCCAAATGCGAAAATCATTTTCGCCCGGCACGTTTACCACTGTATGGTCAAAACCGAAAGTTACATACCCTCCATATCCGCCAAGGCTAATCATTACATCGTTAGTTCCGGATATCGCATCTTCGACTTTCTTCAATATATCATCATACGTGTCGCCGGCTTCATATTTAGGCATTTCGTTGATGAATTGACCGGGAGCCGGGCAATATTCATAAACGCTGCTTATGTATGGAGAGTATTCAACTTCCTCGTGAAGGACATTAACCGAAAATTCGAAATGGTAGGGCGTTTCGTCATCGATAATATCGAAAACAATACTATATACCCCTTCGCGATGAGACAAGAAAATGTACTCGCGCAAATTGGAGCTGTCAATAACATTTCCGTTCGCATCGAAAACTTGCCAAGAATATTCCTTGCCGGTTAAGGCCGGGGATAATGATAATTTTTGCATTCGATATACATAATATGTGTCATCAATACCAAGATTAACCATAGGTGTAGATGTATCACAACCTACAACGGCAAGTGCGACACTCATCAGAGACAAAAACGAGCTTACTGATTTCATAGTCGGGTAGGGAGGAAAACTATGTGAGCCGGAATATCGCCGGTGCGAACGCTCCACTTCTTGCGACCATTCTTATCAAAGCAATATAAAGTCCCGGAAGAAACGTAGTTCTTTGCATCCGTCACAAATATATCACCTGTCTCGGGATGAATCGCGATGCCATATGGAACGGTTATCTCTTGTTCGGTACCATCTGTGATAAAATTTGATGATGCCACATCTTTAGTTTTGACATTTATAATTCCATACGAAATAGTGTTTGAGGCTGTATAATTGTTCCACTCAGTCGCATAATAAAAGAGCGAGTCGCCATGAATGGCCATATTTGAGCAAGCTATAGGAATAGTATCAGTCACGACCATGCGGTTGTATCCGGGCTTTTTATCGAGTACATACAAGCGCGAGGGACGCGATTCGTAATCTCCGCGCGAAGTAACCCATAGTTTCTTGTATTTATCCTTCTTTATACGATGCAAATTAATACCGACCTCAATTTGTTCAATTTGCTTAAAATCAATCATCTGAATAACAGACACCGTATTATCATAGTTCGGAGCACGATAACCGCCCGAATTTGCGACATACATATAATCATCAATAATCTCCATCTCTTCAGGTTGATAACCTACACTCACTTTTCCGGTAACATTTAGAGCGGTGGTGTCTACTCGATAGACCGCACCTTTTGGAGCATCCGGATCAATCAAAACCGGTCCCACATAGCTGCTCACATAGGCATTGCCTCGATGAAAACGTATATAGCGACAATTCGGAATGTCGACTTGGCCGATACGTCTGCCGCTGCGCGCATCTAACACTTCGACTTTGTGCGAGCAATTGACCACTACATAGAGTTTACTGCCATAAATTGCAATATCATTACCAACGTCGCCAAGTTCTTTAACAACATCTGGATTGCGCTCTGCATATATATTGCGAGCATATAACCCGGTGAAGTAATCGAGGTAATCAATCGAGCATTTATTACTGCCCATGTTTCCTTCGTTTACAAGATAAAGCCCGCGGATGGCTGTACCGGGCGCCGCCTTCTCTGGGATAATATCATACTCCGTCGGCACTACCAGCTCGTCATCGCGACAGCCGGTTAGCGCCAACTGGAGTGACAGAAAAAATATGAAAAATTGTTTTACTACTTTCATTGTTAAATTTCGACAGAGAGTGTTAATCGATAGTTACGCTTAGGCATTGGATAGTTAAGAATTACATCATAGTCCTGACTAAGCAAATTATTGATTTCTATAAGCGCACGAAAAGTGGTGGCGCCAAAGCGAAAGTCTTTACTGAGCGACACATCCGACGTGTACCATGGTTGCGTGTAGTTGTATCGTATGTTTTCTTGCTGATTATATCTTTCGCCCACATAAATCCACGAATAGTGTAGAGCCCAATCACGCCATGAAATATTAACCACAGCCGAACCTGAATGGCGCGGTATGTATGGAATCTGGTCGCGATAGTAATTATCGGTCGGATTAGTAACATCAATTGCACGTTGATATGTGTATTGGGCACGAGCTGTGAGGTATAAATTGGTCGTTGGGTTAAACGTGGCCAATGCGCTGATATCTATGCCTTTGATATCCACAACGCCAAGATTTAGCATTGTCCAACGAAACTGCTGACCCTTAGGGTAGGCCACAATTTTATCTTTCACCTTATTATAATAAGCATCTACGCCGATTCGGATATTAGTGAGGAAATCGTGGCCGCTATGGTCATAAACTGCGCCAATATTGTATTGCGTTACTCGTTCGGGCGATAGTTGTGAATTGCCCATATCAGCATAGTAAAGGTCATTGAAAGTTGGCATTCTGAACGAGCGTTTATAGAAAGCGCGCAAAGTGAAATCTTTGAAGCCAAGCGGTTGACCTGAAACGAACAATGCAGGTGTGAAGCAGCTTTTATCGTCAGGCGCCTGCTGTCCGTCAAGGGTGTCGTAAATAAACGTGCCAAGAATACTTGCTTGGGCCTTAAATCGCGGAAGGTTTATTGCCGTAGCAGCGGATGCGAAATGTGATATGCGCTCCGGCCGTGCAAAACCATACACGTCAGCGTCAAGGGAATTCCAAAGCAAGTCATAACTTGCTGAAATTAGCCAAAATGATGTAAGCAGATATTCGTTCGCAGTAGAGATATAAAACTCTTTTTGACGATAAAGATTGTCGATTTTCACTTGTTTATCGTCGTTATTTACATAATGAGTGCGATAATGTGAATATTTGACACTGTTTAGAGTCGAAAAACGACCGAAATACTGCTCAAATCTACCTTGTACGAAAGAATTCGTATCCCAAATTCGCTCGCCGCGCCGCCATACATTATTGACTATCGCACCTGGTACGCCTCGCTCCGAATTGTAATTGTAACCTTTAAAAGTCCAAGAACCGTAGTGTAGGGCACCATTAATATTAAATTCAAGACGAGTAGCATTAATATCTCCATTTTCACGTGTAGCTGTTGTATCGTAAGCTAATTCTCCAGCAGGATTGACTCGCTTGTAGCGGAATTTATATTTACCGCTAGAATTAAGCCATTCAGCACTGAACGAAGCACTTACATTCTGACTCAAACGCAGTTCGATAAGAGCTGAAGGATTAATTAAATCAAACGAACCCGTGCGCACTTTCGCACGCGCATGATACGTCTCTCCATCCGAAAATTTCGGGATACGAGTTTGAATATAAACAGTGCCTGCGGAACCAAAATCTTTAGCAGGTTGCAAGATTTCACTCTTATTTCCATTAAAAAGTGAAATAGCGTCGATATTATCAAGTGAAAACTGTCCGAGGTCAATTTGCCCGTTTTGAGCATTCCCTAGTTCTATGCCATCGTAAACGACACCGGTATGATTCGTGCCCATTGAGCGAATATTTACCGTTTTGATACCACCGACGCCACCATAATCTTTGACTTGAACACCTGAAAAGTACCTAAGAGCATCCGCTACAGAATTGCTATTCAATCTATAAAGTTCTTCTCCTTGAAGCACTTGCACTGGAATAACATTTACAGATTTACGACGTGTAGTAACGACTACTTCTTTCAGATAGTTAAAAGAAGTATCAGCATCTACAACGCTCTCATTAGCAAATGAAAAATCACCGCAAATAAAAACACCCAAAATTGGGAGAATATGTCGCTTTATATTCATTAGATTGTAATTGTCTCATTCATAATGCTTAGCCATACTAGCCACACGGGATTGAAGTTGACAATGACGAATACAAAAAGACATATCACATGAGAATGCGATATGTTATCCTACAAAACGACTTATGTTTGTCGAAAATAAGAATCTGAAGACTCATCTATTGGCCCATAATCCCGCAGGCAGAAGGTCAGGTGTATAAAAAAGTAATGGCAGGTCTTCTGACTTGTTCGAACCTTTTATCCGACACCTTCTCAAACCTTAAGGTTCAATGGCTATTGTCGGAGGTTTTATATTGAACTTACAGCAGCGGGTACTGTTCCGGATTCTCACCGGATTCCCTTTCGCCGAAAAGACAAAGACTCTTCTTCTCTTTGTCGGCTACCATCAACGTCACAAAGTTACAAAAAAATCATTATGTAGCAAACTTTTTAAAGAAATACGGAAAAATTTCACTAATTGAGATATCGCACACTAAAAGAATTATCTACATAAAGTGGCAAAAATTAGAATAAAATCATTAACTTTGCAGACGATTTTGAAATAAATAAGAAAACATCAAATATAAAGTAGAAATACAAAATGGACATTAAATTTGAAAAGACGGGTGAGGGCCGCGGCGTCATCACCGTGTCGCTTGTAAAAGACGACTATGCCCAGACCGTCGACAGCAAACTTAAAGAAATCGGTAAAACTCACACTATTCCTGGCTTCCGCAAAGGCCACATCGCCCTGCCCGAACTGCGCAAGCGCTTTGGCCGTGAAGTAAAGAGCGAAGCTATCAATCGTGTTGTTATTGATACAGTATTTGACCATATCGAAAAAAATAATATCAAAGTTATTGGTCAACCGCTGCCCGCAGCATCTACTGAAATCGATCTTAAGCAAGACGACTATACTTTTAGCTACGACGTAGCTCTTTGGCCCGAAGTTGACCTCAAACTCGACAAAGAAGTGAAAACACCTTTCTATCTCATTGAAGTTTCTGATGAGATGGTGTCAGAACAAGACAACGCACTTCGTGAACGCTTCGGCTCACAGGTTCCCGGCGAAAAGGTTGACGCTAAAGCAATCATCAAAGGCTCAATTATGGAGCTTAACGCCGATGGTACAGTAAAAACTGAAGAAGATGCCATCCAGGTTAACTCTGGCATTATTGCACCTTTCATGTTTAAGAACAAGGAAGAGGCTGACAAATTTATTGATAAGGCAGTTAACGACAAGGTCGTTTTCAACCCTGCCAAAGCTTGCGAAGGTAGCGCAGTAGAACTTGCTTCTATGCTCAATATCGACAAGGAAAAAGCCGCTGAAGTTACTGCAGACTTTGAATTCTCTATCGCAGAA
Organism: uncultured Bacteroides sp.; assembly: GCA_964456545.1. Classification (GTDB taxonomy): domain Bacteria; phylum Bacteroidota; class Bacteroidia; order Bacteroidales; family Muribaculaceae; genus CAG-873. The sequence goes on from CAYWAM010000001.1 coordinate 11,096, forward strand.
ATCATCGTTGTGAAACTTGCCGAGCTTAACCAAGACTTCTTTGACGATGTATTTGGCAAAGACAAAGTGCACAACGAAGAAGAATACTTCGAAAACGTTAAGAAGATGATTCAGGCTCAACTATTCCCCAATAGCCTGAATATGTCGAATCGCGATCTTCACAATTTCTTAATGGAAACCTATGGCGATGCACTCGTAATCGACAAAGAACTCCTCATGCGTTGGATGACACTCAACTCTAAAGAGGCAATCACCGACGAAGATTACGAGAAGTCACTTCCCGGCATCAAATGGGAACTTCTCAGTGGCATCGTGACCGACAAACTTGAAGTTAAGGTAGAAGAAGCTGACCTGGAAGCTCAAGCCAATATGATTGCTCGTCAGCAGCTCCAACAGTACGGTATGTACAACATGGATGACGAGACAATTGCTGATATGGCTAAGCGCATCCTTGGCGACCGCAAAATCCGCCAACAGATTGCAGCACAAGTTGAAGAAGCTAAAACCTTTAACGCTCTTCGCAATGCAATCACCGTTGAGGAAAAGACCGTTTCTCTCGATGAATTTAAGAAACTCGCTGGCGCAGAATAATACATAAGCGAAATAAGCGATAATACAAAGGCAGACCGTGTCACACCAAATGACACGGTCTGTCTTTGTATAAATATCAAATTAAATACATAAAAGCTCATAATATTACAAAAATCGATTAATATAAAAAAGAGTATAGCATTTGCAGGCAATTCAGATTTTTTTATTAACTTTGAAAAGAATTTGAAAATTACAATCCATAAACTTTATGCAAAATAACGATTTTAGAAATTTTGCCGTCAAGGGACTTGGTATGAATGGTCTAGCTCTCGACCAGTATACATCTGCTGTATCGAATGCTGCAATCACATCAAGCTACATCAACCCGACGATTATTGAAGAACGTCAACTCAACGTAGCGCAGATGGACGTCTTCTCTCGCTTAATGATGGACCGCATCATCTTCTTAGGAACAGAAGTTAATGATTATACTGCAAACGTAATTCAGGCCCAACTCCTATATCTTGACTCTGCTGAGCCGGGAAAAGACGTTTCTATATATATAAATTCTCCCGGTGGTTCAGTTTATGCCGGACTTGGCATATACGATACAATGCAATATATAACTAGCGACGTTGCAACGATCTGCACAGGTATGGCTGCGTCAATGGCCGCAGTTCTACTCGTTTCCGGACAAAAGGGCAAGCGCTTCGCTCTAAAACATTCTCGAGTAATGATACACCAGCCTATGGGCGGGGCACAAGGTCAAGCTTCCGACATCGAAATTACGGCGCGTGAAATCCAAAAGCTCAAGAAAGAACTATATACAATCATTGCAGACCACTCCGGCCAATCATACGACAAAGTAGCTCAAGACAGCGACCGCGACTACTGGATGACCTCTGAAGAGGCAAAAGCGTATGGTATGATTGACAATGTATTAATCAAATCTAAGAGCTGATAGACAATAATGGCTAAGCGTAAAACATCAATGGATGTATGCTGTCAATGGTGTGGTCGTCCAGGCGACCCTTCGTTGATGCGCATGCTTGTGCCTGCTACTGAAGAAGGACCATACATCTGCACAGACTGTGTAGAGCAAATACACGATCTTATTCGCCAAGAATTTCCACAGCAGAAGACCGATTCAAATAAAGACTTCCAACGGAAAATGAAAAATTCCGTACCGAAACCTCATGAAATTAAGGAATTTCTTGATTTATACGTAATCGGTCAGGAACAAGCAAAGAAATACCTGTCAGTTGCAGTTTACAATCATTATAAACGACTCCTTCAAAATAAGGAAGACAATGATGTCGATATTGAAAAAAGCAATATCATCATTGTAGGCCCAACTGGCACCGGCAAGACACTACTTGCGCGAACTATTGCTCGTCTACTTGACGTACCTTTTACAATTGTTGATGCAACCGTCCTTACACAAGCCGGATATGTAGGTGAAGATATCGAAAGCTTGCTAACACGCCTGCTCCAAGCAGCAGATTACGATGTGGAAAAAGCTCAGCGAGGAATCGTTTTTATCGATGAAATTGACAAAATTGCTCGTAAAGGCGATAATCCTTCCATCACGCGCGACGTTTCTGGTGAAGGTGTTCAACAAGGCTTGCTAAAGCTACTTGAAGGTTCAATTGTAAATGTCCCCCCTCAAGGTGGACGAAAGCATCCTGAGCAAAAGATGATACCAGTTGACACAAAGGATATCCTCTTTGTGTGTGGTGGTGCATTCGAAGGTATTGAAAGCAAAATTGCCCAAAGAATGAATAGTCACGTTGTAGGCTACGCTACTGATAATGCACGTACAAAACTTAAAGACAAGCAAGATTATCTTCGTTACGTTGCGCCACAAGACCTTCGTTCTTACGGCCTAATTCCTGAAATAATCGGTCGACTTCCAATTCTAACACACCTAGAACCGCTCGACCGAGAAGCTCTCTTAAAAGTGCTTACAGAGCCTAAGAACGCGATCACTCGGCAATACGAAAAACTTTTTGCGATGGATGGCGTAGAACTTAAATTTGCGCCGGAGGTACTTGAATTTGTAGTTGACAAAGCTATCGAATACAAGTTGGGCGCACGAGGTCTTCGATCTATTGTTGAAGCCATTATGGTTGATGCCATGTACGAAGTTCCCTCAAAAAAGATTAAAACATTTGAAGTCACATCCGACTACGCAAAAGAAAAATTCGAAGCGGCTCACTTTGATGCTGCATCGGTTGAGGCATAAACGAAAAAATCACCACGACGGTTGACACCGTTATTCTCTACCAAAATTACCTAGTAAAAGTAAGATATTTAACAAACTCGAGTTAATCGCTAGAGACCAACAAATCCTTGATGAATTGAAATGGAGACGACTCAAACTTTAACAGATGCCCTTCGCCACCACTTCGGATTTGGGACCTTCAAAGGCAACCAAGAGGCAATAATCCGCAGCTTAATGGCAGGAGTAGACACATTCGTGCTAATGCCTACAGGCGGTGGCAAGTCTCTCTGCTATCAACTACCGGCGTTGTTGATGAACGGTACCGCTATCGTTGTATCTCCTTTAATTGCCCTGATGAAGAATCAGGTCGACGCAATGCGTAATTTCAGTGAGAATGATTCGATAGCACACTTCCTCAATTCATCATTGACAAAGGCTCAAATCGACAAAGTCAAAGAAGACGTCACGTCGGGGCGTACAAAATTATTGTACGTAGCACCTGAGTCGCTTACTAAAGAAGAAAATATAGAATTTTTAAAAAACATCACAATTTCGTTCTACGCAATTGATGAGGCTCATTGTATATCGGAATGGGGGCATGACTTCAGGCCCGAATATCGCCGAATAAGACCAATCATTAATGAAATAGGACAAAGGCCGGTTATAGCTTTAACAGCAACGGCCACCCAAAAGGTACAACACGACATACAAAAGAATTTGGGCATGCAACAAGGCGCAGCTGTGTTCAAATCTTCGTTTAACCGTCCGAACCTTTACTACGAAGTTCGTCCAAAAACGAAGAACACTGACCACGATATTATACGCTTTGTAAAACAACACGAAGGCAAGTCTGGTATTATTTATTGCCTTAGCCGTAAGAAAGTAGAGGAGTTAGCAGAGTTACTAACCGTAAATAATATCCGTGCTTTAGCTTATCATGCAGGTATGGATGCTGCTACTCGCTCTTTGAATCAAGATGCTTTTCTGCTTGAGAAAGTAGATGTTATTGTTGCAACTATTGCGTTTGGCATGGGCATTGACAAGCCCGATGTGCGATATGTTATACACTATGATATGCCTAAGTCGCTCGAAGGGTACTACCAAGAGACAGGCCGAGCTGGACGCGATGGTGGCGAAGGTATCTGCTTAACTTTCTACGCTTACCGAGACCTGCAAAAAATGGAAAAATTCATGCAGGGCAAACCATTAGCTGAGCAAGAAATAGGCCGACAACTTCTAGCTGAAACAGCTGCTTATGCCGAATCTTCCGTATGTCGTCGACGCACATTGCTACATTATTTCGGCGAAGATTTCACAGCCGATAACTGTGGCAATTGCGACAACTGTCTAAATCTAAAAAAGAAAGTGGAAGCAAAGGAAGAACTCTTAGCGACGTTAGAGACTATCGTCGCACTAAAAGAAAAATTCAAAGCAGAATATATTATCGATATTGTCCTGGGTAAAAACAATAACGACGTTCGTTCTTATCATCACGACGAACTAGATGTATTTGGATGCTTACAAGGGACAGAGAAACGTTTATTAAACGCTGTGCTCCGTCAAGCGGTACTCGCCGGTTATCTCAACCGCGATATCGAAAACTATGGAACCCTACATCTCACAGAGAAAGGTAAGGAATATATTAAAAAGCCCGTATCGTTCAAAATCGTTGAAGATACCGAATTCAACGACGACGATGATGATGTAGCACCCATGAAAGGTGGTCAAGTATGCGCTGCCGACATGGAACTATTCGCAATCTTAAATGCACTTCGCAAAAAAATTGCTTCGGGTTTAAATCTACCTCCTTATGTAATTTTTCAGGATCCATCTCTAGAAGCCATGGCCACTACATATCCTATTTCACAGGAAGAACTTCAAAATATTCCCGGGGTAGGTGAGGGCAAGGCGAAACGCTATGGAGAAGAATTTCTGAAAATCATCAAAGCATACGTTGATGAAAACGAAATTGAACGTCCTGAAGACTTGCGTGTACGCTCAGTTGCAAACAAAAGCAAACGTAAGATTTCTATTATAAAAGCTGTTGACCGTAAAATCGATTTACACGAAATCGCTACTAGCAATGGTTTGGACTTTGACCAACTGCTCGACGAGATTGAATCAATCGTAAACTCGGGCAACAAAATAAATCTGACATACTTCATCGACGATGTACTAGATGAAGATGAACAAGAAGAAATTTTCGATTATTTCCGCGAAGCTGAAAGCGGATCTCTGGAAGACGCATATCAAGAACTCTGCCCCGACTATACTGAAGAGGAAATACGTCTTGTACGCATTAAATTCTTGTCAGAACTCGGCAATTAATCGAAGCGAAACAAATGACAGAAATGGATTCAAATGTTTTGATAAATTTATATAAACAGTTCATTGGCAAAGAGCCTGTATCAGTTGACGAACTACCATCGTCGGGTAGCAATCGACGTTATTTCCGACTAAAAGGCAACGACAAGTCGCTAATTGGCGTCATTGGTACAAATCCGCTTGAGAATGAAGCATTCTTGTCATTTGACGAGCACTTCTCAAAAGCAGGCCTTCCCGTACCACAAGTATTAGCTGTAGCCGAAGACCGTATGTCATATCTTCAAGAAGATCTTGGCGACACTTTACTATTCAATGCAATTGAAAAAGGAAGACTAACTCGCGTGTTCTCACCCGAGGAACGTGAGCTACTTATCAAAACCATCCGTTTATTGCCTGATTTCCAATTCAAAGGAGCTAAAGGTTTAAACTTCAATAAATGCTATCCATCAACCAGCTTCGACCGTAGGTCGATAATGTGGGACCTGAATTACTTCAAATATTGCTTTTTAAAAGCTACAGGTCTAGAATTCGATGAAGATAAACTTGAAGATGATTTTAATCGATTAGCAGATGTCCTGATGGCTTCGGCTGACGATGAATCATTTATGTACAGAGATTTCCAATCTCGCAACGTCATGATTAAAGACGGCGAGCCTTGGTTTATTGACTTCCAAGGCGGACGCCGCGGCCCATGTTATTACGACGTAGCATCTTTCCTATGGCAAGCAAAAGCCAACTTCACCGATAATTTCCGCAAAGAAATGATTGCTGAATACATCGATTCAGTACAAAAATATAAGCCTATCGAAGCTGATGAATTTGTGCGAGTTCTCCGACACTTTGTGCTGTTTAGAGTACTACAAGTGTTAGGTGCGTACGGATTCCGTGGGTATTTTGAGAAAAAACCACACTTTATGCAAAGTGTGCCCTTCGCAATTGCTAACCTGCGCTTACTCATCGAAGACCAGCCATTCGACGAATACCCATATTTGAACAATATGCTTATGCATTTAGTGAATCTTAAACAATTCACATCTGACGACCAAAAGCGACTACTGACGGTCCGCGTCATGAGCTTTGCATATAAAAAAGGTATTCCTAACGACCCGACAGGCAATGGTGGTGGCTTTGTATTTGATTGCCGAGCAGTAAACAACCCTGGCAAATATGAAAGATACAAACCCTTCACAGGATTAGATAGACAAGTGATTGAGTTCCTAGAAGAGGATGGAGAAATTTTGACATTCCTTAAGCATTGTTACTCGCTGGTTGACGCTACTGTTGAGCGATATATTGAACGTGGATTTACCAACTTGATGGTATCATTCGGATGTACTGGTGGACAGCACCGTTCGGTATATTCCGCCCAGCACATGGCCGAACATTTGAATAAGAAATACAATGTCAAGGTTGAGCTTATTCACCGCGAACAAGACATTGAACAACATTTCAACCGCAAATAAATATAAGTCATGAAAGGGATGATTTTTGCGGCCGGAATCGGCAGCCGTTTGAAGCCATGGACTGACTTTCATCCCAAGGCTCTAGTAGAAGTTGGTGGCAAACCCGTAATCGGACATGTTATCGACAAAATGGTTTCTAACGGCATTAATCACATAATTGTCAATGTACACCACTTTGCCTCACAAGTCATTGATTACCTAAAGACGTCTTATTCTCAAGTACGAATTGACATCAGTGATGAAACATCGCGTTTGCTTGATACAGGTGGTGGCTTACGCAAGGCATTGCCCCTTATCGGTGACGAATCTGTAATAATTCATAATGCAGACATAGTCACAGATTTTGATCTTAGTGATATTATAACCTACCACAATCAGCACAATTGTGATATTACTTTACTAGTACAGCCACGCGAAACTGCAAGATATTTCCTATTTAAAGACGAACGTCTGCGCGGTTGGACAGATTTGCGAAGCGGAGAAATTCGTCCTCAACAGTTGAATGCTGCAGAATGCTGCGAACGACTAGCATTCGGTGGAGTTCACGTCATATCTCCTAAGGTTTTTAATCAACTTACAGATTACGCACCATCAGGAGAACCCTTCTCAATCACAGATTTCTACATAAATAAGTGTAACAACCTTGATATAGGTGGATTCCAAATGCCACCTAATAAATCATGGTTTGACGTTGGAAAACCAGCTACACTTGAATTGGCCAGAAATTTCATGAATAAAAATACACATTAAATATATACTAATGGATAATAAGCGCTTACAACGTTTTACGATAGAGAAGAAAGATTATGTTGGCGGTAATTGTCTGCTGACATTAGTAACGTCTGATGGCTCGGCACTGCCTGCTATCACACCCGGACAATTTGTCGAAGTAAAAGTCGACGCTCCCGGTGTTCTACTTCGTCGCCCGATTTCCATCTGCGATATCATACCGGATACTCGACTTGTTCTGCTTGTAAAACCAGTTGGTAAAGCCTCGTCATTCATGACCGATCTTTCAATAGGCGAAGAACTTGACATAATGCTTCCTCTGGGAAACGGATTTGACGTTTCGGGTCTAGAAGGTAAAAAAACTTTGCTTGTCGGAGGCGGAGTAGGCGTTGCTCCAATGGTTATGCTTTCGAGAGCTCTTTACGAAGCGGGGGCAGACGTTAGCGTTATTATCGGTGGTCGTTCACATATTGATGTTGAAGGAGTAAGCTCTTTGTTTTTTAAAGGCGTGAAACTATACATCTCAACCGATGATGGAAGTGTGGAGCACCACGGCCTTGTAACTCAAAATCCTGCTTTCGCGAGCGATTATGATGTTATTTACACTTGCGGTCCTACGCCTATGATGAAAGCTGTAGCCAATATAGCGAAACAACGCAATATTGATTGCTATGTTTCACTCGAAAACATGATGGGCTGCGGTATAGGCGCTTGCTTGTGCTGCGTAGAAAAAACAATAGAAGGAAATCTTTGTGTTTGTACCGACGGACCGGTATTTAAAACAGACAAATTATTATGGAACTGAATCTCGGAGTAGACCTCGGAAAAGGGCTTAAACTTAAGAACCCTGTACTAACAGCTTCAGGTACTTTTGGATATGGTAAGGAGTATGCACCCTTTATAGACTTGGAGCGACTTGGTGGCTTCATTGTAAAAGGTACAACGCTTAATCCTCGTCAGGGCAACGATTCGCCTCGCATGGTCGAAACCCCATCGGGAATGATTAATGCAGTCGGACTTCAAAACAAAGGTGTCGACTACTTTATTGAACATATTTATCCGACAATCGCTGATCTGGACACGCAGATACTTGTCAACGTGTCAGGTGCGAATATCGACGACTATGTAGCGACGGCCGAACGTCTCGCCGCTTTGGATAAGATCAACGCTATCGAGGTAAATATTTCTTGTCCGAACGTTAAAGCCGGCGGTATGGCTTTCGGCACGACAGAAAAAGGCGCAGCCGAAGTCACTGAAGCTATTAGAAAGGCATGGCCACGACATCTCATGGTGAAATTATCGCCCAACGTCACAGATATCGCATCAATTGCAGCTGCAGTTGAAGGCGCCGGAGCTGATAGTGTTTCGCTGATTAACACTCTGCTTGCTATGAATATCGACGTTGAACGTCAACGTCCCAGCCTTTCAACTATTACTGGTGGCCTGTCAGGACCGGCAGTTCGTCCAATTGCAGTTCGAATGGTTTGGCAAGTAGCCAAGCGCGTGTCAATTCCGGTTGTCGGACTGGGCGGCATCATGAATTCAGATGATGCACTACAATTTATCATGGCCGGTGCAACCGCAGTCCAGATTGGTACTGCCAACTTTGTTGACCCACAGACGACAGTCAAAGTAATCGACGGTATTGCCGATTACATGACACGTCATAATATCCAAGACATCAACAGCCTTCGTGGCATAATCTAAACTGTTAGATTAACGACCTCCGGCTTTCGAGCGATCAGCTTTAACTTCGACTTCAAAAAGTTTTTGAGCTCCTCGCTTTTGTCGGTCCCACTGTAAATTATAAGAAATAGAAATAAACGAGTAGCGCATGTTTAACAGCATGTGCTGTTCGTTTTTTCAATATACGCCTAATATTTAGCCCTGGTCGTAACGTCCAAATAACAAATACGCGGTTATAGCAGTAAGTAATGAAAAGGCACAAACTCCGAATGAACCGGACAATCGAAGAAGATTGAATCCATATCTGATTTATGAATCACGCAAGGGGCTCGACAATAACTTCATGTAGTAATTCAATTTCCAAACTATCTTCAACCTCAGTTTGTGCAAAGCAAAAAAGAACACTTAGAACAGCAAGTAACACTGTGATGATTTGTCGCATTTAAAAAAAATAATATTTCCCACATATTACCGAGCACACTCGACATCTTATCCAGCCACATAGTTGCAACTATAGACCTTATCTAGATTAGCGCAAAGTAAACAAATTAAACTAATCAAAAGAAGAATTATTGGTAACTAAAATAAAGTATGGTAGAAAGTAGGGATTTTTTTACTAAATTTGCATATTAATTCACGACTAAAAAAATGATTGAACTAACGTTACCCCTTGCGCTATTTGACGCCGCCACTTTCTTTCAATGGTTTGTAGAAAATGCAAGCTATCTTTTTGTGTTTGTATTTATGGTGATTGAAAGTTCTTTTATCCCATTTCCTTCTGAGGTAGTAGTTCCTCCGGCAGCCTACCTTGCATGCACGAAAGGTGATATGAATCTATTTGCTATCATTATGGTAGCTACGGCCGGAGCTATTGTTGGCGCATTTATCAACTACTATTTATCACTTTGGATTGGACGTCCGCTAGTTTACAAATTTGCAGAATCGCGTTTCGGACATGCTTGTTTAATAAATCCCTCAAAAGTAGAACAGGCAGAACAATATTTCGATAAACATGGCGCAATATCGACATTTCTTGGACGACTAATTCCTGCTGTACGCCAATTAATTTCTATCCCTGCAGGCCTCGCTCGCATGAATATCTTGATATTTGCTATTTTCACCGGACTTGGTGCAATGGTTTGGAATACAATATTAGCTACACTAGGGTGGTGGTTGTCGAAAATGGTAACCCTTGATGATTTATATGCAAAAGTTGAAGAATATAATAGTTATTTATCAATAATTGGCCTCTGCATCGGAATTATTTGTGTTGGATTTATCACTTTCCGATTACTTTCACCACGCAAAAAATAAGAACTCATAAGTTATGATTATATCACCTTCACTACTCAGTGCTAATTTCGGTAATCTCGAGCGAGATATCCAAATGTGTAACGAATCTCAAGCTCAGTGGCTCCATTGCGACGTAATGGATGGAGTATTTGTTCCTAACATTTCGTTTGGTTTTCCTGTCATTAAAGCCGTTTCTCGACTGACAGACAAACCTCTTGATGTCCATTTGATGATTGAGAACCCACAAAACTATATTGGTGCTGTGCGCGATTGTGGAGCCGCCATCATGAACGTACATCAAGAAGCGTGCACACACCTCAATAGAACGATCAACGCAATCAAGAGCGCTGGCATGAAAGCGGCAGTTACCTTGAATCCATCGACCCCAATTGTGATGCTCGAAGATATAATCTGCGACGTTGACATGGTACTTCTCATGTCAGTCAACCCCGGCTTTGGCGGTCAAAAATTTATAGAAAATGTTCTTGGTAAAGTTCGTCGACTCAAAGAAATGATAACCTTAAGTGAGTCAAGCGCTTTGATTGAAGTCGATGGCGGCGTGACACCTCAGAACGCGCCTGCTCTCGCTGCTGCCGGGGCTGATGCATTGGTAGCTGGAAGTGCTATTTTTTCAGCGGAAGATCCTAAGGCTGTAATAGCCGAAATGGCAGCACTTTAATTAGTAACTCACCTCTCCTAACACACTAGTAATGAGCCCTAATCCATTAGATATAGAAACGCCCAAAGCGAATATAGAACAAACGACAACCAAAAGAGCAGCTCGCAAACCTCAACAAACACAACGCAAAGAGAGGCCGGCTCAATCAATTGGTTGCCGTAAGCAAATTAATCCTATTGTTGAGTTCTTTATAGCTCCAAGGACTCGAATGTCTCTAGGTGTAATTCTTGCTGCCTTATGCTTCGTAACACTGCTAGTAACAATAAGCTACCTCAAAACCGGAATTTCAGATCAAAGCATAGTTGAAGAGCAAACTATTAAAGAACTTGTTGAATCAGGACAACAAGTAAAAAACTCGGGTGGGGCAATTGGTGCTACTTTAGCACATCTTCTACTTGTTGATGGACTTGGTATAGGCTCATTTATTTTAGTAATATACCTAGGATGTATGTCACTCTTGCTCTTCGGTATACTAAAATTGAAATTTTGGGCATTTACTTTCAGATGCTTATTTACCGGTATTTCAATTTCTATAATTCTGGGCTTGATAACGTATAATATCGATTCAGCAATTAATTGGGGAGGTAATCACGGCAGATACATAAATCAATGGCTATTTATGTATGGCGACGATGTTATTGCATATATCACATCTGCAACGCTATTCGCTTTGCTAATAGTAATGTACCTCACACAGATTAAATCAGTTATCAAGAATTTTAGTAATGGGGTAATCAAAGCTCGTGCAGCAATGACCGACGCAGACAATGCGCCCCAAGACTCTAAACCAATAGTTGCAGATATACCTGATACTCAGACCAAAGACACAGCACAGGCAACCACGCGTAGTGATGCGTCAAAGCCGAAACCGATGTCTCTTGCGCCGGAAATAAGCTCTGAACAAAAAATAGATTCAAATATTGGATTCACTATTGACGATGAGACGCCCAATTTGAATCTAACAGATGTAAAATCAACGGGTGAGCAGCAGCCTCAATTTATCATCAATACTACGGTTTTAGGTGAAAATCATGATGAGTCTAACGACGATTTATCATCAAAATTACCGGAATCGCCATATAGTATTCGAGACGAACTGAGCCATTATCGATTCCCCGATGTTGACCTACTCATCGACCGCCCCATAACGACCGAATACAATCCTCAGGAGCAGGAAGATAACAAAAATATGATTATCGACACTCTGATGAGCTATGGTATTCAGATTGCGCGAGTTGAAGCAACTGTTGGTCCAACTGTTACCTTATATGAAATCATTCCGGCAGAAGGTGTACGAATCGCACAGATTAAGCGACTTGAAGAAGATATAGCACGCAGCCTCGAGGCACTCGGCATTCGCATTATAGCTCCGATTAGAGGTAAAAGCACGGTGGGTATCGAAGTGCCTAATCGCAATCCACAGATTGTGTCTATGCGTGATATCATCAATTCGCAGAAATATCGAGACTGCCACATGGAGCTCCCTATGGCTTTAGGGGCGACAATCAGCAACGATGTATTTATAGCTGATTTAGCAAAGATGCCTCACTTACTTGTTGCCGGCGCTACCGGTCAAGGAAAATCAGTTGGTTTAAATTGCATAATCGCGTCTTTGCTATACAAAAAGCACCCCGGCGAACTAAAATTTGTACTTATTGACCCCAAAATGGTCGAGTTCAGCTTGTACGCTCGTATCGAAAACCATTACCTTGCTAAACTCCCAGACGAGGAAGACGCTATTATCACAGAACCATCCAAGGCTCTTCAGACTTTGAGTGCTCTTTGCGTCGAAATGGATAACCGCTACGACTTATTACGCAAAGCTGGCGTTCGCAACCTAAAGGAGTATAATGAGAAATTCTGCCGTCGAATTCTCAATCCGGAAAAAGGTCACAAATTCATGCCTTACATCGTCATTATAGTCGACGAATTCGCAGACCTAATCATGGTAGCAGGTAAAGACATTTCACTACACATTGCACGAATTGCACAAAAAGCTCGCGCAGTAGGTATGCACATGATTATTGCAACTCAGCGTCCCTCGACAGATGTCATCACCGGTATTATAAAAGCGAACTTCCCGGCACGTTTAGCATTCCGCACGTCTTCAAGCATTGACTCTCGCACCATTCTCGACTGCGTTGGAGCGAACCAACTAATTGGTATGGGTGATATGCTTTTCAGTCATAATTCCATGATGGAACGTGTACAATGTGCGTTCATCGACACACCGGAAGTTGAAAACTTAGTCGAATTCATCAGCCGACAGACTGCTTATCCGGATGCCTACTTACTGCCTGAACCAGAAAGTGACAAAAACAACATCGCTCCCGGCAGTGTTGACCTTTCTAAACGCGACGAACTATTTGACGATTGTGCAAGATTTATAGTTCAAAATCCTACAGCATCAGTCTCACTACTACAGAGACGCTTCGCAATAGGCTACAATAAAGCAGGCAAAATAATGGACCAACTAGAAGCTGCTGGCATCGTCGGCCCAGCCGATGGACAAAGACCTCGCGCCGTTCTAATTACCCCCGATGCCTTAGAAACTCTTCTTAATTCACTCTAAACAATATTCACCGCACATTGTTATCAAAACATGAAGCACTTCACATTATATAATATAGTACTTCTATTTTTTTTTCTTAGCACATTTAACGCAAACGCTGCTGAGAATGCAACGCAGATTCTCTCCCGTTGTGCAAATGCGGTTAACAATGCTGAATCATTTGAGATTAAATTCACTCTTAAAACTGGCAACCAATCAAGCGACTTTGAAATGTTAATTTCGCACGAGAAATTTAAGCTTGAGAGTAAGGATGTGGCAGTCTGGTATAACGGCGTCACACAGTGGACATATATCAAATCAAATCAAGAATTAAGTATCACAGACCCCACCGCAGATGAACTAATGGAATGCAATCCTTTTGCAATCCTTAATTTCTACTCTAAGAAGTATAATGCGCGACGACTAGCTGGTACAGGTAATAATATTGAGATGACTTCTAAAGACAGTAATTCGACCATTAGAAAAGCTGTAATTACAATCGATTCGAAAACATATCTACCTACAAAATTAAACGTGACACTGAGCAATGGTCGTACAATGTCTGCAGTAATTTCATCTATCGTCCGTGGCAAACGCCAAGCAGCGACTGCATTTACTTATGACAAGACGAAATATCCTTCATTAGAAACAATAGACTTACGATAACTCATCTAACCTACAAACATAATCATGTCAGATTTCAAAACAAAATGCCTCATCATTGGTTCCGGTCCTGCTGGGTTCACCGCAGCTATCTATGCTTCACGTGCAGGCCTAAAACCTATCGTAATCGAAGGACCGGCTCCAGGTGGTCAGTTGCTGACGACAACCGAAGTTGAAAATTTTCCAGGTTATCCAGAAGGTGTTACCGGACCAAAACTTATGGAAGACTTGCGCGCTCAAGCTTTACGCTTTAACGCAGATATTCGTTCTGGCCTCGTAACAAAAATTAATTTGAATGAACGTCCATTTAAAGGCATGCTCGATTCCGGCGACTCCTTTGAAGCTGACACCTTAATTATATCAACAGGGGCGACGGCTCGCTATCTTGGATTAGCTGACGAAGAACGATTACGCGGCATGGGCGTATCTGCATGTGCCACGTGCGATGGTTTCTTTTACCGCAAACGCACCGTTGCCGTAGTTGGCGGAGGTGACACCGCGTGCGAAGAAGCTATGTACCTAGCATCATTAGCGGCCAAAGTATACTTAATCGTACGCAAAGACCACCTACGTGCATCAAAAGTGATGCAAGAACGAGTGATGAATAATCCGAAAATTGAGATACTTTTCAATACAAATACTGTTGCCTTAATTGGGGAGGACGCTCTTGAGAAAGCAAGAGTTGTAGAATTTGTAGGTACTGAGAAGGAACGAACATTTGAAATCAATATTGATGGATTCTTCCTCGCAATCGGTCACAAACCAAGTACCAATATCTTCGAAGGCCAATTAGAACTTGACGATAATGGTTATATTAAAGTGAATGCCCCTACAACAGCGACTAGTGTGCCAGGTGTATTTGCTGCAGGCGACGTTGCCGATCCCATCTATCGCCAAGCAATAGTTGCAGCCGGTTCCGGCTGCCGAGCAGCACTCGACGCAGAGAAATTTTTAATCGAGAACGCGTGAAATTATTCACAAAGTGTCTCAGAAATTCGAAAAATTGATTAAATTTGCAGAGTAAAACTCATTTTAATACGTATTAATTACCTAAAAACTTTTATTACAATGGCTTACGTAATCTCTGATTCATGCGTGGCTTGTGGCACTTGCCAGCCCGAATGCCCTGTAGAAGCAATCTCTGAAGGTGAAATCTACAAAATTGATCCCGATACCTGCATCGAATGCGGTTCGTGCGCTGCAGTTTGTCCTAACGACGCCATCCAGCCCGAATAAGGATAATTATTAGACAATATCCCCGTTCTATTCACTAGAGCGGGGATTTGTATTTTATAGTTGCTTCTTTTTTACTCAATAAAAAAGAGAGTTTTTTTCAAATCAACTCTCCTAAACATTTGGAATAACGAAAAAAAAGTATTACCTTTGCATCGCAAAACAATGCAAGACCAATAAATTATTAATTAACAACAATTAATGGCAACAAAAATCAGATTACAACGCCACGGTCGTAAGAACTACGCGTTTTATCCTATTGTTATCGCCGATAGCAGGGCACCACGAGATGGTAGATTCATTGAAAGGATAGGTTCCTATAATCCGAACACTAATCCTGCTACAATTACTCTTAACTTCGAGCGGGCCTTGTATTGGGTTAACGTTGGTGCTCAACCCACCGACACTGTACGCATGATTCTGTCAAACGAAGGTGTACTTCTCATGAAGCACCTCCAGGGCGGCGTTAAGAAAGGTGCTTTTGACGAAGCAGAAGCAGAACGTCGTTTCAACGCATGGAAACAGAAGAAGCAAGCAAAGATCGACTCACTGAAAGCCGACATGGCCGACCGCAAGCAAACTGCGGCTAAAGAGCGTTTCGAAGCTGAAGAAGCTAAGAATAAAGCTAAGGCCGAGGCAGTCGCTAAGAAAAAAGCAGAGCTCGCTGCAGCTAAGGCTGAAGCTGAAGCAGCTGCCGCAGCCGCTGAGGCTCCTGCTGCTGAAGAAACAACCGAAGCAGCCGAATAAGCAACTGACGCTTTTTCTCAGCGCACTACGTCTGACAAGGGAGTGTGACAGCTTGTGGCTGACACACTCCCTTGATGTTTTTCAGCAAGATTATATTTCTTAAATTATTATCTTATTAAGATATTTGATTGTTAGAGACAAAATAATTTAATTCAGATATACTAATTACTTCATCCTATGAAGAAATTCACAGAATACAACAGCTTATCGCTGCCTGAAATCAACAATGATATGCTGAAAACCTGGACAGACGAAAACCTGTTCGAAAAGAGCATATCGACGCGCGAAGGTTGCCCGTCATTTGTCTTCTTTGAAGGCCCCCCATCGGCCAACGGTATGCCTGGCATACACCACGTAATGGCTCGAACGATTAAAGACATCTTCTGTCGCTATAAAACGATGAAGGGATTCCACGTAAAACGCAAAGCCGGCTGGGATACTCACGGCCTGCCCGTTGAACTTGGTGTTGAAAAGTCGCTAGGCATTACAAAAGAAGACATCGGTAAAAAGATATCTGTTGACGATTATAACGATGCATGCCGTCGCGAAGTGATGAAATATACACGCGAATGGGAGACTCTGACCAAATCAATGGGTTATTGGGTCGATATGCAATCGCCTTACATCACCTACGACAACAGATATATCGAATCTGTTTGGTGGCTTCTATCACAACTCTATAATAAAGGATACCTCTATAAAGGTTATACAATTCAGCCCTATTCACCTGCTGCTGGCACAGGCCTTAGCTCGCATGAGCTTAATCAACCCGGCTGCTACCGCGACGTAAAGGATACTACCTGTATAGCCCAATTCGAAATCTGCGAACCGAAACCTGAAATGACAGGGTGGGGCACTCCGTACTTTATAGCATGGACCACTACACCATGGACATTACCTAGCAATACTGCACTTTGCGTAGGTCCAAACTTCGTCTATTGCGCAGTGCGCACCTATAATAAGTATAACGGCAATCCTGAAACTGTAATCGTTGCTGAAGAACTTCTTGAATCCGTCTTCAATACAAAAGCGAAAGAAATCTCACTCAACGATTACAAACCCGGCGATAAACTCATACCTTGGGAAGTCGTAGGCCGATACAAAGGTTCTGACCTTGTAGGCATGGCCTATAAACAATTAATTCCATGGATGACGCCTAATGGCGATGCATTCCGTGTAATTCCAGGTGATTATGTATCGACCGAAGATGGCACAGGTATCGTTCACATAGCCGGCACATTCGGTGCTGATGACCTTCGCGTGTCAAACCAGAACGGAATCGCACCTCTGGAACTCATCAACCGCGCTGGCAAAATTTGCCCAATGGTCGACCTTCGTGGACGCTTTTACATGCTCGAGGACCTCGACACCGAATTCGTCAACAAGCACGTTGATGTAGAGGCATATAAACCTTGGCAAGGCAAATTCGTAAAGAATGCATATGACTCAGAAAAGTCTGAAGCAGACATGACTCTTGATGTCGAAATATGCTTAATGCTTAAGGAACAGGGTAAACTTTTCAACTCGGAAAAGCATACACACAGCTATCCACACTGCTGGCGCACCGACAAACCGGTAATTTACTATCCGCTTGATTCATGGTTCATCAAAACTACTGCCGCACGCGAACGTATGATGCAACTCAACGAAACAATCAAGTGGAAGCCGGCCTCGACTGGTAGTGGCCGCTTTGGCAAATGGCTAGAGAATCTTCAGGACTGGAACCTTTCACGTTCACGCTACTGGGGCACTCCGCTACCTATCTGGCGCACTGAAGATGCATCAGAAGAAATGATTGTGGAATCCGTTGAGATGCTCTACAATGAAATTGAGAAGTCAGTGTCGGCTGGACTGATGACCTCTAACCCGTTACACGACAAAGGCTTCATCCCAGGCGACTATTCAAAAGATAATTATGAGAAAATCGACCTCCATCGTCCCTATGTTGATGACATAGTTCTTGTCTCACCTTCAGGCAAACCTATGAAGCGTGAACTTGATCTAATTGACGTGTGGTTCGATAGCGGTTCGATGCCCTACGCTCAAATTCACTACCCGTTCGAAAATAAAGAAGCATTAGAAAAACGTGAAGTTTATCCTGCTGACTTCATAGCCGAAGGTGTAGACCAAACACGCGGTTGGTTCTTTACACTTCACGCTATTGCCGGTATGATATTCGACAGTGTAGCATACAAAGCCGTGGTATCAAATGGCCTAGTGCTTGACAAAAATGGCAATAAGATGTCGAAGCGACTTGGTAATGCAGTAAATCCCTTCGAAGCCATAAGTCAGTACGGTTCAGACCCATTGCGCTGGTACATGATAGCAAACTCATCGCCGTGGGATGACCTAAAGTACGACCCTGCCGGCGTGACTGAAGTCGGTCGCAAGCTGTTCTCAACATTATATAACACATATTCATTCTTTGCTTTATACGCCAATGTCGATGGTTTTACAGGCAAAGAACCTGAAATACCAGTTGAGAAACGTCCTGAAATCGACCGCTGGATCATATCGCTTTTGAACACACTAGTCATCACTGTTGATGAAGCATTCGATGACTACGAACCTACAAAAGCAGCACGAGCTATCAATGATTTTGTACTTTATAACTTATCAAATTGGTATGTTCGCCTCAATCGTAAGCGCTTCTGGGGTGGTGGGTTGACTGAAGACAAGTTGGCAGCTTACCAGACATTGTACACCTGTCTGTTGACCCTCTCAAAATTAATAGCCCCGGCAGCTCCGTTCTATGCAGACAGACTATACCGCGACCTAACATATACTGATGGCAAACCTGATGTAGCCCAATCAGTTCACCTTGACTACTTCCCAAAAGCAGACAAGGGACTTATTGATGCTGCACTTGAACAAAGAATGGAAATAGCTCAAAAGCTCACTTCAATGGTCCTCTCGCTCCGCCGTAAGGTTAACATCAAAGTGCGCCAACCGCTGTCGACCATTATGGTTCCAGTCGCCGATGAAAATATGAAGGCCGTACTTGAATCAATTTCGTCATTAGTTCTAACAGAAATTAATGTAAAGAACTTGAAATTAGTACATAATGGCGATGGTGTTCTAGTAAAACGCGTAAAGCCTGACTTCAAGATACTTGGCAAAAAATTAGGAAAGCAGATGAAAGCCGCCGCCCAGGCGCTCGGTTCACTGTCTCAAGCACAGATTGCTGAACTTGAAAGCGAAAGTTTCATCGAACTGAATCTTGAAGGAACTTCGGTGCGCATCGAATCTACTGATGTTGAAATTATTTCGGAAGATATACCCGGATGGTTAGTTGCTAACGATGGTAGTCTCACTGTAGCACTTGACATCACAGTTACAGATAATCTACGTAGAGAAGGTATCGCTCGCGAAATCGTTAACCGTGTTCAAAATATTCGAAAAGAACGTAATTTCGATATTACAGACAGAATCTCGCTAGTATTCGCACCGGCAGAAGGACTTGCTGACGTACTTGCTGACTATACAGAATATATATCATCTCAAGTACTTGCTGACACAATCGATGTCAACAACACTATCACGGCTGATGAAACCGCAGAAGAACTTGATATCGACGGCCAAATTATCAAAGTTAAAATCGCTCAAATTTAATAGATATGGCTGAAAGATTGCGTTATTCAGATGAAGAACTTGAAGAGTTTCGCCAATTAATCAACGAGAAACTCGACAAGGCGCTATACGAATACGAGCATCATCGTCAGATACTCACTAATTCAGGCGGCAACGACACTAACGACACATCTCCGACCTTTAAAGTACTTGAAGAAGGAGCCGCTACACTAGGTCGCGAAGAAGCTGCTCGACTATGTGAACGCCAACGGGTATTCATCAACCATCTGCGCGCTGCCCTTGTGCGAATTGAGAACAAAACCTATGGTGTGTGCCGCGCCACAGGAAAGCTCATTCCCAAAGAGCGTCTCCGCATCGTACCACATGCGACTCTTAGCGTGGAAGGTAAAGAGATGCTACAAAAGAATAAATAATTTATTGATACTTGCGTTCTTCATCATTTAAGCGCAAACATCAAAATACAACAAAAATTACCTATTCCGGCTCTAGATTTTCTAGGGTCGGAATAGAATTTAAAGAAATGACAACAAGAACGAACCGACATTACGGACTAATTGCCATCTTGGTCGCACTGGCCGTCATCATCTTAGATCAACTTCTAAAGATATGGGTTAAAACAAACTTTTTCCTAGGCGAGAGCGTTGAGATACTACCGTTTTTCGAGCTAAGGTTTGTACAAAACAACGGCATGGCATTCGGAATGGAATTAGGTAGCAAACTATTCCTTTCACTATTCCGCATAGTCGTAGTTGGCTTGCTCACATGGTATATATGCAAACTTGTAAAAAAATCGCAAGTTAAGCTAGGATACCTAATAACTCTTGTTCTAATAACTGCTGGCGCATTTGGAAATATAATCGACTGCGTAATTTATGGAGAAATCTTCACCAATCCTGAACCTTTAGCAGTTGCGCAGTTTGTGCCATGGGGCGAAGGCTACTCGACAATATTTCACGGACTAGTTGTCGACATGCTATATTTCCCACTATTTGAATTTACATGGCCATCGTGGATTCCCTTTTTAGGCGGATCTCATTGTTCATTCTTTGATCCAGTATTCAACCTAGCAGATTCGGCAATTACAATAGGAATATTATTGCTAATATTCTTCTATTCCAAGCACTTACCTTTTGGAGAAAAGGGAGAGTTAAAACAAAACGAAACTGAAAAGAGTAGTAAGTAATATGCGCAAATTGCCAATTTCATTGCTAGCACTTGCCTCAGTTTTCATGGCATGTAACCGTGTCCCGGATGAAGTAATACAGCCCGAGGAAATGGCACTGCTAATGGCTGACATACGGGTAGCTGACGCAGTAATCAGCGTTAATAGCACTGACTACCGAACACCGCTATCGCGACAAGCGTTAAAGCGAGCTGTATTCAAACGTCACAACGTAACACAAGCGCAATTCGACACATCGCTAGTATGGTATGGTCATAACATTGGCAAATACCAAGAAGTGACAGATCGCTCCATTGAAATTCTAGATGAGCGACTGCAAAAAGCAGGTAGCGCAGCTACACAAGCCGCTTTATCGGTCGCGGGTGACTCGGTTGATGTTTGGGATCACCCACGCTCATATCGTTTTAATGATAAGTCAGCGACAAATTATTTAACATTCGATCTCGAGCCGGATCGAAACTGGGCAGATGGCGATGTCTATACATGGCATGCACGTTTTAGCATTGCTCCAGAATCGGCTCAGTGGACAATTACAGCCGAATACGACGATGGAGCCGTTGAAATGATTCAGTCGACCATACAAGTTAATAAAGTAGGCCGACAGGATATAACAATTTTTACAGATTCGACACGTCGAGCCACACACATATCCGGTTGGCTTGAAATTGAAACAAATGGAAAACGTCCAGCTATTATAGATAGTGTAGGATTACTTCGTCGACGTAGATATGAACCTCTTGCAAACCGACGCCCAATCCAACGTCGCATTATTCCGCGCCAATCAAATGGAGATACCACAAATAGAAGCGTACAATAAGTTTGTCGTATCGCATAAGGTGATTCACCGAGGCGTAACTTATGGATTATCTCTCATTGAAGTACGTGGCACTTCAGTCATAGTGAAACCCTTTGAGCGTGAAACGCACTCTACAACATTTCATTCTGGCACAATTCGCATTTTGAGAGCCAATGCTACTAGCACTTCTGATTGGCATCGAGATGGTGACGTACCGATTCTCTTAAAAGAATAGTAATAATTATTAATAACTATCCATATAACCATGAATCTAAAAATAACTAATCTAGCAATAGCTGCATCAATGTTAACAGCTATTCCAAGTTCAGCTCAGGAGACTATGGAACGCGTAAATCCCTTCCTACAGGAGTATACGACGGTATACGAGATTCCGCCGTTCGATCAAATCAAGTACGATGACTATCTGCCAGCACTACGCGCAGGTATAGAACAACACAACGCAGAAATCAACAACATCTGCTTCCTTTCAGAGACTCCGACTTTCGAGAACACTATCCTAGCACTTGAAAAAGCAGGACGTACTCTCGAAAAGGTAATACACGTATTCTCTGCGCTTGAAGAGTCAAATTCATCAGATGAGATGATTGCAATAGCTGAAGAATTATATCCGCTATACTCACAGCATTCCGACGCTGTTTCAATGAATGATGCGCTCTTTAAACGCATAAATTACCTTTACAATAATCGAGAAAATCTTGGTCTTGACATTGACCAGAAAAGACTTATCGAAGACTACTATAAAGATTTCGTACGTAGCGGTGCTTTGCTGAATTCGGCACAAAAGGAAGAACTGATGGCTATAAACACAGAGCTTACATCGCTATACCTAAAATACAACAAAAACCTACTTGCAGCAACTAACGAATTTCAAATTGTTATAGAAGACGAAAACCGTCTTGCCGGCCTTCCCGCCAACGTAATAGCTGTAGCAGCCGAAGAAGCAGCCGCCCGTAATCTAGGTCAAGGTAAGTGGGTTTTCACGCTACACGCGCCAAGTCGTCTTCCCGTGCTGCAATATGCATCAGACCGTGAACTTCGTCGCCAGATGTATCAAGGCTATACTACACTCGCTCAAAACGGAAAGTATAACAATTATCCAATCATAAGCGACATTCTAAATGCCCGTGCAAAAAAGGCGGTCCTTCTCGGATTTAAAGACTTCGGCTCGTACATGACAGACAATGTCATGGCCAAGACCGTAGAAAATGCTCGAAATCTACTTATGCAAATTTGGGGACCGGCTGTCGCTCGCGTTAATAGCGAAGTTGAAGAAATGCAACAATACGCAAACGAGCATGGTGAGAACATTACCATTGAACCGTGGGACTATTATTACTATGCCGAAAAACTTCGCCTTGCCAAGTATAATATTGATGAAAATGAAGTTCGAGCATATTTCTCGCTAGAGCAGGTTCGCAAAGGTATATTTACTCTCGCCGAACGTCTTTATGGTGTTAAATTCACAGAACTCAACGATGCACCTAAATACTACGATGAAGTTGTGGTATACGACGTGACTGACGTAAAAACCAATGAACACATTGCTGTATTCATGACCGACTACTTCACTCGTGCATCAAAACGTCAAGGAGCATGGATGAGCGAATTCAAGGGCTCATGGGTTGAAGACAATGGCACGCAATCGCGCCCCATAATCTTCAATGTTGGTAACTTTACTCGCCCCGCTGGTGATATGCCTGCACTCCTTTCACTTGACGAAGTTGCAACCACATTCCATGAATTTGGCCATGGCTTACATGGAATGCTGACACGTGCTCGCTATAAGAGCCAAGCCGGAACTAACGTCGACCGTGACTTTGTAGAACTACCATCACAAATAACCGAACATTGGGCATTAGAACCCGAACTGCTACGCGAATATGCTCATCACTATAAAACCGGTGAGGTTATACCAAATGAGCTTATAAAGCGACTAGCCGAAGCTTCAACACACAACCAAGGTTTCATGGCAACCGAACTTTGCGGAGCTGCTCTTCTCGACCTAGAATTTGGCGAACTGATGCCTAACGGACCAGTCGACGTAGCAGCCTTTGAAAAGCAAGTAACCGAAAAGTTAGGAATGCCCAAGCAGTTGACATACCGATATCGTCCGACATACTTCAAGCATGTTTTCGGAAGCGATGGCTACGCATCGGGCTATTACACATATCTGTGGGCTGAAGTGCTCGATACCGATGCATTCCAACTCTTCAAAGAAAAAGGGGTATTTGATGCAGAAACAGCTGCATCATTTAAAAAGAATATCCTTGAAGCTGGTGGCTCAGAAGATCCAATGAAACTATTTATACGTTTCCGTGGACAAGAACCATCTGTTCAGCCATTACTTCGCAATCGAGGTCTTATCAAATAAGCTCAATAAATAATTATAAAGTGACCGACATTTAATTTACTCAATGTCGGTCACTTTTTTATTTTTGATAAATCCCAAAACGTCTCTTTGAATAGTTGACTTTGCAAAATAGTTTATGCTTAAATACAAAAAAACAGACACAGAAGATAATACAATGCAGGATAAAAAAGAGTTATCGATAAAACCATCCATCCAAAACATCACAAGACAAATCAAGAAGCTTAATAAAGCGTAAGGTAGCATATCAACTACATAGCTAAAAACGGGTCTTGAAGTCAATCGAGAGACCATGATTAATGTCACTGCGCAAGTAATCAAAGATGAAATCAGTTGGCCATAGAGCATTAAACGTAAACCGTAAACAGGATCGCCAGGAAGCGTTATCGACATAAAAGGAATCGTAACAATAAGAGCTAGAATAGCTACACTATCGCGTAGAACTTCCATCCACATAATTGTTCGCGCATGTCCTAGGGCCAAAAGAACATTGTTATAATAGCCAATAAAAACTGTAAAGATGCCCCGAATAAGCAAAATCTGAAAAAGAATAATTGAAGGGTCCCACTTAGTTCCGAACAACACGTGAAACAATGGCTCAGCTAAAGCAACTAAAAAAAATACTGCAGGAAAAATAATGTAGGATGTAAAACGATTCATTTTAGTGCTAACACGATTAAAGCGTTCAGAATCGTCTTGCACAGCTGATAAAGCAGGGAGGAATGACGAGGTCAATACTTGATAAACCGACATAATACCCATCTTACTCCACTTATCACTTTGTGTATAGTAACCAAGTGAAACCATACCCACACGATTTCCCACAAGAAAGGAATATACGTTAAGAAATATGGTGTTGAGAAATGAAGTTAGCATCATCCGAGAGCCAATGGTAAAGTAGCTCTTAAGAATACTAAACGAGAAAACAGGTAAGGGAATCCACCGCTGAGTTACCCAAAGAATGAGCGATTTTATAGCTGAATTCGCAATACTTTGCCAAACAATTGCCCAAGCTCCATACCCTGCAAACGCCAGCCATATGCCAACGACGGCGCCAGCAACTAATCCAAAGCAATTAGAGACGGCAACCATCTTCATATCCATTTTCTTAGTCAATCGATTGACTTGAACAATAGATAAGGCATTTAATATAAAAGTAAGAAACATTACTCGCGAAAGCGAAATAATGCGTTTATCGCCTTGAAAACAATCGGCTATCAGTGGTGCACATATGTAAAGAATGCCATATATAAGGACTGCAACTAATAGGTTAAACCAAAGAATAGTTGAATAATCAGCCCTAGTTGGTTCTTTTCGCTGAATCAATGCAGAAGAAAAACCACTGTCAACTAGCAACGATGCAAAAGCTTGAAAAACAAGAACAGCTCCAACTAGCCCAAAATCTTCCTGCGATAAAAGATTTGCTAAAATAACGCCTGTAACAGCATAAAGTAATTGAGCTGACAATCTATCAATTACGTTCCATTTTAATGTATGTGCTGTCCGAGACTTTAGTGACTGTTCCTGCTCAGTATGCATGAATTTATTGATTTTGCTCGTCTAGATTAATTGCCTTGACACCAAGAGAACGATTAACGACCTTTTCAGGCTTACCTACATAGTATACTTTACCCGAACCAGCGCCATAAACACTAATCGACTCTGACGCACAACAATCAATATTACCCGTTCCAAGCAACACAACCTTAACATTCGTAGCAGAAAGTGCTCCGGCTTCAAGAGGTCCTGTACCGACATTAGAAAGTTTCACACGATTCGCCGTTCCGCTGATAACCATATGCCCCTTTCCAGTGTTGATACCAGCATCCAAAGACCCTGTTTCGAGATTTTTAACGACAATCATACCATTGCCTACGATACGAACTTTAAAATTCTGAACAGGTTGAGGATTATTAATTACCACATTGCAATCTGCAGTATTTTCAACTTTAGTCAGAGACCTTGAGTAAATTTTGATAGTCGGCAGATTTTCTGCCAATTCGTCAAGAACATCAACTTGAATATGTAATTGAGACTTATTATTCGTAAACAAAAGTTTATCCGCAACCGAAGGAGTGCAAGAAAAATATGCCCATCCGGCCGAATCTTCCGAACAATAATACTCAACATTAATGGCGTCAGTCACCTTTAGCTTATCGAAGTCATTAATTTCAAGCTTATAGTCAGCAACTTCCTCTGCAAAACAGATGAAAGAAGAGCAAATAGATATAACTAGAAATAATACTTTTTTCATTTTCATTTTCATTTTAATTCAAATATTATAGTGATTAAAACAAATATTTATCTTCTATCATATCAAGAATAGAATTGAGCTCATCAGCAGTATCAGCTCGTAGCATAGCAATACGAGTCTGCCTAAAGTCGGGAATACCTTTGAATAAAGGCGTAGCAGCTAAATGTCGGCGAATATGCAAAATACCTCTAATCTCGCCAAGGCGTTCAATACTTTCGTTAACTAGTCGTCGCATAATGCTCATTTTATCTTCTGTCGATAGATGCTCCGGGCGTCCTGCCAAGCCGTTTGTAATCTCACGGAATACCCATGGAGCTCCGATCGATGCGCGACCAACCATAATACCATCTACGCCGGAGTTTTCAAAAGCATTCCTCGCTTGTTCGGCTGTACAAATATCGCCGTTACCTATTACAGGAATAGTCAATCTAGGATTTGCCTTAACTTTCGCTATGATATTCCAATCAGCTTGACCTGTATAAATCTGTGAACGTGAACGACCATGAACTGTTATCGCTGAAATGCCGCAATCCTGCAGTTTTTCAGCCAATTCAACAATTACAATATTTTCCAAATCCCAACCTATGCGTGTTTTTACAGTAACGGGAAGGTTGACAGCCTTGACAACCGCCTCTGTAATTTCAAGCATTTTCGGAATATTACGCAGCATACCGGCTCCGGCACCTTTACCCGCCACCTTTTTAACGGGGCAACCAAAATTTAAATCAATAAAATCTGGCTTCGCATCCTGAGCCATAAGAGCAGCGTCGACCATCGGTCCAGTCTCTCGACCATATAGCTGGATAGCAGTAGGACGTTCATCGTCAAGTTTCAGTTTTCGCGTAGTTGCTTCGATATTACGAACTAAAGCATCCGCACTAACAAATTCGGTATAAGCCAATGAAGCGCCCATTTCACGACAAAGTTGTCGAAAAGGGGCGTCAGTAACATCCTCCATTGGAGCCAATACAACGGGGCTATCGCCTATATCTATATTGCCAATTCTCATCTATCTTGATTTGTTTGCAAAGTTACAAAGTTCTAAAATATTATTTCAATCCAAATATTCCATAATCCTGGCAAAATTTTCCTAAATGGATAACAAATCACATTATTTTGCCATAGCCTGGTTGTTCTTTTATAAAACCATAACGGAAAGCATAAAGTAGCTCAGTCAATTCATCAATCTGAGACTGAAGTTCAGTACCCTTATCTGTGTCACGCACTCGCATGCGTCGTTGTGCTAGTTCTATGACTTCTATAGCACCTACAATATCAAGCCCCTTAGTGATAGCATCTTCAGCAGAGGTAAACGGCTCATGTTTAACAAGCTGGAAGCCTCGTGAATGAAAAACTAGCGTATAACCAGCAGTGCCAGTAGTAGAATGATATGCTTTAGCAAAACCTCCATCTATTACCATAAGACGGCCATTAGCTCTTATAGGAGTTTCACCTTTATTCAGACGAACCGGGACATGACCATTTATTATGTGACGATGAGGACCTATGGCTCCAAATTCATCCATAATCATATCACATACGTCCGGATTATTACGTAATGCATAAAAATGGCCTTCAACTTCAACATGAGTTGCTTTATCCTCAATAAATTGACGTTCAAAAGTAGCCATTTTTGATTTATTAAAAAGAGGTGAGTCTGCCCCAGACCATAAATACCAAAAGAAATCACGAGAATACTGTCGAACTTCATCTGGTGAATCACTATTGAATGCAGCACGAATCGTAGAACCAACTCGTTTCATCAGTTCTTTACCCTTGACAAATTTCCCGGCGACCATAACTTCGCGGAAAGATCCATCAGAATTTAAAGGAATTGCCGCATGGAAAAGCAGGTTTGAGTTATAAACACCATACATCGAACCATGGCTAAGCAAACATTGCATATGACGAGCAAGCTTATCACTTACCATAAAAGAATGACTTAGCTTGACAACTAAATCTTTCTCTTCAGTAGATAATGCATACGGATTTTTAGGATCAATAGTGGGGAAATTCAAATCCTTCATCGAATAAACAGAACCATCAATTTCTACAGTCCCATCATCAAAATTAATCCTGTGCAGGAGTTTACGAGACTCCATCTTCCATTCAGGATGTCGGTCAATAAGAGCCGCTTCAAGTTTGAATTGTATAATGGTAATCGCTTTATGCATACGGGCAATTAACATACGCGACTTATCAGATAGAACACCGGTTCTATCTTCATCGACAGTGGGCTCAAAACCTTCACATGGATCATCTGCATACGTTTCTAGCGCAAAGGTAGCTAGTGGAAGTAAATTAATACCATAGCCATCTTCAAGCGTAGCCATATTAGCATAGCGGAGAGATATACGCAATACCGACGCTATACACGTTTCATTTCCAGCTGCAGCCCCCATCCACAGAGCATCGTGATTACCCCATTGGAAGTCAAACTTGCCATAATCAATTAAAGTATCGATAATAATATGCGCACCGGGACCTCGATCATAGACATCACCTAGTATATGAAGTCTATCAATACTAAGGCGCTGAATGACATTACACAAAGCAATGATAAATGCATCGGCACGTTCAGTTGAAATTATAGTTTCTATAATACGAGTAAAATATGGCTGCTTATTATCGTCCGACGAAGATTCGTGTAGAAGTTCTTCAATTATATACGAAAACTCAGGAGGTAAAGATTTACGGACTTTCGAACGAGTATACTTCGACGAAACAGAACGAGCAACTTTAACTAGTCGATGAAGTGTAATTGTATAAAAATCGTATAAATCGCTATCATTTTCATCTGAAGCAGCATGAATGTATTCCAACTTTTGTTCAGGATAATAAATCAACGAACACAATTGTCGAATATCATCCGATGACAACGACGTGCCAAATAACTCTGTAACCTTACGACGGATATTACCAGATGCATTTTTGAGAATATGTCTAAATGCCTCGCTCTCGCCATGTATATCAGCTACAAAGTGTTCCGTACCCTTAGGAAGGTTTAAAATAGCTTCAAGATTAATTATCTCAGAACTAGCCGCTCCAATATTTGGAAAAGACCTCGCAAGTAATTCAAGCACACGACGGTCATTCTCAATTTGCTCAGGTAGAAAGTCTTTGCGATTTACAGCAGTCATATGTTTCAAAAAGAAATAAGTTTATCAAATAGTTTTAAATTAGCTCCTGGGAATTTCAACGCTTGGAGATGCGTCATAATCGTTTCATAAGCTTCCCAAGGGTTATTTCCACAAATCCGAGCTACATCAGCACCATACAACGCTTCAGGTGTAGTATAGCGAGCGACTCCCATGCCATAGGGATTACCTTGTTTGTCGTATTTATATTCAAAATCGGCTATAACTACATAACCTGCCATTTGCAACCGAGTTATAATCGTATCGAATCTCGCCATATCATTACTCACATTCGTAAAAGGAACTTGGGTCAACTTTTCCAAGGGCGACAGTCGACAAGTTTTCGGTTTCGCACAACCGGCTTGCTTCTTAAGTTCAGTCGAAAGAATAGAGTCATTATCGCGAATCAATTGCAAAACTTTTCGATCAGTTTCAATTGATGTCGTTTTATTATAATTAGAATAAATATATCGACGATACGATAAGAAATACGGAAGAAGATCAATACTAATATAAGCAGCGCGTCGTTTGCAAAACTTACCATATGCACAATTTAAACGACGAGTTATTTCACCCTTCCAAATCCATGGTCCATTATCATCCCACAATAGGGAAGGATCTGTCATTTCCTCTACCGAAAAGCCCGGAATACCACACTTGAAATATGGCAGAAAACCGAACTTAATAATAAATTCTTCCAAATCATCCGCACTTTTAAGTAGAGCCTTGTACATATAAAGCAAATTTTCTACAAAAGTAACCATTTTTATTCATTTCTCTGTCGTTTTTAAAATATAATATTGTGAAGGTCTCGAAAATTGTGTAATTTTGCAAGACAAAACAACGTATATCATTATAGCTATGGGCTTTTTTAGTATATTTTCAAAGGAAAAAAAGAAAACATTAGATAAAGGTCTTGAAAAGACCAAAGAAGGCGTATTCAGCAAACTCAAGCGCGCTTTTATTGGTCGGAGTAGCATTGACGATGATTTTCTAGATGAACTCGAAGAAATATTCATCTCAAGCGACGTTGGTATTGATACGACACTCAAGATTATCGATCGTATAAAAGAACGTGCCGCACATGATAAATATGTAGGCATGGATGAACTCAACGCGCTACTCGTAGATGAAATCACCTCGCTATTAGCGGAAAACGATAACGACTCATCGAACAATGGTGAATTTACCATTCCGACTAGTAAAGGCAAGCCATATGTTATAATGGTAGTTGGCGTAAATGGCGTAGGTAAAACAACAACGATCGGCAAACTTGCACATCAGTATAAGAAAGCTGGCTATAAGGTAATGTTGGGTGCAGCAGACACATTCCGCGCTGCAGCTGTTGAACAACTAGACGAATGGGGTACTCGCGCCGACGTTCCTGTAGTCAAACAAAAACTAGGATCTGATGCTGCAGCTGTAGCCTATGATACCATCTCATCGGCAGTAGCTAACGACATCGACGTCGTAATTATAGATACTGCAGGCCGTCTACATAACAAGAAAGGCCTCATGGATGAGTTGTCGAAGATTAAACGAGTAATGCAGAAAGTTACTCCAGACGCGCCTCAAGAAGTGCTCCTAGTACTCGACGGTTCAACCGGACAAAACGCATACGAACAAGCTCGCCAATTCAGCGAAGCAACACAAGTCACAGACCTTGCTGTCACCAAGCTTGATGGCACAGCAAAAGGAGGTGTTGTTATCGGCATCAGCGACCAAATGCGCATACCTGTAAAATACATCGGGCTCGGCGAAGGTATCGATGACCTTCAGATATTCAACAAAAAAGAATTCGTTGAATCGCTTTTTGGCAAAAGATAATACATGGCAATAGATAAAGTAAATGTCATAACAATGGGTTGCTCAAAGAATCTTATTGATTCTGAGCGACTTCTGTCAATGTTTGCTAAAGCAGGCATAACAGCATTTCATAATGCTAACGGATTTACCAATGGCGCAGTCGTCATTAACACATGCGGATTCATTGGAGATGCAAAAGAAGAGTCTATCAACACGATACTTGAGACATGCCAACTTAAAGGCGAAGGCCTAATCGATCAAGTCTACGTAATGGGCTGCTTAAGCGAACGATACCGCAAAGTATTGCCTGAAGAAATACCTGAGGTCGACGGATGGTATGGCAAATTTGACTGGGCTGGCATAGTTGAAGCGCTCACCAACAAAAAGCAATCCGACAAAGATTTGTATGACAGACAAGTAACGACATTGTCGCATCATGCATATATTAAAATCGCTGAGGGCTGTAATCGATTCTGCGCATTCTGCGCAATTCCCCTTATCACCGGCAGATACAAATCTCGTTCAATAGAAGATATTCTTAACGAAACAAAAAAACTGGTCGAACAAGGCGTCAGCGAATTCAATGTCATAGCACAAGATTTATCGTTCTATGGCCATGATATCTACAAGCGAAGCGCACTTGCCGAACTTGTTGAACGTATGGCTGAAACAGAAGGCGTACGTCGCATACGTCTTCACTACGCATACCCATCTGATTTCCCCTACGACGTACTGCCTGTAATGGCCAAGTATCCGAACGTATGCAAATACCTTGATATAGCTTTGCAGCACATTGACGATCAAGTACTAAAAAATATGCATCGCCATATCACCGGCAATGAAACTCGCGAGCTACTCGACCGCATACGCAAAGAAGTCCCCGGTATACACATTCGCACAACGCTAATGGTTGGGTTCCCTGGCGAGACACCAGAAGCATTTGACAGACTTGTCGAATTTGTCCGTGAACAACGCTTTGAACGTATGGGAGCATTCGCATATTGCGAAGAAGAAGACACGGCGGCTGCACGCGAATTCTCAGATGATATCCCTGAAGATGTAAAGCAGCATCGACTCGACATAATAATGGCTGAACAAGAGGCCATATCCCTAGAACTAAACGAGTCAAAGATAGGCAACACTATTGAAGTTGTCATTGACAGTGAAAATGAGGATTACTACGTTGGTCGTACAGAGTTCGACTCACCAGAAGTTGACCCCGAAGTCTTAATAAAAAAGACAAAAGAACTTACTATCGGAGAATACGTCTGTGTAAGAATCGATGAAGCTATGCCGTTCGAATTAATTGCTACTGCAATTTAAAACAATGTCGGTAATTCCGCATAATATAAAAGAGGGCATTAATAAATGCCTCTTCAATTGTATACCATTTGCCGCCTATCGATTTCCAGGCGGCAAAGTGCATTTCATTGCCCGTGGTTATGAATCAACTGATAGTAATGATAAGGTCAGTTTTTTGATCACTACATGGAATCGCAAATATGCTGAAAGTGTTCGAATCGAAACAAATAACGACTACTTTCAAAAATATTCTGACAACGATATCTTCTTCCCATCTACTAATGCAGATGAATATAAAAGCAATCTCATAGAATTAATTCAGCTGCTTAAAAGTCGTGGCGGAAAGACCGTAATTTCTCGCGTAATTTCAGATAAATGCAATTCAATAGATTGGGCAGAAGCCGCTGATAAACTCTTCGAAGCTTTTCCTAACTCATTTGGCCACATCTATTATCATCCTACAACAGGCGCATGGCTAGGCGCAACTCCCGAAATTCTGGTAAAGTCGAATCTCGAAAAATCCACATTTTCAACAATGGCTCTAGCTGGGACAAAAAGAATTGCAGACAAATGGGATGATAAAAATCTGGCAGAGCAAAAAATGGTTACCGATTTTATAATCGATAGACTTAATCCTCTTTGTGCATCAATCGACGTATCACCAATCACGGATCTAGAATACGGCAATATATCGCATCTATGCACTCGACTTAATTGCATAAGCAAAAAGCATATTTCACATGCCGATATATGCGATGCACTATCTCCGACGCCGGCAGTTGCAGGCCATCCACAAGTAACTGCAATTTCAGAAATTTCAAAATTCGAAAAACATAATCGCTTGTGCTACGGAGGATATGTCACCGTAGAGAATCATACGAAATCAGAGAGCGTTTCTTTCGTAAATCTACGTTGCGTACATTTCAAAGGCAATCGCTTTACAATTTATGCAGGCGGTGGCATCACTGCACAATCAGAACCGGATAAAGAATGGGCTGAAACCGAAGCCAAAGCTAAAGTCCTGAAAGATATAATCTATTCATTTGACAATGCAACAAAAGAATAAAAAAACTCGTGGACTTCTAACGGTTTTAACAACATCGCTGATTACACTCATCGCATTATCGCTTTTACCGTGGAATAACCTCACAAACAATTACCTAAAAGACTTTAATCTGATTGGCGACATAATTACACAATCAGATAAAGTTTATATTACCTACGAAGAATTAGATCCGGCTTTAAGTGAAATTGAGAGTGTTCTAGCGGAAGAGAAAAAAGCCACTAGCGATAGTTGTCAGCCTGAATCTACACCAACTGAATCAAATCTGACTAGTTTACCATATGACTACGAAGCACCTACCTCTGACGGGGTCGTTCTAATTGAAGACTTTTCAGGAGACATATCCGGTCTTGCGAAAATTCGGCAGGGGCTTATAAATGCCGAATCAAAGACATATCGAATTGCCGTCTTAGGAGACTCATACATAGAAGGCGATATACTAACGCAAGACATTCGCGCTATCCTACAAGAACAATATGGTGGCAAAGGAGTAGGGTACATGGCTGCATACTCGCACGTATACGGCTTTAGACAATCAATCATACACACAGCCAATGGCTGGACGCAAAAAGAAATTCGAGACATGCGCTCGGACGACTATCGAATTTTATCCGGCCAATATTATATTGGTCAAGAAGGTTCAACAACTACTTACAAAGGAAATAAGAAGTCACCAAATACGAGTCAATGGACTAAATCGACATTACTATTTATTGCTCCAGATTCAGGGAATATCACGGTCAAAGAATCCGAAGATTATACAAACGTATATAATGTATCACCCTCAGAAGAAGTTCAATCAATAGTAATTAATCGTCCTACAACAAAATTCAGTTACACTAGCGGAATCAATAATCTTATCGTTTTAGGCACATGGCTTGAAACTGAAAATGGTGTCCAAGTTGATAACATGTCACTTCGTGGAAACAGCGGCATCTGTCATAGGACTCTAAACAATAAGGTTATATCCGAAATGAGAAACTATATTGATTACGACCTCATAATTCTTGAATTCGGTATGAACGCGTTAACATCCGAACAAAAGGACTACTCATCATATCAACTAGTCACTCAACGAGTTATCAACTCTGTAAAAGCTGCATATCCCTCATCTACAATTATGTTGATGGGAATTGGTGACCGTGGTCAAAAACAAGGCAGCGAAGTTGGCTCGATTAATACCGCCCCAGCAATGGTCCGCGCACAGCGTGAAGCAGCACAAGCTACCGGAATCCTTTTTTGGGATACAAGAAAGGCTATGGGCGGGGACAACGCTGTTGTTGATTGGCACAAACGCGGCCTAGTAAATTCAGATTATATCCACCTTAACCATAAAGGTGGTCGAGAACTCGCATCATTATTTGTACAATCGTTAAATATATCTATCAGTGAATAAGATTATTCCTCCTCTCGCACTATTAGCATCAGCTATCACATTTTGTGCATGGCCATCGTATGCCGATGATAATCAAAGTGATATTCGCGAAAATCCGACCGTTGAAGCTGGCAATGCCTCGTCAGCTTGCGAAAATTACCCCAAATACATCAAAATAGACAAAAATCACATTCAAATGAATGAAAACAACTGGTCTGATTTGCGAGATGTATTTGCTGCAGCCGACTCCTGTCCTGTAAATATAGTTCACATCGGTGACTCACATCTTCAAGCAGATATGGGAACAGCTGTCACTCGAAATAGGTTAGGGGATGTATTTGACCATCTTCGTGGGCGTGGGCTTATTATTCCTTTTAAGCTAGCTGGAACAAACCAACCGGTCGACTACAAAGTTACATCTACCAACACATTCGTACAGTCTCGACTTCTAAAATTGCCTTGGCCGACTGCCATGGGTTTCTCGGGTATTGCTATTCAGCCCAATTCTAGCGATTTCAACCTCAATATCACAACCAATGAGAATTTCGACGCTCTAACTATTTATTATAGCGGAGATAAGCTTGAAGTTATTTCCGCAATTGGAAGTTCTGAGCCTATACCATTTTCAACGCGACCGACATATAAAGGCATAAAGATACTATTCCCATACAACCTTGCAAACGTTGAACTAAGTCTTCGTGCTCCTGAAGGGACTGTCATTCATGGCATAAATGCATCATTGGGTGAAACCGGCCTTGCTTATCACGTCATAGGAAACAATGGAGCGACATTCGCAAGCTACTCAATGGTCGGAAACGTTGGTAACGACGTCGCCGAAATGTTCGAACCAGACCTAATCATCATTAGCTTGGGCACAAATGAGGCATTCAACAAAGTGTCCGACAGCGAATTCCGACAAACTATAGATGATTTCATTAAAGAAATACAGACATCAAACCCTGACGCACGACTATTGCTCGTAACGCCTCAAGAATGCCATAGAAAAACGTCCAAAAATCGTCGTCGTCCTAAATTCAAAGTTAACGACAACGTAAAACGTATGCGTGACGTTATAATTGATTATGCTCGCGACAATTCTTTGCCTGTATACGACTGGTACGAAGTTGCCGGTGGTAAGGGTTCATCACATAAATGGATTGCTGACAAAAACATTAACACTGACCACATTCATCTTACAAAATCAGGGTATGTTTTGCAAGGCAACCTATTCACGGACGCACTCTTAGAAGTACTTCATTAACACACATCATTCGTTCATAATAATGTCGGGAATCATCTGCAATATAGATTTCGAAGCTATCAAAAAAGTGATAGCTTATGATTCTGCGTCGCCACTACTATTTAACACCGGCCTATTCTTGCTGCTATTCACGGCATTCGCTATTATTTATGAGCGGCTACACAAATACCCAAAAGTAAAAATAATTTCAACAATTATATTCTCACTCTACTTTTATTATAAATCGAGTGCTGAATGTTGTTATATTTTACTTGGAATATGCCTATCAGATTACATATTAAGTAATCTGCTTGATAGGACCAATAATAGCTTAATACGCAAAGTTATTGTTATACTTAATGTCGTGATTAATCTCGGAATGCTTGTCTACTTCAAGTATTTCAATCTTCTCGCTACGACATGGGCCGAAATGTGGGGATATGACTTCGATATTCTAAATATAGTCTTACCAGCAGGCATTTCGTTTATAACATTTCGTTCTATAAGCTATATAGTAGATGTATACCGTCGCGATATAAATGCAGAGCACAATATATTACATTACACCTTCTATCTGACATTCTTCCCACCACTTCTAGCCGGACCCGTTGTTAGAGCTAAAGACTTTCTTCCGCAAATAAAACATAATCCTATAGCTAATCGAAGAATGATAAGCGAAGGATTATTTCTAATAATGATAGGCTTATTAAAGAAAGTCATAATTGCTGACTATATAAGCGGGAACTTCGTTAATAGAATATTTGAGAATCCGACATTATATAGCGGCTTAGAAAACTTAGTTGGTTGTATCGGATTCACTGTACAAATCTACTGTGATTTTTCTGGTTATAGCGATATGGCCATTGGCCTAGCGTTGCTATTAGGTTACAGATTTAAACAAAACTTTAACGCACCATTTAAATCGCAAAACCCATCGGAATTTTGGCGTCGCTGGCATATATCTCTTTCAACATGGCTTCGCGACTACCTATATATACCACTTGGAGGCAATCGTCGTGGTAAATTTCGCACTTATTTGAACAATTTCATCACAATGCTACTTGGCGGCATCTGGCATGGTGCTGGATGGATGTACCTCTTGTGGGGAGCATACCAAGGTTTATTGCTCGCAGCACATAAATCCATCAAAAGTGCATGGCATACTCCACAATTATTATTAAATTCGACGGCATCAAAAATTTTTAATATTTCATTAACGTTCACGCTGACTGTAATTGGCTTTACAATCTTTAGAGCAAATTCCCCACAAAATCTTCTAGATATATTTAGTCAAATATTCACTAATTTTCACGCCGACCTGGCTTCTCAATTTTTTGTAGCCTACAAGCTAATCGTATTAGCTATTACCACAGGTCTTATCATGCACTATATCCCTACACGTTGGACGTCCACGTTAATAGAAAAGTACAATAGTGTACCCAATGTAGTACAAGGAATAGTACTAGCGGCTGTTATATTCTTTGTCATTCAAGCACGCTCAAGCGATATAGTTCCTTTCATTTACCTGCAATATTAGATGTATCAATAGAATAAATCAGCTATCAAAAGTTTATGTTTAATAACATAAATAATTTTTGACTCGTAAAGTTGTTTATTTGAAAAATATGTTCTAATTTTAACCCCGTAAAAACCAACTTTAACCCTAAACCGCTACAATTATGTCAAAGACAATTACATTCAACGAGCTCCGTCGGCTCAAAGACAGTTTACCCGACGGATCGATGCATAGAATAGCCGACCAACTCAATACAACAGTTCAAACCGTACGTAACTACTTCGGTGGAAGCAATTACGACTGTGGCAAAAATATCGGCGTACATATCGAACCAGGTCCTGATGGTGGCATTGTAGTTCTTGACGATACTACAATCTACGACATGGCTGTTGAGATCCTGAAGGAGCAGGAGGCTCAATAACAAGCCACCTTCTTGTCGGTCTTAACACAAGACATTGCAAATGCGCTGTGACGGTATAATAATACCGCTAAACAGTGCATTTGCTTCATATTATAATTGAATAACTGCTGATTCATGAGACTGATAACCGTAGCAATTCACACATACGACCGCGCACTCGCAATAAAATCGCTTCTTGAAGCAGAAGGCATTAACGTAGTCCTACAAAATGTCAATCTCGAACAACCAGAA
This sequence comes from uncultured Bacteroides sp., assembly GCA_964456545.1. Taxonomy (GTDB): domain Bacteria; phylum Bacteroidota; class Bacteroidia; order Bacteroidales; family Muribaculaceae; genus CAG-873. The sequence goes on from CAYWAM010000001.1 coordinate 49,524, forward strand.
GTTGCATCAGGCGTTCGGCTTCGTATAGCCGAAAATGATCTTCCGTTAGCTCTGCGAATTATTGAAAACCCAGAACTATTCAGCGGAACACATAATGCAATTTCAGCACACCAACAAGCAACTAGTCATAACATAATCGTTCCGATAGACTTCAGCGAGTATTCGTACCTTGCTGCGAAGATTGCAATAAACATTGCGTCAATACATAAAGTTAACATCACTTTCTTTCACGCATATATAGACCCTCATATCAGTTCGAATCTGCAGCTGAGCGATAATCTAACATACGAAATCGCAACCGCTGATGCCGTTGAACAACTAATCGATTCGGCAAATGGTGAAATGTCGAAATTCGAACGCCGAATTAAAGACGAGATGAAAAACGGCTCTCTCCCTGTAGTAAGATTCTCTCATGTAATTTCTGAAGGTGTTCCCGAAGATGCAATTATAGCATACGCAAAAGATCACACACCGTTTTTAGTGATAATGGGTACACGAAGTGCTTCCACTAAAGAAAAAGATATGATTGGTAGCGTTACTGCAGAAGTCCTCGACGAAAGTCGATTTTCCGTTCTAACCATACCCGAGAATCTTAAAGTTGACTTCAAATCTATTCCGAAGAACATACTCTTCTTTAGTAATCTAGACCAAGAAGACATTCTTGCGATGGATACACTATACCGATACTTCTCACACGCACATTCACGCGTGACCATCGTACACATTCCTAATCGCCATAGTTTGAGCGAAAAGAGCGCAAGCCCAGCTGCCTTGGCTCTCAGCGATTATTGTGCCAAGAAATTTGAACAATATACCTTTGAGAACATTCCCATGTCTCCCAAAAACGCTATATCAGAACTTGAGCAGCTACAAAAAACACGTGGATTCGACCTTATAGTAGTACCAAACCGACGTAAGAACGTATTAACACGCATGTTTAACCCTGGCATAGCACATCGTCTTCTATTTCATACTGATATTCCAATGCTTGTCATACCAGTCTAATGCAACATAAAGCAATCGAACGAGCCTTAAAGTCGTCAATCACAAAAACGACATACCCTATATCAAAAGTACTGACACTTTCAATTATGGCCGGAGCATTCCTTGCTCTAGGTGGGTGTCTATCACTATACCTAGGCTCAGGTGTTCCCGATATAGCCACTAATAACCCGGCAATAGCAAAAATTCTATCGGCAGTAGCATTTCCAGTCGGTTTATTTTTAATTGTAATGTTCGGCGGAGAGCTGTTCACAGGCAACAATGCTATACTAATTCCCGGTGTAGCTCAAGGGAAAGTAAATCCAACTCGAATGCTCTTAAATTGGGGCCTAGTATGGACAGGTAATTTCATAGGGGCAATAATATTCACGTATTTTCTCGTGATTAAAGCAGGCCTTGTTGATTCTGAGCCATATTCGACAGCAATCCAAAACATAGCCACAGCAAAAGTACAATTGCCTTTACTTCAAATATTTCTTCGTGGTATTGGTGCCAATTGGTGCGTCTGCTTAGCTGTATGGCTGGCTCTCGGTTTAGATTCATTTGGACAAAAAACACTCGCAATATGGATTCCAATTACCACATTCGTTGCTCTAGGATTTGAGCACTGCATCGCAAATATGTTTTTTATTCCATGTGGTATGATGGCAGGTGCAAATATCACAATTTATCAACTATTTCGCAACCTACTATCATCAACGCTTGGCAACATCACAGGCGGAGCACTCCTAGTTGGCTTCTTGTACTATAAACTATACAAGCAAAACTAAATAGTTGAACAACATAGGAATTTAGGCAAAATGAATCGCTGAAAGTTTTAAACTCTCAGCGATTCCATATAATTACAAATTGTCAGATTATCATATTGCAAAATACTGAGCATGAGGTGAGGCAAAGTAGAAACCTGCAATAGAAGAAGGCGGATTGAGAGCTCCATTTTCAGTTATACCAACTCCTATTACCTCGGGATTAATCATACGTCCCAACGTATGCATCAGCTTTTGCTCTGGTAAAGAAGGGTAGCCTACCGCCGGACGAATTCCACGATACCTATGATGACGTAAGTCTTCAACATCTAATTTTTCATCTGGAGAATATCCCCACAAATTTGTTCTAACCATAGCATGAAGATACTCTGAAGTAGCTTCTGCTAATCTATCACATATAGATTTAAATAGAATTATTTGATAGTCATCTCCAGATTCAATTATCGAGTTAAGTTTTTGACGTATTTGCTCGCCTATAGTAACAACAAAGCAACCAATGTGGTCATTGTAACCTTCCGGAGCAATGAAATCAGCAAGGCTCAAACGGAACCCGTTTGAATTAGGCACATGTTGACGCGACATGGCGATTTCCATGTTTTCACCATCAACGTTGGCGAAAACACTATCGCAACTTGAATAAGCCTCATAAAAAGCAACTCTAGCACTCATATGTGCTTTTTCATTTATAAGATCAGCCAAAATCTTTTCAGCATCATAGCGGATTTTAGCGGCCTCAGAAGAATCTGGCTGCACCTTCCAACAACCATAGAAAAAGGCCCAATTAATATAATGAATTACATCTTCTATATTAATATCTTCTATAGTTCTAACACCTAAATAAGATGGCCTTACCAGATTTCCATGTGACTTTTCAAACTCCCAATCAATTGTAAATTGGTTAGAAGTCTGAATTTTCACTTCATTGTCTATGACTGAATATTCGCTACAAATACGTTGCTGCTCTTGACGGATTTTGTTTTTTTCTAATTCAGGTTCACGAAGTAATTTACTAGCGATAATCGGATTTTGAGCAGCATCACTTACACGAACTACTACACCGGGATAATTAGGTGCAATCTTTAAAGCGGTATGGTCTGCTGAAGTCGCTGCACCACCTACAAATATCGGCACTTCGATACCAGCATCAGCGAGCGCTTTTGCAGTAATCGCCATTTCATTCAGTGAAGGAGTGATCAGACCACTTAATCCGATAAAATCGGGCTGATACTTTTTAGCCGCATCAACAATAGTAGCCGCATCGACTTGCACACCTAAATCAATTACATCGAAATTATTACATCTCAAGACGACATCAACGATATTCTTACCAATATCATGAACATCACCTTTAACTGTAGCCACAAGAAATCGTCCTTTACACTGACCACTTGATTTACGTTCAAGATATGGACTGAGAATCTCAACTGCTCGATGCATAACACGAGCACTGCGTACGACTTGTGGCAGAAACATCTTTCCTGTTTCGAAAAGCTGACCGACAACTTCCATGCCTTGCATAAGTGGGCCTTCTACGATTGCATTTGCTGAATCAAATTCAGACATTGCTTCATGGAGGTCTTCCTCCAAATGAGACTCATCGCCAGTTCGTAATGCTACTTGCAGACGCTCATCAATCGAAATCGGGCGTTGACATACTTCAGAACTTGCACCAGCATCAGGAGTACTAGTATTCGCATATGAGGCAGCTAAAGAAGTCAACCGTGCTGAAGCTTCTTTATTTCGATTAAGCACTACATCCTCTAGTGCTTCAAGCAAATCGGTTGGGATATCATTATATGCTACTTTTGAAGCAGGATCTATAATCGCCATAGATAAACCGGCTTTTATACAATGATACAAGAAAACAGCATGAAGAGCCTGTCGTATATAATTTAAACCTCTAAATGAAAAGGATAAATTACTTATACCGCCGCTTGTCTTTGCGCCAGGCAAGTTCTTATGAATCCAATCAACTGCCTTTATAAAATCTGCTGCATAAGCATCATGCTCCGGCATACCTGTAGCTACCGTGAGCACGTTCGGATCAAAAATAATATCACGAGGCGCAAAGCCTGCTTTTTCGGTAAGCAATCTATATGCCCGACTACATATTTCAATTCTACGTTCATAAGTTGTAGCCTGACCTTCTTCATCAAAGGCCATTACAACTACAGCAGCTCCATATTCAGCAACAATTCGAGCTTCGCGAAGAAATTCTTCTTCACCTTTCTTTAATGAAATAGAATTGACAATTGGCTTACCTGCTACACACTGCAACGCTAATTCTATAACCGAAAAATCTGATGAATCTATCATCCAAGGAATAGATGCAGTAACCGGATCGGCACCTAACAAACGCAAGAACTTAACCATTAATTCTGGAGTATCAAGCATAGCATCATCCATGTTAATATCTAGAATCATAGCTCCATCTCCTACTTGCTTACGAGCTACTTCAATAGCTTCATTCCAATTCCCTTCTTTTACAAGACGAAGAAACTTGCGACTGCCAGCGACATTACACCTTTCACCAACATTAATAAATCCTTGCGCGTCGCTAAAGCTAGATAAACCGGCTAACCATGACTGTTCAGATTTATCCTTAATCTGATGTATCGTTGTACTCGACTTCACAATCTCTGACAAATAACGAATATGTTCAGGAGTAGTGCCACAACAACCACCGACAATATTCACCAGCCCTTCTTCAATCATCACCCTCATAGCATCCGAGAAGAGAGTAGGTGTTGAACTATAGCCACCCGTAATATCAGGAAGACCTGCATTAGGATAAATAATTGTTGGATAAGGGGAAATTTCGGCCAAGCGACGCAAATGAGACAAAAGGCCTTCAGGACCGGCTGAACAATTGAAGCCTACCGCCAACGGCTGCGCATGCGCTATAATTGGCAGCAGTGCTTCAATTGAATGGCCAGAAAGGAGACGTCCAGATGCATCGGAAAGTGTAAACGACAAAATAATAGGAATATCACGTCCTAATGAATTAATTGCATCTTTAGCTCCCGCTATAGCCGCTTTAACATTAAGTGCATCAAAAATAGTTTCGAATAGCAACACATCTACGCCTCCTTCAATTAAAGCAGCGGCTTGCTCTGCAAAGGCTGCACGCAGTTCGGCAAATGTAACGGCCCTCGAAGATGGGTCATTAACATCTGAAGATAGTGAAGCCGATAGCCCGGTCGGGCCTATCGAACCGGCAACAAAGCGAACCCTTCCATCAATAGACTTCAATCTATCGACTTCCAGTCTGGCCAAATGCGCTGCCGCAATATTTATATCTCTAACTAAATGAGATGTACCATATTCGCGTTGCGAAAAAACATTTGCATTGAAGGTATTTGTTTCAATAATATCAGCTCCGGCTTCTAAATAGTCGCGGTGAATTTTACGAACAATATCCGGCCGAGATAAAACCAAAATATCGTTATTACCTTTTAGCGGACAATTGTGACTAACAAAATAATCACCTCGAAAATCTTCCTCACTAAGGTTTAGTCGCTGTATAAGGACACCTGTCGAGCCGTCAAGTACAAGTACGCGCTCACTTAAAGACTTTTTAAGAAGCTTAGACGAGTCGGATATACTGAAATCCATGCGTGCTACTATTTACAAATTTTTTAATTAATATAATTGTTTTGCGATCTTTTCAACACTATTCGTTGCGTGCATAGCATAGAAATGTATGCTCGGCACATTTGCGGCCTTTAATTCCCGAGCTTGTGCAAGGGCCCAATCCACACCTAATGCTCGTACTGCATCATCATCTTTACACTTAATCAATTCCTTAGAAAGCTCAAGAGGTAAATCTAAATGAAACGTTCGAGGTATTAGCTCCATTTGACGTAGTGATGTTAATGGTTTAATGCCAGGTATGATTGGAACATTTATACCTGCTTCTCTACACTTATCAACGAATGCAAAATACTTTTTATTGTCAAAAAACATCTGCGTTACAACGTATGAAGCACCTGCATCAACTTTTCGTCGCAAATATTCTATATCGGTATAAGGATTCATCGCTTCCTCATGCTTTTCAGGATAACCCGCAACGCCAAAAGTAAATGGAGGATGTGGGGCTTCAAATTTCTGTCCGTCAGACATAATGCCTTGATTAAAAGCACAAACTTGCGAACAAAGTGATTCAGCATGATTATGACCATCCGCAACAGTCGTAAACACAGATGACTGCTTTGACCTATCGCCACGTAGCAACAACACATCAGTTATGCCAAGATATGACAAATCAATAAGTTGATCTTCTATTTCGATACGGCTATATTCGCCACAAATGATATGCGGAACTGGGCGCACTCCGTAACGCTCACGAAGGATTGCGGCAATTGCGACTGTACCCGGACGTTTCTGTGACGTAATTGCTCGATAAATTCCTCCACCTTCATTGCGATAACTAACTTCGTTGCGGTGAGTAGTAATATTAACATATGCAGGCGAAAACTCAAGTAAACGCTCAAAGTTGCGATATGTGGCCGAGATATCTTTACCGCGCAAAGGTGGCAATATTTCAAATGAAAATGCCGTGCTATGTTCAGATGCTAAAAATTCAGCTACACTTTCCATAGGTTCAAAGTTTATTAAAGGCTTGATCTAGGTCATTGATAATATCGTCGATATGCTCAATTCCTATACTCAGACGAAGCGTTGATTGACTAATGTGTTGCTCCGTTAGTTCCTGTTCACTCAATTGTGAATGCGTAGTTGATGCCGGATGAATTATTAAACTTTTTGCATCGGCTACGTTTGCCAACAAGGAAAAGACTTTTAACGAATCGATGAATCGAAAAGCATCCGAACGGTCACCATTAATGTCAAATGTGAAAACACAACCTGCACCATTAGGAAAATAGTGATTGTATAGCGAATGATTCGGATTCGACTCTATCGACGGATGACTCACAGACTTAACTTTCGGATGTTTCTTTAAATAGTCTACTACTTTAAGAGCGTTTTCGACATGACGTTCTACACGAAGCGACAATGTCTCCAAACCTTGAAGTAACAAAAAGGCATTAAAGGGTGATAGTGTAGCCCCTTGGTCTCGTAACACTACTGCACGAACACGAGTAACGAATGGTGCTGTTGCTGCGCAATCAGCGAACACAGCACCATGATAACTGGGATCAGGCTGTGCTATCGTATTAAACTTACCGGCATTAGCCTTGAAGTCAAAGCGTCCGCCATCGACAATCAAGCCTCCTAAGCTAGTACCATGCCCTCCTATGAATTTTGTAGCGGAATGCACTACTATATCTGCGCCATGCTTAAGCGGCTGAAAAAGAAATGGCGTTGCAAAAGTATTATCTATTATTACTAAAACGTTATGCTTATGGGCTATTTCTGCCACTTTATCGATATTAGTTACATCCGAATTGGGGTTGCTTAGTGTCTCACCAAATACAACTTTAGTATTAGGACGAATTGAGTTCTCCAGTGCGTTGGCATCATTTAGATTTACAATCGTGTACTCAACATTAAGGGAATGAAGAGTGTGCACAATAAGGTTATATGTACCTCCGTAAAGGTTATCTCCGGCAACAATATGGTCACCAGGTTGAAGCACGTTCAAAAGTGAGTAGGTGACCGCTGCTGCTCCTGACGCCAAAGCTAAAGATGCAGTACCTCCTTCAAGTGCAGTGATTCGACGTTCTAGTACGTCCTGTGTGGGGTTTGTTAAACGACCATATATATTTCCCGGCGATTGCAAGGCAAAACGATCTGCTGCCATTTGAGCATCGTCAAACACATACGCTGCAGTTTGATAAATAGGCACTGCTCGCGCTCCTGTTGACAAGTCTGATGTCTCTTGACCTGCATGAAGCTGTAGAGTTTCGAAATGATAATTATTTGCACTCATATTCAATAATGTTTTATTATTAGATTGACAATGCAAATTTATTGCAAACAAAGTTATAAACCTACGTTTTTATTAATGTTCAGAACAAATGCATCTATTATTCACTTTACGCATAACAAACAATCTAGATTTGGTCAAAATTTCGATTAATCAAAGAACAGTAATTCCTGCATTTTTTGTAACTTTGTTCGCGAAAAAAATAAGTATGCCCCATGGAGAAAGAACTAGACGAAATTGACATAGCTATATTACGTGCTCTTAAAGCCGAAGGACGGCTATCTGTGCGAGAGTTAGCAGCGAAAGTACATCGCTCGCCTACACCTGTGTTCGAACGAATGCGCAGACTTGAAAATGAAGGCGTAATTAAATCATATAGTGCCATAATCGACATGGATAAACTCGGCCGAGGTTTTGTGGTCTTCTGCAACGTTAGTTTGAAACAAATAAACACATCTATTCATGTCGAATTTGCGAGAATGGTCAATGAAATGCCTGAAGTCGTCGAATGCTACAACGTTTCTGGCACATATGACTATATGTTAAAAGTTCAGGTCCCTGACATGAAAGCTTATCGGAAATTTGTTACTGATAAACTAGGCAGCATTGATATTCTCGATTCCGTTCACAGTGTATTTGTAATGGAAGCAATCAAGCTTGATAATCTCAGCCTATTATAAATTTAGAACGTAACGTGAACTGCTATGCGTATGCCACTTCGATCAATTGGGTAGGGGACATCCCGATAATTTAAACGCCACACGTAATCGACTCGTAACACCTTGAATATATTTTCAATACCGACAGATGCCTCCATATAAGGTCCACGATCGAGTTTAGTAAGCCCTGTTTCTGCAGGAAAACACAATAAAGCTGGATCATACGCCGGATTATCACGATCGTCCAAATGTCCCCAAATGCCCCTAAATGCGAACACCTCTCGAAGTTTTAATTTCTTAAAATAGGGTATGTAATTAAACAAAGCGCCATTAGCCCAGTATGTTATATCAAACGAAGCATATGAGCTATTAATAAATTCCATTGGATTCATCAATGCGAAACTTTGAGGCTGAATAACATACGACAAATTTGCATTTGGGATCAAAAGATTAAGATACGACGATTTTGACCACACATGTCCACCTCCGATGTAAGTATCAAGATAGCCAAAAGCAGAAAACCACCAACGCTTTGCAATATCTAATTCGGTCACGTTTACATTGTAGCGAGCCCCGCCAAAACCTTTCGGAGAGAACTTATGCCTCAAAGTAATTGCAGGAGCATCAAGATTAACCGGTACTCGATATGAGCGAGTCTGGAAAAATTTTTCACCAGGTGCGTATCTAAGTATTAGCTCAACTGTATTCTCATTCAAATGCGAGAACTTGTTTCCATATCCATCTATAAAAGGCATTGCTATAGTAGGCTCACGACGGATATTCGCTAACGATAATCCGAATGTGAAATTATACGAGGTTTCTAGAGTGTAACGCAATTCATTGAGTCGCTTATAAACTATACGGTCATCATCAAATCTCTTAAACGACAAAACAATGTTATCTGGCGAAGTAAATAGATAGTTCTGACCGGGACGTTCGACATCATAAGAAGATGTAAAACGAAGAGACTTAACCGGAAACTCTCGTGAGTGGTATTCTTTATCAATAAACGAATACTCCAGTTCAGCTCCATATTTCCACTTATGGTCTTTGAAACCATATGCGCCATATACTCGCGTAAACCAGCGTTTCGACAATGATGAAGTTGACATCCCGCCAAAACGCAATCGAGTACCTTCTGTTGAATTAAAGCTCATCATTGCATTTACAGGGCCTATATCAAATTTACTCGGATTTCCGGTAGCAACATAACCTGAAAAAAGTATTTTCACAGCCTTCTCACCCCAATAATACAAAGGAATGCCTCGCAGACGCTGCATAAGTTTTCCGACAGCATTTTCACCGGGCTTAATTTCAGTTAATCTAGCTTCTTGCCAGTATGTTTCATCACGTTCTGAAGCTCCGTTTTTAGTTATTACAGCTGCAGGGCCTTCAAAAACAGTGTCATCAATTGGTTCAAACGAATGAGCATTATAGGCCGTTTTTCGGCTCAAATACATCGCTGTTTTGTCACCTGCTATACTCAATTCCACTGTCATTTCATCAGAAGTAATCAATCGTGACCCATCTTCAGCTTTATCAAATGTCTGCGTAATGTAGAGATTGTCGATAAAATTCAAATTAATATCTCGAGGAATCTTCATCTCGACTCGTTTAATAAACATTGTGGTATCACCTTGCGGGACATAAACATGTCCAATAAATCCGAATGCAGCACGATTATGCGGATAAAAAGACAAAACAATGCATGGTTCATCATCAACTTGGACCGTATCCGTAAGATAAAACTTATAGAAATCTGCAGCAATACGCGACATCGGACTTACAAATCGATTCTGTAATATATTAATATCGTTATCATATAGATTAATTTCTCGCATGATATCCTCAAGAAAAATGCGCATCGATGCAGGATCTATGAAATCGTCAATTCCTTCTGCTCGCGTACCATCAACGACTTCCTTATAGTCCTTTGGCGATTTTCGATAATATATATCGGACTTTTTTTCCTTAACCAAAAGACTTAAATAAGATTTTCCGGATACTTCAGAAGTGTCAACATGCTCAGCCAACTCTGGCATACGCTTCAACATCGATTGATGATCATCGACATTAAAGTCATTGAGGCCCATTACAATTCTTTCATACTTTCGATAACTATAAAAAGAATTACGCAGTGGATCAGTCAACGACGATTGATTCTTAATCTTATTTAAGAAATCGACTGCTGGATTATTTTTTTTCGAATACTTCTTTTTACGCACAACAAGCTCATTAAGTTCTGTATTCGAAGGAGTCATGTATGCCACGTACATATTATAGCGATTGCGCTTTATCGGCAACACTTTTTTATCATAACCTAAACAAGTTACAACTAGTGACTTCGTGTCATCAGGAACAGTGATTTCAAAAATTCCATCATTGTCAGCTACAGCTCCAGTTGCCATGCCAGGAATCAAAATTGATGCATATGGTAATGGCTCCATAGTAAGTGAATCGCGTACGATTCCACGCACAAAATATCCGTCAGCTGCATATATGGGTAAAACAGCCACTAACATCATCAAAATTACGACAAGTCTTCGACTCATTTCGAATTTGTTTCTTATATTTGCGTAATAATTCAAATGCAATAAGATGGGTAAAGAAATTGAACGTAAGTTTTTAGTAATAAACACGTCATTCAAAGGTATGGCGTCATCAAGCATTCGAATTCGCCAAGGTTATCTAAACCGCGACCCAGAGCGCACAGTTCGAATTCGAATTAAAGGCGATGACGCTTTCATCACCATCAAAGGTCGAAACCACGGCGTTGTCCGCGACGAATGGGAGTATCCAATAGATTGTCATGAAGCAGAAGAGATGCTTAAACTTTGCGATGGTGCTATCATCGACAAAACTCGCTATTACGTTGACGCATCAAATGAACTACGCTGGGAAATTGACGAATTTAATGGTAAACTAGCGCCACTTATCATTGCTGAAATAGAATTGCCGACGGCCGATACTGAATTCGATCGGCCGCCCTTCGTTGGCAAAGAAGTTTCCGACGACCCCGCCTATTTCAATTCTTCGCTTTCAGCTCTAGCTTGACTACATTTTCCACATGGTGCGTATGCGGGAACATATCGACTGGCTGAATTGCCACTACACGATACTTCTCGTCGAGCAGAGCTAAATCTCGAGCCTGCGTGGCCGGATTACAACTCACGTATACTATACGACCGGGCTCAGCATTGAGAATTACATTCACAACATCTGTATGCATACCGGCTCGTGGAGGATCTACAATCATCACATCCGGACGGCCATGTTCAGCAATGAAATCATCAGTCAGCACATCCTTCATATCACCGGCATAAAACTCCGTATTAGCAATATCATTGGCCTCTGAATTAATGCGAGCATCCTTTATCGCATCTTCAACATATTCAATACCTATAACATGCTTTGCTTGGCGACTAACGAAATTCGCAATCGTACCGGTACCGGTATAAAGGTCATAGACCAATTCATCGCCATGTAGATCAGCAAAATTGCGCGTCACTTTATATAATTCATATGCCTGAAGCGAATTCGTCTGATAAAAAGACTTCGGTCCGATTCTGAAACGTAAGCCCTCCATCTCTTCCTCGATATACGGACGTCCATTGAAAAGTATTACGTCCTGGTCGGCAATTGTGTCATTGGCTTTCAGATTCACTACATATTGTAGCGAAGTAATCTCAGTGAACTCATCCTTAATGGCTTGCATTACAGTTTTAATGGCTTTAGGGTCATTTTCGCCGAAGCAAACGACAAGCATAACTTCGCCAGTTGAAGCGATTCGCACCATGATTGTACGCATTAAGCCGTGCTGTTCGCGCAAATCGAAAAATGAATAGCCTTTCTCTATTGCGAATTCCTTAATAAACTTACGAATACGATTACCTAAGTCATCCTGAAGATAACATTTATCAATGTCGAGCACCTTGTCAAATGCTCCGGGAATATGAAAACCAGCACCATCACGAGAATCAAACACCTCGGCTGATTCCATTTGTTCCTTGGTTAACCATCGCTTGTTCGAAAATGTATATTCCATTTTGTTGCGATACTCCCAGATATTTTGAGATCCTAATATCGGAGAGAAAGCCGGCAAATCAACTTTCGCAATACGAGTCAACGCATCATAGACAACACGCTGCTTGCTTTCAAGCTGTACAGAGTAGGGGATATGCTGCCATCTGCAACCTCCACAAACACCAAAATGCGAGCATTTTGGCTCCACTCGACATTCTGCCGGTTTTACTAAACGCTCTATACGACCTTCCGCATAGCTTTTTCTCTTCTTAGTAACCTGAATATCAACTACATCGCCTGGTGCACCATAGGGCACAAACACAACGACATCGTCAACTCTTGCAATAGCATTGCCTTCTGCTGCTATACCTGATATCTCGACACCCTCAATCAAAGGGTAGGGTTTACGTTTTCTTGCCACAATTATATATTATATTTTTTTGCAAAGTTACAAATTATTTGAAAAATATGCTGATACAACTTCGCCATTATGCGAAAATTAGCTACATTTACACAAACGAAAAGATATTGAATACATTAACAAGACTATAGCCGGTAACGAAATAAGCATACCGACGCCTCAGTCGTATGGCGACTGTATTGAACTAATTAAATCTAACGCTTTTCGCCATAACGGTCGTCATAACCGCCTTTTACGTATTTAGCTTGGTAGTTTTACGTGAACAAGTATGGGCTTTTCGATTTGGCTCCGTCTCTCGCAACACCATCGATGGATGTATCCATTTACCAAATTCGCTACAAAAAACATTACGGACTTCTCATTCCGCCAAAGACAATAATTGGGTATGAATTTTATATTCAACATTGCTTCGTTACTGTAATTAATCCTAATGCGGTGATTGGCAATAATGTAAATATTGGTCAATTTACAACAATCGGTCGAATATCCACGCCAAAGCAGCAATAATAGGTGATGGTGTTTATATTGGTCCCGGAGTTAGTATAGTCGATGATGTTAAAGTCAGATGCGGAGCATGTATTGGTGCCGGTACCGTTGTGGTAAAAAATGTGAAGCCGTAGATAGTTGTTGGCAGTGTTCCTGCAAAAGCAATAAATAGCGAACGGCATCCGGAGTACATAAAACACCCGTGGACGCCTCGACACTGAAAATTTAGTTCTCGAGAACTAAACTATAACGATACAATGAAAATCGAACCATTAGAACTTAGAAAGTTTGAACCATTCAACTTCTATATTTCTTAATCACTGCTATTTCAAAACAAATTGTATGAGGTGAGTGTAAAAGAATGAGGCAATTTAACATAATGTTGATTATCGCAACAACTTATTCACCTTGCAAAATAAATGAACGCAGCGACATCACGATGATACCGCTGCGTTTTAAAATAATATCTAACAAGATAATTTACTTAATCACAACTTTTGTGGTTTTATTTCCAACTCGTTTCAAATAAATGCCAGGAATTGTAGGTGATCCGTCCATTAGCTGACCATCTATTGTATAATATTTCGTATCTACAGCATCTGCCTCTATTATATCAACGCTCGAAACATCGCTATATACAAAGTCATAAGTTAGTGTTGTAGTCAAGCCTCGAACAACACCAGTGCTATAATCTCCTACTCGCTTGCTATCCAAAGGCGATGCGACTTTAATATCCGGCGTAATTTCTAATTTAACTGGCGGGATATTAAAATTCTTCAAGTCAGACATTTCGACATTAGTCAAAAATAAAGGAATATATACGGCTTGATAATAATCTTTTTCAATCTGATATGCCTGCGGATACTCTTCGCATTTTATATTTGAAGTAAAGCCATAATCAGATTCGGCCTTAAATGGTAGCAAAGCGTGGACGGCGCTATTCCAACTATCATAAAGAAGGTTTTGATTTCCTGTCACCACCTTATTATAAGTCACGTTTTTAATATCGCTCCATGGATCTTCGTTAATTGTCTGTATACCTGAAAATAAACCATTAGTTTTTCTTACGACAGAAAGTGTTTTGCAGTCTTTCGAAGGCAAATATGCTGAAACAGAGCCATCAACAAAATTTGCTAGCATTTCACCATCACAAATCAAACTGTACTCATCTGCATCAATGAGTTTAGAAAGACTTACATCAACACGTCCTACAGCATAAGTATCTTCAATTCCCTCATATCTATCGAAAGAGATTTCCGTTATACAATCCTTTGCTACGTCAAGAGGCATTGTCATAAAGCGCCCTTCATAATTATTAGGTCGTTGCGAATCCAACTTAATCTTGTTATAGGACGACGTCTGAAGATATTTATCTCCGATTTTAATATAAAACAAGCTTTCACCATTAACGCCTTGACTAAATTGCTGGATATCAACCAATGCCGGCTCACCAATAGCAAGGTTACCATCAGCATCACAAAGGCCTTCACCTTCATCTGTGATAAGATGCCAATAGTCACCAGATTTAACAGCTTTTACTACAAGCATATAGTCTCGTACAACACGAGGGCCATCATTCAATTTCATAACATAATCCAATCTAGATAAGTCTTTTGACATTAGCTTATCATCATCTTGCGTACCACAAATCAGATAATAATGACCATCTTCTATCTCATTAGCAAAAGTGACAAATGAACCATGTGCCGGTCGTCGATCGGAAACTACAATGTCAAATTTTGATGGTTTTGCATCGCCAATAGCATTAGATGCTATGACTGAATAGCATCCCGATGACATTGGAGTAAAACTAACTATATCATCATTCGAACTTGCTATTTCTTTATCATCAAAAAGTACCTTAACAGTTTCTGCACATTGTGACACAGCTGTAAGAGTCTGACCGGGATTAACATAAACGACCTCTCCAGACGCAGGACGAATAAAATCCGAATAGGTTAACTCTCCAACAGAGGGTTCAGGTATAGATGATTCTTGAGTAGTAATGTCTATACTTGTAATATAGCCTTCATAGTTGTAATTACCCTCTTCTCTTATAAGGTGAAAACAGATATCAAGAACAGACAAAACATCGTTCAACTCTACTGTAAAAGAAGTATTTTTAGAATTCGCTTCAGCAATTTTACCATTTACGGTAAAATACCCATCAATAATATCGGCTTTAATAGTGACTTTTGAAATCGCTTGATTGCCATTTAGCTTAATGCGAATAGCAGGCTCTCCATAAAGATCATTATATGGAAACTTTAGACCTTTACTATATGTGGAGTTATAAAGATCATAACTACCATAACCGACATTATATAAATCTATCTGCTCTACATTAGCATCACTAAATTTCTTAGCTAAGGTCTCTGTTGTCAAGGCGTTAGAAGTACTCAAATTTAAACTCGAGAATTTTAAAGTGTACGCCGAAGATGTTTGTAGTGCTAAAACTATAGCACACAAAACTAATACAAAATGTTTAATACTACTCATACCTTGGTTAATATTAATTATACGGCACAAATTTAAATAATATCAACAAATCTAAGAAACAAAAGCTACAAAAAAGCACATTTATATTTAAAACCCGCCCTATTTCAGTTACAATTTAAAAGCTACCTTTAAACTTATCTACTACATACATTATATTTAGGTAAGAATAAGTATCATCTGGATTACAAAAGTTAATTTAAAAGCAATTTGAATTAAATTTTGTTTTTCATTTATAATTTTATAACTTTGCGCTATGAAATATTGTTATAAAACATATAAATTTTTCATCTGATTTAATGGGAATGATTAAATCCGCAATCGAACAGGTAATTAACGATGATATGGCAGAAATTTGGTCTGTACTGAACCAGAACGAAAAGCGCCTTATTGTCGAGAATTTCAATATACAAACCTTCAAAAAGAATCAGTTTATTTATGCTGAAGGAGATGAGCCAGAATACCTTTGGTGTCTACTCAAGGGCAAAGTAAAAAAATTCAAGGAAGGAGTCGGCGGTAGAGTTCAAATTTTAAGATTAATCCGCCCTGTGCAATATTTTGGATATCGAGCTTATTTTGCAAATGAGCCCTACGTATCCAACGCTGCTGCTTTCGAGCCTTCTACACTTGGCGCAATACCTCTGACTCTCGTCCGCCAAATGATTGACAACAATCGAGAGCTTGCATGGTTCTTCATACGCGAGTTGTCGCGAAATCTCGGCGGCTCTGATACTCGTATAGTAAACCTAACACAAAAACATATTCGTGGTCGCCTTGCCGAAGCGCTTATGGTCCTTCGCGATAATTATGGTTATGAAGATGACGAGACTACCTTAAAAATATATATGGCTCGCGAAGACTTAGCAAATCTATCTAACATGACCACTGCAAATGCAATTAGAACGTTATCGACATTCGTTGCTGAAAAGCTAATTGCAGTCGATGGGCGTCGCATTCGCATCATCAACGAGTCGCAACTTCGCAAAATCAGCAAATTCGGTTAAGTTCATCAACTGAAAGACGCTTGATCTTGCCATTGGACGTTCTTGGAAGTTCATTAACATTTACGATAACCGAAGGCATCCAACCTCTAGGCAGATTCATTTGATTTAGCACATCTTTAACCAATCGTAAATCATCATCTGCACTTTCTACAACAAGTGCAACACATTCGCCCCATTTTTCAGAAGGATGACCGACAACATAAAAAGGACTATCGATAACTTTCGATAGTTCTTTTTCTATTTCTACCGGATGTAATTTTATGCCACCACTATTGATTACATCATCGTATCTACCACGCCAAACAAATGCATTCGGTCCTATTAATTCAACGATATCATTAGTGACCAATGTCTTCCACGAGTATGCATTCGAATGTATAATGAGGCAACCGCGATCATCTACAGAAAAACTAACTTTCGGCATTGCATAATACGCTGCTGACTCATCCCCTAGCCTACGCAAGGCCACATGACTACAAGTTTCTGTCATGCCATAACCAATATAAGCGCTAATACCGGACTCCACGATTTTGCGTTCGAGCTCGCAACTTAATGCCGCCCCACCGACCAAAAGATTCTTAACATTTCTAATAGAATCGGCACTATCAAGCAGTGAAGACACTTGGCTGGGCACTACGCTTAAAAGATCGATAGGTTCATCAACTATGATTGAATTGGATACAGGAAATTGCCGCAAACGACAAGAGGCCGCTAAAGACCTCACTACCATCATCTTCCCAGCTATATAATCTATTGATAGCGGAAGTCCTAATACCGAATGTGAGTCTATACCGAAAAAAGAATTCGTATTGTGAGCCGAAACGAGCATATCATTTTTTCTTAACCTAATATCCTTAGGCTGACCGGTAGAGCCACTTGTTCGAGCGTTTACTGTAGGCTCGTCATTATACCACTCTGTCAAAAAAGCTCTTAATTTTTCCACATCAGATCAGGAAGATGAAATTTAATATTTGGATTGTAGTATAATTTATCTCCACGCAATTCAAGTCCGGAAGGTATATTATTCTGGTACAACTGCCCTGTCCCTAGCCCTTGTGGCATTGTTACACCACGACGAGCAATCCACGTAGCTATAGCTTTCAGCCCTATATTAGACTCTAAAGCTGAAGTCGCCCACCAGCCAATAGAACGCTGTTCTGCTAGGTCTGCCCACAAATCTGCGCCAGACAAGCCACCACATAATGCAGGCTTGAGGATAATATACTTAGGTTTTATTGTGTCTAGCAACAACGATGCAACCTCAATATTTGGAGTACCAATCAACTCCTCATCCAAAGCGATGTCGATTGGAGATTTCTCACATATATCTGCCATACATTCATATTGTCCGGCCCTAATCGGTTGCTCGATAGAATGTATGTCAAATTGAGACAAGATTTTTAACTTCTCAAGTGCCTCATCATACATCATGCTACCATTTGCATCTAAACGAAGTTCCAGCGTATCCGAATTATACACCTTACGGATATAACGTAGCAAAGATATCTCGCTTTCGAAATCAATTCCCCCGATTTTAAGTTTTAGGACGCGAAATCCTTCCGATAGCTTAGCGTCGATGCGTCGCCTCATTTCCGCCTTATCGCCCATCCAAATGAGGCCGTTAATCGGTATGCCTTCCTCTCCCCTTAAAAAAGGAGTCGACGGCACATCTACAAGTCCAGCATCAAGCATCGCAGATTCAATGCCAAAAATAATCGAACTATAGGATGGAATATTTCCACTACAAGCGCTTGATAACTGGGCTTCATAGTCTGGAAAATCATCTGCACTTAGACCTTTGAATAATGCAGCTTCTCCATAACCAAAACCATCACCATCTGCACGCGCAATGCGCACAAGATATGTATCCTTGTGCGACATTGCCTGGCGAGATGTACGAGCCAAAAACTTAAAATTTAATTGATATGCTGACCACTGAGCGTTCATTAGCCCGGAAATTGTGGAAATTGATCAAAGTCAGGGTCTCGCTTTTCTAGAAATGCATTCTTCCCTTCTTGCGCTTCATCCATCAAGTAATACATTAGAGTTGCATCTCCAGCAAATTCCATAAGTCCATGCTGTCCGTTAAGCTCTGCGTTTAGAGCACGCTTAATCATACGAATAGCAAACGGGCTTCGCTTCATTATAGTCTGACACCACTCAACGACCTCATCTTCAAGTCGCTCGAAAGGCACTACTTTATTAATCATACCCATTTCAAGTGCTTCCTGAGCTGTGTACTGACGACAGAGATACCAGATTTCACGCGCCTTCTTCTGTCCTACACAACGTGCGAGGTATGAAGAACCGAATCCGGCATCAAAGCTACCGACTTTCGGACCTGTCTGACCAAAGCGAGCGTTCTCAGAAGCTATCGAAAGGTCACAGATAACCTGCAGGACATTACCGCCACCTATAGCATAACCATTAACCATAGCGATAACAGGCTTAGTTATAGATTGGATTGTTTTATGTAATTCCAGCACGTTTAGACGAGGTGTACCGTCTGCATCGCGATAGCCTCCGCGATCCTTATAGTGTTGATCTCCACCCGAGCAGAAAGCTTTATCGCCAGCTCCTGTTAGTACTATTACGCGAATATCTGAATGATCGCGACAGTAGTTGAATGCTTCAAGCATCTCAAAATTAGTCTGGGGGCGAAATGCATTATAAACACGTGGACGGTTTATCGTAATCTTCGCAATTCCTTCGAACTGTTCAAAGAGAATATCTTCATACTCTTTGATAGTCTGCCATTCTCTATTTGCCATACTTATATCGATTTATAGTAATCTTGTAATACATTATTATCTATTGTAGATTCGGTACAAACATCAATTATAAGCCGCTTCTTGCCAGCTTCAGCCAATGCTTTATATAGACATTCTGCAGAATCAACTTTTATATATCGAAAGCCAAAAGCTCGTGCCAATCCTTCAACAGGCACATTAAGCGGTCCTGATATATATTGCTCTAATTCTTCTAGATGTTTGGTCGTATCAATATACCTAAATATGCCTCCACCCCGATTATTCATAACTATAATAGTAAAGTCATCTGGTATCAACGACGAGGCAAGCGCTCCAATATCATACTGAAAACTCATATCGCCGGTAATCAAAACAGACCTACATCCTGAAGCGACAGCAAAACCAATAGCTGTTGATGTTGATCCATCAATGCCACTTACCCCACGATTGCATCCAATTCCTGCTGTCATATCCGTATTAAACAACTGTACATAACGAATACTCATTCCATTGCTGACCTCAACGTGACAACAATTGCAGTGTTTCAGAATTACGCCAATTGCTTTAAACTGTGACCACTCAGCTTGTACCAACAAATTAGATGCCATAGCGTAAGCATGCTCCGACTTGCTAATCCACAAAGATTTAAATTCAACTGAATCTTCATAGCCATAGGGTAGCAATGAAATCAATGAATTGTCATCATTGACGGTTAAGGCTTTGCTATCATATAGCTCATAATATTTCTTAGAGAGAAGAGAATTACCCACCTTAATCACGCGGTCAGGTTTAGGTAAATCCTCAGCGGCTACTAGCGTCGGATCTACATTAGTAACAATTTGTGAACTTAGAAATTGGGCTCCGGTATAGCACTCAGCAAAAACAACCACGCCTGGCATCCCCGCAACTTCACTAATGAGTTCATTCGAAATATTTGCACCTGTACCGATAAAAATAAAAGTACTTCCTGTGTAATCCGATTTATTCAATTTACACGCCTCATCACTATAAGCGTATTGAGGTTCGCTAATTTCGAAAGTTTTTGATTCAGATAGTAGCCCCAACGGAGCAGATAATTGCACATTTATATGTACTGGTCCGGGCACTTCACGTATAGCGGTATCGACTATAGCTTCTATTTGGTTCGATGCTTGACTCAAAAAATCATTAGTACCATCTTCGCAAGGTATATCGACACATTCCTTAATAAAGCCCGTATATATACCCAACTGATGTATTGTTTGAGGCGCACGACGCTCAACAAGTTCAGCTGGTCGATCTGCCGTTATGACAATTAATGGTGTTGAGCTATAATAAGCTTCGGCTACTGCAGGCGAATAATTCAACGTAGCGGTTCCGGAGGTACAACAAATTGCCACTGGTGCCGACATCGCTCTAGCCATTCCTAAGCCAACAAACGCAGCCGATCGCTCATCGACAACGGTATACACCTCTAATCCCGGATGCCGTGAAAATGCGATAATCAATGGTGTATTGCGAGAACCTGGCGATACGACGACCTTACGGACGCCCTTATTATATAGAACGTCTGCGAGCAAAGTGCAGGCTTTTTTGGCTGTATTAGTCATTTTTAAGTCTTGAGTAAACAAAGTTACGACATTTTTTTGTTATTTTTGCAATGTCATTTTATCATGCTTAGAAATTTAATCATTCTTACAATAATTCTACCGATAGCACTATCGGCCTCGGCCACTTTGTCTAGAACGGCAAAGACAGAGATTGAACACGATTCATTAGCTGTAGACTCAACCGCGCAACATGGCCTTGTGAAGCGAGTTATTAGCTACTTTGGCAACGCTAACAAATCAAAACCTACAAACAAATTGGACTTCAGTTTTATTGGAGGTCCACACTACTCATCTGATTCGAAATTAGGCCTTGGAATAGTCGCATCGGGCATTTACACAACTACACCTGAAGACACTACTCTGACACCATCGAACTTATCAATAAAGGCAGATGCTACGACGGCTGCGCACTTTATGATAAGCGTCAGTGGCGAACACATAACGCCTAAAGATCAATACCGACTCTCTTACGACGTTGACTTTTCATATATAGATACTAAATTCTGGGGAATCGGATTCGATCAATGCAAAAACAACAATAACGAATCTGACTACAAATACCTTGCAGCAAACGCAAAATTTGTATTTACATGGAATCTAGGCCACCACCTATATCTAGGCCCGATGGTCACTTTCAATTATGTAAATGCTAAGGATTTTGAATATCCAGAACTTTGGCAAGGTCTTCCTCGTACGATGTCCAGCTTTGGTATCGGAGCGACCATTCGCTATGACTCTCGTGACAACATCACTGCACCTACTCAAGGAATGGTAATTCGTATTGACCAAACATTCAATGGCCGTTGGATAGGCAACCGTTTTGGTTACAATGTCAATGATGCTACAATCGCCTACTACAAACGAATCTGGCGCGGTGGCATCTTGGCGACACAACTACACTCACGAATAACTTGGGGCGATACTCCATGGGGCATGTTATCGTATATTGGGGGTAGCCACAACATGCGCGGTTACTTCGAAGGTCGTTATCGCGACAAATCCGAAATAGACCTATGCGCAGAACTTCGACAGCACGTATGGCGCCGAAACTCCATCGCTATATGGCTAGGAGCAGCATCTGTATTTCCAGATTTCTCTGAAATTCGCATTAAAAAGATACTGCCAAATGCAGGCATTGGCTATCGCTGGGAATTTAAAAAGAATGTAAACGTCAGGGTTGACTTAGGTTTTGGCCGCGGACAGTCCGGCATAGTTTTTAATGTAAATGAAGCATTTTAACATACAGAGCATACGCAAATTACTCTCTCCCTGCATTTTAATGTTTGTACTTCCTTGTACTCTCATCATACCTAATATCATACTTGACATAACAGACTACAGCAATTTGCTTGAAAGGACCACAAACGTAGTGCTGCCATTAGGTATATATTTATGGCTGATGAGCTCTTCGCGAAACACTGGACGTACAACACTCTTAATGTTCCCTTTCATCTTTTACGCTGCATTTCAAATCGTACTTTTGTATCTCTATGGTGGATCAATTATCGCCATAGATATGTTCTTAAACGTTGTAACAACCAACGTAGGTGAAGCCACCGAACTATTAGGAAACCTTTCGCTTGCGATCGTCACAGTTATTATACTTTACCTTACACCTATTATATGGGCTATAATACTTATTTGCCGCAAACAACAATCCACTGATTCTGCGCGAGCTATCGCAAAAAAATATGGGATTTTATGCATTATTATCGGATTAGTATCTACAATTGCCGCATATATTTTTACACCAACTTATAGCTTCTCACGCAAAGTATTCCCGGCAAATGTAATCAACAACACTATTACTGCTGCTGTACGAATTCAAAAGACAGCCGACTATCCGAATACATCAGCTAACTTTAATTTTAACGCTGTTTCAAATAGAGATTCTACACTAAGAGAAGTTTATGTATTAATTATCGGAGAAACAGCTAGAACCGATAATTGGCAATTATTCGGCTATGACCGCGCCACAAATCCCCTACTCTCTAAACGCGACTCTTTACTTATATTTGATAAGGCTCTATCACAAAGCAACACCACACACAAAAGCGTGCCTTTGTTACTAACCTGCATCAATCCTGAAATATTCAATGACTCCATCTACACGACTAAAAGCATTATAACTGCTTTTAAAGAGGCTGGTTTTTCGACTGCGTTCTTCTCAAATCAGGCACGCAACCACTCATTCATTGATTACTTTGCTGAAGAAGCAGATTATACTGTGTTTATACGCGACGACGGTCATCATCACAAAGACTCTGAACTAGTCACATTACTTCACAAGTTTATTTCTACGAACAACAACAAATCGCTAATAATACTCCACACATACGGCTCGCATTTCAATTATAAAGACCGCTTTGATTCTAGTTCAGCCATATTTACACCTTATGAAAAAGCTGATGCAGCCGCAGAAAATCGCGCACAACTGATAAATGCTTACGACAATACAATTGTGATGACAGATAAACTTATCGATGATGTAATTTCATCTCTTGATAAACTCAATTGTCCATCTGCAATGTTATATCTGAGCGACCACGGCGAAGACATCTTCGACGACAATCGAGGACGCTTCCTTCACGCATCACCTGTACCTACATACTATCAAATTCACGTACCCGTTTTGATATGGCTTTCGCAAGAACTCAACGAGATAAATCGTTCGCTTTATGACAATGCATCACGCTACATTCATAATAATATCGCATCAAATGATATCGTATTCCACACAATCATGGATATGGCAAACGTTAGCTCCACATATTGCGACTCTACACGCTCTTTAGTTAACAGTAATTACATAGATCGTCCTCGTATTTACCTAAACGACTACAACGAATCTACTCCTCTATCATCAGCTGGATTACACGAATACGACTGCGTCAAACTTAACCAAAAACAAATATCCTTCGAATGATTTCCCAAGCAAAGTTTTCCAAAATATTTTATATCTAATTGATTTTCTTCTATTTAAAAAATCTACAGCATAAAAAAGTTTTCCAAAACGAAAATATTATAGAGGTTTTACTTGCACCAATCAAACAAAGTTCGTAGCTTTGCAAAACAATATCACACCTGCAAATAAGCCCTCAATAAAAATGATACAAGTCGTAGTAAAACGCGATGGTCGCGTTGTTGGATATAACGAAGAAAAGATTAAATCAGCCATTCGCAAAGCGATGCTCGCTACCGAGCTCGGCGAGGACGAAGCCCTGATTAACAAAATCACATGCTATATTGGCTCTCGCGGTAAAGAGCGTATGACCGTGGAAGAAATTCAAGACATGGTCGAATTCGAACTCATGAAAAGTCCGCGCAAGGAAGTAGCCAAACGCTATATTGCCTATCGCGACCAACGAAGCATTGCACGCAAGGCCAAAACTCGCGACATGTTTCACGAAATTATCGAAGCCAAGAACAACGACATCACTCGCGAGAACGCCAACATGAACACCGACTCACCGGCCGGCATGATGATGAAATTCGCCTCGGAAACAACTAAGCCATTCGTTGATGACTATCTACTTTCCGAAGAGGCTCGAGATGCCGTTCGCCATGGCTATATCCATATCCACGATAAAGACTACTATCCTACAAAGAGTCTTACTTGCGTACAACATCCACTCGACAGAATACTACAATACGGATTTATCGCTGGTCACGGTGAATCGCGCCCAGCCAAACGCATTGAAACGGCAAGCGTCATCGCATGCATTTCTCTTGAGACAGCTCAAAACGAGATGCATGGAGGCCAAGCAATTCCGGCTTTTGACTTCTACCTAGCGCCATTCGTTCGTTCTTCATTCATTGAAGAAATCCAAAACCTCGAAAAACTCTATAACGAAGACTTTTCAGAGTTATACAATATCGAAATAAAAGACTTCGAAAAGCAAGATCTTGATGGCCTAGCCGGACGTGAGCGAATCCTCGCACACGCAATCAATCGCACAGTCGCTCGCGTACATCAATCAATGGAAGCCTTCATCCATAATATGAACACAATCCATTCTCGTGGAGGCAACCAAGTGGTATTTAGCTCAATTAACTACGGCACCGACACATCTGCCGAAGGACGTTGCATTATCCGAGAACTCCTCAACTCAACCTACGAAGGTGTCGGCAACGGAGCCACCGCTATATTCCCTATCCAAATTTGGAAGAAAAAGCGCGGAGTCAGCTACCTACCCGAAGACCCCAACTACGACCTCTATCAACTTGCATGCAAAGTCACCGCTCGTCGATTCTTCCCCAACTTTGTCAATCTAGATGCATCCTTCAATCAACACGAGAAGTGGCGTGCCGACGACCCCGAACGCTATAAATACGAGATTGCGACGATGGGCTGTCGCACTCGCGTATTCGAAAATAGATTCGGTGAAAAGACGTCAATCGGTCGTGGCAATCTTAGCTTTACTACGATTAACATCGTTCGCATCGCAATCGAATGTATGAACATACAAAGCGAAGAAGAACGCATAACAAAGTTCTTCAAAGAACTCGACGACGTTCTTGAAATCGCTGCTCGCCAGCTTTGCGATCGTTTCGACTTCCAAAAAAGCGCACTTGTAAAGCAATTCCCGTTGCTAATGTCTAAGCTGTGGAATGGCTCGGAAGCACTCAAACCTTCTGAAACCATCGAGCCTGTCATCAACCAAGGCACACTTGGCATCGGTTTTATTGGCCTAGCAGAATGCCTTGTAGCTCTGACCGGCAAACACCATGGCGAATCTGACGAATCTCAAAAGCTCGGCCTACGCATAGTATCTCACATGCGTTCACGCGCAAACGAATTTTCAGAACGCTACAATCACAACTTCTCAATCTTAGCTACACCAGCCGAAGGACTCTCTGGCAAATTCACATCTAAAGATAGAAAATCATTCGGCATAATCCCCGGCATTACTGACAAAATTTATTACACGAACTCCAACCACGTCCCTGTTTACTACCACTGCTCGCCTCGCCACAAGGCCGAAATTGAAGCTCCATACCACGAACTAACCCGCGGTGGACACATCTTCTATGTAGAAATCGACGGCGACGCTACACATAATCCAGAAGCCATCGCCAACATTGTCGACTTGATGGACAAAAACAACATCGGCTACTGCTCTGTAAACCACAATCGCAATCGATGCATGGACTGTGGCTATGAAAATGCAGAAAAAGATATACACGAATGCCCGAAATGCCACTCTCAGAATCTAGACAGATTACAACGCATTACAGGTTACCTTGTAGGCACAACCGATCGCTGGAATAACGCCAAACTTGCTGAGCTCAACGACCGCATAATTCACAAATAATGCAATCAGAGACATTACGTGTAATTGACATTATAGAAGGTACATCAGTCGATGGCCCCGGACTAAGGACATCCATCTACTTTGCAGGGTGCGACCACCACTGCCCGGGGTGCCACAACCCACAAACCTGGAGCTTCTCTGCAGGTGGCGACATGTCTGTCGATGAATTGTACAACGTAGTAATCGAGGCAGACTTTAACGTTACGTTCACTGGGGGCGACCCTGTTTACCAAGCCCGACAAATCGCACCGCTCGCAAAAAAAATAGTTGATGCCGGAAAGACAATTTGGCTATACACCGGTTTTACTATTGAACAACTAGCTAAATTGAAAGACGCTCACGAATTGCTGAAATACATTGAAGCTGTCGTAGAAGGGCCTTATATCGATGCTCTTCGCGATACAGACTTAGCTTTCCGAGGCTCATCTAACCAACGTATCATCAAGGCTCCTCTAGAATACATAAGAAAACATCTATAGCTTTTCATTTCATAGATAATTAATAAATAAACTTTAAATAGCAATTGCACCTTAGATAGAAAAGGCATCGTTCATAATTTTGAAAAGATTCATTTAAAAATTTACATTAAGTAATAAGCGTAAGTCAAAGAAAAATTATTAACTTTGCAGTACAAATAAATAGTGCAAATACTATCTCAAAACAATACATCAATTTAAAATGGTAAACTACAAAGAATTAGGTCTTGTAAATACTCGCGAGATGTTTGCAAAGGCTATCAAGGGTGGTTACGCTATCCCCGCTTTCAACTTCAACAACATGGAGCAGCTCCAAGCTATCATCAAGGCTGCTGCAACTGAGAAGTCACCTGTAATCCTTCAGGTATCAAAAGGCGCTCGCAACTACGCTAACGCTACCCTCCTGCGCTACATGGCACAGGGCGCCGTAGAATATGCCAAGGAACTTGGCTGGGAAAAACCCCAGATCGTTCTTCACCTCGACCACGGCGATTCATTCGAACTCTGCAAGAGCTGCATCGACTCTGGTTTCTCTTCAGTTATGATCGACGGTTCACACCTCCCCTATGAAGAAAACGTAGCTCTCACCAAGCAGGTTGTAGACTATGCTCATCAGCATGATGTAACTGTTGAAGGCGAACTCGGCGTTCTCGCTGGCGTTGAAGACGAAGTTTCGTCAGACCACCACACCTACACCGACCCCGAAGAAGTTATCGACTTCGCAACTCGCACTGGCTGCGACTCACTCGCCATTTCGATTGGCACATCGCACGGCGCATACAAATTCACACCCGAACAGTGCACACGCAACGCTGAAGGCAAGCTCGTTCCCCCGCCCCTGGCATTCGAAGTACTCGACGCTGTTATGGAAAAACTTCCCGGATTCCCCATCGTACTGCATGGCTCTTCTTCTGTTCCTCAGGACGAAGTTGACACCATCAACCAGTTTGGTGGCAAACTGCCCGACGCTATCGGCATCCCCGAAGAAGAACTCCGCAAGGCTTCGAAAAGCGCAGTTTGCAAAATCAACATCGACTCGGATAGCCGCCTCGCTATGACCGCTGCTGTTCGTCGCGTATTCGCTGAAAAGCCTGCCGAATTCGACCCCCGCAAGTACCTCGGTCCGGCTCGCGACAACATGGAAAAACTCTATCGTCACAAAATTGTAAACGTTCTTGGCAGTGCCGGCAAAGCCGAATAATCACTGACTAAACAGATAACTCAACGGGCGGCCTTCAATTGCGAAAGCCGCCCGTTATTTTTTTATTCAACAGACCAAATTAACTTTTATCTAAAAATCTATAAATATAAAAAGCAGAGTAAGTATTGAATATCAACACAATATTATCAATTAAAGGATATCAGAAAGACGTTTTTCAGAATTAAAAAGCATAGAGAACTCTAATTTAAATCTAAAAAAGTTTCAAATAAATTTGTCAATTAAAAAATATTGTGTAACTTTGCACTCGCAAACGAACCAGGAGAGATGGCAGAGTGGTCGATTGCGGCGGTCTTGAAAACCGTTGAGGGTAACACCTCCGGGGGTTCGAATCCCTCTCTCTCCGCAAGCAGCCCAAAAGGCTGCTTTTTTTATTATATAAACACATAGAAACAACTAGCACTTTTTACATTCACTTTATCAAACTGCAAATAAATTTGCAAGTTGAATAATCTATTTGTAATTTTGTTATCAAATCACACCATATATTAAGGATGCGCATCATTCATCTTCTATGGGGCCTTCGACATGGCGGTATTGAAACAATGGTCATCAATATCGCAAATGAGCAAAGCCGCCTCGGCAATACAGTAGCTTTGATAGCAATCGACCGAGACATCGACGAACGACTAACGGCACACATAAGCCCAACTGTGGAACTCCACCTAGTCAATCGTCCAAAGGCCTCACATAATCCGTGGTACATCTTCAAGCTAAACAAAATTATACGAGACCTAAATGCAGACGTAATACACTTTCATGGCGTCAACATGCCTAGATTAGTATGCAAACGATTCGTAAAGAAATGGTGTACTACACATCATACTACTTGGAGAAAGGAACTCGGAAAATTCTTCTCGAAAGATTTACATTTGCTCACCATTTCAAATAAGGCCGCAGAAGACATCTTCGCCAACACAAAAATACAAGCACATGTAGTTGTAAATGGCATCCCAACACATGAATACGCACATAGAAAACTACAGCAGCCAGGCGAAGTATTTAAAATCGCACAAATAGGCCGCTTAAATTTAGCCATAAAAGGACAAGATCTAACAATTAAAGCAGCAAAGATACTAAAAAACAAAGGCGCTAATATACATATTGATCTAATTGGCGAAGGCAACGACCTACCTCTGATCAAACAGATGATTAAAGAACAGCAGTTAGAATCAACCATCACTATCTTAGGCTCAAAACCGCAAGAATACTTAAAAGCGCATTTACAAGACTACGATTTACTGGTACAGCCATCGCGCATTGAAGGCTTCGGACTTACAATAGTTGAAGCCATGGCAGCCAAAGTTGCCGTCGCAGTAGCCGACCTACCACCTCTGATTGAAGTAATAGACAATGGTCGCTGCGGATTATCATTCAAAGCCGATAATGAAATCGATCTAGCAAACACCATAGAAGCTGCTATGAATAACTTCAATCTTGAACGCATTCAGAGGGCATCCGAACGCGCAGAAAAACTCTACGACGTAACAACAACTGCTCGCAACTATCTAAATCTGTACGCCAAACTATAAAAATAATCAGCTGAATATTTGGCCAGAAACAAAAAAAAACGTAACTTTGCAACCGATTTCGAGTCAAGACTCGTAATTTCCTATAAATTAATAGTTAACCACTCATTTAAAAACAATGCAGTACGAAACCGTTTTCATTTTAACTCCCGTTTTGTCTGATGTTCAGATGAAGGAAGCGGTAGAAAAGTTCAGCAAAGTGCTCACCGACAACGGCGGCACTATCGTGAACACAGAGGAATGGGGCATGCGCAAGCTGGCCTATCCTATCGAAAAGAAATCGACCGGCTTTTACAGCCTGATTGAATTCGAAGGCGAACCCACCATTGTAAAGAAGCTTGAAACAGCTTACCGTCGTGACGAACGCGTGCTTCGCTTCTTAACCTTCCGTCAAGACAAGTATGCAGCTGAATACGCAGCAAAGCGTCGCAGCTTGAAGGCAAACAAGGCAGAAACCGCCGCACCGGCTCAAGAAACAAAGGAGGACTAAATCATGGCACAGGCTCAATCAGAAATCCGCTACTTGACTCCGATGTCAGTAGACGTTAAAAAGAAAAAATATTGCCGTTTCAAACGCGCAGGTATCAAATATATCGACTACAAGGATCCCGAATTCCTCAAGAAATTCCTCAACGAACAGGGCAAAATCCTTCCCCGTCGCATCACAGGCACCTCGCTGAAATTTCAGCGTCGCGTAGCACAGGCCGTTAAACGTGCCCGTCACCTCGCACTCCTGCCTTATGTAACTGACCTGATGAAATAATCTTAAGCTAAGGAAGTCACATGAAGATTATACTTAAAGAAGACGTTCGCGGCCTTGGATACAAGGACGACGTTGTAGAAGTTAAAGATGGCTACGGCCGCAACTACCTGATCCCCCAGTGCAAAGCAATCGTAGCAACTCCCTCAGCTATTAAGGTTCTCGAAGAAAACCAGCGTCAGCGCGCCCACAAGCTCGCTAAGCTCAAAGAAGAAGCCGTTGCTGCTGCAGCTGCCCTCGAAGGCGTAGCACTGACTATCGGTGCTAAGACTAGCGCCAATGGCACTATCTTTGGTTCGGTTAACGCAATTCAGGTTGCTGAAGCTCTCGAGAAACTCGGCCACAATGTTGATCGCAAACTGATCATCATCAAAGACAACATTAAAGAAGTTGGTAACTACACCGCAACCATTCAGTTCCACAAGGAAGTGGCCGTAGAAGTACCCTTTGAAGTTGTAGCTGAATAAGCAAATCCCAAATTCACTACTATATCCCTCCATAATGGCTGCGTCGAGACGACGTGGCCATTATTATTTGCATAAATCAGAAAAACTTGCTATTTTTGAAAAACTTTTAAACGGTGAACATCTACATACGACCATCCGCACGAAGTATTCAGTATGCAAAAATTCTTAGAGCAAGTAGCCGACTACTATGTCTGTAAATTAAAGTCGACCGAAGACTTGGCCGATTATATATTCATAATGCCCAACAAGCGTTCGGCATTATTTCTTAAACGCAATATACAAGAACGGCTCCCACGAGGTACAAATTTCATGCCTCGCCTCACCACATTCGGCAAATTCTTATCGCGCAGGTCTCCTTTAATTGATGCATCACACGACGACAAGTTATTCACGCTCTATAACTGTTACCGCAAAGTACTGGAACATCACGGACATCCAGAACAAGCCAAAGATTTTGATAAATTTATATTCTGGGGCGATATGATATTGTCGGACTTCGACGATATAAATTGTTCGTTGGCTGATGCTGGAAAATTATATAAGAATTTAAATAATCTCAAAAGCATCACCGCCGATTATTTAACAGACGTTCAAAAAAAAGTCATTCGCGATATTTGGGGAGATACCCCTATGACTGAAATGATTGACTCATTCTGGTTTCACACCGGACACGGCAACGACCACGAACAGCCAATCAAGCGCAAATTCTTGGCATTATGGCAAATACTAAGTGAAGTTTACGATGAATTTGTTACTTCAATGCGTAGCCGCAATCTAGGAACTAAGGGTTTAATTGCAATAGATGCTGTAAAGACAATTAAAAATGAATCTATTGAGGAGCTACACAAACAAAAATATGTATTCGTAGGTCACTCAGAGCTAACAACGGCGGAAATCGCAATTATGTCGCGTTTACAATCTGCCGGTGTTGCAGATTTTTTTTGGGATATAGCATCACCTATTTTTCAAGGAAACAACCCTAGCAAAGTTGTTAGAATTATAAAGAACCTAACAAAGCAATTTCCCATGCCTGATGATTTCCATCTTGAGGTTGTAAAAAATGTACCACAAGTTGAAATCATCGGATTTTCATCTAGCATCGGACAATCGAAGTACGCAGCTAATATCTTAAGCGAATGGTATAATGAAAATCTAATAAAAGGCATCGATAGCATAAACACTGCGGCAATTGTACCACAGCAAAGCCTACTCACTCCTTTATTATTGGGACTAAACGAAAACATTGATAAGATTAACGTCACAATGTCCGTCCCCTACTCCACAACAACGTTTGCTACACTGCTCCGATTAATAGTGGCACTGCAAATGCGAGCACAAAAACGTGCTAATGGGACCAAGACATTTTTCTATCAAGATGTACTAGAAGTACTACAACATCCCCATATCCAACTAATTGCAGGCTCAACAGCTGAGAAGATTCGACAAAGCATCAATCGTGATAATTTATACAATATCAACGCAGACGATTTGACGAATAGCATTCCGGAATTAAACTACATATTCCGGACCATAAACAATACTACCGACATAGATGACACTTACAATTACGTTTCCGAATTAATCAAAGGTTTACAAAGCCAGCTCAAACCCATAGCCGAATCGCGAGGTACAATACAGACTATGGAAATTGAAATCCTTGAAGCCATTAACAAAAGCGTTGAAGAACTCTACATAAATATTAAACGATACGACATACAAATGCATGAATCAACCTTCTTGATTTTGTTCGAGAAGATTTTAAATTCTGCTAGCCTTAACCTCAACGGCACTCCGCTCAATGGCCTTCAAATCATGGGTGTTCTGGAAACACGTTGTCTAGATTTCGACAATTTGATTATAATGTCGATGAACGAACGGACTTTCCCACGACGCGACTATGTCAAAACAATGATACCAAATGCTCTACGTCGAGGATATGGACTACCGTCAATAGAACAAGCCGAAAGCTACTACTCTTACTACTTTTTCAGGGCGATAACTCGCGCTAAGCGCGCCGTTCTATTTTACGATAGCCGTCAAGGGATACGTGGAGGTGGTGAAATGTCACGATATTTAAGTCAACTTATATACCTGTACGACAAAGGTAATATTCACCACCTTGCTGTCGACTGCAATAGCGTTCAAGGCGGTTTACGCAAAATCGAAGTACCGAAAACCGCAAAAGTACTTAGAGAACTTGAAGCATTCAAACGTGAAGGTGGGCCTAAAATCTCAGCGTCTGCTCTAAAAACATACATGAATTGTCCTCTGCAATTCTATCTTCAATATGTCAAGGGCATCCGCGAAGAAGACCAACCGAAAGGATTTATTACAACTGCAATGATTGGAGATATATTTCATCATTCAATGCTTGAACTATATCGCCCATATGAAGGATGTGAAATAACAACCAATACAATTGAACATATACTAAAAGGTGAACAAATAGAGCAGATTGTAAAAAACGAAGCAATTAAGATTTTATATAATCCTAAAAAAATCAAAGCTGAGTTACCGCAGCTATCAATGGAAGCGAAACTCATAACTGAGATTACGTCGCGGCAAATTCGCCATGTTTTAAAAGCTGAAATCGACACCTATTGCAAAGATGGCGGCTTCACATATATAAAAGGTGAATATGACATAAAAAATCAGCAGTGGCAAGTAACTCCAGATTTAAAGATAAACTTCCGCATGCAAATCGATCGTATTGATCAACTATGCACCGGACATCTACGTTTTATCGACTACAAGACGGGGACAGACAGCAACACCATTGGCCAAAAGATTACGAATTTATTCAACCGCGACCACACACGCCAAGGCATCTTCCAGCTACTTCTCTACGCTGAGGCATATAACGATATGATGATGACTAAAAACGAAGTCACGCCAATTATCGAAGCCCCTCGACTAATCATGAAAGATGGCGTTATAAAAGATATAACATTCAAGTCGAAACCATTGAAGCGATGTTCTGAAATAAGCAGCGAATTTCGCCCATTAATTAATGAACTCATAACAAATATCTTCGACGACGTCACCCCCTTCAATCAATGTGAGGGAACTGAAAGTTGCCAATTTTGTAAATTCAAACCTATGTGTGGCAAGGTTATGCCAGAAAAGAAATTTTGAACGGACTATACATACACATCCCCTTCTGTCGCAGCAAGTGCATCTACTGTGACTTCTATTCAGTACCTCGACTATCCACAATGGAAAACGTTGTTGACGGACTAATTAAGGAATACAAACATAGATGCCACGAAATTATTGGCACTACAGAAACAATATACTTTGGTGGAGGCACTCCTTCAATTATTCCCATCGAACAACTATCTAAATTAGCGACACATTTACCTCTAGATAATGCAACAGAAATAACCCTCGAAGTTAACCCTGACGACGTCAATGCTAAAAACGCAAAAGAATGGAAAGAAATTGGCATCAATCGCGTGAGCATGGGCGTACAATCTCTAGATGACAAATTATTGCGCTGGATGAGACGTCGACACACATCCGCAGAAGCAATTCAAGCAATCGAAATACTAAAAGAAGCCGACATCAATAACATCAGCTGCGATTTAATTTATGGAATTCCAAACATGAGCAGTAGCGTATGGTGCAAATCAATAACACAACTGCTGGCTACCGGAATAACACATCTCTCAGCATACTGCCTTACTTATAGCAAAGGTACAGCCTTAGACATCATGTACAAAAAAGGCAATGCAAACCCACCTAAAGATGAGGACATAGAACTGCAATTCAAATTGCTACGCGAACAAACCGCAGATGCCGGATTTGAACATTACGAGATTTCAAACTTCTGCCTACCAGGAAAACATTCTCGCCATAATAGCTTATATTGGTCTCCGTCCGGACGATGGCTCGGCATTGGACCATCTGCTCACAGTTTTGATGGCCATACAAGACGCATAGATTTACCTGACATAAACAATTGGCTCAAAAAACTCCCAAATCCAGTAGAAATTGACGAAGAAGATGCACTTGACCGAATAAACGACATAATAGTAAGCTCTCTACGAACTGCCAACGGGCTAAACTTAGAAGCTCTACCAAAGGAAATTGCAGAAAGTGTAACAACTGATGCACAACGTTTCATAAATAGCGGACAAATGGAGCTGAAATCAAACCATCTACGCATACCTGCAGAAAACTGGCTAATTTCCGATAGCTTTATCCGCGAATTAATTAGGTTATAATCTAAATAATCGCTAACTTTGTAGCCAAATATATCAAACATACCGATGATTACATTCTTCAAAAACGGTAGCAATACCATCTACCTTATCCAATCAAGTCATCCCTTAACCACGGAAGGCATTGAGCGCCTCAGCTGGCTTCTTGCTTCAGCTAAACCCTTAAGCTCGCAAACAGTAAAAGGCCGCTTTGTGGGCCCGCGTAAAGAAATGATTACTCCTTGGAGTACCAATGCCGTCGAGATATGCCAAAACATGGGCCTTGACGGCATTGTGCGTATAGAGGAGTTTAAGAAAGTAGCGTCGGATGCAGAACCGACATACGACCCTATGCTTCAGCGCGTTTACAACGACCTGAAAGCATCTGACTTTAAAGCTGACGCAAAACCTGCCGACATTGTTTATATTGAAGATATCGAAAAATACAATGTAAGCGAAGGTCTTGCTCTATCAACTGACGAAATCAAATACCTCAAAGATTTAAGTAAGCGTTTAGGTCGACCTTTAACCGATAGCGAAGTGTTTGGTTTCTCACAAGTCAACTCAGAACACTGCCGCCATAAAATTTTCAACGGCACGTTCGTGATTGATGGCAAAGAACAAGACAGTTCTTTGTTCAAGATGATTAAAAAGACTTCTCAAGAAAACCCCAACGGCTTAGTTTCTGCCTACAAAGATAATGTAGCCTTCGTTAAAGGCCCTTGTATCGACCAATTCTATCCCACAAACCCTGACCGCCCTGACTATTTTACCGAGCGTAAGATTAATACTGTGATTTCTCTTAAAGCTGAAACTCACAACTTCCCAACCACCGTAGAACCCTTCAACGGCGCAGCAACCGGCACAGGTGGTGAAATCCGAGATCGTTTGGGCGGTGGCCGCGCGTCATTACCATTAGTTGGCACAGCGGTTTACATGACATCATACCCACGACTTGAAGGCGCAAAAAAATGGGAATTAATGATGAATCCTCGCGTATGGCTCTATCAGACTCCGGCTGAAATTCTCATTAAAGCATCGAATGGCGCATCCGACTTTGGTAATAAATTTGGTCAACCATTAATTTGCGGTTCGCTACTCACATTTGAACACACTGAAGCAGGTATTGACTATGGCTACGACAAAGTAATCATGCTTGCCGGTGGTGTCGGCTACGCAGACCGCAAAGACGCCATTAAAGGCACTCCAAAACCTGGCCAAAAAGTTGTCGTAGCCGGCGGCGACAACTATCGCATCGGTATGGGTGGTGGTGCCGTATCATCTGTAAACACAGGTAGCTACGACAACTCTATTGAACTCAATGCAGTGCAGCGAGCTAATCCTGAAATGCAGAAACGAGTGTCTAATGTTATCCGCGCTCTTGCAGAGTCTGAACACAACCCCATCGTATCAATACATGACCATGGTGCCGGCGGACACCTTAATGCCTTGTCAGAGCTCGTGGAAGAAACCGGTGGCCACATTGACATCGACAAACTGCCTGTAGGTGACCCCACCCTCAGCGACAAAGAGATTGTTGGCAACGAAAGCCAAGAGCGCATGGGATTTGTAATCAACGCTGAAGACATACCCCTCGTAGAACGTATTGCTGAACGCGAACGTGCTCCGTTATATGTCGTAGGCGAAACGACTGGCGACCATCGATTCACATTCAGCCGTTCAAATGGCTCAAAGCCTATCGACCTCGAAATGGCCGACATGTTTGGCAATTCCCCAAAGACGGTAATGACCGACAAAACCGTCGACCGCAAATTTGAGGAAGGTAAAACCGAAGTCGCTGAACTGGCTAAATATTTGAACGATGTCCTCTCGCTTGAAGCCGTTGCTTGCAAGGACTGGCTAACAAACAAAGTTGACCGCTCTGTGACAGGCCGAATCGCTCGCCAACAATGCCAAGGCGAAATTCAGCTACCGCTTAGCGACTGCGGTGTCGTAGCACTTGACTATCACGGCAAGAGTGGCATCGCCACTTCAATCGGCCACGCACCTCAAGCTGCTATTGCTGACTCAAAAGCCGGTAGCGTACTTGCAATCGCTGAATCGCTAACTAACATTGTAGGCGCACAACTCGCCAATGGTCTCAAAAGCGTGTCATTAAGCGCAAACTGGATGTGGCCCTGTCGCAACGAAGGTTTTGATGCCTCTCTCTACGCTGCAGTTAAGGCTTGCTCAGACTTTGCCATTGCACTAGGAATCAACATTCCTACAGGCAAGGATTCGTTGTCAATGACACAGAAATACAACGACGGTACAAAAGTTCTCGCACCTGGCACTGTAATCATCTCTGCTGCCGGTGAAGTTTCAAACATTCGCCGCACAGTGTCGCCAGTGGTTGTTAATACGACTAATTCCACACTCTATTATATTGATTTTTCAAGCGATGAGCTTTGCTTAGGTGGTTCTGCACTATACCAAACAATGGGCAAAGTCGGCAATCGTGTACCTACCGTAAAAGACGCAAATAAATTCCGTGCTGCTTTTGAAGCAGTTCAGAAGCTAGTACGTGGCCGTAAATTACTTGCCATGCACGACGTAAGCGCCGGTGGCCTCATTGTTACACTGCTTGAGATGACATTCGCCAACACAAATGGAGGTCTAAAGGTATACACCGATGGCTTCCGTACATATGGCGAAAATGATCTCGTAAAAACTCTATTTGCAGAAAACCCTGCCATTGTCATTCAAGTAGCCGACTCGGCAAAGGAATCTACAGAAAAGATTCTCGAAGAAGCTGGATTAAAGTTCTTCCCCATAGCTTGTCCTACTAAGGAACGCGTATTGCAGATCACACACAACGACCAAGAATACCTACTCGGCATCGACACACTACGCGACACATGGTATCGACCTAGCTACATGCTCGACAAGATGCAAAGCGGCGAAGAATGCGCAGAAGCACGCTACGCAAACTACAAGAATCAACCACTCCGCTATACAATTTCATCGGATTTCAATGGTAAGCTTGAAGGCCGCCCAGAACCGATAAATGGCAAACGCGCTCGAGCAGCCATCATACGCGAAAAAGGTGTAAATGGCGATCGCGAAATGGCTTACTCTCTCTATCTTGCCGGATTCGATGTCAAAGACGTTCATCTTAGCGACCTTATGAGCGGACGTGAAACGTTAGAAGACGTCAGCATGATCGTATTCTGCGGTGGATTCTCAAATAGCGACGTTCTCGGTTCCGCTAAAGGCTGGGCCGCAGGTATTAAGTGGAACGAAAAAGCCCGCACTGCAATTGAGAACTTCTACAAGCGTCCTGACACTCTGAGCTTGGGTATTTGCAACGGTTGCCAGCTAATGATCGAGCTCGGCCTAATTGGCACAACGGACAGCAAAGGCAACAAGATTCGAATGGAGCACAACAAATCGCATAAATTTGAATCGTCGTTCCTTGGCCTTACAATTCCCGCAAATAAATCGATAATGCTTAAAGACCTTGCCGGAATGAAACTCGGCATTTGGGTAGCACACGGCGAAGGACGCTTCATGCTCCCCGGCAAACTGAATGACCACAACATTGCCGCCCGCTACAGTTATAATGCATACCCCGCCAATCCTAACGGAAGTGCAGGTGCTGTAGCTGCGGTATGTAGCAACGATGGTCGTCACTTGGCCATGATGCCTCACTTAGAACGAGCTATCTTCCCATGGCAATGTGCTTATTATCCACGTAGCCGTCGCAATGACGATGTCACGCCCTGGTACGCCGCATTTGTTAATGCTCGCAAGTGGATTGAAGCCCAAAATAATTAAGCTAAATAAATCGAACGACTATGTGACCATCCTTGTGATGAGTTCCTGATATTGAGCGTGACCATGCCTGCTGACAGCATCGCATGGTCACGCATTATCATTACGAGATCATTAACAGAAGATATACCTGAACCCGAAAATCGAAATACCTCATTACCGAGATAATAAGCGGTAGCAAAAAGATTGTCAGAGGAAAGAATCTGTGCCATAAATCGTTTTTTTTATTTTGAGACAAAGTTAACAACAGATGTATGCTGATTTCCAACCCATCATTGTTAATATATGCAAAACGCATCAATCAAACTAGTGACACATAGGCCTCTCTGTAATGTTACTTGCACAGATAATAAAAAAATCGTAATTTTGCAGATGAATATTTAAAACTGAAAATGGAAACCATTTCAACCGTAGCCGAGCTGCAATCAGCAGTGGCTAAAGCAAAAGAAAACAACGCGAAAGTAGGCCTTGTTCCTACTATGGGCGCACTTCACGCCGGTCATAAATCACTCATTGACCGTGCTCGTCGCGAATGCGACTTCGTTGTGGTAAGCGTTTTTGTAAACCCTACCCAATTTAACAATGTCAACGACCTCAAAACATATCCTCGAACAGTCGAAGCTGACTGCGAACTACTCATAAAAGCTGGCGTAGATATCGCCTTCATCCCCACCGTTGAAGAGGTATACCCAGAACCCGACACTCGACAATTCGAACTCGGTCAAGTAGCCGAAGTGATGGAAGGCGCAATGCGTCCCGGACACTTCAATGGCGTATGCCAAGTAGTAAGCAAACTTTTTGACTTCGTAAAACCCGACAAGGCATATTTCGGCGAAAAGGACTACCAACAGATTGCCGTCATTCGCAAAATGGTTGAGATACTAAAATCACCGGTAGAAATTGTTCCTTGCCCAATTATGCGCGAGTCTGACGGCCTTGCTCTAAGTTCACGAAACGTTCGCCTATCAGCTGAACAGCGTGCAGCAGCTCCGCAGATTCACGAAATTCTAGCAGATAACGCCGAATTGTCAGCTGAAGGCGTAACCGACGTCGAAGCTCTCAAAGAAATGGTAATCACAGAGCTGAATGCCATTGACGGTATGGAAGTTGAATATTACGAAATAGTCGATCCACTCACGCTACAACAAACAGACAATATCAGCGAAGCAGTTGGATGCGTAACCGTGTGGATGGGCGATGTCCGACTCATCGACAATATAAAATACCCCAAAGTGGACTAACGATGAACGTCGAAGTACTGAAATCAAAAATTCACCGTGTGACGGTAACAGAGGCTCGTCTCGACTACATCGGCAGCATCACAATTGACGAAGACTTACTTGACGCAGCCGGCATCCTAGTCGGTGAACGCGTATACATTGTCAATAATAACAACGGAGCTCGTCTCGACACATACACGATAGCAGGCGAGCGCGGCAGTGGCGTCGTATGCCTCAACGGCGCAGCAGCCCGACTAGTGCAACCTGGCGACATCGTAATAATTATGTCCTACGCCTCAATGCCAATCGAGGAAGCACGCACATTCAAACCAAGCGTAATATTCCCTGATACAACAACTAACAAGCTTGTACAATAATTGTTCATTAATCAACTCAATATACTTCTCAGCACATGTTTGAAAAACTAAGCGATAGACTTGAACGCAGCTTTAAAATACTAAAAGGTCAAGGAAAAATCACCGAGATCAACGTAGCCGAAACACTGAAGGACGTGCGTCGCGCGCTCATTGACGCCGACGTCAACTATAAAGTTGCTAAGACTTTCACAGATACAGTAAAAGCCAAAGCTCTTGGACAAAATGTGCTAACGGCTATCAAGCCGAGCGAGTTGATGGTAAAAATTGTACACGACGAACTCGCTTCTCTAATGGGCGGCGATGCTGCACCCCTTAACCTCAAGGACAAGCCGACTGTAATACTCATGTCAGGTCTGCAGGGTTCTGGTAAGACTACATTCAGCGGCAAGCTAGCCAAACGACTAAAAAGCGAAAAAGCAATGCGTCCGCTATTAGTAGCATGCGACGTATATCGCCCTGCTGCTATCGACCAGCTGAAAGTACTTGGCGAATCGATAAACGTACCTGTATTCACAATAGAGGGCAGCAAAGAACCTGTTGAAATCGCTAAGAAAGCTATCGAATTCGGCAAAGCCAACCACCACGACCTCATCATCATTGACACCGCTGGCCGTCTAGCTGTTGACGAACAAATGATGGATGAAATCGAGGCAATCAAAAACGCCGTTAAGCCATCAGAAATCCTGTTCGTAGTCGACGCAATGACTGGCCAAGATGCCGTAAACACAGCTAAAGCCTTCAACGATCGCCTCGACTTTGATGGCGTGGTTCTGACAAAACTTGACGGTGATACCCGTGGCGGTGCTGCACTTTCGATTCGCACAGTAGTCACCAAACCTATTAAATTTGTCGGCACAGGCGAGACCCTCGATGGCATCGACGTGTTCCACCCTGCTCGTATGGCCGACCGTATCTTAGGCATGGGTGATATCGTGTCTCTCGTAGAAAAAGCTCAACAACAATTCGATGAGAAAGAGGCCGAAGAACTTGCTCGCAAACTGCGCAAGAATCAGTACACATTTGTAGATTTCTACAAGCAAATTCAGCAAATCAAAAAGATGGGCAACATCAAGGATTTAGCATCCATGATTCCTGGCGTAGGCAAAGCCATCAAAGACATCGATATCGACAATAGCGCGTTTAAAGGCATTGAAGCGATAATCAACTCTATGACACCGCGCGAACGCGAAAATCCAGAAATCATCAAAGGCTCACGAGTGAAACGTATTGCTGACGGTTCTGGCACAAGCGTTCAAGAAGTCAACCGCCTTCTGAAACAATTCGAGCAAACTCGCCAGATGATGCGCCAAGTTGGTTCTATTAAAAACCCGATGGCCGCAATGAGAAATATGAAAGCAATGAAAGGCATGCGCCGATAACTATATCGATAACATTTATGCAACTGATTGACGGAAAAGCAACAGCTGCAGCAATCAAAAGCGAAATTGCTGCAAAGGTAGCCGAACGACTAGCTAACGGATTACGCGCTCCTCACCTGGTAGCCATACTTGTGGGACACGACGGAGGTAGCGAAACATACGTAGCCAACAAAGTTAAAGCATGCGAAGCCTGCGGATTCAGATCTACAGTCATTCGTCGTGAAGATACTATCACCGAAGACGAGCTATTAGATTTGATTCAAACGCTAAACGAAGATGCTGATGTCGACGGCTTTATCGTGCAACTGCCTCTGCCTCGCCATATAGATGAGCAAAAAGTAATCGAAGCAGTTAAGCCCGAAAAAGACGTTGATGGATTTAATCCAATCAATGTAGGCCGCATGTCTCTCGG
Source organism: uncultured Bacteroides sp. (assembly GCA_964456545.1). GTDB lineage: Bacteria > Bacteroidota > Bacteroidia > Bacteroidales > Muribaculaceae > CAG-873. Next base: position 91,741 of record CAYWAM010000001.1, read on the forward strand.
TATGCCTTGCTTTAAATCCGCTACTCCTGCAGGCATCGTCGAACTACTGAAACGCTATAACATCCCTACACGTGGCAAAAACTGCGTAATCATCGGACGAAGCAACATCGTCGGCAAGCCTCTAGCAACTCTTATGATGCAGAAAGGCATCGACGCCACAGTCACCGTATGCCACAGCGCTACTGAAAATCTAGCTGAAATCACCCGCAAAGCCGATATTCTCGTTGCAGCGCTGGGCAAGCCTGAATTTGTCACTGCTGATATGGTAAAGGATGGAGCCACAATAATCGACGTAGGCACAACACGAGTTCCCGATTCCACACGCAAAAGCGGCTTCCGTCTCTGCGGCGACGTCGACTTTGAAAATGTTGCGCCCAAATGCTCATTCATAACCCCCGTACCCGGTGGTGTAGGTCCTATGACGATTGCAATGTTAATGATTAACACACTTGCAGCTGTGAAATAATGAAATTTCTGCTTTTATTTGTATCATTATACTCGCTGATTTTCGGATACGACGAAGCAAATATTGTATTTGCCGGCGACGCGATGATGCATCAAAAGCAGATTGACTGTGCCAAACAAAGCGATGGTTCATACGACTATAGCAATTATTTCACAGAAATAACGCCCTACGTTGTAAGTGCCGACTACGCTGTTGTAAACCTGGAAACTGCAGTAAGTAAGCCTCCCTACTCCGGCTATCCATGCTTTAATGCGCCCGCTAGCTACGTTGACGCTCTAATGGATGCAGGTTTCGACCTCTTTCTTACGGCCAATAACCACACACTCGACCGCAACGACAGAGGCCTGAGAGCAACGATAGATAATCTCAACGAACGGAAACTCGACCATATCGGTACATATAAGACATCAGCCGAGCGCGACTCTGTCGTGCCATTCATTCGCAAGATTAACAATATCGCTGTTGGTTTTCTAAACTACACCTATGGTACTAACGGCATAAAACCAGGAAAAGAAGTAATAGTAGATTATATCGACCGCAAAAAGATACAGAACGACGTTGAATCAACACGCAATGCCGGAGCCGAAATAATCATTGTGTGCATGCACTGGGGCGACGAATATCGTCTTCTCCCTAATCAAGCACAGAAAGACCTTGCTAATTTTCTCAAATCACTTGATGTCGATGTGATAATTGGAGGACATCCACATGTGATTCAACCGGCTGAACTAACAATTCGCAAGGATGGCCGACCTCAGCTTCTATACTATTCTCTTGGCAATTTTATCTCTAATATGACTAAGCGCGATTGCCGTGGTGGAATGATTGCGAAAGTTCAACTCCGACGAGGCATCGATGGTCGTGTTACAATTACAGATACTAGCTATCGTTTAGTATATACCGAACATCCAAAAGATGGTGGTGAATTCAGACTCGAATGGGCCGACATGTCGAAATGGCCTGCAGCCCATGCATTTCTAAAAGTAGCTCGTGACATTTTCAATAAACACAACTATGGCGTAAGCGAAGACTTACCCAAAGATGAAAATAATTGACAATTAGCAAAGGCTATGTCGAAGTTTTTTGCTAATTTTGCAAATAGAAATAAATAACAACCATTTAATCATAAAGAAATGAGAAAGAATATTGTAGCAGGCAACTGGAAAATGAACACCACCCTCGCTGAAGGTGTTAAACTTGCTGAAGAAGTAAACGCAGCCGTGGCTGAAGCAAAGCCCAACTGCGATGTAGTAATCTGCGTACCGTTCACCCACCTTGCCCCCGTCGCTGCCGTAATCGATCAGAACAAACTCGGCCTGGGCGCTGAAAACTGCGCTGACCAAGCCAAAGGTGCATATACCGGCGAAGTATCAGCCGAAATGGTAGCTTCAACAGGCGCCAACTATGTTATTCTCGGTCACTCAGAACGTCGTCAGTACTACGGCGAAACTTCTGAAATCCTCCGCGACAAGCTCGCCCTCGCTCTGGCTAATGGCCTGACTCCTATCTTCTGCATTGGCGAAGTTCTCGAAGAACGCGAAAACGGCACCTACAACGATGTAGTTAAAAAGCAGATTGAAGACGCACTGTTCAACCTGTCGGCTGAAGACTTCTCGAAGATTATCCTCGCCTACGAACCCGTATGGGCTATCGGCACTGGCAAAACAGCTACTGCTGATCAAGCAGAAGACATGCACGCTCATATCCGCGCTACTATTGCAGCTAAGTACGGCAACGAAGTCGCAGACAACACTTCGATTCTCTACGGTGGCTCATGCAAGCCGTCGAATGCAGCCGAACTCTTTGCAAAGCCCAACGTTGACGGTGGTCTTATCGGTGGTGCTTCGCTCAAGTGTGCCGATTTCATGGGCATCGTAAGCGCATTCTAATTACGTACCAAACTAAATTTGTGCGGCTGCCTAAACAGCAGCCGCACTATTTTAAAAGAAATGCATACCAAGCACTTTACATTATCTGCATTCTTGCTTTCAGCCTTCGCGATAAGCACAAATGCAACAGCACCATCTTCCGATTCTACAATAGTATCTCACATCGAAGAAGGCGGGCACATTTCCATCACATGCCCCGAAAATCTGCTGCAACGTCTTGCTCCAATCGTATCGACTACAGAGCCATCTAAAAATGACGAAGAAGAAGCAACAACGACGAACTCGTCGCAATCTGCAACACGTGTAGGATATAGAGTGCTTGTATTCGACGACAATGACGTGCGAACAGCAAAACAGAACGCACAAGCTCGTCGTAACCAGATAGCAAGTCGTTTCCCGGAATTTGAATCCTACATACAATTCAACTCGCCATATTGGCGCGTGAAAGTAGGCAATTTCAAGACTCGCTCGGAAGCTGAAGCTGCTATGCAAGCTATTCGCGCTGCATTTCCAAGTTATGGCTCGCAGCTGCGCGTAGTTCGCGACAGAATCAATAATAACTAAAGAGGATGTTTAATTTTTAAGCGTCAATAAATTGGATATCAAAGAAGTCGAAAAACTCACAGACGAGCAACGCATCGGCATGATAGCCGAACGCATGCAAGAAATCATCACCCTACTTGGCGACGATACCGAGCGCGAAGGCCTTGTAAAGACACCTCTGCGTTCTGCTAAAGCATTATACTATCTTACCTCCGGCTATCGCGCAAATGCTGACGAGGTGATGAAATCTGCTATATTCAAACATGAAGGCTCGCAGGTTGTGATGGTGCGCGATATTGAGTTCTATTCGCTCTGCGAACATCATGTTCTGCCATTCTTCGGCAAACTTTCAGTCGCATATATTCCCAATGGCTCTATAGTCGGGCTAAGCAAATTAGCTCGCGTAGTCAATATTTGCGCACGCAAATTGCAAGTACAAGAACGCCTCACACGCGAAGTCTGCGACATTGTGAAGAACGCACTTAATGCGCATGGCGTCATCGTAAAATGCGAAGCCGAACACTTGTGTATGAAAATGCGCGGCGTCGAGAAGCAAGACTCTTCAACAATAACGATCGACTATAACGGTGCATTCTGCGAAGATGCCGAATTACGCCGCGAGATACTTTCTCAACTTTGAACACACACCCTCCACAAACGAATTTAGCAGGCTTTCAGCCTGCTTTTTTTGTCAAATATCATTAAACATTACTATTGCGAAGATAAATTTGTTGCCGAAATGCAACGCCACGCAACCGTATTCGATAATGACCACCGGCATCATTATTGGCTCGTGCGCAAAGCATCGGAAATAACAAAAGAATACATAACCGATACCCTAATAGCTGAGTAAACACGTGATTTTTGAATCCACACTTTGCCAATTGCTCAATATTTAATACATTTGCAAAAACTAATTCAGTTATCTAATCATGAAAATAAGTAGATTTTTGACAATGGCAATTGCGTTGCTCAGCGCCGGGACTGTTTGCTCCGCCGCAAAATCGATGGTCGACCGCGTAGATCCGCCACATTGGTGGACCGGTATGGAAAACCCGTCGGTACAACTTATGTTTTACGGCACGGATATAAACTCAGCCAATGTGGATCTTGAATATCCCGGAGTGAAAATTGATAGTATTGCACGTCTAGATAGTCCCAATTATCTCTTTGTGTATCTAAATATAGAAAAAGATGCTAAGCCGGGCAACTTAGAGTTTCACTTCAAACATGGCAAAAAGAAAAGTTCATACAGCTATGAACTGAAACAACGCGACAAAGCCGGCAGCGAATATATGGGCTTTGATGCTTCTGACGTGCTATACCTCATCATGCCCGACCGCTTTTCGAAGGGTAGCGACTCCTCAGTCACCGGTGTAGCCTCGCTGAACATCAAGACGACCGACGACCGCACAAATCCGTCAGGCCGTCATGGCGGCGACATCGCCGGTATGCGTCAGCATCTCGACTATGTCGACTCGCTGGGTGTAACTGCCGTATGGGTTAACCCGGTTCTTGAAAACGATATGCCCGGTGGCTCATACCATGGCTATGCCACGACCGATTATTATAGAATCGACCCGCGTTTCGGCACTAATGATGATTGGACTGACTTCATTGCCGATGCTCATAGTCGCGACATCAAAGTGGTCATGGATATGATTTTCAATCACTGCGGTTCATCTCACCCTTGGATGGCCGACAAACCATCGAAAGACTGGATAAACTTCCCCGATGAATACGTGCAGACCAATCATCGACTCTCGACTGTCTACGATCCATACGCTAGTGATTACGACTACAAGCGCACCGTCGACGGTTGGTTCGTGCCGACTATGCCCGACCTCAATCAGCACAATACTCATCTGATGACATATTTAATTCAGAACTCAATCTGGTGGATTGAAGAGTCGAAAATTGATGGCATTCGCATGGACACACATCCCTACGCTGACCTTAAGTGCATGTCTGAATGGCTCAAAGCTGTAAAACGAGAATACCCCAACTACAACATCGTCGGTGAATGCTGGTACAACAACGAAGGTGCCGAAGCTTTCTGGCAAAAGAATTCTTACGTAAACAAAGTGGCAGATTCTGAGCTACCGACTGTGATGGACTTCGTCTTCTGTCTTGGCTCACGCGAAGCATTCTCAAAACCGACAATCAACCGTGATGGCCTCAATAAAATTTATGATCATCTGGCTCTTGACTTCTTGTTCCCCGACCCTATGCACATAATGACATTCCTCGACAACCACGACACAGATCGTTTCCTACTTGAAATGCCCGAGGATTTAAGCTGGTGGAAACAAGCTGTGACATTCCTACTAACATCACGCGGCATCCCGCAAATATATTACGGCACAGAGATTCTGATGCATGGCACTAAAGCTAAGAGTGATGGCTATATCCGCCTTGACATGCCCGGTGGCTTCCCCGGCGACACCACGTCTGTGTTCTCTCGCTCCGGTCGCAGCGAACTGCAAAACGAAGCGTTCGACTTCATGTCGAAGTTGCTCCACTACCGCCGTGGCAATGATGCTATCAGCAAAGGCAGTTTGAAACACTTCATCCCGGACAATGGCCTTTACACATACGAACGCAAATACGGCAATCGCCGCGTAGTAGTGATGATGAACGGCCGCGACGAAGAAATAACAATTCCGATGGAACAAACAGCTGAAGTACTGCGTTTTGGCTCAACAATGCACGATATACTCTCTAATAAAGACATCGTAATTGAGCCTACTATGACTTTCGCGCCACGAGCCATTTATATCCTAGAAGATAAATAAGCAAAAGAAATTTGAAAAAAATATTGGAATTTTTATTGCAACGCGCTACAAAATTTGTAACTTTGCATCGATTAATTCCAATGAAAAAGAGATTGCTTTTACACAATACGCGTCACACGCCATACGGGCCGACAAACATCGGCAGTTGGGTTGTGACGCGATTTTCTTTATAAACATATGAAAACTCCACATTTATGCAGACTCCACCTTGATAGCAGCTACACAGTTGCCGCACAGGCGAAGTCATGCACGCATAACTGTGCAGTTATAATACTTAATACTCTTCATAACAAGCCTTATGTCAACATCTTTGAGATTTAAAGTAGTAGAGGAGGCATTTGACCGCAAGGCCGTTAACGTGGCTATTCCAAACGAACGACCTCAGAACTACTATGCGAAAGCAGTATTCAATCGCATCACAATGTTTGAATACTTGCCCAAGGATACGTACGATAAACTCATCACTGCAATCGAAGAAAAGAAACCGATTAGTCGTGAACTGGCCGACAGTGTTGCTGAAGGCATGAAACGCTGGGCTATTGACAACGGCGCACGCCACTACACTCACTGGTTTCACCCCCTTACTGACGGCACCGCTGAAAAGCACGATGCATTCGTAGAACATGATGGTAAAGGCGGAATTGTTGAAGAGTTTTCAGGCAAGCTTCTTGTGCAACAAGAGCCAGACGCTTCGTCGTTCCCTAATGGCGGCATCCGCAATACCTTCGAAGCTCGTGGATATTCAGCTTGGGATATCTCGTCACCGGCCTTCATTCTCGATGGCACACTTTGTATCCCTACTATCTTTATATCGTACACTGGCGAGAGCCTTGACTATAAGACACCGCTATTACGAGCGCTAAATGCCGTAGACATAGCCGCGACAAAAGTAGCACGATTCTTCGACCCTGAAGTTAAACACGTCACATCATATTTAGGATGGGAGCAAGAATACTTCTTAGTTGATGAAGCTTTATACTCAGCTCGTCCAGACCTAGTGCTGACAGGCCGTACATTGATGGGGCATGAAAGCGCCAAAAACCAACAACTCGAAGACCACTATTTCGGCTCAATTCCTTCACGCGTCGAAGCATTTATGCTTGACCTTGAAATCGAAGCACACAAGCTCGGAATTCCGGTCAAAACACGCCACAACGAAGTTGCACCTAACCAGTTTGAGCTCGCACCAATCTACGAAGAGACGAATCTGGCAAATGACCACAATCAGTTGCTCATGACACTCATGGGCGAAGTAGCGCGTCGCCACCACTTCCGTGTACTGCTACACGAAAAACCATTCGCCGGAGTAAACGGTTCTGGTAAACATAATAATTGGAGCCTCGGGACTGACCGCGGCGGCATGTTATTTGCACCTGGCAAAAACGACCGCGACAATCTACAGTTCTTGACTTTCCTCATCAATGTGATGACTGCCGTACATGAGCACAATGGCTTGTTGAAAGCATCAATTATGTCGGCAACAAATAGTCACCGCCTGGGCGCAAACGAAGCTCCTCCAGCAATCATTTCAATCTTTACGGGCAAAGCGATAGCTGAGATTCTCGACAAACTCGAAAATGCGACAGAAGCACAGCTCAGTGCCATGGCAAAAAAAGAAGGCGTTTCGCTCGGTCTTGCACAAATACCTGAAATTTTGGTTGATAACACGGACCGAAACCGCACATCGCCATTTGCATTCACAGGCAATCGTTTCGAATTCCGCGCAGTTGGTTCTTCGGCAAACTGTGCTTGTTCAATGATAGTGCTGAACGCAGCCGTCGCTGATCAACTCAATAAATTTTATGACAAAATAACCTCCGAAATAGCTAATGGCAAAAGCCTTGACGACGCAATACTCGAAGAGCTACGCAGAATGATTAAGGCCTCAAAAGCTATCCACTTCGACGGGAATGGCTACTCCGATGAATGGAAAGTTGAAGCTGCTGCACGCGGCCTCGATTGCGAAACATCTGCTCCAAAAATCTTCGATGCGTATCTAAAGCAATCGTCAGTCGAGATGTTCCGACGCACAGGTGTGTTCTCCGAAGTCGAACTTCAGGCACGCAATGAAGTGAAGTGGGACATGTATGCGAAAAAAGTTCAGATTGAAGCTCGTGTATTAGGCGATTTAGCTATCAACCACATCATTCCCGTAGCCACACGCTACCAGTCGATGCTAGTCGACAATGTAGTGAAAGTGAAGTCGCTCTTCCCTGGCACGAAAGGTGCAAAGATCGTAGCTCACGATCTCGAAACAATAGAAAAGCTTAGTGACCACATGGATATCATCAAAAATGAAACCGACCGCATGATTGAGGCTCGCAAAAAGGCAAACGCTCTAACCAACGAGCGTGAAAAAGCTGTTGCATACCACGACAACGTCGTGCCGCCAATGGCAATCATACGCCGACATATCGACAAACTCGAGCTGATGGTCGACAACGAAATGTGGCCTTTACCTAAATATCGTGAATTATTATTTATCCGCTAAATGGAACCACTTAAACATGAATGCGGCGTAGCAATGATCAGACTGCGCAAGCCGCTTGAATTTTACAAAGAAAAGTACGGCTCATACACCTATGGCCTTGACAAACTCTATCTATTGATGGAGAAACAGCACAATCGCGGGCAAGAAGCTGCCGGCGTTGGTGTAATTAAACTGAATGCACCTGCTGGATATGAGAATATTTACCGCGACCGAGCGCTGGGCAAAGACGCCATACCGACAATCTTCGGACAAATATTCAACTCTATTCCGAGTGATGTAAACTCTATGCCAGCCGATGAAGTCGATGCCTATACCCCTTACATCGGCAACCTCTACATGGGCCACTTGCGCTACGGCACAACAGGTAAAAAAGGTATATGCTACGCTCACCCTGTGCTTCGCCGAAATAACTGGCGTTCGCGCTCAATCATGATGTGTGGCAACTTTACCATGACAAACGTCGACCAAGTGTTTGAGAATATCACCGGCACAGGTCAACATCCGCGTATATATAACGATACGCATATCCTGTTGGAACAGATTGGATTCGCACTCGATAAAGAAAATCATCGTCTATATCGCGAATACCGCGATGAGCTTAAAGACAATGTCCTAGCTCAAAAAATAGAAGATAACATTGACATGGCTTCCGTACTAAAGTCTGTCGTTCCCGACTGGGACGGTGGATATGTCATGTGCGGCGCTACAGGTTCTGGTGATATTTTTGCCTTACGCGATCCGAATGGCATCCGCCCCGCGTTCTACTATGTTGACGATGAAATTATCGTTGTTGCATCCGAACGCCCCGTCATCCAGACTTGCTTTGACGTACACATCAGCAAAGTAACGCCACTGAACCCCGGCGAAGCTCTCATTGTAAACAAAGCTGGCGACGTAAGCAAGAAACGCATAATTGAAGAAGGTGAAAACCAGCAGTGCTCATTCGAACGTATCTACTTCTCACGCGGCAGCGACGCTGATATTTACAACGAACGTAAAGCGCTTGGAGCGAACCTAGTCAAAGACCTTCTGAAAATGATTGACTATGATGTAGAACACACCGTATTCTCATTCATACCCAACACCGCAGAATCTGCATTCTTTGGCATGGTCGAGCAACTCGAAAAAGAGCTGGAAAAATGCAAACTTGAATCAATTCGCAAAAACATCGAACAAGGCACTTTGACTGATGAAAAGCTGGCAGAAATTCTCCGCCGCCGCATCAGATCTGAAAAGGTCGCTGTGAAAGATGTTAAGATGCGCACATTCATCACAGAAGGTGACTCGCGCAACGACATGGTTGCACATGTTTACGACGTAACATACGGCATCATCGAATCAAACGTCGACACACTTGTCGTAATTGACGATAGTATCGTGCGCGGTACGACATTGCGCGAATCTATTCTACGCCAGCTCGACCGCTTAAAGCCAAAACGTATCATCATCGTAAGCTCATCGCCTCAAGTGCGCTACCCCGACTACTACGGTATCGACATGTCAAGCCTCGGACAATTTATCGCGTTCCATGCAGCAATTCATATGCTGAAGGAAACAGGCCGCGACTGGGTCATTGAGCAAACATATATCAACTGCCTTAAGCAACGCGAACTGCCTCTTGACAAACGCACAAACTGCGTAAAAGCAATTTACGAGCCGTTCACCGATGAAGAAATATCTGATCGCATTGCCAAACTTCTCATTGAAGAAAGCAAAAATCCGCCGCGTGCTAAAGTAGATATTCTTTACCAAAGTTTGGAAGGAATGCACAAAGCTATTCCAAACCATCCCGGTGACTGGTATTTCTCAGGCAACTTCCCCACCCCTGGCGGACACCGTCATGTAAACGAAGCTTATATAGCATTCTACGAGAAGTATCTTAAATAACACGTACAATCAAGTTTTATTTATAGCTTTGTAAATAACCAATTTACATCATTATGAATAAGAATACTATGGCTGCCTTAGCCATCTCAATGATTTTGCCTTTTGGAGCGACAGCAGTGACGCCCAAGGGCATTGATAAGACACACCTCGACCCATCAGTAAGTCCAAGTTCCGACTTCTATCAGTATGCTTGTGGTGGGTGGATGCAAACACATCCCCTATCCGATGAATTCTCACGCTATGGCACTTTTGATGAATTAGGAGAACTGAACCGAGCACAAGTTCGCGACCTAGTTCTCGGACTCAATGCTGAAAACGAAGCAGACGGCACAAATGCTCGCAAAATTGCAGATCTATATGCAATGGGCATGGACTCTTTACGACTAAATCGTGAAGGCGCTGCACCTCTATTCACAGACTTACAAGTGATTGCTAATACTCCTCGCAATCAAATCGTAGATATACTTGCTACTATGCCAGGCCTACAAGGATTCTTTGCGACTTATGTAGAGGCCGATATGATGAATGTTGATCGCAATGTCATGTACTGGTCGCAAGCTGGTCTTGGCCTTGGCGACCGCGATTACTATTTGGAAAATAGCGAAAGTACTGTAAAAGTACTGATGGCATATCGCAACTATCTTCACACACTTGCAAATCTGATTGGTATGAATCATGCTGCTGCATACGAATTCGTAGCTAACGTCATTGACATAGAGACGAAACTTGCAAAAGCAGCAATGTCTCGCGAAGAGCTACGTGATCCTGCAGCAAGCTACAATCCGATATCGATAGCCGATTTATCTAAAGAATACCCCAATGTAGACTTAAAACGCTACTTCGCCAAAATGGGTATTAATGATATTGACACCGTGATTATCGGACAACCTAAATCACTCGAAGCTGTCAACGACATTCTGGGCACATTTTCGGATAAAGCTATCCACGATTACCTCACGTCAGGTTATCTACAATCTGCGGCTTCTTATCTTAGCGACGAATTCATCAACGCTGAATTCGCTCTCGCACAAGTAATTTCAGGAGTGAAACAACAGTCACCTCGCTGGAAACGTGCTCTGTCAATACCCAACAACATGATGGGAGAAGCACTCGGCGAGCTATATGTAGCTAAACATTTCCCGCCGGAAGCTAAAGAACAAATGCTCCGCCTAGTTAAAAACCTACAGACGGCTCTCGGACAGCACATTCAAAACCTTACCTGGATGAGCGACGCTACAAAAGCACGCGCCCTCGAAAAGCTTTCAACCTTTACTATAAAGATTGGCTATCCCGATAAATGGCGCGACTACAGCGCTCTTACGATAGACGCTTCTAAATCATACTGGAAAAATGTTCAAGCAGCTATTAAATTTAACTCTGACTTGAATACAGCCGATTACGGAAAACCAGTAGACAAAGAGCGCTGGTACATGCCTCCTCAAACTGTCAACGCTTATTACAACCCGACAACCAACGAGATTTGCTTCCCTGCTGGTATTTTACAGGAACCATTCTTTAACCCCCAGGCTGATGATGCGTCCAACTATGGTGCAATTGGCGTAGTAATTGGTCACGAAATGACTCATGGTTTCGACGATCAAGGACGACAGTTCGACAAAAACGGAAACTTCTCAAACTGGTGGACCGATGCTGATGCTGAAGCATTTACTGAACTAGCCGACGGACTTGTAGCTCAATTCGATGCCATTGAAGTAGCACCCGGCGTTAATGCAAACGGACGGTTTACCCTCGGTGAAAATATTGCTGATCAAGGCGGATTACGCGTAGCCTACACAGCCTACCATAACTCACTGGGCGAAGGCAACGATGGCGAAGTTATCGATGGTTTCACTCCTGATCAGCGCTTCTACCTTGCCTATGCCAACGTATGGGCAGGCAACATTCGAGAAGCTGAAATCCTGAAACGCACTAAAACCGACCCTCACTCTTTGGGCCGTTGGCGCGTAAACGCATCTCTGCGCAACCTTGATACATTCTTCAAAGCATTTGGCATCAATGTCGGTGATCCGATGTTCCGCCCCGCAGAAGAACGCGTAGTTATCTGGTAATTTTCAAATTGCTCCAATAAATAAAGCATCCGGTAGGAAAACTATCGGATGCTTTATTTATTGGATATTATTTATTATCAAGCTATTACTGTGGATTTAATTTTACCGGCATCTTTATCATAGTCCACAACCACCTTGTTTCCAGGAAGTAAAGCAGCAGAAAGTATCAACTCCGCCAATTCATCCTCAAGATATTTCTGAATAGCGCGCTTTAGTGGTCGAGCACCATATTGTGGATCATATCCTTTATCGGCAATAAAATCCTTAGCCTGATCTGTAAGGTCTAGTTCATAACCTAATTCAGCAAGACGCTTACGGAATCCTTGAATCTCTATATCGATAATCTGGAATATCGCCTCACGTGAAAGTTGATCAAACATAACAATATCGTCAACACGATTAAGAAACTCCGGTGAGAATGCTTTATTTAGAGCCTTCCTTATTACAGCATGACGCGCATCAGCATCAGCATCGGCATCAGCACTGTTCGTGCTAAAACCAACTCCCGTACCGAAATCTTTTAGTTGACGAGTACCTATATTAGAAGTCATGATTATAATCGTATTTTTGAAATCAATACGACGCCCCATTGAATCCGTAAGGCGACCTTCGTCTAAAACTTGCAACAACAAGTTAAAAACATCCGGATGAGCTTTCTCAATTTCATCAAGCAAAACTACTGAGTAAGGATGGCGACGAACAGCCTCCGTGAGCTGCCCACCTTCATCATAACCGACGTAACCGGGAGGAGCTCCGACCAGACGCGATACCGTGAACTTCTCCATATACTCACTCATATCAATACGAATCAAAGCTTCCGAAGAATCGAATAAGAATTCAGCCAGTTTTTTTGCGAGATGTGTTTTACCAACACCAGTCGGACCGAGGAACATAAACGAGCCAATCGGTTTGTTAGGATCCTTCAGACCGATACGATTGCGACGAATTGCTTTTGCTATCTTATCTATTGCATCATCCTGTCCTATAATAGCTTTGTGTAGAGTCGGACCCATTTCAAGAAGGCGGAGACCTTCAGCCTGAGCTACACGCTGCACAGGCACACCTGTCATCATTGCGACGACCTCGGCGACTTTATCTTCGTCAACCGTAACACGATTCTCTTCAAGTGTCTTTTCCCACTCGGATTTAGCCAACTCTAATTCGTCGCTGAGCTTTTGTGCGCGATCTCGCCACAAGGCGGCTAATTCAAAATTTTGTGCATGCGCAGCCTCAAGTTTTGTCTTTGTAGCTTCCTCAATTTTCTTTTCAAGTTCCTCTATATTCTCAGGCACAGCTACATTGATGATATGCGCTCTAGCTCCGGCTTCATCGAGCGCATCAATTGCTTTATCAGGGAAATTACGATCAGAAACATACCGATCTGTCAGCTTGACGCAAGCTTCGATAGCTCCGTCTGTATAGTTGACATTATGATGTTCTTCATATTTCGATTTAATGTTATTGAGAATCGTAATTGTTTCTTCAGCCGTAGTAGGCTCAACCATAACCTTCTGAAAGCGACGTTCCAAAGCGCCATCTTTCTCAATATTGACGCGATACTCATCAAGCGTAGTCGCGCCGATGCACTGCAATTCACCTCTCGCCAAAGCCGGTTTCAACATATTTGCAGCATCCATAGTGCCCTGAGCGTTGCCGGCTCCGACAATCGTATGGATTTCATCTATAAAAAGAATAATGTCCTTATTTTTTGAAAGCTCGGTAAGAATAGCTTTTACGCGCTCTTCAAATTCACCACGGTACTTAGTCCCGGCAACAAGCGATGCCATATCAAGACCGACTACTCGCTTATTAAAAAGCACTCTAGGAACCTGTCGGTTGATAATTCGCAAGGCAAGACCTTCGACAATAGCAGATTTGCCTACGCCAGGTTCACCAATCAGTACAGGATTATTCTTTTTGCGACGACTCAGAATTTGTGCCAAACGCTCAATTTCGGTCTGTCGTCCTACGACGGGGTCAAGTTCTCCGGTAGATGCCGATTTTGTCATGTCATGTCCGAATTTATCGAGCATCGGTGTGTCCGAATTAGTTTGTTTGCGAGATGCAGTCGACGTCTTTCCGCGACCGCCAAATGATACGCGAGATGCGGAAACTTCTTCCGGCTGTTCACGGTTGTCGTCTTCGTCCTCATCATCAGTTCCTGCGAAACCAGAACCGGCCACAGGAGTCCCCCTACGTTGAGATATTGCCTTAATCAGCGACTGATAAGTTACCCCCATATTTATAAAAGGCTTAAAACAGTCCATAGATTGCACTTCATAGTTATGAAAAATTGCTAACAGCAAATGTAAGTCATCAATAATATCATCCTTAAGCATTCGGGCCTCAAGAATTGATAGTTTTGAAATTCTCGCGGTGAGATCGCTAATTGTCACTTCACGATTCCTTACGCCTGAAATCTCGTATAGCCGTTCATCCAAAGCGCTAATCAATTCGGGCAAGCGATTCCCTTCGATCAACGAATCGACAGTAGTGTAAGCTTCACCTTCGGCATCTGACAAAATGGCAAGCAACATATGCTCGGGGCCGATAACCGGATTGTTATGACGAAGAGCTTGCTCACGTGCATCAGTCATTATGCGCTTAAATTTATCTGAAAACTTATTATCCATCTTTCTGAAATAGTTCTTATACTAATTAAGTAGCAAAATTCATGCCATAAATCATTTAACTACGTTAAATGGTAAAATATTCGACATCTCACCAGATTACCTAAGTTTAGATTCTGTAGAACCGATTAATGACTCAAAATATAAACGCCCAATTACGAAAAAAGGTGGACCAACTCACCATCGGCCCACCTTTATAAAAATTTCGGATTTTATTTCTTTATTCCGCCCTTCACACCTCCGCCCATGGCGAAAATGTTCTGCGTAAAACTTGTAGTCTTTCCTTGTTCGTCGCGACGACGCTTAAGGGCAAGTTTCACTAGTTTATCCATAAGCTGGTCGAAAGGTAGCCCGGCAGCTTCCCATAGGTAATATGAGAGCGAACCTGGGATAGTATTAATTTCATTTACATACACCTTCCCGAGATCGTCATCAATAATCAAATCGACGCGACTAACACCATGACATGATAAGACTCGGAACGTCTCGCCAGCAAGACGGCGACATTCAGCGGCCATTTCATCTGAAAGCTCAGCCGGGATGCGCTTCTGCGCAGCATGCATACCACCGCCCATATATTTATCGCCATAGGACAGAATTTCTTCAGCCTTAATCGGCTCCTCTAGAACAGATGTTTGATAATCATCAGCCTCACCAAGAACAGAGCAATTGATTTCACGCAAAGCTGTAACCATATGCTCAACAATCAAACGGCGCGAGAATCGAGCCGCTTCATCAAGGCGTACAATGAGTTGTTCTCTATCATGAGCTACACCAATACCAATGCTTGAGCCAAGGTCGGCGGGCTTAACAATGACAGGATAACCCAAAGTATCCTCCACTTTACGAATCATTTCATCACGCTCTGCGGTCCACTGACGGTCGGTCATCCATACATAGTCAACCACAGGGATATTATCAGCACGAAGTATCATCTTCATTGTGATTTTATCCATACCATTAGCCGATGCTAATGTGTTGCATCCGGCATAAGGCAGACCTATAGTCTCAAGCACGCCTTCAAACTTTCCATCCTCCACGTTTGTGCCATGAAGAACAGGAATCGCAACATCAAGCGTCGTAAACACATCCTTACCGAACACAGACTTCTTGGCATTGTAAAGTTTGAAATCGCCGAAAACAGGACGCATGTAGACTTCAGTGCATTTCTGAAGAAGCTGCTCTGGCTGACGGTAATTAGATAGAGTAAGCAATTCTCGACCGGTGTACCAATGGCCATCCTTTGAAATATATATAGGTACTATTTCGTACTTATCCGGATTCATAGCAGCCATGGCCTGATTAGCAGAGATTACCGAAATCTCATGCTCAGTAGACCGGCCACCGAAAAAAACACCAACAACGGTTTTCATATCAACGTTTGTGAATTATTTAAATGTATCTGGTAAATCGTTTTCGTAAAGTATCACGTCATCCTTAGCGACAAAAGTTGACAATAACTTTTGAGCTTCGGCAAAAGTATCGACAATATGAACAGCTTCTTTTTCGAGACGACCTTCTTCACTAATGCCTTCAACAATTGCTTCGCGATTGTACTGACCGACAATAATGGCAATATCGACATTGCGCGCAATGTTACGACCGAACTCCTTGTTAAGATCATATTGTTTTTCACCCAATTCAATCATACCTGGAGTAATCACAATACGACGTCCGGCCGTCATACTACCAAGTACTTCAAGTGCCATACGCGAGCCCACAGGGTTGCTATTGAACGCATCGTCCAAAATCGTAATACCTCCGGCAGTCTTCTTAACTGATAATCTGTGCTCAACCGGTTCGATAGATGCTACGGCAGACGCGATATTTGCATCAGTTACGCCCATCTGGTGTGCTACAACTGCAGCTGCAAGCAGATCGCTGACGTTCACTTCGCCAAGAAGACGTGTATTCAAAGGCAACTCATAGTTGTTAGGACCAATTACGGTAAATGTAGTACCTGATGTTGTGTATTTTACATCTACTGCCTTATAATCTGCATCACCAGAAGATACGGCATAGCGCAAACACTTCGTATTATAAACTTCTCTGTCAGCAATCTTTTCAAAATCATTATTAATGACAGCCAAACCTTCAGCTGGAAGCGAGTCAACTAACTCAAACTTCGTAGCCTGCACACGTTCTATAGTCTTAAACGACTCAAGATGCTGAGGGCCTACTGCTGTAATAATTCCGACTGAAGGATGTACTAATTCGCAAATTTCTTTAATATCGCCAGGCTGTTTTGCACCCATCTCTACTATAAATACCTCATTGTATGGCTTAAGCATCTCTCGAACAGTGCGAATAACTCCAAGAGTGGTATTAAAGCTACCCGGTGTCATCAACGTGTCGAACTGAGCTGACATAATCTTGTATAGATAATGCTTAGTACTAGTCTTACCATAGCTACCTGTAATACCTATAATCTTTAGATCAGGCATTGATGCCAGACGGGATGCTGCATCGTTATAGTAATGACGATTAATAGCTTTTTCGAGCGGCATAAGGACATAGCCACTGATAAGAATCAGTATATGCGAAGCACAGTAGCAACCAATAAAAGCCACTGACATAGTGAACAATACTGAAACTGCTAAATCGCTAGCGAAAAGAAGTATCGATGCGACTGCTACAACAACGGATAAAACAAGAGATGTCGAATATATACGACGCGCGCGAGCCGTCCACGCTAAAGGTTTCTTATATTTCTTTTTCCAAAGGCTCCAGGCTTGAAAGAAACCAAATAAGCCAATTAAAGATGATGAAATAAACGGATGTGACAACGCTGAAATGGCCACGAAAAAGATTACTAGAGCAATCAGTCGAGATATAGAGGTCGTATCACCGGACTCACTAAGCCAACGCCGATAGCGTTCCGGACGATACGAATTCTGCTGATACATCATCAAATCTCGCGATAATTCAAGGCACATACAAATGATAATCAGACCTAGAACTATACTGAATAGAACGATTTCCATAATATAAAACCGAGGTAATTACATCAAAAACCGACGTACTGCAGCGGCGGATTGAAAAGGATTATCTACAAATGAAAAATGGCCGGCTCCGGGAAACGAAACCAACTCCGAATTAGGAATACGCTTGTTCATAACGCGAGCATCACGCATAGGCGTAGCTGTGTCATTTTCGCCCCACAACAAAAGTGTAGGAGCTTGTATCTTCTTCATACACCAGCACAAGTCGTTATTTATAGCCTTAACCATTATTTGGCGCATCATGGGGGTGCTATTCTTGTAATCGCTCGAGCCACGTCTAGAACGCATATCCTCGATTTTCGCCTTTGCTTTATCTTTACCAAGTAATAATGGATAAGCCCATTTACCGAGCTTATAAGAATAGACTTTTAAATAGTATTTTAGCGATCGGCGAGGCTTCACACCCGCTGCATCAACCAAAATAAGCTTCTTAACGTTATTACGCGAAGCAAATAAAAGAGCTATACGACCGCCAAACGAATGGCCAAGAATGGCTGGATTGACAATGCCCAACTCTTTGCAGAAGACTTCCAACATATGAGTGTACTCTTCGATACCCCAAGGAGTCGCTGGCTCATCCGACTTACCAAAACCGGGCAAGTCTATATTATAGATGGTATGATTCTCTAAACCGACACGTTCGAATAGCCCGAGAGCATTGCCATCGCAACCCCATCCATGCATCAAAATGAATGGCTCTCCCGTACCGCCATGACGATAATTCACTTTCACACCATCAATTATCAATGACTTTTCCATAGTACAAAATTGTAGTACAAAGTTACGGATTTGTTTTCTATTATTCAATAATCAAAACAATGATACAAATACCGTAAAATATTAATAGTCGTATACCAATTCCAAATCATCGACATATAATACAGAGCCAGCACCGCCCGTGAAATAGTCACCGTACTTACTAGCCGAAGCCGTCAAAAGAATATATTTAGGCACACGCGAAGTTGACTTATAGTCAAGTTCAAACTCAAATGGAATGTAGTTATCAACATCGTGTCCGTATTGAACATTGCCATACGCTACCACATACGAACCATTAGCATCA
This sequence comes from uncultured Bacteroides sp., assembly GCA_964456545.1. GTDB lineage: Bacteria > Bacteroidota > Bacteroidia > Bacteroidales > Muribaculaceae > CAG-873. The sequence goes on from CAYWAM010000001.1 coordinate 110,576, forward strand.
AATAGCTGACGATTGCGCGGATTTGTACGAATTTCAAACGGCTCGTCTTGATCAATGAGTGCGCACCATACTATACAGGTGTCTGGCTGACCTTTTAAATCCGACCACTCGTCAGACACATAGTCAATGGGGCTGGACTTATACTTCAAGTAGCCTCGCACTTTAGTCGGGCGCTGAGTGAACGGACGACCAACATGCAGAATACCATTGGTACCGTCTGTCTTATAATAAAGTCCTACAAAAAGATTACCGGCAGCAAGTTTACCTAAAGCACCGATACCGACAAAACGAGTTTCTAGGCGTGCAGCACGACCTGAACCAGTATATGTGTCATCGGTAGGCATACTATTTGATGCGCCAAGCGTTGTCGCTCCCTTATTACCTGTATCCCAGAACTGCGCGTCTCCCTCTGCCCAGGGATTCCAAACTTTTCCATTCAACCACCAGTCGTCGAGGCCGGTATTAGGCATCTGGATTAGCGAACCTGTTTTAAACTCGATGATTTCACCAAAGTCTTCATCTGAGAACGCTCGAGCTTCATAATCGCTTTCTGCCAACAAGTGACATATACGCGCACAAAAGCTTCCGCCATCGTGATTTACTTCTGCTTCAGCAACTGTAATCCAATCCTGATCGCCCTTACGACGATATTGTACACCATTATTCTTACCGGCCTGCGCCTCACCATAAACCCACGCTACATTTGTCCATGCATCGACTCTCGACGTTGTAACCATTGCGTCGGTATGCTCGGCAAAAATAGTCCATGTAGAAATACGGCCATAAGCTTGGAGTTTTACTTCCAAAGGTGAAGACAAATCTACAAATTCCCCTTCTAGAACAGGAGTTAGCGCAGAACTTTTCGGACCTAGCTTAACAGATTCGACATACACCTTATCAAGAGGCTGATTAGAATTGATATACAAAACAACTCGACGACCTGGCACATCTATAAAAGAAGCGCCAACTTGACCTTTAACCTTGAAATAACGCTCAATGTTTTGAACGCCATTGATTGTCCACATCCAATCTTGATAAAGATGAAGCATCACATACTGCTTCTTAGACAAATCTAAAGGAGCATTCAACAAGTCGCCTACGACTGTCGCACCCGGAGTAAGTGCAAAACCTTCAACATTAACATTTTGAATATCTACTTCTTCACCAAAGTGAAGTGTAAGGGTACGATTAATCGAATCGATAGCTGTAGCTCGCTCTTGACCAGTAACATTAAACGTCAGAAAGTTGGCTTGAATTCGCGGATAAGGTATATCATTCTTAATACACGACGTAGAAATCGCGAAAACAAGAATCGAAATAAAAAGTTTGTAGACTCTACGTGACATATTATTATATTACAACCATCAATCCAAAATTGATGTTGAAGATATTAAACTTAAAATTAGCACCTGAGGTAAAACGAGTTCCTTCGTCTACACCATCGGTAAGTTGATGCTCGCGACGGAAATTTATGCCAAAAACGCCAAAAGAGACATTAAAAGCCATAAACTCTTGAATAAACACAGCTACGCCCGGACTAAAATTAAGGCTGCCATGTGTTATGGTTGTCTTAGTATCGCGAGGATTTCCATCATAAATGCGCTTAAATCGAGTTGTGCCACTACCAACAGTAATATCTACTTCATTGAATATACCAAAACGATTACTGCGGTTCAGGCCAATATAATTTCGGTAGAATAACGATGTCGAATAGCTCATCGTATAGTAACTAACATCGCGCAGGTCAAAATTCAAGTCATCATCAAAATCAACTGATAGATTTGCAAGGTCACCTTTACCGCGCGAATAGTTAAAACGAATACCGACTGACTGATTATTACGAATAAAATATGATATAAAAGGCTTAATTGAGTAAATTTTGCCTTTGAAATCTACATTTTCAACCAATGAAAGGATTTGCGAATCTTCGGTATTGAGCGAGCCATATGAAGCAGTCATACCGAAGGCCCATTTTCCTTTCGGAATAAAAAGATAATTATATAATCCTCGGTCATAACGCCCAAAGTTACGTTCCGGAATTATAAGGTCTACGGTATCACTCCCAACGATGACTTTCTCAAATTTCACTGAGTCAGCAGACACATCACCCTTTCGGACAACACGTTGAGCCAAACCCGAAGCGACACTTAATAGCAAGCACACCGCTAATATTATCAATCGGCTCTTTATCATAAGTAAAATGTCACACCAAATGTGATGGAAAACAAGTTAATACGAAAGTTGGCACTCGACGAATTGCGATTCGCAATATATATCTGATCAGTAGTCGACCTTGTCTTATTATAATTAAAACCTAACACTCCTACATTCACTTCAATTGCCGAGTAATTGTTTAAGAAAACAATCAGACCTGGCGAGACGCCAATATTCATCGAAAAATTGCGTTCGTAAGTACCGGTTAAATCTTCACCGGAACCACTCACCAATTTCGACTGACCTCCACCGAGCTCAAACTGGACTTCGTTTATAAGACCAAAACGAGTAGTATTACCTAGTGATAAATACTGACGAAAGACCCCTACTCCATGATAACTATGAGAAATCGAATACAAATGGTCTAAATTGTACTCCGTATCCGAACCAAGCACAACATCCGCAGTAGACAAGCGTACGCGCTGACGCTGATATGAAAAACGGCCACCCGCAGCTAGGTTGTCCTGAAATGCATACAACAGCATGGGGCTAACCTTAAAAGAATACGTATCGCCAGAAATGTTTTCAAAAACCAAGAATTGATAGTTATCTTGATCCGATTGTGAATAACTGACGCTAGCACCTGTAATCCATTGTCCTTTCGGTACGAATGATATCTGCTCGATGCCGCGTGTAAATTGCTCTTGTGCTTGTATAATAGGCGGAGTCGTTGCAACAAGCAACAACAATCCCATTTTAAGCAGTTTTAACTTTAATAACTTCAACATAATTCATCTGCAAAGATACGAATTTTTGCGCATAAATTGAGCATATAAAACCGCATTTTGTTCTTTATAGAGACACAATAGTTCGAATCTAATACAAGATCGAGCAGACTACAACTTAATAATTCAGGTGTGGAGACTCACGATTCTCCTATTTAAATCTGTCATTATCGAATTCTATGCAGATTGAATATTCGTCCAACGACATTGGACGATTCAAGACATTAACGTGGCGCAAACAGAAATACAAATTTCAATAAAATGCAGCATCAACATCCAATATATTGATATTAAAAGCATTAAACGCAGATAACGCCTAAGCCTAAACAAAAACAAAATCTTTTTTTTAAAAAAATGCCGAAATAATTTTGTCAATTCAAAAAAAGTCTCTACCTTTGCAACGCAAAAGCAAAAAAACGCTTTACGAACCTTGCCTTGTGGTGTAATGGTAGCACGTCGGATTCTGGTTCCGCCTGTGAGGGTTCGAATCCTTCCAAGGCAACAAAAAAGAGCTAAGTCACATTGACTCAGCTCTTTTTTCTTATATAATTTCCAAAATTACAATTACAAATCTCAATATCAACGAAAACAATTTGGGCATATGCTATTTTCCAACATTACAATCATAGAAGCGACTATGGACTTATATGAAATGAACGTCGAAATCGGATTCGACGAAAATTTCAACCTACTTATTGCCCTACAACGTATACACTACGACGATGCGTCGCTCTACAGCAACGAAACTATCGTGATTGACAAAAACGAAGCATACAATTTGGCTCGTCGCCTAAAAACGACACTAGCAGAGCTGCCACAGACCATCGACAATCACTTTTCGTCATCACCCAACTATTCCGACTATGGCAACTATTCGGACGTAAAAACATGTTTCGAGGAAATCAAAGCCTGCCTTGCTTTCGATAAATGTCGCTACCGCATCGTCAAAAACAACCACGAATTCACCCACCCTTCCGACAAAGAATAGACTCAATAAAAATCCCGACTCTACTCTTAATCAGAAAAAAAAGTAGAGCGACTTTTTAGTATTGGCTACATAATCACCACCTCCGGACTAATCAACGCCGTCGACAGTGACTTTAAATTGGGGAATAAATTCCCCTTACTCATTCTTTATAATAGTGACGGCGTCGGTAAGGCCGGCGCGAATCATGGCATTAACAGTTGCTGTATCGTTGCGAGCGACCGAAGCCGGCATATTCAGCCGTAAAACCATCGTTACTTTTGCATCAGGAACAACGGCAGCCAGCAACTCGTCCAGACTCGGCACTTCACCTAACGATGAATACTCATTATAAGTATATTTCAAGAAAACCGTGCCATGGCCTATCGAACCGCGACGATCAAGAAGCCAGCCGTCCACAAGTGCCAACGGCGCTTGATATGGATTTATATCAGCCGGATCAGGAAATGACCTCAGACTTCCGTCGGCATTAAGCTCAATAGGCACCTTATCTGACACATCAACGTTTGTTTGATATATAACGGCCTGCGGTTCGGTCATTTGTCCTACACCGATAGGGCGCGGAGGCAGGGTTGTCGCTCCGTAAGGCACACCGCTCTCCATTTCCACGCTTTTGCGATTTGAACGGCAACCGGCTGCGACAAAGCACATTATCGTAATCAACAATAAAAATTTCAACTTCATTTTACTAAAACACGTTCTATATTAGTAGTTCCGTTGCTATAAAACAAAAATCAAACTATCAAAATGTACGTTTACATTTTAAACCGTCGATACCGACTGAGGAAACCGGTAAAAGTCTACTTCTGTGACAATTCGTTATTCGGCAAACTCTGAAAGCGCAGCCAAAATGCGACGTGTGTACGATAAGTCTTTCAGCAACCTACTAATGCCTAAAATCAGACCCACCACAAGGCCAACTACAGCTCCAATAAATATAGAGATTTCGCCCATATCATAGAACAAGACCATAAGCATAACAATTATCGGCAAGCCAAGCAGCAAGCACAATATCCTCACCCTTACATAATAAATCCGAATCTTCGCCGCACGAGTGACGGCCTGAATGACAGGCATAGTAGCAAGTGAACAAGCGTTGATATACCTATACAACATATAGCCTACTATAAAACAAGCAATGCCGTAAAGTGAATAGATTATCGACACCCAAAGAGAAAACGACATTATGAAATACAATTGCGGAGCCAGAACAGGCAACAACAGGCCGAGAAAACTAATATTACGAATTCGGCGAGCGAAAGTATCCTGCAACGAGCCTGCTTTAGCCGTTGCCAATTTCTCGGATAGTTCACGGTTGGTCTGCTGTAGAAGATCGTTATCAATCTTCGTTCTATTCCATATATCCTTTAATTTTTCTAGATTTTCCTCCATAATCATTCAAGTTGTGAGGCAATTTTTGACAATTTTTGCTTCGCACGGGCTAATCGAGTTGCGACATTCGTCTTCGACATACCCATGATAGCAGATATTTCATCATACGACTTTTCGTCAAGCCAAAGAGTGATTAATGCTTTGTCAATCTGATCCAACCGAGCTATCAGTCGGTACAAGAAAGCGACTTCTTCACTGTCGCTATCCGACACTTCGGGAACATCAAAGTCAGGAGCTATCGGCACGACATTCAATTCATAACTGTGATTCTTCCGATGAAGACTAATGCACGTATTCAGTGCGAGACGGTATATCCATGTCGATGGCTTCGCTTCGCCGCGAAAAGAGTCGATACCTTTCCAAAGGTTTATCATTACCTCTTGGTACAAATCGGCAAAAGGCATCTGAGCATTTGCGTAAATCGAGCAAACTTTGGCTATTACACCACGGAACTCGTCGGCAAGTGCAAGGAATCTTTGTTTCTTATCGGCCTGATTATTTGTCATACATTATATATGACGTAGCGATGACTAAAAAATCACAAACACAGACAAATTATTTTAAGCGTCTGACACAATCGCGAATCTTATCCAAATCGAGATAATTCGGACCGCTACCTCCGCCAAAAGGCCGAGCAGCATCACGCAGACGCATCGACTCATCGCAAGCTTCGGAACGGTAACCTGCGCCGGATGGAGCAAGTTGAGCCGGAATATCTCGGCCCGCCACCCTATACGTAGGGGCACACGGCGGATAACCAAGAGCGACCCACATGGTCATCAAATCAGTTTCGTCCGGTGAATTTACGCCCTCAATAGCAATTGACGCAGTAGTAATGTCGCGAGGTATAAAATCTCGGTCAGCTACATAATGCTCACCTTCAGCTAAATAATCATGCCCGGTAAGTCCATGGTAATACGAACACGAGAGACCATCGACAAAAAGCTGTGGAACGATTTCCGTAGCTTGTTCTATAAGATGCTCAGCAGCATTGTAACGAATATAGCCGAAGCCTTCGCCCGCACGGCCTGTAACTGAAAAATTAGTCCTGACGATGTAGCCCCGTGAGTCATCGGCCACATCAAAACGAGTCCATTCGTAGTCGTCAGTTTCGAAGTAGGCTGCTCCACCACAGGCATCAATAACGCCAAAATTTGCCTGAACACCCATCGGACGTGGCCACTCGGTTAGCAACTGTTCAAAATCAGCGACCGTACGACAACACGCCAGCGCAGCCGCCATAACAACTCCCTCTTGATCTTTAAACGAAGCTGTATCAGGCGCTAGATTATATGATGCAGTGTTCATTATTGCAAAACCAACATCATTCATGCCCATCCATGCCTCCTTCAAAGTAGAATCACCAGCATTATACAAACCTATAAATCCATATGTTGTATCCGTTGGTTCGACACGCGCTAAAAAATTGTTTTCAGCGCCTGTGTCGCGATTCTTCCATAGTATAGGACGCCCCGTAGCCGACTTAGCTGCCGAAACGATAGCCGACGTGCAAGCCTCGCTCGCAAAACCAACTAAGACAAATACTGAAACTAAAATTAGAAGTCTTTTCATATTGGCAAATATACGGATTTATTGTGACTAAATAACATCACGACTGTAATATTTACTATAAAATTTATCTAGCGACAAACATTAATTAATTTGTTATAAATAAGAAATAAATATGCAATGTAATTGTAGTTAATTCGCTTATAAAATATTTACTCAAATAATTATGCTGAATTTATTACCTAAATCTGCTTACCGATGGCCACTAGCAATTCATTGCAAGAAGCTCACAACCAGCAAAAGCGCAGTAGAAATTATGAAACAAAGCATCGAGTTCATCGATGTATCCATCTCACTCATTCTCACTGATGATATTGTTGAAGCGTGTCGCAACCACAAAAAGGCATCTACATACATCAAAACCATAAAGTACGACACCCGCTCAACTTATACGCCATCGTCACAACAAGCCACAAACAATATATACATTGAAACATTAGCACACAATACTGAAACAATTACAGAAATCTGTCGTGATATCATTTCAAATCATGGGCTTCCTCTCTGGCAGCGACAAGAAATCGACATAATCCGACATCAAATATCTGACATTCTAAATCGCAATTCAACTCAGCGAAAGGAACTAAAACAAATAGTACTACAAAGCATCGCAGAGTTCTGCGCAGAAATGAATGAGGAAAATTGGGATGATAACAATTGGGCTTACTTATACTTAAGATTATTACAAAATATAAATAATGCTATTATCTGCTTAGATAAATTAATTTCGTTAAATCGATTCTAACTTTAAAAGGGCTTAAAAATAAACATCGGTCTTTTTTCTTAGCAAAAAAAGTAGTACTTTTGCCTTCCAATGCCAAGAATAGACCGCATCACTGTTGACAAAATAATGGACGCGACAGACATTGTCGACGTCGTTGGTGACTTCGTATCGCTGAAGAAACGCGGAGCCAACCATTGGGGATTGTGTCCATTTCACAACGATAGGTCTCCATCTTTTTCAGTCAACGCTGCAAAAGGAATCTTCAAATGCTTCAGTTGCGGCAAAGCCGGTTCAGCTGTTAGTTTCTTAATGGATCTCGAAGGCATGTCGTACGTAGAAGCGCTACGATGGCTCGCAAAGAAATACAATATCGAAATTCAAGAGAAAGAAATGACTAGCGCCGAACGGCAAGCCGAAGCCGAACGCGAGTCAATGTATGCGGTCAACGACTTTGCAATATCGCATTTTGAAAAAAACTTGACAGATACAGCTGATGGGCGCGACATTGGCCTAGCCTACTTTCGTGAACGTGGCATTTCAGATGCGATGATTAAGAAGTTTCACCTTGGCTATGCTATAGACCACAGCGACACTCTTTATAACGCAGCAATACGTGCCGGATTTAACGAAAAATTTCTAGTAGACACAGGCTTATGTATAAAGACCGATACGGGACGTTGCTACGACAGATTCAAAGGCCGTGTCATTTATCCTGTGCACTCTCTATCCGGTAGAGTAGTAGCTTTCGGTGGACGTACACTACGCAAGGAAAAGTCACTTGCCAAGTATGTCAACTCTCCCGAAAGCGCCATATACTCTAAAAGCCGCGAGCTATACGGCATGTATCAAGCTCGCTCTGCCATAGCACGTAAGAAAAACTGTATTCTCGTCGAAGGATACATGGATGTAATATCTCTACACCAATCCGGGGTCGAAAACGTAGTAGCATCATCCGGCACCGCCCTTACCGAAGGTCAAGTGTCGATAATCAAGCGCTTTGCCGACAAAGTCACACTGATGTACGACTCTGACGCTGCCGGCATCAAGGCGGCTTTGCGCGGCATAAATATGTTTGTAGCCGCCGGCATCGCGCTAAAGCTTGTTCTGCTACCCGAAGGCGATGACCCTGATTCGTTCGCACAATCTCACACATCCGATGAAGTCGATCAATATATTGCTGAGCACGAACAAGATTTGATCGGTTTCAAAACAGACATACTGATGCGTGATTGCGGCAACGATCCCCACAAACGCACTGAAGCAATCAACGACATTCTCGAGACTATCGCTCTAATTCCAGACGTTATCGAACAGACTCTTTACATCGAAGAGTGTGCTCGCAAAGTTGGTGTTAACTCTGCGACATTGGCTGCTCAAGTTAAAGTAATTATCAATCGTCAGCGCGAGAATGAATACAAAAAACGACAACAAGAGCAAGCCCGACAGTCTATAAAAGATGTTGTAACAAGCACATCTCTTAACAATACTCCTCCACCGGCCTCTAATTCTCAAGAGACTACTGAACAGACGCCGCCTGCCGAGCCTCAACAGCCCGCAGTTGCGACTTCTCCAGGAATACTCCTTGCTGAAGAAGAAATAATTAGATATGCCATAAAATATGGCACATTCTATATGTGCGAAGTCTACACAGACGATCGTCCTGACGAGCCAATACCAATGAACGTTATTGACTATATAGATAACGAACTTAGATTGGATAAAGTAAGTTTCACTAATCCGCTCTTTGCTAAAGCATGGTCTATCGCTCACGAATTGCGCCATAGCGATTGGCCTGCCAAGCATAAAAACAAAGAATCTGAGCTGGAAGAAATTCGTCAACAAGAACTTGAAGTCGGTCGCGAATCAATACGCAACACCGCCTTCGACATGGAGACAATCCGAAAATCCGAAGAAAAACTAGTACACCAAGCCGACGAGAACTACGCTTCAGCTATCGACGAATTCGACATGTCGTTTATTAGAGACATGTTCGTACGTACCGACGACCGCCAACTGAGCGACTTAGCCGTTCGCCTGTGCGCCGACACCGTTGTACTCAGCAAGATGCATCCTAAAATTAACCGCCGCGAAGAAATTTGCAACAAACTTCCAATGGCAATCTACGCTCTCAAGGGTGCTCTGCTCAAAGAACGTATTAATCGCCTTACTGCTTCTTTAGCACATGCATCAGCCGATGACGCTGACAATATACTTAAGCAAATTATGGAGTTAAAAGAATCCAGTATGGAATTCGACCGATACAACGGCGAAATAGTCATAACCCCTACGCTAAGACGTTGATATCATGGCTCAGCTATATGCACAAGTCATTGTCCCGCGACCGCTCGACGCATCGTTCACGTACCATGTTCCTGAAGAGCTTGCTCCGAAAATCGGCGTAGGTTACCGCGTAATTGTTCCTTTCGGCAACAAACGCTTCGTGACCGGAATCGTCGAAAGCCTATCACCTATAAAGCCTACAGATGTAGCTACAATCAAAGATATCGACAGTATCCTCGACGACAAATCAATTGTCGTACATCCCCAACTCAAACTCTGGCACTGGATTTCTGATTACTATATGTGTGCCACCGGTGATGTAATGAAGGCTGCTATGCCAGGTGGCTTAAAAGTTGAAAGCGAGACCATCGTGGAACTGGCTGAAGATTTCGACACAGATATTCAAGCGACACTAACTCGTTCGCAACTCGACATCGTAGGTCAATTAAGACAAATTCCCAAACTATCAATTCATGAGCTTAGCAAAAAGACCGGAATTGCCAACGTCGAGCAACACGTATCGCGATTGGTCGACAAAGGCGTTGTAACTGTACACGAAAAACTCGTAAATCGCTATCGCCGCATAAAAGTAAAAATGGTAGAAATCGCCATACCTCGCGGCGACAACCATATTCTTGACGAAGCCTTCGCCAAAGTTCATCGCAGTAAAGGCCAACAAGCGGCATTATTGAACCTCATTGCATTATCAGGTTTCAATATATCTACACAAAAAATCAAAGCCGTGTCGCGCGATGAGCTACTTGATGCCTCCGCCGACATCACTTGGGCCAACGTTCAGGCCCTACAAGAGAAAGGTCTGGCGACAATCTACACAAAGGAAGTATCACGCTTTTCGGCTCCAGAAGACTGCACAGGGCTATACACATTTCCGCTCCCTACTCTTTCAGACGCACAGCAACGTGCACTCAGCGAGATTCACAAATCTATGCTCGAGAAAGCGGTAACATTGCTCCATGGAGTCACTTCGTCAGGAAAAACCGAGATTTATATCCACTTGATCGACTATGTACTGCAACAACGTCGACAAGTATTAATGCTCGTGCCTGAAATCGCACTCACTACACAGCTAACACGCCGACTGCAACGCGTATTCGGCAACAAAGTCAAAATTTACCATTCAAAGTTTAGCGACAATGAGCGCGTCGACATTTGGCGCGATATGCTCAATGATCACGAACCATGCGTAGTGATTGGTGCTCGCTCTGCTTTATTTCTACCTTTTTCATCGCTCGGACTAGTAATCGTCGACGAAGAGCACGACCCTAGCTATAAACAAGCCGACCCGGCTCCACGCTACAATGGCCGCGACACGGCTATAGTGTTAGCATCACTACATGGCGCAAAAACATTACTTGGCAGTGCCACACCGTCAATCGAGACATACTACAAAGCCACAGATGGAGGAAAATACGGCCTAGTATCACTAAGCGAACGATTCGGTAATGCGCAGCTACCGACAATCGAAATCACCGATATGCGCAAAGAACGTCTGCAAGGCAACGTCGACAGCGTACTAGCCAATTCCCTGATTGCTCAAGTTAGAAATCGCATTGCCGATGGCCAGCAAGCCATACTCTTTCACAACCGTCGTGGTTTCTCACCTCGCGCACGGTGTAAAATGTGTCAATTTACCCCTAAATGCGATTTCTGCGATGTGTCTCTCACGTATCATAAACGAACAAACACACTTGAATGTCACTATTGCGGAGCTGTGTATCCAGTCCCGAAAGTTTGCCCGGTATGTCACGAGCCGACTATCGAAATTGAAGGCTACGGCACCGAACGCATCGAAGATACTGTAGCCGATGTATTTTCTGAAGCAAAAGTTCTGCGAATGGACCTAGACACAACTCGCAATAAAGATGCATACGCTTCAATAATCGACGATTTCTCGCAACAAAAGGCCAACATACTGGTCGGCACGCAAATGGTCACAAAAGGACTCGACTTTGCCAATGTCGGCATTGTCGGTGTAATCAATGCCGACAACATTCTCAACTTCCCTGATTTCCGCTCAGCCGAGCGTGCATTCAATATGCTTGAACAAGTTGCCGGACGAGCCGGGCGCAGCGACGACACCAAAGGCTCTGTAGTCATACAGACATACACGCCATCACACCCAATCATTTCATTCGTTAAAAGCCACGACTATCTCGGCTTTTATAAATGGGAAATAGAACAACGACAAAAATTACTATACCCACCAGCTGCTAGAATAGTAAATATCTACCTAAAACATCGCGATCGAGCAGTCGTCGAACGCTTCGCACGCGATTACACCGCTAAGCTAAGAGCTCTACTAGGTTCACGCGTCAATGGCCCGGTCGAGCCTGCTATTGAGCGGATTTCTTCGCTATACATCCGTCAAGTGATGCTCCGCATCGAAACAGGAGCCTCAATTCTGAAAGTTAAACAAGTTCTACGCAACGTTTATCTAGAATTCAACTCGGCTCCGGTAAAGAGTGGCGTTACTATTCACTACGATGTCGATCCTGTATAATCTTCATTTGGGACCGACTTCAGTTACCTTGGTAGGCCGATTCTATTAAAGCTGATGGATTATTGTAAAATTCAGGCGAAAGTAATTCGACAAGCGACATATCGCTATGCTGCTCTAAGTAGGCACAAACTATACGATAACCAATAAATCGTCCGGCTCGCCCCGGCACTTCGGGGCCTATCTGAGCAGTAGTAGGAGCTGGATTAATCAATCGTTCGATTGCTGCCAAAGATGAGGTATATAGCAACTCCTTCTCGACAAGTCGCTGCCACACACTTCGTTCATTGGCTTCAAGCCAATGCATTTGCTCAACATCATAACCTAACGCATCGGCTAAAATCGCCTGCGGCACAAGTTGCATTATACAATATACAATAACGCCCTCATATAACATTCTCGACAAAGCTGTAGTCTCATCATCTTGTACATACGGATAAGATACCGCCACCAAAGCTTCTGCGAGGTCATATGGCAATTTTTCAGGAGTCTTCACCATCCTTTGATATTCCGGCCAGCCCCTGTAACCGGGATAATCAGCCCCCAGATAATGGTTAAGACTTATCAATAAAACTGAATCCATGAAAGCCATACTTTTGCGACTACCCCACACAACAGCAGCATAACGTCGCTTCGGAAACTCAAGACCTTTCATTTCTGCATTCTTAAGAATTCCGCCTAGAGTAGTCTCTAGTGAAGTATAGTCAGTGAAAACTCTTTCAACATCCGGAGTAAACGTCATTACCGCAGAAGATTCGCTCCAGCTAATCAAAGCGCTATCCGAAAGTGTATTAATTCCATACACCTGAAATAAGGCTTTAACGCAAACGCTGTCACGTTCAACAAAACTGCGACGCTCTGTTGAATCCATTGTCCTAAAACGAGCCATAGGCTCATAAAGGTTAACAATCGGCACCGACTCAACGTCAACTTTTGCACAGCCTTGTACGACATACAAAAGCACCGACAGCAAGCCGGCTATATATAATACTCTTCTCATATTCCTAACTTTAATTGGCAAAGTTAAGCATCATTAGCTAAACGTAATATGATTTTTATGAAAAAAGTAGCAGATTATTCACGATTTTTGGCAATTAGGGCAGATTTACACTATGAATTCAATGCATAATTGCTTTTTTATGATTAATTTTGCAAAGAAATGCGACGATTTTTCAAATATGCAATCGTACTACTTCTCATTGTATGCCTTAATCATACGGCCTACGCTGAGGAGAATTTGCCTTTTACCGTAACCATCGACGCAGGTCATGGCGGTAAAGACTATGGCTGTATAGGCGATATCACAAATGAAAAGACAGTCGTGCTGGACGTAGCTCGTCGCCTTGGACTAATGATTGCAAATGAGCATCCTGAAGTTAACATTATCTACACACGCGACAAAGATGTATTCGTCACACTAAGCGAACGAGCTGCTATAGCAAATCGTGCACACGCTGATTTATTCATATCTATTCACGTCAACTCTATCGACCGTCGCACCAAAGGCCGCAAAAAAGTACACGGAGCATCTGTCTACACCCTAGGTCTCCATCGAACTGACGATAACCTTGCCGTAGCTATGCGCGAAAATAGCGTAATTGAACTCGAAAAAGACTTCTCCGAAGTTTATCAAGGATTCGATCCGAATTCGTCAGAATCTTATATTATATTCGAGTTAACCCAGAATACACATCAACGCAACTCTATTGAGATTGCCGATGCTATTCGCGAACAACTCACTACAACGGCCAAACGAGCAGATAAAGGTGTGCTTCAGTCAGGATTCCTTGTATTGCGCGCCACTTCAATGCCTTCGGTACTGGTTGAACTTGACTTCATTTGCAACCAAGATGCTGAACGATTTCTAGCCTCTGACAATGGACGCGAACTTTGCGCACGCTCCATTGCCAACGCATTCACCACCTACTACAACAACCACCGACACACCACACCTCAAGTGTCAAATACCACTAAATCCTCAAATAAATCTACATCGTCACAAAATAGTAATAACAACGCCTCAATGCACGAAGTAATAACCTACTCTGTGCAGTTCACAACCTCAGCCGACGCTCTAGAGACTAGCGACAGTCGACTCGATAAAATTGACGACGTAAGTTACTACTACCACGACGGTTTATATAAATACACAAGCGGCTCGTTCAAGACACTCGCTAAAGCAAAAAAACGACTTAAACAAATTAAAAAAAGATACCCCGAAGCGTTTATCATAAAAATGTGCAATGGTCAGCGCGTAATCTAACGATTAATCACTATGAACAAATTATTCAAAAAAGAGATTCTTATCGGATTAATAGTACTCATTGCGATGGCTGTACTTTTCGTAGGCATTGACTTCCTCAAAGGCGTCAACGTATTCAAAGCAGCCAACTATTACTACGCAACTTACGACAATGTGGCAGGCCTAGCCAAAAGTGCGCCAGTCACTATCAACGGCTTCCAAGTAGGCCTCGTTCGCGATATCCGCTACGAATATCACAACCCTGGACATATGCTTGTTGAGCTTTCGCTCGACCAAGAACTCAAAATTCCAACCGGCACGAAGGCTGTCCTTGCTACAGACCTGCTAGGCACAGCAAGTATCGCCCTCGAACTTGCGGCTGAAGGCAACTACCACGAAGTAGGTGACACTCTGACGGCCGTTGTGCCCAAAGGCTTGATGGATAACGTCACTAAAGACCTTCTACCCCAAGTTGGCGCAATCATGCCCAAAGTCGACACCT
This sequence comes from uncultured Bacteroides sp., assembly GCA_964456545.1. Lineage (GTDB taxonomy): Bacteria > Bacteroidota > Bacteroidia > Bacteroidales > Muribaculaceae > CAG-873. The sequence continues at coordinate 125,727 of CAYWAM010000001.1, forward strand.
TACTATCCTCAATTAACGCACTCGTCGGTGACCCTGCGTTGCTAAATTCAGTTCAGCGTCTAAATGACATCACTGCCAATCTCGAACGCGCCACCGTACAACTAAATTCACTTCTAGCTACACTCCCTCCCATTTCTTCAAACATCAACGGCATTACAGGCAACCTAAACACAGCTACGGCCAATATTGCAGACATTACGACCGACATCAATAACGCTTCTGTAGACTCAATTGCCAACAATATCAAGGCACTTACCGATAACCTACGTCTGCTCACCGAACAACTCAATGAGCCGAACTCGTCACTTGGTAAGCTCACTCGCGACCCTCAGTTGTATAACAACTTAAACTCTGCCGTTTCAAATCTCGACTCTCTATTTATAGACATCAAGCGTAACCCCAAACGCTACATCAGCATCAAACTTTTATGATGCAAAAATAACCAACGACTTAATAAGCGTCAAAGTTGCATTTGTAAAATGAACTTTGACGCTTATTTTAACTTAATTAAAATAACAACAATCTATATAAACAACAAGCCACAGCAACAGCAACCAACAACTACTCAAGTTATTAACTGTATAACAAAACAAATATATGCTTATAGTTCAGTAAGCAAACATCACCATATATCTATCTGTTAGCGCTTTACATAGCTTTACTTAAACGCTTACTTTAAGTGCGCAAAGCTATTCGTTATTAACTTGCTGATATCTACATTATTGCAATCAAAATAAGAAAAGCAAATAAATTTCAAGTTGTTTATTTATTTTTTTATTCAGAAATTTGTAACACCGAAATAACCAACTTTAATGTCAAACTCCAATAATCACATCGAGCTATGGGAACAATGTCGCGCCTTTTTACGCGACATCCTACCACCGCAGCAATTCACTGCGTGGTTTGGTTCTGTGTCCTCTTTTAGCTTTGAAAACAACGAATTGCGTATTGTCGTACCTTCGCCTTTCGTTGCAGAACAATTGGAACAGAGATTTAAAGTTCAGCTTAACGCTGCAATTCGAAAAGTATATGGCGACAATGTGGTGTTGTTTTATCGTTATAACACCATTAATAGCATCCCTGACACCACTGTCAGCGAACGTTCGGCAGAAATGTCGCCAACAATTATACGTAATAGCGCGGAACCGGCAGCAAACCCCTTTATTAGTGAAGCACCAAAAGCTTTCGACTCACAGCTCAATCCTCGCTATAACTTTGAGAACTACTGCACAGGCGAGAGCAACCTGCTTGCTCGTACATTATCAGAAGCAATCGCCAACGACCCGACAAACAAAACTTTCAACCCTCTGTTTATTTTCGGTCCGACTGGCGTAGGCAAGACTCACCTTATACAAGCAGTAGGTATTCGTATCAAAGAACGCAATCCTCAGGCAAAGGTACTATACGTCACCGCACGCCTATTTCAAAGCCAGTACACCGCTGCCAACAGCAAAGGACAGATCAACAACTTCTTCCACTTTTACCACGGCATCGATACGCTCATCATAGATGACGTACAGGATCTGGCTGGAAAACCCGAGACGCAAAACACATTCTTCCATATTTTCAATCAGCTACATCAGAACAATCGTCAGATTATAATGTCTAGCGATTGCCCTCCTTCGGAAATGGATGGCTTTGAAGCACGTCTACTTTCTCGATTCAAATGGGGTGCATCAGCCGAGCTATATAAGCCCGACTATGAACTTCGACGAAACATTTTGATTAAAAAAGCTGAACAGGATGGTCTTGACTTACCTTCAGAAGTTATCGACTATGTAGCTGAAAATGTAACTGACTCCATTCGCGAACTTGAAGGCGTAGTTGCTTCTCTTGTCGCAAATGCAACTGTTCTCAACTGCCCCATTACACTTCAGCTCGCCAAAAACGTTGTAGCAAATGCGATACGCATCCGACGTCGTCAGGTCAACTTTGAAATGGTTACTCAGGCAGTTGCTACATTCTTTAAAATTGAGGCTGACACACTATTCACAAAGAGCCGCAAACGCGAGATTTCAGACGCTCGCCAAGTTGTCATGTACCTAGCGAAGAAACTCGCCAACATGTCGCTAAAAAATATCGGTACAAAACTCGGTCGCACACACGCCACCGTCATTTACGCATGTCGCAACATTGAAGAACGCATGCCTATCGATAAAGATCTGCGCTCAGCTATCGACTCAATCAAGGAACTTATCGAAAAAAACTAAAATAAAAGGAATCATTTAGGGCGCAAAATCAAAAAAGTTGTTTTATAACATAAAAAAATATTTGGTTAAGTGCCCAAAAATGCTGAACTTTGTAACGCAAACCTAAAAACAATCTTTTTTACCTTAGAAATTGTACCTATTGGAAACCCTTAAAAAGGAACTGCGTGATGTAGTTCCTTTTTATATTTTACACCCCACCCTTGAACCGTTCAGAGAACAACTATAAAGTTCTAAGAAATTAGGCTCAAGCAGAAAAGCAATTCATAAACAGTCTCTCAATAATAAAGCAGCCGACCCTATCTGTAAATGGGCCGGCTGCTTGCTATGCGTGAGTTAAATTATTAGTGAGCGAGATAGCTATCAAGCTGTGCGATATCAAAGGTGTTGATAAACTCAGCATGACGAGTAACTTCAGCAGCTGCGTGGTTAACATAAACCTGAAGCGACTTAACAAAGGTTTCATTTCGGTTAGCATCATCAAGCAGCAAGTACGACATAACAAGATTACCAGCCATTTCGACGAGGCGACGAGCCATGAGATCGGCATACTGTGCGTTGTCCACTGAACCAACAGCAGCTACTGCAGCTTCATATTTCTCAACGAGCGCTGCGAGACGATCCTTAACGGCTTGCAACTCAGGTTTTACTTCGCGAGCAGCGTACGACTCAATGAGCGAGCTATAAGTGCCGGTAGTGACGTGACGGATAGCTGCGACTACTTGAAGCTGGGTAGTACCTTCATAGATTGATGTGATGCGTGCGTCGCGATAAAGGCGTTCGCAAGCATAGTCTTTCATAAAGCCCGAGCCACCATGCACCTGAATGCAATCATATGCATTCTGATTGCAGTATTCACTGCTCATGCCCTTGGCAAGAGGGGTTAAAGCATCGGCGAGCTTGTTGTAAGCCTTACATTCCTGACGTTCCTCAGGAGTCAGTTTACGTTCGCGAGCGATATCTTCGTAAGCCTTATACAGGTCAACATAGCGAGCGCACTCATAGAGAAGCGAGCGCGAAGCATCAAGTTTTGCCTTAATCACAGCAATCATTTCAGCTACAGCCGGAAATTCGATAATAGCCTTTCCGAACTGCTTACGATCGCGAGCATATGCGAGAGCTTCACGATAAGCAAGCTCACTGCAGCCTACGCTTTGTGCAGCAATGCCAAGACGAGCGCCATTCATAAGAGCCATCACATATTTAATCAGGCCCATACGGCGCGAGCCGCACAACTCTGCCGGAGCGTTCTTATAAACAAGTTCACAAGTAGGCGAACCCTTGATACCCATCTTATTTTCGATACGACGCACAGTCACACCGCCATTACGTTTATCATAGATAAACATCGACAGGCCACGTCCGTCCTTTGTGCCTTCTTCCGAACGAGCTAACACCAAGTGAATATCAGAATCACCGTTAGTGATAAAGCGCTTAACGCCATTGAGTACCCAAGTACCATCTTCTTTTTGTGTCGCCTTAAGCATCACTGACTGGAGGTCTGAACCGGCATCCGGCTCAGTGAGGTCCATCGACATAGTTTCACCCGCACAAACACGAGGAATAAAACGAGCGCGCTGGTCATCATCACCAAACTCATACAGTGTTTCTGCGCAATCCTGAAGACCCCAAAGGTTTTCAAAACCAGTATCAGCACGACTGACAATATCAGCAGCCATGATGTAAGGAGTGATCGGGAAATTCAATCCACCGAAACGGCGTGGCATTGCCATACCCATAAGACCTGCTTGGCGGCACACCTCAAGGTTCTGATGAGTTGCATCAGCATAGTAGGCGTGGCCATCGGCACATGATGCGCCTTGATGGTCTACAGATTCAGCGTTTTCGGCGATCACATTACCACAGAGATCACCTACTACGTCAAGCACACGATCGTAGTTATCCATTGCATCCTCAAAGTCTAGAGGAGCATAATCAAACTTTTCAGCTTCTGTATAGTTGCGCTCTTTGAGCTCAACAATCTTGCGCATCACCGGATGGTTAAGATGGTGGCGCAGATCGGGATTATCATTATAGAAATTAGCCATAGCTATTACTTGGAGTTCTTCTTGTAATACTTGATGAGTTTCGGCACTACATCTTCGATGTTGCCCGTAATTACATAGTCGGCGATAGCATTAATCGGAGCATTGGGGTCATTATTAATCGAAATAATGATAGAGCTCTCCTGCATACCGGCAATGTGCTGAATCTGACCAGAAATACCGCACGCGATGTAAAGCTTCGGACGCACAGTTACACCGGTTTGGCCGATTTGGCGTTCGTGCTCGATAAATCCAGCATCAACCGCAGCACGAGAAGCGCCAACTTCAGCACCTAGTGTGTTAGCGAGATCAAAGAGCAACTGGAAGTTTTCCTTCGAGCCCACACCGTAACCACCGGCTACGATGATTGACGAATTCTTAATATTAATTTTCGACTTTGCAATTTGGCGGTCAATGATTTCAACGACGAAATCCTCATCCTTAACATACTTCGAAGCATCCAGATTTACAACAGTGCCAGTGTGAGCTTCGTTGTAAATTTCCTTCTTCATGACGCCTTCGCGCACAGTTGCCATTTGCGGACGGCATTCGGGATTAACAATTGTAGCGACAATATTACCACCAAAAGCCGGACGAATCTGATAAAGCAGGTCGGTATATTCCTTCTTTGTCTTAGCATCTGTATGGTCGCCAATTTCGAGCGAAGTGCAATCAGCGGTCAGACCTGAGTGGAGAGCCGACGAAACGCGCGGTCCAAGGTCTCGGCCAATGCAAGTTGCACCCATGAGCGCAATCTGTGGCTGAATTTCTTTAAAAAGATTTATCAGCACAGATGCATGGGGATTAGAGGTATAAGGATAGAGTCGCTTGTCGTCAACCTTATAAACGGTATCAGCACCATAAGGGAAGACCTGCTTCTCAACGTCGTTAAGTTCAGAGCCGATAACAAGAGCTTCGAGCTTTACGCCAAGACGGTCGGCAAGCTTACGACCCTTTGTGAGTAGTTCGAGCGAAACGTCAGCCACACGGCCATCTTCGATCTCGCAATAAACTATAAGATTATTAATATCTGCCATAGTCAATTAAATTATTCGGCGTGATGCGATTGATTAGCCGATAGTGTGATTTTCGATGAGTTCGATGATTAGTTGTTCTATCTGAGCATCGTCATTCTCAAGATGACGTGCATCCTTAGCTGTGAATACAACGCTTTCGACTGTTTTCACCTTTGTCGGTGAACCCGGGAAACCAATTTGTTCAGGATCAGCTTCAACGTAATCAGCGCCCCACTCTTTAAGTTGGAGATATTCGCGAGCATCAACGAATGCCTGCTGCTCTTCAGGAAGTGCGGCTTTCTCACTAGGTGATACAGCACGCTTGTACTTCATCAAGCGCATCGCATTACGAGGACGACAATCAGCAGCTGAGCCATTTACAGTCACTACGCAAGGTAACGGAGCAACAACAGTCTCTATGCCATGTTCTAGACGACGCTTGATTGTAACTTTGCCATCCTGGAGCTCAACAATTTCTTCTGCATATGTAACCTGGGGAAGACCAAGCTTCTCAGCAATCTGAGGGCCTACCTGAGCGGTATCACCATCAATAGCTTGACGGCCACCAAGGATAATATCATAATTACCGATTTTCTTAACTGCTTGAGCTAACGAATATGAAGTAGCCAAAGTATCAGCGCCACCAAGAGCTCTATCAGTTAAAACAATACCGCCGTCAGCGCCACGATACATTGCTTCGCGGATAACTTCGGCGGCTTTAGGAAGACCCATCGTCAGAATTGTGACTTTGGATCCGGGGTTAGCGTCCTTCAAGCGAAGAGCCTGTTCGAGCGCATTAAGATCTTCAGGGTTAAAGATTGCAGGCAAGGCGGCACGGTTGATAGTACCATCGGCCTTCATAGCATCTTTGCCTACATTGCGGGTGTCGGGCACCTGCTTAGCAAGCACAATGATGTTTAAACTCATAATTATCAGATTATTAGTTATAATTATTTTTCTTCTGCAAGTATTCGCTACGTTTAAAAATAGCGCAATATTTCTATTGCAAAGTTAACAATTTATTGCAAACCGCACAATTTATCTAACAAAAACTAATCTTAAAGAACCTAAAAGAGGCTCGCAAGAAACGTAAGCAGCAGTATATAAACGAATAATCCGCTACAACCAACTTGTTGCAGCGGACTATTTCATGTTGATAGAAACCTTAGTTCTCAGGCCTTAACCTTATCAACAATAGCCTTGAAAGCTTCAGGGTTATTGAGAGCAAGGTCAGCGAGGACTTTACGGTTGATTTCGATACCGGCCTTGTGCAGGAGACCCATGAGCTTAGAGTAGCTCAGGTCGTGCTGACGAGCAGCAGCGTTGATACGCTGAATCCAGAGGGCGCGGAAGTTGCCTTTTTTGTCCTTACGGTCACGGTAAGCGTAGGTAAGACCTTTTTCCCAAGTATTCTTGGCTACGGTCCACACATTACGGCGGCAGCCAAAGTAGCCGCGGGTAAGTTTGAGAATTTTTTTACGACGTGCACGTGAGGCAACGTGGTTGACTGATCTAGGCATTTTATTGTTGCGTTGTGAATGTCAGCGGCCTTTACTTACGCAGGGCTCTTAGTGGCTGTACATTCGGTTAATAAAAGTGATTATAAACTCGCGATTAAAAATCTACGGAAAGTTGCTTTTAAGCTACAATTTTGATTATTTGAGAGCCAAAAGGGCTTTTACGTTCTTTTCGTCCACACGTGCGATGAGTGCAAAGTGGTCGAGGTTACGCTTCTGCTTTTTGGTTTTCTTAGTCAGAATGTGGCTATGAAAAGCGTGTTTTCTTTTGATTTTTCCTGATCCGGTAAGAGCGAATCTTTTTTTGGCACCGGAATTAGTTTTAATCTTCGGCATTTTGTTTGTTATTAATTGGAGTTATATAATTACGTGTCAACTCGTGACACTTCTTTTTTTTATTTTTTCTTAGGCGAAATCATTATAATCATTCGCTTACCTTCAAGCACCGGCATCTGCTCAACCTTACCATACTCTTCAAGGTCATTCGCAAAACGAAGCAGCAACACTTCACCTTGCTCTTTGAACAAAATCGAGCGACCTTTGAAGAATACATAAGCTTTCACCTTAGCACCTTCTTGAAGGAAGCCAACAGCATGCTTAAGCTTGAAGTTATAGTCATGATCATCAGTCTGAGGACCAAAACGAATTTCTTTCACAACCACCTTTGTAGCCTTAGCTTTAATCTCTTTAGCCTTTTTCTTTTGCTGATAGAGATACTTTTGGTAGTCAAGAATCTTGCAAACCGGTGGATCTGCTTGAGCAGAAATTTCAACAAGATCAAGCTCTAGCTCATCAGCCATCCGGCGGGCTTCCTGAATAGAGTATATACCGGGAGTCACATTATCGCCTACAAGACGTACCTCACGCGCACGTATGTGTTCGTTAATATTATTGGGGTCTTTAGCGTTGCGGTCCGGCAGCCTGCGGTCTCGCTGTTGGGGACGCGGTCCTTGAGGACGCGGTCCCGGAGTAAAGTTGGGCTTTTTATCCATTCAGTGTATTATTGGTTAATCGAATCTTTCACTTCTTGTGCAAGTTTCGCTGCAAAGGTAGCAATTTTCATTGAACCTTGATCACCTTCGCCCTGTTTTCTTACAGAAACTTCGCCTGCGGCTTGTTCTTTCTCGCCGACTACTACAAGGTAAGGGATGCGCTTAAGCTCATTATCACGAATCTTGCGACCGATCTTCTCATTGCGATCGTCTACCTCAACGCGGAAATCTTCTTCCTCGAGTTGACGTGCCACCTCATGAGCATATTCGTTGTATTTCTCCGAAATTGGCAGAACTACGACTTGTTCAGGTGTAAGCCACAGCGGGAAACGGCCTGCGGTATGTTCAAGTAATACAGCCACAAAACGTTCCATCGAACCGAATGGCGCACGATGAATCATCACCGGACGATGCTTTTGGTTATCTGCTCCAGTGTACTCAAGCTGGAAACGCTCAGGCAAGTTGTAATCGACTTGAATAGTACCTAATTGCCAACGACGACCGATTGCATCTTTAACCATAAAGTCGAGCTTAGGACCATAGAATGCAGCTTCACCAAGTTCAGTACGTGCATTCAAGCCCTTTTCTTGACAAGCCTCAATAATTGCCTGCTCTGCAAGATGCCAATTTTCGTCCGAGCCTATATATTTTTCCTTATTATTGGGGTCGCGCAGAGAAATCTGAGCTTCGAAGTTTTCAAACTTAAGAGCCTTAAAGATATAGAAAATAATATCCATTACTTTAAGGAACTCATCCTTGATCTGATCAGGTGCACAATAGATGTGTGCATCATCCTGCGTAAATCCGCGAACACGAGTCAAGCCATGCAGCTCACCGCTCTGCTCGTAACGATATACCGTGCCGAATTCAGCCAAACGCAAAGGCAGATCACGATAGCTACGAGGAAGAGCTCGGAAGATTTCACAGTGATGAGGACAGTTCATCGGCTTGAGCAAGTATTCCTCACCCTCTTGCGGAGTATGAATAGGTTGGAATGAATCCTTACCATACTTCGCATAGTGTCCTGAAGTCACATACAGCGCTTTATTACCAATATGCGGAGTAATTACCTGCAGATAGCCATAGCGCTTTTGAATCTTACGAAGGAACTGTTCAAGACGATCGCGCAGAGCTGCGCCTTTCGGGAGCCATAGAGGAAGACCGGCACCTACATTTTGCGAAAATGCAAAAAGTTCCATTTCCTTACCCAGCTTGCGATGGTCTCGCTTCTTAGCCTCTTCCAGAAGAGCCAAGTATTCATCTAGCATCTTCTTTTTTGGGAATGTAACGCCATAGACACGTACAAGCTGCTGGCGTTTCTCATCACCGCGCCAATAAGCACCGGCTAGCGAAGTAATCTTCACAGCCTTAATAGGAGCGGTATTGGGAATGTGCGGACCACGACAAAGGTCGGTAAAATTACCCTGAGTATATGTCGTAATAAAACCGTCTTCGAGTTCTGAAATAAGCTCGCACTTATAAGTTTCATTGCGTTCGCCGAACATCTTCAAGGCGTCAGCCTTCGAAATATTAGCGCGAACGATATCTTCTTTACGACGTGCAAGTTCGAGCATTTTCTCTTCAATCTTAGAGAAATCATCTGCAGTCAGCTGATGTTCTCCGGGATCAATATCGTAATAGAAGCCGTTTTCAACAGCCGGACCGATACCAAACTTAACTCCTGGATACAACTCCTGAAGAGCTTCAGCAAGAAGGTGTGCAGATGAGTGCCAAAAAGCATGCTTTCCTTCAGGATCGTCCCATTTGAAAAGCTTCAGAGTAGAATCAACTTCGATTGGACGCGTCAGGTCCCATTCTTGATCATTGACACTTGCAGCAAGCACATCCTCGGCTAAGCGAGAACTGATTGAACGAGCAATATCGAGCGGAGTCACACCCTGCTCAAACTGCTTGACGCTATTATCGGGAAATGTAATGTTTATCATCTCTAATTCGTTAATTAAGAGCCTACTAACCTTTAAAATCAGTCAACAGGCCAAAAGTCACGCGCAAAGTTAAGAATTTTATTTGATTTTTCCACTATATAATCGTCTAATTTTTTGAGCAGTTCGACCTTTTTATCGTTTTTATTTACTCCTAAACGCCGCATCGCCATATCGCCAATCGATAACAATATAGACCAACGTAACTAAACGACCACAATACAAGTTAAAAAAATTACGAAGCCAAAGCATCACAACAAGTCTTACCAGCCACTCAAATTTCACTTTTAACACTTCGTATATACCTGATTATTGTCGCCATAGAAAAACATTCAAAAACAACTCCACAAAAAAACTTTTGAAAAGTTGAAAAATGAATAAAAATGCTTAAATTTGCGTCATCTTTTATATTCTATAAATCCGCTTTGATCGTATTTGCTAAAATGACTTTCAGTAAGCAAAAAATCTGGCGCAGCGCCAAAGATTATTTTTTCATTACACTAGGCGTATCTATCTACGCCTTTGGTTTTGCATCTTTCATTCTTCCACACGACGTAGTTATCGGTGGCCTAGCCGGCCTTAGCACAATTTTATACTTCACACTCGGCATCCCGATTGCTGTAGGCAACATGGCCTGTAACTTCATCCTACTAGCAATAGCATATAAAGTTGTCGGCAAACAATTTGTCGTCGGAACAATATTTGGAGCCGTAATGATTTCAGTCATGATGGGCATTGCAATCCCACTATGCGATGGGCTGTTTCACCTTGACCCATTCCTATCGACTGTGATTGGTGGCATTATGGCCGGCACCGGTGTCGGCATTGCTTTTGTGCACAACGGCTCTACTGGCGGCACCGATATCGTGGCCGCTATGGTCGCTAAATATACTAATGTAACTGTCGGACGAACGATGATTTACGTCGATATGTGTATAATATCGTCATCATATTTCCTCTTTCATCAAATCAACAATGTGGTCTACGGCTTCATTGTGCTATTCATGAGCTCATACATGGCCGACTTGATGATTAACTCAAACCGCCAAGCCGTGCAATTCACCATCTTCTCAAAACGTTGGCGCGAAATTGCCACTGCAGTCAACAACGAGGCTCGCCGCGGTTGCACCGTCATCAACGGAATGGGCTGGTATAGCAAACAAGAAGTGAAAATTCTGCTAGTAATGTGCCGCAAGATTGAGTCAGTGACAATTTCTCGCATTATCAAATCAATCGACAACGACGCATTCATCACCAAAGCCAATGTCAACGGCGTCTACGGACAGGGTTTCGATCAAATGAAAGTTCGAATGAAAAATCCCGAACCACTAAAGAGCCTCGAACAGACAGAACAAGAACAACCAATCGACACTGCCATACCGGCAATCAATGATACACCTTTACAACCTGACATTACAACGCAAGTCAAAGAAACAGATAATAAATTAACCGATAATGAATAATATGCTCTTAAGAGCCTTAACCGGCTCAGTATACGTTGCCCTCATAGTACTCTCTCTCGTATTTGGTGGAAGTTACAATTTGTTCACTTTCCTAATGGGAATCTTCGCCGTAGTCGGCATTCTTGAACTAGAAAAGCTACTCTCAGCCAAATCTCCAATCAGCGATATTGAACGCTTCGCAGACATCTTCGTAACGCTAATAGCTTTCACAGCTGTATATAGCCTAAAAAACATTTGGATAGCTCCCGCATCGCTACTACTATACATACCTATACGCATGATTTTAGCAACGAACGTACGCCATGAAAACGCCGTACGCTCATTTCTTTACTCTATATTAGCGATTGTCTATATTGCCATTCCATTAATGGTTCTAAGCTATGCAGCCATGCTCTCCTACCGTTTTATCTTGATAACATTTATTCTTATTTGGATTAACGACACCGGAGCATACCTGAGCGGACGCACTTTCGGACGCACCAAATTGTGCGAACGCCTATCACCCAAAAAGACCTGGGAAGGATTCATCGGTGGCCTCGTACTATCAATTGTCGCCGGCTATTTCTCACACATTTATATAAATATTCCGCAAATGACCGGCATTGCCATGGCTATATACGCAGCAATCGTCAGCATTGTTGGCACTTTCGGCGACCTATTCGAATCAATGATCAAACGCACACTTGGAGTCAAAGATTCAGGCAATATCATTCCCGGCCACGGCGGCATACTCGATCGCATCGACTCATTATTGGCCGTCGCACCAATCGCCATTTTCGCGATGCTGTTCATGATGGCTCTTTAATACACACACTATCTTAACCATGAAAACAACTATTTTTGCCACATGCGCTCTATTGTCGTTGCCCGCCGCAGCCCAAACGCTGAGAGTCAACCATATTGGATATCTTTCTGACGACATCAAAGCCGCTGTATATCTTGGCGACTACAACCCCTCGCAGATAAAATTTCAAATTGCTTCGCCCGACTATGGTACTCGCGACGTCGACAGTGTAGTCACCACCGAAGCATGGGCCCCGAAGAAGTATTCAGCTCGCATATACTTTTCATCAGTCACCGAACCCGGCCAATACACCCTATCTGCATTAATAAACGACCAGGTCGTCGAAGTAACATCATTATATATAGGTAATGATGCCTATAGCAATCTAAACATTCACGAGCTTCCTCTCATTTACCTACGCCAACAGCGCTGCGGATTCAATCCGACACACAATGAAGCATGCCACACTAAAGATGGATACCTTGTGCTTGCTGACGAACTCGACGGCACGCACATCGACGTCACCGGTGGATGGCACGATGCCAGCGACTACCTTCAATATCTGACCACATCTGCCAACACTGTATACCAAATGCTCTTCGCTTATCGCGAAAACCCAGGCATTTGGGGTGATTCATACAATGCAAATGGACTTCCAGGCTCAAATGGCATTCCTGACATTCTCGACGAAGCTCGGTGGGGTCTCGAATGGATGATGAAGATGAACCCCAAAGACAGCCTCTACCTAAATCAGATTGCCGATGATCGCGACCACCGCTTCATTGGCATTCCGTCAGCCGACAACGTCGATTACGGCTGGGGAGCAGGCGCCGACCGTCCCGTCTACCGCTGCAACGGCTACCCATCAGGCTTGAGTAAATATAAAAACGAAAGCTGGGGCCTAGCATCATCTGTCGGAAAGTTTGCATCATCATTCGGCTTAGGTAGCGAAGTGTTCGCTGATACCGATCCCGAATTCGCAGCCGAACTAAGCCGCCGCTCAGCCATAGCCTTCGAAGTAGGCGCAGCTAATCCGGGCGCGTGTCAGACAAACTCCACCGTATCGCCATACTATTACGAAGAAGACAACTGGGCCGATGATATGGAACTTGCTGCCGTCGCTCGCTGGCGCCAATCACGAGAACAACGCTACTTAACAGAAGCGGTCAACTATGGCCGACTTGAGCCGGTAACGCCATGGATGGGGGCTGACTCTGCTCGCCACTACCAGTGGTATCCATTCGTCAACCTCGGCCATGCCGAACTGGCTCGTATAGATGGTCGCATTGGTAAAGAGTTTAAACGCAATATGCGTAGCGGGCTCAATCGCATTGCTGACCGCGCTGCAGACAACGCCTTCATGGTCGGCATTCCATTCATCTGGTGTTCAAACAACCTCGCCGTAGCTCTTGTCACCCAAGCTATGCTCTACCGCGAAATCTCCGGCGACCAGACATATCGCGAACTAGAAACCGCCGCTCGCGACTGGCTCTTCGGCGTAAATCCGTGGGGACAGACTATGATTATACTCCCCGAAGGCATGGTCAATTCATCTCCACTTGACCCCCACTCTGCAATGACCGACCTATCAATTCGCAATCGTCCGGGCCGCGACTACCTCGTAGGTGGCCTTGTCGATGGCCCCGTCTACGCATCTATTTTCAACTCTCTGTGGGGCGTAAATCTTCGCAACATTGATCGTTTCGAAGACATTCAAAACGACTATGTCGTTTACCACGATGATTTCAGCGACTACTCAACTAACGAACCGACTATGGACGGCACAGCATCTCTAACATTTATGCTTGGCCGCCTCGTATCAGCAGGCAAGAAATAAAGCAACATATAACCTTATAACACTCTTTTTACGCTCCGATTCCAACATTTAATGGATTCGGAGCGTATTATTTGAAAAATAATTTAAAGGTTTGTTATTGTCAGAAAAACAACTTAACTTTGCATAATAGAAAAAATTACAACAATATAACACCTAATATAACATGGAAAATCAAAGCCAGCTTCTAAAAGAAGTAACCGAAAAGGCCCAGCAATGGCTCTCAGACACCTACGACGCTGAAACTCGCGCCGCCGTACAAGCCATGCTAGATGATGAAGATAAGACTCTACTCATCGAATCATTCTATAAAGACCTGGAATTCGGCACGGGCGGCTTGCGCGGTATCATGGGCGCAGGCTCCAATCGTATGAACATATATACCGTAGGCGGAGCCACACAAGGCCTCGCTAACTATCTCCACGAAGCTTTCCCCGACAAAGAAGAAATCCGCGTTGCAGTAGGCCACGACGTACGCAACAACTCGCGCAAATTCGCAGAAGTAGTTGCCAACGTATTTTCAGCCAACGGCATCAAAGTATTCTTATTCGAAAGCTTCCGCCCTACCCCAGAACTCTCGTTTGCGATCCGCAAACTCGGTTGCCAAAGTGGCGTAAACATCACCGCTTCACACAACCCCAAAGAATACAACGGCTATAAAGCATACTGGGAAGACGGCGCTCAAATCATCGCACCTCACGATGTCAATATCATCAATCACGTCAGCAAAATCAAGCCCGAAGAAATCAAATTCAACGGCAACCCCGAACTGATTCAGATTATTGGCGAAGACGTAGACGCTGCATTCTTGGCCGACGTAAAAGCCCTGTCACTTGACCCCGAAGTCATCAAACGCCAAGCCGACCTAAAAATCGTATATACTCCTATTCACGGCACAGGCGTAAAGCTTATCCCCGATTCACTCCGCAACTACGGCTTCACCAACATCATTCACGTGCCCGAACAGGACATCCCTTCTGGCGACTTCCCCACAGTCGATTCTCCCAACCCCGAAAATGCGTCAGCCATGGCCATGGCTATCGAAAAGGGTAAAGAGGTTGCAGCCGATATCATCCTTGCATCTGACCCTGACGCTGACCGCATCGGCTGCGTCATCCGCGACAGCAAGGGCGAATATCAGCTCATCAACGGCAACCAGATTGTGATGATACTACTCAACTACATCATGCGTCGCAATCGCGAGCTCGGTCGCCTTAAGGGCAATGAATACATCGTTAAGACTATCGTCACAACCGAAACCATTAAAGCTATTGCTGAAAACCAAGGCATCAAGATGTATGACTGCTACACCGGTTTCAAGTGGATTGCAAGCGTAATCCGCGAACTCGAAGGCAAAGAACAATACATCGGTGGTGGCGAAGAATCATATGGCTTCCTCGCAGAGACTTTCGCTCGCGACAAAGACTCTGTCTCGGCCATTTCACTGATGTGCGAAGTTTGCGCATGGGCAAAAGACCGCGGCATCGACTTCAACGAAATGCTGCAAGAAATCTATCTTCTGAACGGCTACAGCCACGAAGTAGGCATTTCGGTAGTTCGTCCCGGCAAGACAGGTGCTGAAGAAATCCAAAAGATGATGAGCGACTTCCGTCAAAACCCGCCCAAAGTACTCGGCGGCAGCAAACTCACTGTCATAAAGGATTACCAGACACTTAAAGCTACTGACGTGCTCAGCGGCAACACCTCTGAACTCGACTTCCCTACGACTTCGAATGTACTTCAGTACTTCACTGAAGACGGCTCAAAAATTTCGATACGTCCTTCCGGTACTGAACCCAAAATCAAATTCTACATCGAAGTACACGACAAGATGGCCTCAAAGGACGACTACGACCGCTGCAACGCTGCCGCCGCCGCCAAGATAGAAGTCATAAAGAAAGACCTCGGAATCTAAACAACTCACCGAATATTATACCCGGTGCATCTCGGCCCCTTGGCCCGGATGCACCGGATTTCTGAAAATGAGCGAGATACTCTACGAAGACAACCATATTATAATTGTCAACAAAATGCCCGGCGAAATCGTACAGGGCGACAAGACTGGCGACACACCGCTAGTCGAAACATTGAAGACTTTCATCAAAGAACGCGATGCCAAACCAGGCAACGTCTTTCTTGGTGTAGTGCATCGCTTGGACCGCCCCGTAGGCGGCGCAGTGATTTTTGCCAAAACCTCTAAAGCTCTTTCGCGACTCAACGAAATGCTTCGTGAAGGCAAAATTCATAAGACCTACTGGGCCCTAACTCGAAATTTGCCAAAACCTCTCGAAGCCGAACTTACTCACTACATTACGACAACCGAACGCAATAACAAATCGTACGCCTCTTCCAAACCGACACCATCAGCTAAAGAAGCGCGCCTTAGATATCGAGTAATTGCGTCAGGAGCACACTACAACCTATTAGAAATCAACCTGCTCACAGGTCGAAAACATCAAATTCGCGTACAACTCAGCGCTATCGGTTGTCCAATTAAGGGCGACCTTAAGTATGGCGATCGGCGCTCCAACCCCGACGGCAGCATTTCGCTACTGGCACGTCACATCAGCTTCGTACACCCCGTATCTGGCAATAAGATTGAAGTAGACGCTCCCGTTCCTAATCAGCAACCATGGGCCGATTTAGCAGCTTCTATTCACAATAACGATTCATCTGACATCAATGGATAAGAAAGATCTCCGTATAGTATTTCTCGGCACACCCGACTTTGCTGTCGAAAGCCTTGATCGCCTAGTCAAAGGCGGATATAACATAGTGGGAGTAGTGACCATGCCCGATAAAATTGCCGGTCGTGGACACAAACTCATCCAATCACCCGTCAAGCAGTACGCCGTTGAGCACGGGCTCACACTCATGCAACCCGAGAAGCTCAAAGAACCGACATTCGTAGAACAACTGCGACAGCTTCGAGCCGACCTATTCATAGTCATAGCCTTCCGAATGCTACCCGAGATTGTATGGTCAATGCCACCGCTAGGTACATTCAATCTTCACGCGTCGCTACTTCCACGCTATCGCGGTGCCGCGCCCATCAATCGCGCCATCATGAATGGCGACACCACCACCGGAGTCACGACCTTCATGCTTAAACATGAAATCGACACTGGCGATATTCTGCAGCAAAGTGCTATTGAAATCGGCCCGGACGAAAACGTAGGGTCTGTTCATGATCGACTGATGGTCCTTGGCGCAGACCTCACTGTTGAAACAGTAGAAAACATCATTGCCGGCACACTCAAACCCATACCTCAAGACGAGCTTATCAACGATGTAGAGCCCACTCCGGCCCCCAAAATATTTGCCGAAGACCTCATCATCGACTGGTCGCGCTCAGCGCTTGAAATTCACAACCACGTACGCGGCCTTTCTCCCTACCCGGCTGCTCGCACAACTATTTCCCTCGACGGCAAAGCTCCCGAGCAAATCAAAATTCTGAAAGTACGACCCACCAACGAACCCACGTCACTGCTCCCAGGAAGCGTAAAAATTGATGGTAATCACCTATATGCCGCAGATGGTACTGGACATCTCGTCGAAGTTCTCGAAGTTCATCCAGCCGGAAAAAAAAGTATGATGGCGGCCGACTATCTTCGTGGCGCACGCTTCGACGAAGCTCGTTTTGTATAAAATTTCTCATTTTAAGTATTTTTTTCATTTTTATTAGCGTTATTAATTTGGAAAACCGTACCTTTACAACAAATTTATTGAATGATCAGTTTCTAAAACTAATCTAACGCTTAATTGTTAAATCTTAAAGTTGCTTCTTAATATTAACTCTCAAAGATTTATCAACATTTAAAACTAATTGAATGAGCGAATTAAACGAAAACGACACTCAACGCCATAATTCAGTACGTCGCAAAATGCCGTCGACCAAGACTCTTCTCGGACTTGGATTCGGTATTTTTATGGTCTTCATCTATGTCGGAATGGGTGTATTGCTCTTGATTAACTTCTTTAACTGGCCTGCTTCATGGAACATAGCACGATGGATAGTAGCCCCCGTGCTCGTCATTTATGGCTTTTTCAGAGGCTGGCGTCAGTATAAAATGTTCACACAAGACGACAACGAGATATGAAAACAAGCACGACAACTCTGCTCGCTTGCTCGTTGATGCTGAGCATGACGGGATGTCTTAAATACGAAAAAAGTGCAAATTCGCACACATCTGGTACTACGACCATGATGTGCGACAACACATTTGAAAACATCATGGAACAAGAAATTGATGTTTTCGAATACCAATACCCCGAAGCTCATATCCTAACGCGCTACGTCACTCAGCGCGAAGCTATCGACTCGTTGCTCTCGTTCAACACAAAGACTATTGTTATCCCACGCGACCTCACTAAAAATGAAAAGGATTACATTAAGTCAACTAACCACGTTGTACGTTCCACTAAGATTGCTGTTGACGCGATTGCGCTAATAGTCAATCCGGCCAACCCGGTCTACAAACTTACGAAAAAAGAGATTAGCCAAATTCTCTCCGGCGAGACTCGCAACTGGAACGATATAGAGCCAAACGACCTTGGCGAGATTTCAATCGTATTTGACGACAAAGCGTCATCATTAGCTACATATATGCGTGATTCGCTGCTCAACGGCGCCGACTTCGGTCCCAACGTATACGCACAGGGTTCAATCCCCAACGTATTCCAAGCCGTCAAAGACAACAAAAATGCCATAGGCGTGCTCGGAGTTACATGGATTACGTCTGATATGAGTTCAGCTGATCTCTCGCCCGAGCAACTTACAGAGCAGGTACTCCGCACCGACACCGTAGTGGGCGCTACACTCAACGAGAATGTCAAAGTGCTCAGCATCTATAACGAAGAGGAAGCACGTGCCTACAAGCCTTACCAACAACACATCTTCAATGGCACCTACCCTCTTTACCGCCAAATGTACATGATTACCACCGGCCCTTCAGGCTCGCTTGCCAGCGGCTTCTATGCATTCGTCACAGGCGACATCGGCCAAAAAATCATCATGAAGACCGGCATTCTACCCGCTCGCGCTACTCGCATCCAAGTTGTAGAACTTAAATAGTAATAAATCCAATCAAATATCATTATGAAATTCAAACTTTTCTTTTCCATGCTTCTGGCCGGTTCACTCCTGGCCGGCGCACAAAGTCAAGGCTACAAGGACGGTATTGAATATTACAAAGCCGGACAATTCGAAAATGCCAAGACTATTCTGACCAACACCATCGGACAGGCAGGCACGGATCAAGCTCTGGCCAACTACTACCTGGGCCAGACATACCTCGCTCTCAAAGACAAAGATTCGGCTAAGAAATACTTCGATGCCGGCATCGCCGCCGATGCCAACTGTGGCTACAACTATGTAGGTCTCGGTGCTCTCGCGCTGCTCAACGGCAATGCAGACGCTGCTGACGACTACTTTAAGAATGCTCAGAAACTTGCTAAAAAGAACCACGAAATCACTGTATCTATCGCTCGCGCTTACTACAACGCCGACCCCGTAGCATACAAGAAAGAGATCGACAAGTTCCTCGCAAAAGCCCACAAAGACTCGAAGAACACCGAGCCCTCAATCTACATTCTTGAAGGCGACATCGCATTCGACAATGGCAACATCGGCGACGCTGCTGCTATGTACGAAATGGCTATCAGCTACGACAATGCCAACCCCGAAGGCTACGTAAAGTATGCAAACAACTACTTTAAGGTAAACCCCCAGTTCTCGATTGCTAAGCTCGAAGAATTCCTCTCTGTAGCTCCCAACTCGGCTCTTGGCCAGCGCGAACTTGCTGAAAAGTACTACGAAGGCAACTACTGGAACAAAGCCGCCGAACAGTATGGCCGCTACATTCAGAATCCCAACCACTTCCCCGAAGACAAAGCTCGCTACTCTGTACTTCTCTACTATGGTGAGAAATATGCAGAAAGCCTTCGCGTAGCTAACGAAATTCTCGCACAAGACCCCTCTAGCTTCTTGATGCAGCGTCTTCGCTTCCTCAACGAAGTGCAGATGGGCGATTATCAGAAGGGCGCTGAAGATGCAGCTGCTTTCTTCGCAAACAACCCCAACGGATTCTTTACCACAAACGACTTCACCACCTACGCTGACGCACTGACCAACCTCGGCCAAGATTCTCTCGCTGTAATCCAATACGAAATTGCAGCTGAGAAATTCCCCGAAAACGCCGACGTTCAGCTCTCACTCAGCGCTGCATACACCAAAGAAAAAGACTATCATAAGGCTGCTCTTGCTTTCGACAAATATCTCGAAAACACCGCAGATCCTAGCCTCAACGATATCTATACAGGCTCAGCTCGCTGGCTCAACGTAGCAGCTACTGCAGGCGACAACATGGAACTCCGAGCAGAAGCAGCTCAGAAAGGTATCGCATACGTTGACCGCGTCATGGAACGCGCTCAACCCGACCCCACCTTCCTGCAGCGCAAAGCCCGCCTCATGATTGCAGGCAACGGCAACAAACCCAACGCTGAAGCTATCGCCACCTATGGTGAAATGGCTGCCATGCTTGATGCTGATCCCGCCAACGCTGACGCAACTAACGCAAACAACGGACTTCAGCTCTACAAAGAAGCTTACATGTTCTCTATCGCTTACTACTCAACATTAAGCCAAGAATCTGAAGACACTGAAGCAAAAGAAGCAAACGACGCTCTTGCTAAAGAATTCAGCGCAAAGCTTAAAGAAGTTAACGAGAAACTCGGCAACTAATTAAATTAACCATCATACTAAAAAGCCCGGGCAGCGCAATCTCCCGGGCTTTTTTCAGAATTTACTGACGACTCTATAAACCCTCTCAACCGACCATGGCATTCCAACCTTTAGCCGAACGCTTACGCCCTCACACACTCGACGAATACGTCGGACAGCGACATCTTGTAGGTCCCAGCGGCATCATTCGTCGAATGATAGAAAGTGGCAATGTCGCATCCTTCATCTTATGGGGCCCTCCCGGCGTTGGCAAGACAACACTGGCTCGCATCATCGCAAATGCCACCGAATGTTCGTTCCATACCCTGTCTGCCGTAAACTCAGGTGTAAAAGAAGTGCGCGAAGTTATCGAACAATGTCGCCGCGAGAGCATAAGCATGTTCTCCAAAGGTCGTCCGATCCTATTTATTGATGAAATTCACCGCTTCTCGAAAAGCCAACAAGATAGCCTGCTAGGGGCTGTAGAAGAAGGCACCGTCACCCTTATAGGCGCTACTACAGAAAACCCATCGTTCGAAGTTATTCGCCCTCTGCTCTCGCGAGCCCAAGTATATGTACTAAACCCTCTTGACGAAGACGACCTTAATCAGCTACTCACTCAAGCCCTAGAGGCCGACAAGACTCTCTGTCAGCTTGACGTAAAGGTCGAACAGACCGACGCACTATTCAGATACTCTGGTGGAGATGCGCGCAAACTACTTAACATAATTGACCTGATTCAACAAGCGACACCAGCGGATACACCCGTAGTCATCAACGACAAAATCGTTACAGATAGCCTACAAAGTAACCCTCAGGCTTACGACAAAGGCGGCGAGATGCACTACGACATTATCTCTGCTTTTATCAAAAGTGTACGCGGCAGCGACCCCGACGCTGCCATTTACTGGCTTGCTCGCATGATTGAAGGCGGAGAAGACCCCGAATTCATTGCTCGTCGCCTAATAATCTCTGCGGCCGAAGACATAGGCTTAGCCAATCCAAACGCGCTACTCCTAGCTAACGCCACCTTCGACGCAATACAAAAAATCGGAATGCCCGAAGGCCGAATCCCGCTAGCAGAATGCACCATATACCTTGCCACCAGCGCAAAAAGCAACTCGGCTTACATGGCCATTAACGATGCACTAAACGAAGTCCGCAACTCAGGCAATCAACCCGTACCTCTACACCTACGAAACGCGCCTACAGGGTTAATGAAATCGCTCGATTACGGAAAGAACTACCTATATTCGCACAACTACCCGGGGCACTTCGTAAAACAACAATTTATGCCAGATAAACTCAAAGGACTACACTTTTGGCATCCGGCCGACAACCCTGCTGAAGCCACTCTGGATGCTCGCCAAAAATCTCGTTGGACATAAGCCTCCCTCAATTACTCAAAAATAAATATTTTACATCTATTAACATAGTAGCACCGTGTTCTTACCCAGGCACGGTGCTACTTTTGCATTGTAATCAATCGAAACTTTCTTTGAATCTCAATGTCAAAACACGACGAATTAAAAACTCAAAAAATCATGAACCACAACATCGTATTTTCACCGCACGTGATAAACACACTGCGCGCACTTCCCGAAAACGAACGTCTCAACATCGCTTCTGCCATAGCCGGCGAACTGCTACTCGGAGCCAAAATAAACGATCTGGAGCCTATCGAAAACATGATATATTCTATTCTTCGCTTCTATATCAAGCAAGATAGCAATCGAATCGACGATGCTACCAAATAAAAAAACATATATCTGACACAACTCTCCAATTTAATTAATATACTAACAACGCTGAACGATGGAAAAAATCATAAACAAAGAAAAATTCACGAACTTTCTTGATACATACTTTTCACAAGTAATTGATGGTATTCAGAATAAAACCGAACGCTATATCATCTCGGCTATTTGCTTAATTTCGACTTTAGCTGTAGTCATAGCCTTGGTAGCCATTCCGTGTATTATCATTATCTGGACAATCTCATATTGGGCAATTCCTGTCGCTTTCTTGACTATCGGCATTGCTGCTAGTGAAAACACCGCAATAAAGCATAAATTAAGCGCCCTCTTGAGCTCAACAAATATAAAAGCATAGAAGTACCCACTAGAAGATATAGACGCCTTAAAACGGCCTAAAATACGACTAGGAAAACAATGTATGTTTCGCGTCTAGCATTTGTAGATTTTCGCAACCGGATTCATGATTGAGTGACACAATATATCTCTATTCCCACCCAAAAATAGTAGGGTACTTTGAGTAATTCGAAACTTTAAATAAATGTGTTCGGCGGCATTTCTTCCACAATACTATACATCTCAATAATCGAGAGTGCAATATAGAAATAATAATACGTATGCAATAAAGTATCTATTTTAGCAAATAAATAAGATAAGTAGTAATTACATATTCCGCATGACAATCCCTATCGCAAGTGAAACAATTACTTGTCATAGGGCTTTTTTACAACTACAGATAATAGGTACGATTAGATGATATGTGCATAGTACCTGCTAAGACTCCTATCAAAACTCACCTAGCAAATACGTAAAAACGACACAAACTAGCACAATTATTACAAGAAAATGGAGTAAATCTAATGCCAAAAGTTATGATAAATATATCTACAATACGAAGAATCATAAAATCCATGCAATTTAATACTATTTACATTCTGTACGAGCGATAGAATAAATAAACTCTAGAATATAGTAAAATAATATCAAAAAATCGCAATTACTAAACTTCTAATTTACAGCATTTAGCGAATATTTATCAGTAAGTTACGTCGCTATTTAGTCTCTCATAATTAAAAAATTTACGAGCTCACTCATATACACACGAAATTTTTTTAGTTTTCAAAATTTCCTCTATTATAATTTACATTCTTAAATAATTTTCCGCAATTTACAAATTACAACTGCATACTTTTGTAAATTTCGAATTGTAAATTAACAAAAGTAGCTATTATTTCGGTGCATTTGTAATCATTCTTCGTTCTTTAAATTTATAGGAATTCTCATTTAATCGCATTCACATCTTATCCAATTTTCAGTTTAAAAATACAAAAACTACAGCTAAACATTCATTAACAACTACTACACTAGCTTAATTTTCATACATATTACACACTTTTTATAAATCGAGTGTTTAAGTATATCATTATTTTATTGTAGTGCAATCGCAGAGCGCACACTTTCACTCTTATTTGTTTGGTTTATAGATTTATACGCCCTATGCATTAAAGTTACACTTGAACTGATTTACAAATCTGAATTTACGTTTCAAATCACAAGTTTACACTTTCACTATTTACAATTTACAAAACATAATTAGATTTTCTTAATCATAAATTTGCATATTCGAATTTTTGTTTTTACATTTGCACTATCGAATTTTTAGCGTTTTTACCTCATTTTTAGTCATGGATATCGTTGAGCGCCTTATTTCATTCCGCGATTACACTGGTCTGACAAATTCTCAATTTGCAGATCGAGCCGGTATACCTCGCCCCACTCTCTCGCAATTTCTCAACGGACGCAACAAACGACTTAGCGACGACCTCACCACTAAGCTCCATGAAGCCTACCCCGACCTAAACATCCTTTGGCTGCTTTTTGGCGAAGGAAGTATGACGGCCGTCGACGAAACACCCGCAATTTCAGACCAAATTGGTCAAAATTCAAGCGACACTCCTTTGCAAGAAGTTGAGTACAAAAACGATGCAGAAACGCCATTGGCCTATAACTCCACAAATCAATCTCAACAAACCGCTCAAAAAACACAAAACGAGGTTCTTTTTGGGCGCAATGAGAGCCACGACATTTTAAATACAGCCATCTCGCAGCACATTCCGCTGACCAACGTTCAAACGCCACATCCGATCATACCGACCGACCCGGCCAAGCGCATTCAATCGATTATGGTCTTCTATAGCGACAATAGCTACGAAATCTTCTCCCCCGCCCCCGCTGATAAAGCCAAGGTCTGACTTCCACTCTTTTTCTCTCTTGACTCCACACTTTCGACACAACGCTCAGCCCAGATAACCGCCGAAGGCAACGCTGCGAAGCCAAGCAACCGCCGAAGGCGACACCGCGCTGCCAGGTCATCGCCGAAGGCGCTCTGCAAAGCAGAGAGAGCAGGCGTCTCGCCTGCGAAACGCCAGTCGGTGGTAACTTTCTCAGTTCGCTTGGTTACGCCGCGCAGCCAGGAGAGCAGGCGTCTCGCCTGCGAAACGCCAGTCGATGGTAACTTTCTCGGTTAGCTTGATTACGCTGCGAAGCCAGGCAACCGCCGAAGGCAACGCTGCGAAGCCAGGTCATCGCCGAAGGCGCTCTGCAAAGCAGAGAGAGCAGGCGTCTCGCCTGCGAAACGCCAGTCGATGGTAACTTTCTCGGTTAGC
>CAYWAM010000001.1:150768-156834 GCA_964456545.1 uncultured Bacteroides sp.
GAGAGCAGGCGTCTCGCCTGCGAAACGCCAGTCGATGGTAACTTTCTCGGTTAGCTTGATTACGCTGCGAAGCCAGGCAACCGCCGAAGGCAACGCTGCGAAGCCAGGTCATCGCCGAAGGCGCTCTGCAAAGCAGAGAGAGCAGGCGTCTCGCCTGCGAAACGCCAGTCGGTGGTAACTTCTTACGACACGCTTGGCGATGGTGAAATCACCAACGCCTACACAACCATCGCAGGCAAGTCGCATGCTCTCTCTGTTTTACAGAGTTTCTTCTGCGTACTTTTACTTTTTTAGAGTGCCATTAGCTGCGTTTTCATTTTATTTTCGTATTTTTGTCTTTGATTATATATAATTAAGGTGAAAATTGATTGCTTAGATTCACATTATTGTCGCAATGGACGCAAATCACAGACCGCCGTCATGCGCTCAGTCAAAGCAATACACACAACCACTGACGCCCAACAATGACAGATAAATTTCAAACCATAGCCGGACCATCACAAGCCGTTTTCACCGAAAAGCGGAGCAAATTTCTAGCCTTCGCATGGCCGGTAAAGACCGCAGAGCAAGCTAAAGCCCACGTCGACGCGCTCGCTAAAGAATACTATGACGCTCGCCACGTCTGTTGGGCTTATATGCTTGGCCCCGAACGCACCGAGTTCCGCGCAAACGATAACGGTGAACCATCCGGCACAGCCGGAAAACCCATTCTCGGCCAAATCAACTCTCTTGAACTTACCGACATCGTCATTGCCGTTGTGCGCTACTTCGGAGGCATAAAGTTGGGCACATCCGGCCTAATTGTGGCCTATCGCGAAGCAGCCCGCCTAGCGCTAGAGGAAGCCGAAATCATCCAATGCCACGTCACTGCGCGATTACAATTCACATTTCCATACGCTGTCATCAACGACGTAATGAAGATTGCTCGCGCCCAAGGCGTAAACGTTCTCGAACAAATATTTGACAACTCGTGCTCAATGACAATCGACGTAAACCTAGAGCACTTCGACGAATATCACCGTCGCCTTGATGATATCGACGGCCTCACCTTCAACCCTTCAGAACAATCATAATAATAAATAATCTAAACTCTTTATTAATGAAATTATCTAACATCTTAACAATGACCGCATCCGCTATGCTGTTATCGGCTTGCGCTACTGCTGCCGACGATAGCCAGGAATCGATCATCGAACGCCCCGACTACAAGTCGGAAACAGGCCTATTCGATATCGACGCTCTCGAAGCCCTCGGCCGTGTGTCAGCTCCGCAGGTATCACCCGACGGAAAACTAGTTCTCTACTCCGTATCGTACGAAAGCGTTCCCCAAAACAAATCGAACGCCGAACTTTGGGTTATGAACATTGATGGCTCTGACCAACACTGCATCACCAAAACGCCTAAAAGCGAAGGCGGAGCTGCCTGGATTGAAAACGGCAAGCGTATAGCGTTCGTTTACGAAGGCGAAGAAAAGACTCCGCAAGTGTGGGTCATGAACCCCGACGGCACTGACCGCCGCCAGATTTCGCACCTCGAAGGCGGCGTATCGGGTTTCTCATTCTCGCCCGATGGTTCGAAAGTAGTCATGATTGGAAGCGTCAAGTCAAACACTACAGCCGAAGACATCTACCCGGATCTGCCAAAAGCTACAGGCCGCGTTATCGACGACCTCATGTATAAGCACTGGGACGAATGGGTGACAGAGATTCCCCACCCCTTTGTAGGCTCGTTCGATGGCACTGCCATTACCGATGTAAAGGATATCATGGAAGGCGAGCCCTACGAATCGCCCATGAAGCCCTTCGGCGGCGTTGAATCATTTGCTTGGACGCCCGACGGCTCCGGTTTGGTCTACACTTCACGTAAGAAGACCGGCCTCGAATATGCCATTTCGACCAACTCCGACCTCTACCTCTACACATTTGCTGATGGCTCGACTCGCAATATCACCGAAGGCATGATGGGCTACGACACCTGCCCTGCATTCTCACCCGACGGCAACTATATGGCTTGGCTCAGCATGGAGCGCGACGGCTACGAAGCCGATAAGAACCGCCTATTCATTCTCAACATGGCCACCGGTGAAAAGCGCGACCTCACCGTTGATTGGGACTATACAATCGAAGAATTTGCTTGGAATCCCTCAGGCAAGTCTATTTGGTTCATTGCTTACCACCAAGGTGTCGCTCCCGTATTCGAAATTGACGTCGAAACCGGCAAAGTTACTACCGTAGCTGAGCAACTCGCCGACTTTACCTCGTTGTCGCCCGTCGACGAATCGCGCGTAGTCACCATGAACCACTCGCTGCTGCGCCCTAACGAAATATTCCTAGTCAACAAATCAGAAGGTGAATCCGGCATTCACCAGCTCACAGACGTCAACGGTGACATCTTCGGCCAGCTCACTATGCCTACTGTTGAAAAGCATTGGGTTCCCACCACCGACGGCAAAGAAATGCTCACCTGGGTGGTACTCCCGCCGAATTTCGATGCCAATAAGCAATATCCCTCAATTTTCTACTGCCAAGGCGGCCCGCAATCATCAGTTAGCCAAATGTGGAGCTACCGCTGGAACTTCGCCCTTATGGCGTCAAACGGCTACGTCGTAATCCTTCCCAACCGCCGTGGCGTCCCCGGCTTCGGCACCGAATGGGAAGAACAGATTTCGAAAGACTACCCCGGCCAAAATATGCGCGACTACTTCAGCGCTGCCGACTATATGCTGGCCAAGCCCTACATCGACAAAGACCGTATGGGCGCTACCGGTGCAAGCTATGGTGGCTTCTCTGTATACTGGCTCGCCGGCAACCACGAAGGCCGATTTGCTGCTCTCTTCGCCCACGCAGGCATCTTCAACACCGAAGCACAGTACCTTGAAACTGAAGAGATGTGGTTTGCCAACTGGGACATGGGCGGTGCATACTGGGACAAGGACAACGCTGCAGCTCAGCGCACCTTTGCTTCGTCACCTCACCGCTTTGTTGACAAATGGAATACTCCCATCATGATCAGCCACGGCGAGTACGACTTCCGCATCCTCGCCTCGCAAGGCATGGCAGCCTTCAACGCTGCTCGTATGCGCGGTGTTCCCACAGAAATGGTCATCTTCCCCGATGAAAACCACTGGATTCTGAAACCGCAGAATGCCGTTCTCTGGCAGCGCCTCTTCTTCCGCTGGTTCGACAAGTGGCTCAAGAAATAATATAGACCTACCAATATCTACAAGTGCCGGAGTTCCCGTAAAATAGGGCTCCGGCGCTTTCGTTTATCTGTAGCTTTTTTGTAAATTTGCAACCGCAACGACCACCACATAGATATGCACTCAGACATCACATACCCGATTTTTCGCCAAGCCGGCGCCGCCGACACCGATCAAATATGCGAAATACTCCGCCTTGCCGTCGCGCGGATGCTTGCCGAAGGTAAGCAGCAGTGGGACAACGACTATCCTACCCGCACACATGTTGCCGAAGACATAGCCCACGGCATCGCTTACGTCATCGAACACAATGAGCGGGTCATTGCCTATGGAGCTATAGTTGCCGATGGCGAACCCGCATACGCCGAAATCGACGGCTCATGGCTATCGGACAGGAAATACATTGTAGTTCACCGAATGGCCGTGCATCCGAAAAGCGAATGTCGGGGCATCGGTCTTATGTTCCTACAAGAGGCCGAAAAGTTTGCCCTATCGCAAGGCATCACCGGCTTTCGCATAGACACCAACTTCGACAACTTTCGAATGCTTCGCTTGATTGAAAAATTCGGATTCACCTATTGCGGCGAGATCTACTACGAAGGTGGAGCACGTAAAGCTTTCGAAAAACTTCTAACGTCATAACGAACAGCTGCTCATTTTTCCTTAGATTTACCAATGATATTTTGAATAATACCCTACTCTCATATGAAACATATCTTCTAGATATTAATTATCATTGATACATTTGCGCTGAACGCTTCGGCTATCACATCTATCAAAACGACTGATAGCCGAATAAAACTCCATCACTAGTCAAATGCTAAAAAAACGAAGCGCGGACTTCTCAAGAGAGTTCGCGCTTCGTTTATGTAGAAACTATGTCGTTATTCTTTATGCTCGCTTTCAATATTTGCTAGGACAGAGTCCTCTGCACATTTTTCGGCAGCTGATTCGCCACGATTGTTTATTATATACTCCTGATAATAAGCAAGACAAAGAGTAGTAAGTGGCAAAGCGATGATCATACCTATTAAGCCAAGCAATGTGCCCCATACCGACAAAGAAAGAAGAATGATGGCAGGATTGAGTCCCATAGCCTTACCCATAACTTTGGGTGTGAGTACATAGTCGCAAATACTTTGCGCCACGACATATACAAGCAGACATCGTCCAAGTTCAGGCCAAAATGGATCTCCACCCCCCACAGAAGCTATATAGCATACGATAGCAACCGGAATCAGCGTTACATATTGAAAATATGGTATTAAGAATAGCACTCCGACAAGAATACCCAAAATAATCGCCATCGGTATACCAACAATCGAAAAACCAATGCAATACATAATGGCTGCGCATAAAGCTATAAAAGTCTGTCCACGGAAGTATCGATTCATACTGAACTTTATGTCATCTCCAATTTTGTAAGCCACCTTACGATACTTCGGCGGCACTAGCATACGAAAGCCCTTCATTAGATTCTCGTAATCAAGCAAAATGAAAATAACATAAATAAACGTCAGCATCCACTCAAGTGTGTGAAGCAAGAAACTAAGCGACTGCGCTATTAACGAAGAACCCTTGGCAACTATGCTCTGCAAATGGCCTTCAGAAAGCAATTGAGAGAAGCTTTCATAATTGACATGTCGCATCACAAAATCGTGGATACTCTGCGGAATATACGGTACAGCGACGGTCTGCACTGCACTATACTTCAACATTACAAGCAGTTGGTTGAATTCGCTAATCACCATTGGGACAAAGAAATACCCCAATATTGATAGTAGCAGTGTCACCTCGCAAAGTGTAATAAAAATAGCGACCGAACGCCCCTTCAGTCTCAGCAACGTGCGATTATACTCTACAAAAGGTTCAAGAATATACGCTATCAAACAAGCCAGACAGAATGGCAATAAAACGTTTTTCAGCGTATTTATTAACCACACTGCACCAATGACCAGCAAACAGCCTATAATCATACGCACAACGCGGTCAAATGTATATGGGCGCGAATGAATCATAACTTATACTTCTGGCTTAGTTCGTTAAGCAATTTCTGAGCCTTGGCATCCGTTTCAGCGTCTGTAGCTCCGGCAAAAGTAGATTTAGCCGGTATCACGACTCTAGTTCCCGGAGATATTTTATTAGGATCTTTCAACTGCGAATTTGCGCGGAATATAAACACCCAATAGCTCTTCTTGCCATAATGATCGCGCGCCATTGTTGTCAAATAACGCGACTTAGTCACTGTATCGTAAACCGGCTCATCTACGCCAGAAGTTGCGACAGGATTAGGTTTGTTCTCCACTATAACTGCCGATTTATCAACTTCAACCGGTTGCACTACCTCTACAGCGGCCTGTGGTGTTTCACTTGACAATTCATCGGAATCCATAGGTACAATTGGCATAAATTCACCTATATCTATAGTGACAGTATCGACTAATTGCACATCAGCTTCTGTATCATATTGCCCGAGGTGTTTTCCTGCAAAATAGCCACCAACTACGCCAATAATAAGGCCCATCAGTGCACCCAGCACAAGCCATAGTTTATGCGTACGCGACACATCTTCTTCATCATATGTGTAGTGTGAATCTTCAGAAACAGACTCAAGTTCCACTTCGGGTTCGGGCTCTACTTCGGGTTCGACTTCGGGTTCGACTTCAGGTTCGACTTCGGGTTCGGGCTCTACTTCGGGTTCGACTTCAGGTTCCGATTCTGGTCCGACTTCAGGTTCCGATTCTGCTTCGACTTCAGGTTCCGATTCTGGTTCGACTTCAGGTTCCGATTCTGGCTCGACTTCTGGTTCCAATTCTGGTCCGACTTCAGGTTCCGATTCTGGTTCGACTTCAGGTTCCGATTCTGGT
>CAYWAM010000001.1:156934-227844 GCA_964456545.1 uncultured Bacteroides sp.
TTCTGGTCCGACTTCAGGTTCCGATTCTGGTTCGACTTCAGGTTCCGATTCTGGTTCGACTTCAGGTTCCGATTCTGGTCCGACTTCAGGTTCCGATTCTGGTTCTGCTTTAGATTCAGGAATAAAGGCTGATTCTTTAACATTATCAGACATAGTTACCATCGTTGCTGAATCCGACTCAGTAGTTTCCTCATCTGAAACTTGTGCAAGGACCTCATCGGTAACTCCATCGTTTAGTTCAACTGCTTCGAATGCAGCAAATGGCTCGTTGGCTATAGCAGCGAGTTCAGAATCGGCCAAAAACTTTACCGGTGCACTACTGTCATCATACGGCACAAACTCACCAATACCTTTTACTACGACTTTTTCACCAGCTAAAAGGCCTTCTTCAATCTGACCGAAAAGTTCATGAAGGAAACGACGCACAGTAGCTTGATCGTTGCCCGTACGGGCCGCAAGCATTGATATAAGCTTGGGCAAATTTATTGTTTCATTCATGGCTATTCATTTTTTTGCGCAGCATCGCCGCAGTGTGAAACTCTACAGTTATTTGAGGGGGCAACATCATACGACGCCCCGTAGCGCGGTCAACAATTATCTCTTCATCAACCTTCTGCGGTTCAAAACTGCCAAATGACGGCACTGCCACCGTAGTCATCGTTCGAGCCGATTCCTGCAGAATACCAGCGAAAGCATCAAGCAGTTCACCGACGCGTTTAGGAGTCATATCAAGACTCTTGGCCAACTTCGCATTGAATACCTTTGAATCCATTACACTCTGATTTGAGGAGTTTTTACAATTATAATATCATTTAAGCGCGACGAATATAACCTCGAGCGACGCTCGCCCTTGACGAGACTTTGTGCCGGCTGATACGATGCTACATGCACCGTGTCGTGCGCTATTGAATTTGAATTTATATCATCAAGAACATCCATAAGTCGCTGTCGCCGTTTGCGGTCATCATCGGTAGCGAAAAGCGACCGTCTCACGGCATGTTCATCGACAATCTCGTTAATCATTATACCAGCCTTTTTGTATGAATATCCGCGACGATATATCGACCGCAAACATTCGATGGCCGTGGCTGTAATAGCCATAGTATCGTTAGTCGCCTCTGCCGGTC
The DNA here is from genome assembly GCA_964456545.1 of uncultured Bacteroides sp. Lineage (GTDB taxonomy): Bacteria > Bacteroidota > Bacteroidia > Bacteroidales > Muribaculaceae > CAG-873. Next base: position 158,062 of record CAYWAM010000001.1, read on the forward strand.
GCCGACATGCAGAATTATAGTATTGCTCCATATCCTCGCGAAACGCGTTAGTCTGTACAAAAACTGACACAGTGACAGCGGCCAAATGTCGCTCACGCAACTTTCGCGATACGATTGATGCGAAAAGCGATACAGCCTGACGAAGTTCATCAAACTCTGTAAGCATCTTGCCAAACGAACGCGAACAGCACATTTGCTTTTGCGGAGATTCAGCCATATCCATATCTATACACGACTGAGCATTGAGCTCGCGCCACGTACGCTGCAATGGAAGATTAAATCGGCGATGTACATCGTCTACTGACATATCTGCAAAATCCAGAGCCGTATCAATACCCATCTGAAACATACGTTTCGATAGCCGACGACCTACGCCCCAAACATCACCTATAGGCAGTAGCGATAAAGCTTTGCGGCGAGAATCTTCAGAATTAATCAAACAAACCGACCTATAGCCTGGGTACTTTTTAGCAAATCGAGCAGCAACCTTAGCTAAGGTCTTAGTCGGGGCTATTCCCATCGAAGTCGGAATGCCGGTATCACGCCGAACCTTGCGGACAATGCGATGACCTACGTCAGACAATTGGTCAGAAGCCCACCCGTCCATATGAAGAAAAGCTTCATCAATTGAATATATCTCAATTTCCGGCACCATGGACGAAAGTGTTGCCATAACGCGGTTCGACATATCACCATAGAGTCGATGATTGCCTGACAGCACTTCGACACCACAACTATCGCAAATTCCCTGAATCTTAAAATATGGATCACCACGCTTCAGCCCCAGCGACTTTGCCTCTTCGCTGAGAGCCACGGCACAACCATCGTTGTTCGACAACACGATTACAGGTTTGCGACGCAGCGATGGTGCGAATACCCGCTCGCACGACACAAAAAAATTATTGCAATCGACAAGCCCGTACACGATTATTTATCAGCGTTTCGGCCGCAATTGGCGGCGATGTTGTTTGATTGTATATGTCACCACTCCCCAAACTTCAAACTGCGACTCAGGTGTAATCAGAATCGGATCAAACGCCTCGTTTGCCGGAATCAGACGCACCTCATCACCTCGAAGCGAAATACGCTTAAGCGTAAAATCACCATCGAGACAACACACAGCTAAATCACCATCCGAGGGCTCTATTGAGCGGTCAATCACCAGAATATCGCCCGATTCAATACCGTCGCCGATCATCGAATCACCCGATACTCGGCCATAAAACGTCGAAGCCGGATGACGTATCAGTTCGTGGTTTAAGTCGATAGTCTCGCTAATGTAATCTTGTGCCGGCGAAGGAAATCCGGCCTGGATACCCTCGTCAGCAAAAGGCAATGCCAAATGGCTAGAAAGGTCAGGAGAACATATTTCAAGTGCAACCTCTGTCTTTATCATTACACGATAGATATTTGGAATCAGTCAAAAATTTCTTCCATTATCGCGTAGCGCGGACGATGCTTCACCTCTGTATATATCTTTCCGATATACTCGCCCAGAATACCAATCGACATCAGTATCAGCGAACCGAGAAACCATACAGAAAGTATCAACGATGTCCAGCCACTCACGACAGAGCCTGTAAAATACGATACCATAACCCACACGCCCACTACTACGTCAATCATCAGCAATAGCAAACCAACAAGAAAAATAAAGGTCATAGGCTTAGCCGTAAACGACGTCACGCCATCAATAGCCAATGCCATCATCTTGCTCAACGGATATTTACTCTCGCCAATAGCGCGCTCCGGGCGGGCATATGTCACAATAGCTGTACGCAAGCCCAGCTGTGGCACGATTCCACGCAAATACATCGAGCGTTCGCCATACTCAGCCAGCAGATGCAGTGCACGGTTGCTCATCAATCGATAATCAGCATGATTCGGTATCACATCAATACCCATCTTCTGCTGAAATTTATAGAACATGCCGGCCGTACCGCGTTTAAACGCCGTGTCCTTGTCGCGATTAGAACGCACACCAAACACAATCTCGCAACCAGCATTATACTCTGCAATCATTTTTTCGAGAGCCGCAGGGTCGTCCTGAAGATCGGCATCCATAGTCACGCATGCGTCACACCGATCCATCACGGCCTCAAGGCCTGCCATCAGCGCAGGTTGCTGACCGCGATTATGCGCCAAAGTCACACCTTTCACTCGCGGATCATGCGCATGAGTTTCTCGCACAATCTGCCATGTCCTGTCTTTGCTGCCATCGTCGACAATAAATATATATGAGTCATCAGAGATCAATCCGCGCGACACAAGCCGCTCAAGCTGACCAAGCATTACTTCCAACGTATGCGGTAACACTTCCTGCTCATTATAGCAGGGCATAACAATAGACAGGCGCATTATATCTACTATTTATACTGAAGCCCAGCTGCCGCATTTCCGGCCGCCGGGCTTCAGTGGTGGTTATTAATTAATAAGCACGGGCGATGATTACGCGACGCTTCGAGGGCTTACCGGTAACCATGCACACGCCCTCTTCCTCCTCACCATCGAGAGGTATACAACGGATGGTAGCTTTGGTTTCAGCCTTGATGCGTTCTTCGGTTTCGGTAGTGCCATCCCAGTGACACAGGAAGAAACCGCCGTTCTCAATCTTTTCTTTAAATTCTTCGTACGAATCACACTTAGTGATGCGGCTATCGCGCATCTTAAGGGCTTTCTGATAGATATTATCCTGAATATCTTCGAGAAGTTTGCTGATAGCATCAGCAATACCTTCGAGAGGCATAATTTCCTTTTCAAGAGTATCGCGACGCATCACTTCTACTGTACCATTTTCAAGGTCGCGTGCGCCAATAGCCAGACGCACAGGCACGCCCTTAAGTTCATAATCAGCAAACTTAAAGCCGGGACGACGCTTATCGTCATCATCGTACTTGACGCTGATACCCAACTTGCCGAGTCGCTCTACAATCGGATTAACGGCCTCAGTGATAGCAGCGAGCTGCTCTGCATTCTTCGAGATAGGCACGATTACAACCTGGATAGGAGCCAGATGCGGAGGTAATACCAAACCGTTATCGTCAGAGTGCGCCATAATCAGAGCGCCCATAAGACGCGTCGACACACCCCACGAGTTAGCCCATACGTATTCAGGTTTGTTTTCTTTGTTGACAAATGTCACGTCGAATGCCTTAGCGAAGTTTTGGCCAAGATTATGCGAAGTACCCGACTGCAGTGCCTTACCATCCTGCATCATTGCTTCGATGGTATAGGTGTTCAGAGCGCCTGCAAAGCGTTCATTGGCAGTCTTTACGCCAATTACAACGGGCAGGCCCATATATCGGCGGCAGAACTCAGCATACAGATTAATCATCTGCACGGTACGCTTCTCCGATTCTTCGGCAGTAGCATGAGCGCAGTGACCTTCCTGCCATAAGAATTCAGCAGTGCGAAGGAACATACGTGTGCGCATTTCCCAACGCATAACGTTGCACCACTGGTTGCAGATTACGGGCAGGTCGCGATACGAATGAATCCAATTTTTATATGTACCCCAGATGATAGTTTCCGAAGTGGGGCGCACGATAAGTTCTTCTTCAAGCTTGGCTTCAGGATCTACAATGACACCAGTGCCATTTGGATCGTTCTTAAGACGATAGTGTGTCACGACGGCGCATTCCTTAGCAAAACCCTCTACGTGCTCGGCCTCGCGGCAGAGAAACGATTTCGGAATCAGCAAGGGGAAATAAGCATTCTTGACGCCGGTCTCTTTAAACATACCGTCGAGAGTTTGCTGCATTTTTTCCCAAATAGCATAGCCGTAGGGCTTGATTACCATACAGCCGCGCACGGCCGACTGCTCAGCCAGGTCTGCTTTTACCACAAGTTCGTTGTACCACTGTGAATAATTCTCCTGGCGCTTGGTCAGATGTTGTAGTTCTATTGCCATAGTATATTGTTCGTTATTTTCTTTCTTTAATTATTTGCAAATTTACGCATTTTTTTGAAATTGCGAGTCCATTTACACAGATATAATAGTGACACGCAGCGAGCTGATTAATTCTTCTTAAACTTTACGCCTGCCGCGCGCAGCATCTCGACGTCTGGAATGATAATAAACTCTACCCGTCGGTTGGCAGCGCGGTTGGCTAATGAATTGTCAGGCGCTATCGGCTCATCATGTGCCAAACCGTATGGAATCACATTTGTATCCTGCTGATCAGCGAGTTGCCACAGGTAATCATCAATCGCATTGGCTCGAGTTGCCGAAATCGAGTCGCTGTACACTTCGTCGCCCGTATCGTCTGTATGTACGGCAACTAGCATCTTATACTTGCCCGGTTCGCGCACAACAGTCGCAAAAGGCTTGAGTACAGCACTTGACGATGGCTTTAATGCTACAGCACCGGGGGCAAAAAGTTTCTCGCACGGCACCGTCACACGGAGTACTTCTTCATTGCGAAGCATTTCCACAGCAAATCCGTCCTTAACAAAATATCGACGCAACTGATCCATAGCGCTTACCACATAGCGGTGGGCTTTCTGCGGAACAGCCGGCGTTGACAAATTCTCCGACACACTCATATCGAGATTATCGGGAGCATCTTGTTCTGATGCTGCAATTGGCATCACAAACGCTGCGACTCCGGCTATAAATAATGAGGAAAGAATTCTACGCATCACTTGTTATAAACTTGTTTCATAATCAAGATATGCTCGCACCAGCGAGTCGACATCGGCATCGGCGACATGTGCACCGCGATCCTTGGCCAGCATTCGTTTTACATAGGCCACAAGGTCTGCCGGGTCCACATCCTCGTCATCATCGCTATCGAAATCAATTTCGAGCAAACCATTCGACTCATAGTAGTCGTAAATCATATCAATGATATTAAGCAGCTCGTTGTCGTCGTATGAAACTTCGACAGCGGCTTGCATTGCCTTTACAGCATCATTTTCATCAAATTCCATAACTTCACTTATTTAATTCAATCAGACCTTCGGGCAACTGCAGCGACAAATATCGAGCCTCAGCATCGAAATCAAGCAGTAGCTCGTCGTTATAAGGCACGATTACCTGACGACCGGAAGCATCGCGAACATAGACTAATACATTTGCCGTAGAGTCGTCAATTGCCTCAATTGTGCCCACCGGCGTATCGCCATCGCGCAACTCAAAGCCGACCATATCGCATAAATAGATACCATCTTCTGCATCATCGCCTTCGACATGTGGCAAGCGTGCTGTCGGGAAGAAGACATCGTGCATGGCCAAGGCTGCAGCATCCGTCTCGTTGACCACGTCGTCAAAGCGCACGAGCCAATCAGCTCCACGCGGACGAGCATCGGCTACGAAAAACGGGACATAAATACCCTCAATATCGAGCACCAAGAATCCAAGTTCGTCAGGCGCATAGCGCTCATCGAGTTCGAGCTGAAGCTCGCCCTTGATACCATGAGGCTTAAAAAGCCGACCTAATTGCTGCAGTTCGCTCTTTCTGATCATTTTTTACGTTTTTTCTTCGAAGGCGACGGAGCCAAAGCATAGTCTTGCAATGACAAATCCTCGGGATAAATCTCGATGACACCATCGCTCATTTCATAAAGATCCTTGAACACCTTTACGTCCTCAACGCCTTCCGGATTAGCATTCAGCTGCAATTTTTTCATATGGTTGGCAAGCAACTCAATGAAAGCATCGCGTTCCTCACCCGGCTCCATGGCACATGCACGCACGACCATTTCTTCTACTAAATGGCCATACTGGCGACGACGAATAGTTGTGCTACCTTTCGCTACAGGCTGCGGACTTTCATCAAGAGCTTCCGGCTTAAGCAATTCGAAAGGTAAATCTACATCGAGTTTGAAATCACTAATCAGTGCTATGTGGTCCCACAGCTTGCGACGATAGGCCTGCTGATCGCCTTGTACGGGAAAAAGGATAGCCATCGCATCAACAATCGACCGCGCGCAGCGTGTGCGCTCCTCGCGATTTTCAATCGTCAAGCAATGATCTACCATATTCTGAATATTCCGGCCATATTCCGGCAGGACCAGAGATTTCATATGATTCTTATATGTAAGCACTTTCGTTTTTTAGTTTGTTATTTTGCAAAGTTAGCAATTTTTTCGCAATATATAGCCCATAGAGGCAAATTAGCCTCTTATATCATTCGGGAGCGACTCCCGTCTGTGTATTATTACGCGAATTGATTATGTTGATATCTCCCGACAGATTATAGTGCTTTCCATCAGAACCGACAGCCTTAATCACATAGTAATAGACGCCAGAGCCTACGACCTTACCACCATGCTTACCATCCCAGCCTTGTGCAGGGTCTGTCAGATGAGCCAATTTTTGCCCCCATCGATTGAAGATGTGGCAATCAAATGAGATAATTGAACGATAGCTCACCTTCCATTCATCATTTACCCCCTCCGTTGTACCTGGCGAGAACGCATTCGGGCAATCAAGACGCGAGTCGCCGACGGTCACCGTATATACATCGCTGATATATTCACAATTACCATCGGCATTATTTGCTACAAAGCGCACATACGTCATGCCGGCTTCGGTAAATTCATAGACAAATTCCAACTGGTCGTAGCTGTAGCTGACGTCGTCGAATTCAGGGTAAGTCGACACTTCCCAACGGCGATAGATAGCAGCATCAGTGACTGCAGCACGAAAAGTAATCTCACATGGAGCCGATCCTCCGAGTTCCGACTCGAGTTTCTGTTCGTTATCACTTTCACGAACTGTCTGCTCAGCCCTAGTCTCAGCTTGCACTGCCGTGGCAATAAACGTAGAAGACTGCACTTCGGCCCCTACGCCCCACTCTTTTGCAAAGCGATCAGGTTGCAGCGTAAAATAAGTATCACAAAGTGGCGCAGGTGCCAAAATAGTTTCAGTAAGGCCTGTATAAGTTTCTGCTACCGGAGTCTGCACATACATCATATCATCTTCCGAAAAATTTAGCGACATGTAGCTTAGCTCAATTTCTCGGTCGAGTTCCTCGCGGCGGCCATTAATTGTAAAATAATATATTGGCAACGCAGGATTATCAATATGCAACTGCACTCGATCGCAATCCGAGGCGATGGCCGAAATACCGGTCACATCGTAAACATGGTTGGCGTAGTTGACTACCCACACATAAGTACGTCGAGACCCATCGCTGATGATGTATCCCATATCGTCAGCTCCAAGAGTCACCATTGAGTGGACTCCATCTGTAGTCGACGCTACATCCTCGGCATATCCACCGCCAAGGTTGCTAAACTTCTGCCACGTGACTGCATTTGCAGCTCCTGTCGCAGAATATTTCAACGTACTACCGACAGCATTTTCCACAACAATAATTCCTGATAGACCTGTCGACGACGGAGCCTGCAGTTTAATGGCTCGCGCTCCATCTATCGCTACTGACGACTGTGCAGCAAGTGCATTTGCGACCACAGAGGCCACTGCAAATATAATATATCTTTTCATTTTTTCACCTTGTCTGGATTACGGGCTATAAAATCCTTCCACGAAGTAGCCTTGGCCACAGCCGGCTTGCCTGACTCATAGAAGTGACACAATGCGGCTGCGAGGGCATCTGTTGAGTCAAGTTCCGGCAATAAACTGTCGTCGCTGATTTTCAATATACGCTTAAGCATCTCACGCACCTGCTCCTTCGAAGCAGCACCGTTGCCGGTAATGGCTTGCTTTATCTTACGAGGCTCATACTCCGCTATTGGAATATCTCGCGACAAAACAGCTGCCATGGCCACTCCTTGCGCACGACCGAGTTTAAGCATCGACTGCACATTTTTGCCAAAAAAGGGAGCCTCAATAGCCAGCTCATCCGGCAAATATTGTGCACACAAATCCTGCACACGCTCGTAAATTCTACGCAAGCGCAGATAGTGTGTTTCAAAACGACTCAGCTTCACCACACCCATAGCTATCAACTCAGGCTTCTTGCCGTTGACGCCAAGGATACCGTAGCCCATCACATTCGTGCCCGGGTCTATACCGATGATTACTCGCTGATAGTCGCGCACTTCGCTCATTGCATCACGGATAAAGTAGTTGAGAAAAATACAGCTCGCGATGGCCAACGTTTCAGAATATCATCAAACAGACGACTACCATGATCGGCATACCAAGTCGAAATATCATCGCGCGACTTTGCACGCAAATGCAGGGCCAGACTCGTCACGCCTGGTTCGGTCTGTGCCTCTACTCTAAATAGTTCAGGGGCCGTGAAGTACTCACCATCGGCTATAGCTGTCGGTATGAACTCGGCACGTAGCCACTCAACAAATTCTGCTTCAATGGTCGTATCAATACCAAATGTAGTGTTATATAGCAACATATTTTTATCGTTCAGGATGGAATGTTAAACAACTTATTACGCAAAAAACGGAACACAAACCCCAAGTGGCGCATAGCCGTAGGCCAAAAGCCATAATAGTGCACCATGATTCTGAATCGCTCTTTAAGCGACTTGCGGCGGTGAGCTGTAGTCATGCCTTCGGCCAGATAATCGATAAGGACATCATCAATATAGCCATTGCGCTTCGACATCTGCAGACACCGAATACACCAATCAAAATCAGCCGACAACTTATACGTCAAATCATAGTGCGGTGCTAAAGCCTTGCGCACCACAAAAGCCTGATGACAAACTAGCATTCCGCGTGCGAAATCGCGATACGAAAGCTCGGCCGGAGCTGTCAGATGACGCGGAGCTATGAATGCTCCGGAATCGTCGACCAAATTTGTCTGTCCATATACCACATCGGGATTATCACCATGGTCAATCCGGTCGCTAATCATCTGAAGCGTGTGCGGCGAATGAAACATATCACCAGCATTCAAAAAAATCAAATACTGACCTTCTGCTTCTTTGATTCCCTTATTCATAGCGTCATAGATACCATCATCAGGCTCGCAGATATCGCGTATGTAGTGGTTAGACGCTTCGACAGCTATCAACGCAGTTTTATCCTTCGACAGGCCATCTACCAGGATATGCTCATAGTCGGTGCAAGTCTGTTCATCAACACTACGCACGGTTCGCTCGATAGTGGTAGCCGCATTATACGACACCGTTATAATTGAAAAACGCGGAAGTTTTCTTGGAGGTAACATAAATGTACGACTTATTTAAGATTCGACGCTAGCTCCCTATCAGTTGCAATAATTTCACGTGCCTTTTCCGAGTCATACGAGCAACGCATCGTATAGCCCAACTGACGACTCGTAAGCTTCGCAGCTAACGACACAGAGAAGTTTTCAACCTGTGACTCAGCCACAAGCTCACAAGCCACCGTAGCATTAGCAGGCATTTCAACGATTCGTTCGGGTGTCGACGTGAGGTGTGCTGCCGGTATGTCGGTCATGCGCATTGTGCGTCGGAACAAATTATCCTTCGTATCGGTAATGTAGACATTGAGTGCATCGGTGGACTTCGCAATCACAGCAAATATTGGGAGAGAATCACGGAAATAGTTCACATCTCGATTCTCCGGTTTCTCGAGGATTTCGCTCATGGGCACACGCAGCAGTCGCTGATTATCAAACATCATCAACAAGCTACCATTCTGTGCTTCTTCTGGCGAAAAAGCAAGTACAAGCGGTAGTTCATATTCGCGATAATAATCGCGACGCGAATGGCTCAGAGTGTTATCGTGGCCGAAATACAGATAACCGGCCGGTTCGATAAAGCCTTCATCATCATTGTGAAGCACATTATGACGCCACGCCGAAGTCGAAATCTGATGATGTTGTTCAGATGAAGACGTGGTTGGCACTGTATCCACAGGCTCAGTGACGGCGGTCGGAACTGCTGCAGCTAACGTCGAATCGGCTACTGCTTCAAAACGACGCTGCGAATCGCGAGCGCGACGTTCTTGTTCGTATTCTTCACGTTCGCTATCAGCAAGTTTCATCGTAGAACCGCTACGGCGCACATAGATGACACCATCAAGTTCAACGGGCGTTACACGCGGTTGCACTTTAACAACAATTACATCTCGCGTTGCTTCATCATCCGGTTCTATCTGTACACTTTCGGTGACAATAGTGCCCCAAGTATGGCGCACCAAGTTCGTCAAAAAGTTGCAAACATTGTCAGGTGTACGGATTTCGTAATGATTCGAACCAATAATGCCCTTATGACGCTTATAGTATTCGAAATCCTCAAAGAGCCCTGCTTCGCAGTGCGTAGAATCGTTTACGCCAATGAAGAGCGTACCGCCTGAGGCATTCATGAAGCCTGCAATTGTGCGCAAAAGCACCTGTTGCTGGCGTTCGGGAGCCGCCTCAACTTTTTCGGTCTGCGATTTGCGCGCCGGATAGACGATACTCGACTTGAACTCAACAAATTGGTTTTCAGAGCCATATGATTTGAGCACACGCGGCTCGAAGTTAACTCCGAGCAAACGTGCAATCTCCGTCTTAAGTCCCTTGGCAATAGTATTATCATCTCGACCATCTTCCGGCAACATATTGTAAGACAACACCATTCGTGCCAACGTATTTTCGAGGCTATTTCGAGGATTATTGATAGTTTGCCAAAGCGATTCATTGCACGAACCATCACCCATCCACGACACGATTTCGAGTCGATGGAAGATAATCTGAAGCAATGGTGATGCCGCTACTTCGGAGCGACGAGCTTCGAGCTCAGCTGAATCTATGCGGCTATTCGAAGCATAAAATTGATATTGCTGCAGTAGCGATGCATGAGTCAGTAGGTTGGCTGCCATCGCATCATCGTCTATCAAAAGCGACAACAAGCGAGCAAAACGTAGATAATCAAATGCATTCAGCAGTTTCGAACAGGTCATTGACTTAAATCGGAAAAGCTGAACTATCTCCTCGATATCTTCTCGCGTAAGACTTTCAGTATCCGGCTCATCGTCAGCCACTTCCACATCTTCGGGTTCATTATCTACCTCAACGGCAATGCTATTCAGCAAGTTAATAAAAGCAATCGTTCTATTGACCTCGACATCTACTTCGGACAGCTCAACAACGACGCCTTCAATATGTGTCGGATTGCTATAATCAAGCACGCGATAATCAACGATATCTCCTAATTTAAGGTCATCATCTTCTTCGCGGATGAGGTAGGCACAATAACCGCAATCGCCAATCACAAGATATTCAGTAGACGACATCCATGTCACTACGCCATGATATACCGTATCTAAATTGAGCGACTCCGGAAGTTGGGCAGCAACATCATCAACTAGCGAGAATCTATAACGACCGAAGTTATCAACCCCAATCACTGTGGCAGCGAAATGCAGAGGTTTGCCACTATCATCGCGAAAAGCCTTCTCGATAATTGAACGATTGTAATCAAGGTCGCTACCTCGCAAATTGTACGACACGATATCGCTACGCTTAATGAAACCATCGCCTGACTGTACGATTGGATCATCTATGCGACAACGCCACATCGGATCATCGCCACCACTAACTTCGCGAGGGTCTATAATGATAGCAACTTGGTCACCGATATCGGCTCGGTTGCGCTGGCGAGCCTCGTTTTCTGTTTGTGTACTCTTTTCGAACAACACTTTCTCTATATCACTCCACAACTGACGGTGAGCATCAAAGCTATTGATTTTTGAACCTGTCAGACTCTTTATGCCGTCGATATAAACCTGCGGCGAAAGCCACGGCATCATCGACGACGGCAAAACAGGCGTAGTATCGGCTTCGGTCGAACGCTTTATGCTTACACCTTCATCACCTGCCGTTATAGCTATATTACCGGCACGGAATAAGCGTATTGGCAACGATTTTTCAGCACGATTTACGCTCACTGATGCTTTTGTCATAAGTAACTGCGGAGCTTTGACATCGTCGTAACTGAACTCAAGCGGTAACTTCGCACCAAGCAAAGTCATATACGACTTATCGAGCAACACATCACTCTTACCGGGACGCAGCAGCGAAATGTAGCGATAAAAGAGCGAACGGTTGCGACGCTCCGACTCATCATCACGCTTACCACCTATAAGTGTTTGCAGAGCTATAGCTGTGACAATTTTACCCAATCGATCAGTCTCCGATTCGTTTTCAGCTTGAGGCAAGCGGTCTGCTTCGTGATGGCTCAATTGAATATAAATTTCAAACTGACCTACGAAGGCGCTTCTAAATGGCTCTTGGCACCATGTATTGAGATCCCATTCCAAAATAGTATCAAATATACCGCCAAGATATTTTTTCACAAGCGAAGGTTGAGTGCGCAATATCAACATCAAGGTGGCAAACTGATACTCAGGTTTGTATAAGTAGCCGGCCTGGCGCAGTTTTTCCATCAGGTTGGTAATGAACCCATCGATATCGTCATTCATAAAAATCGACAGAGCGGCATTATACGGCTTCAAACCCTCAACCAACGCTGTCATTTGTTCTTGCACCGAACGACGCACGGTAGCCTCTGTCTGGCGAAGCAAACCGGAACCTTCGATGATGTAAAGCGCAGCTTTGCGAAGCAATCTGATAAAACTAAGCAAGAGACCTCCATGCCGCTTCACGTCAATACACTGAAAATACTCGGGTAGAGCATCTGCAGCAGCTTGCAATGCTGTGAGAATCCATGCACGATTGCCCAGCGCCAACTCACTGCGCGCCTGAGCGAACTCTGCTCGCTCGGCAAAAATACGACCAATCAAACCTGCCGTAAATCCGCAGACATCTAGTCGGCTCAAAAACTCATCCATAGTCAGCAAAGGCAACTTAGCCGCACTCTCACACAATTCTAGGATATAAACCACTGAATCGAGCTTTGTAAATCGGCACATGACGCTGCGACCACGAGTCAAAGGCGAAGCTGTCTTATAAAGATTAAAGCGCAAACCGTTCTTATCCTCAAGCACATATGGATCTCCAGAGCGACGAGGTTCTGAATAAACAGTAAACTCACATGCTTGATTTCTCACAAAACTATCGCCATAAAAACGCTGAACATACATCGACATGCAGTGTCCAAGAATCGGGCCATCTTTAGTCAATGATTTCACACGACAAGTCAGCGTTGTGGGAGACGCCTGCTCGCGCTGAAATTTCAACTTACTAATAAAAAAATCACTATATCCCGGCACTTTTAGCCGAAACATATCATCACTTTCTCCAAAATCTTTTACGACCTCAAAATCATAGGCCTTTCCAACTTGATAGTCCATCTGTAAAGTAATAATAAAAATAATAATAACAAACTTACAAAATAATATTCGAACGACGAAGTATTTCAACTTTCTTTAACATTGTACGCGCGAAGAAGCAGTACTGGGCAGTCGAAAACATCAACTGCCCAGCACATCATAAGTCACCAAAGCTATCAGTTAGATATCACTTCTCGAGGAATCAAGCGCCATGATTTGTAGGCATCGCCCATCGATCGAACAATACGCTGCCAATAGCTATCGCCATGACCGACAAGCAAAGTATCGGCAGGCAAAACGCCTTCGACCGACGCCCACGTATTAGCCATCATTTCTTCTTCAAGCTGCCCCCTACTCCAACCGCTATAACCGATAAAAAATCTAATACATCCTTCTGTAGGGTATCCATCACGAACATACGAAAGCGCACTATCCAAATCACCACCAATATACAATCCGGGGGCATATAGACTCGACTCCGGTATAATATCAGGTCCTAGAGTATGAATATAAAACAAACGATCATGGCTAAGCGGACCGCCACAGTAGAGAGGTACTTTAGCGCCACAATCACCTGAAGCATCTAGAACATCGCGCAAGCTCGATTTAGTGCTATTATTGAGCACTAAACCGGTAGCACCTTCTTTCCGATCGTAATCAATCAGTGAAATCACTGCTCGCTCAAACCAGTCCTCACTCAAAAATGGCTGCGCAATAAACAGCGACCCTCGAGTGAGAGGCAATTTTGGCGTCGTCAGATTAAAAAAAGAAGAACTTAAATCTTTCATCAGATTATCATTAAATGACTAGAATACTATAAACATAACAACTGCGACTGAGAATTATCCCAACCTAGCCAAATATAGCCTATACGCAAACAATCAAGGCCGCGCCCTTTTGGAGCGCAGCCATGATATATGTTTTCAACCGACTTTATTAGGCCTTCACGCGGCTGATGTACGAGCCGTCGCGGGTGTCGATTTCAATCGAGTCGCCTTCGTTAACGAACAGAGGTACGCGCACTTCAGCGCCGGTTTCTACTGTAGCAGGCTTAAGAGTGTTGGTAGCGGTGTCGCCTTTGATACCGGGCTCGGTGTAAGTAATCTTGAGCACGGTCTTGATGGGCATTTCAGCGTAGAGCACGGTTTCAGTCGATGCATCGCTTACCACTTCCACGGTGTCGCCTTCTTTCATGAAGTCAGCGCCAGTCACAAGTGCCTTATTGATAGGAATCTGTTCGAAAGTCTCGTTGTTCATAAAGATATCGTCACCACCATCGGCATAGAGATACTGATAGGGACGACGTTCTACGCGTACGTCTTCAAGTTTCTCACCGATGTTGAAGCGGCGTTCGAGTACGCGGCCGTCAACTACGTCCTTCAATTTGGTACGCATGAAGGTGTTGCCTTTGCCGGGCTTAACGTGGAGGAACTCCACGCAGAAGTAAAGACGGCCATCCATGCGAATGCAAGTGCCGTTTTTGATGTCTTGTGCGTTGATCATATCGTTTGTACGTTGATTTTCGTGTGCAAAATTACGAATTTTTCGGCATTAAACCACACTTTATCAGGGATTTTTCTAAACTTCAAAGCTATTAAGCTGATATTCAATAACATCACAAAATACCGAGATACCTAAACATCACCGCATAGCGTTCAGCTTTCTGCTCAAGTGGCAATGGATAAGCACGCGAAGTCGATGGCATACGCCAAATCTCCAAGCCATCAGCCGCCACTGTCATTGCACCTTGCGCAGGTATAGGAGTATCTGTGAGTGACGCTATCACTGATGCCGCTTTTTCACCAGTTGTTGCCACGGCACGACAGTCAGGCATCGAATTTAGAATTCCACACAAATCCAGTGGTTCCACAATCTCAAGATATTTATCGCTCGCATTGCCACGCAAGCGCCGCACCTTGCGACCTGTATCGTGCAAAGCGATATGGAAGCGCGCTAACAAATCCTTTATCATATCAAGTCGATAGGTGCGTCGAGCGCCATCATAAAGAGCATCGCGGTCACCGCAAAAAAGCAGACCGCAAACACGCCAAAAGTCGTTACTACGATTAGGATAATAGAAGTCCATACTCCAACGCTTGGGTTGTGGCGGAAATGTACCCAGTATCAACACACGCGCACCTTCAGGCACAAACGGCTCCCACGGGTGTATTTCAAATTCGTCATCTATTTTTGTAGTCATACCTTGATAACGTTGTAATACAAAAAAATTGTATCGACAGACACTGAAATTTTCACGAATTCTTGGTGCGAATCTAAAAAAATGCTAATTTTGCCACAAATGTTACGTACTAAAAATATGAATAAAGGTAAAGTAATTGTCATATCCGCGCCGTCGGGCTGCGGAAAGTCCACCATTATCAACACTATACTCGACAAAGAGATATTCGACCTCGGCTTTTCAGTATCGGCCACCAACCGCCAACCGCGCCAAGGCGAAGAGGATGGCGTGCACTATAGATTTCTATCGACTAGTGAATTTCGCGATGCCGTAGACCGCGGCGATTTCATCGAATGGGAAGAAGTATACGCCGGCCGCTTCTATGGCACTCTGCGCTCGGAAGTTGACCGCGTCATCGATGGTGGGCACAATGTAGTACTCGACATCGATGTCAAAGGAGCTCTCAACGTCAAGAAAGCCTACGGCGATAATTGCTTAACACTCTTCATTCAACCGCCTAGCATCGAGGAGCTACGTCGACGCCTCGAAAACCGCGGCACAGAAGACCCTGCTGCTATTGCTGACCGCATCGCACGAGCTGAATACGAACTCAGCTTCGCTCCGCAGTTCGACAAAGTAGTTGTCAATGACAATCTCGACAAAGCCGTCGCAGAGGCCGAAACAATTCTTAATAATTTCATCGGCTAATTGATGCAAGCACCCGAGCGAAAACAATTGGTAGGCATACTGGGCGGATCATTCAACCCCGTACATATAGGCCACACTATTTTGGCTAGCTACTTAGTACAATGGGGCTACGTCGACAAGGTGTGGCTGACATTATCACCCCGCAATCCACTAAAAGATGCGTCAGCCTTGCTACCAGATACTAAGCGTCTGGCCATGCTCAAGATTGCTCTCAAAGAGGCAAAAGATATTGACCTCTGCGACTTGGAGTTGTCTATGCCTCGTCCATCATATACCATCAACACGCTCGACCTTCTTGCAAAAAGATACCCCAACAAACAATTTCGCCTCATAATCGGCAGCGACAATTGGGCTATTTTCGACCGCTGGCGCGACTCGCAACGCATTCTAGACGACTTCGGAGTAATAGTCTATCCCCGCGATGGCTACCCCGTCGACCACTTTGTCGACGGCATGGAAGTAGTCAAAGCGCCTCTAGTCGATATTTCCAGCACATTCATACGCAATGCCATTGCTCGCGGACGCGACGTCAACTACTTCCTGCCTGCAGGCGTTTTCAAGTATATCACCGACCACAAATTATATAAGCAATGACCAACAACACGCTGGCCTTCATAGCCCTCTGCAACGAATACTGTGCTGAACTCGAGCACTGCCGTGAGACCGAACCGCGAGCCTTCGTAAGCCGCATGCTCGACTTGCTGCCGCGCATATATATCACTGCTCGCAGCCTCCAGCCTGACCCCATGGCCGTGGCCGACGGTATTGCCATCATCCAAGCCCTCGAAGAAGACGCATACGAACAAACCCGACGCGCCGTAGAACTCGTCATGGGCGAACACGACACATATCTCGAGGCTTTCGTCAGCGACATGAAGTACAGCGACGAGCCTATCGGTGCTAGCGTATCCGAATCACTCGCCGACATATTTCAGGTACTATTCAATTTTATTGAAACCGTGCGCGATGCCGCAACCGAGACCATCGAAGATGCAGTAGCAGCCATTAAAGAAGATTTTGAGCTATACTGGAGTCAAACTCTTTGCAATGTCATGCGCCCACTTAATTCTATATACCAAAATGGCTTCAATCAATAACTATAACGATATTTGCGCCTTTCTCGACTCTTCTGTCGTAAACTTTTGGGCAGTACACACCATTGCTACTCACCTTGAAAGCCATGGCTTCACACATCTAAGCATGGCCGACAAGTGGGACCTCAAGCCCGGCGCACGTCACTACGTCACAAAAAACGGTTCGGCCATTTTTGCCTTCATTGTTGGCAACAAGCCCGCTGCCGAAGGCGGATTCCACATCATATCGGCACACAGCGATTCACCGGGCTTCCGCGTAAAGCCCAATTGCGAAATGGTGACTGACGGCAACATCGTGAAGCTAAACACCGAAGTATATGGCGGACCGATACTCTACACATGGTTCGACCGCCCACTATCGCTTGCAGGCCGCGTCATCCTACGCACCGACGACCCATTGCACCCTGAATCGCGACTAATTCGTTTTGACCGACACTTGCTCACCATACCTCACCTAGCCATACACTTCAACCGCGCTGTCAACGACGGCAACAAACTTTCGCGGCAAAAAGATATGCTACCCGTGCTAGGTCGCATCGAAGACAAAAGCCAAGCCAAAGGTCTAATTCATCGCCTCGTAGCAGAAAAACTTGGCGTAAACACAGACGACATTCTCGATTACGATCTTTCGCTTTTCGACACATCACGCGCCTCCGTCGTTGGCCTCAACGGTGAATATATCACCTCAGGCCGCATAGATGACCTTTCGATGACTCACGCCGCCCTTTGCGCATTGCTCGACACTGCCGATACAGACAGCGGTTCGACTCGCGTAATGGCCATTTTTGACAATGAAGAGACCGGCTCAGGCACCAAACAAGGTGCAGCTTCGCCTATTCTTGACTACATATTGCGCCGCATAGCCGCCTCCAACTGTGCCGGTGACGAAGACTACTTCCGCGCCATCGACCGCTCGTTCATGATTTCGGCCGACGATGCTCACGGCATCCACCCCAATTATCCCGAGAAGCAAGACCCGACCAATCACCCCGTACTTGGCGGTGGACCGGTAGTTAAAATCAACGCCAACTGCAAGTATATGTCTGACGCCGACTCTGCGGCCGTATTTCTATCACTATGCAAAAAAGCCGGCGTCAACTGTCAGTACTTTGTCAACCACAGCGACGTAGCCGGAGGGTCGACTTTGGGCAACATTCTGACATCGCAAATACCGCTACGCGGAGTCGACGTGGGTGCTGCTATTTGGGCCATGCACTCGGCTCGTGAAACCGCCTCGTTGAGCGACCATAGCGACATGATTGCCGTTTTCTCGCAATTCTTTGCGCTCTGACACTAAAATAAAACGTTTTTTGTAGCCCGGCATCACAATTGGACACGGTTGTTCGTCTTACATACGCACGAACGCTGAAAAAAATTCCGTTCGACTGCTATGCTGCTCTAACGCGAATTATACATCGCGGTCTTTGCCCTACTCAAAGACCGCGATGCCGTTTCAGACGATAAGAACAGTTTTTTAGGCATCATAGTTCCATACCCAGCAACGACAATCAGTCCCCAATACAATCATCATTGTGTCGTTGTGCGACGGCGAATATAAACTCGTATATATCAAAGGAAAAATCAACTCTCCGCAAATGTCCACACGCTACTCAAATAGTAGCTTGAATTTTTAAATATTATTCCGTAACTTTGCAGTCAATTTGGACATGCAAAGAATATGAATAACAACGATAATCATGCCCCCGTAGTGCAGATCGGGCGCTTCGAAATCAATTCTCAAGATTTCAACGCCGACCCACAACCTGACGACCTGCCCATTATTGCCACCCGCAACCTTGTTCTCTTTCCGGGTGTCACCATACCCATCTCCCTCGGCCGAGAAGCCTCTCTGAAAGTAGCAAATATTGCTTCCGAAAAGCATATTCCTGTCGGTATCGTATGCCAAACGAATCCCGAACAGGAGTCACCTTCAGTCACCGGTGGTCTATGCCGCTATGGTGTCATCGCTGATATATACCAAGTGATAGAGCTTCCCGACGGCAGCCACACCGCATTGGTTCACGGCCGCGACCGCATCCGTATTCTTGGCCGCGGCGCAGGCACACTCATCCCGGGCACACTCTCGGCCCGCGTCAAAATCCTGAAAGACACCGAACCGGCCAACAAAGAGGAATTTGACGCTACCGTAGAGCGCATCTCACAAATTAGCAACGAAATTATCGCCAGCCACCAAGGAGGCGACCAAAGCTTCGCAACCTTCGTAAAAGGCATCGAAGAGCCTCTGCAGCGCATGCACTTCATTGCTACAAACTTTCCGGTTGATACTCCCGAAAAGATTAAATTACTCGGAATCACCGACCTTCAGAAGCGTGCGCTAGAGCTTCTAGCCATGCTCATGACCGACCGCGAACGCCTCAGCGTAGCCCAGGACATCCTCGAAAAAGCAGGCCAGCGCATGAAGGACAATCAGCGCTCAACCTACTTGCAGATGCAGCTCGACACAATTAAGGAAGAGCTATACGGCACGGCCGACGACGAGGACGATTTCGAGTCGCTCGAACGCCGTGCTCGCGCAGCCAACTTTCCTAAGAACGTAGCTGATATCTTCAACAAAGAAGTCGGAAAATTGCGCCGTCTCAATCCTTCTACGCCCGACTACTCCGTACAATACGCATATTTGGAGACACTGCTTGAGCTACCATGGCACAAGCAGACCAAGACTTCGTCGGACATTGGCTTCGCACGCCAAGTACTCGAAGACGATCACTACGGCCTCGAGAAAATCAAACAACGCATCCTCGAACAAATCGCCGTAGTGCTAAACAATCCGCAAGCCAAAGCTCCGATTCTCTGCCTCGTAGGACCTCCCGGCGTAGGCAAGACTTCGCTTGGCCGCTCTATTGCAAAAGCCATGGGCCGCAAATATCAGCGTGTGTCGCTCGGCGGATTGCATGATGAAGCCGAAATACGTGGTCATCGACGCACATATATCGGAGCCATGCCCGGCCGCATCATCAAGGCTATGAAAAATGCAGGCACCACCAATCCCGTGCTGCTACTCGACGAAATCGACAAACTCGGTCAAGACTACAAAGGCGACCCCTCGTCGGCTCTGCTCGAAGTACTCGACCCCGAACAGAATATCGCTTTCCACGATAACTATATCGACCTTGACTACGACCTGTCGGGTGTACTTTTTATTGCGACAGCCAACTCTCTCTCGCCCATAGCCGCTCCATTGCTCGACCGCATGGAAATCATCAACCTCAGCGGCTATCTGCCGGAGGAGAAAATCGTCATAGCTCGTCGACACCTGCTACCAAAGGCTCTTGAAATTAATGGTCTAAAAGGCGACTTACCATTTGAGCTACCCGACGAAACCATCAACGCTCTCATAGACAACTACACAGCCGAAAGCGGTGTACGTCAGCTCGAGAAGCAGCTTGCAGCTCTTGTTCGTAAATACATCCTAGCCACACTGTCGAAAGAAGAATTCCCGGCCATCGTACGCCCCGAAGATTTGCGTCCGATGCTAGGCTTGCCATTATATACGAAAGACAAATACGAAGGCAATGACTTCACCGGTGTGGTTACTGGTTTGGCGTGGACTCAGGTCGGTGGCGAAATCCTACTTGCCGAAGCATCACTATCGCCCGGCAAGGGCGACCGCCTCACAATAACCGGCAACCTAGGCGACGTAATGAAGGAGTCGGCAACCATCGCCTTGCAGTGGGTTAAAGCCAATAGCCAAGCTATAGGCATCGACCCTACCCGCTTCGAGCAAAACAACCTGCACATCCACTTCCCCGAAGGCGCCATACCCAAAGATGGCCCGTCGGCAGGCATTACTATTGCAACAGCAATTGTATCGGCATTCACCGACCGCAAAGTAGCTGAACGCATCGCTATGACCGGCGAAATAACACTACGAGGAAAGGTTCTGCCCGTAGGTGGCATCAAGGAGAAAATACTCGCAGCTAAGCGTGCCGGCATCGACACCATCATCCTCAGCAGTGAAAACCGCCGCGATATCGAAGATATCGATCAAGCATACCGCGAAGGTTTGAGCTTCGTCTATGTCGAAACAATGTCGGACGTCATTGCCAGAGCTATCATTTAAACACTGGCATCTTGTAGACAATAAAAAAAGCGCGAATCATCGCGCTTTTTTTTATGTTTATCAATCGATAAATCTGCGTGTCAGGTCAGCATAATCGTCGATTCGACGGTCGCGCAAGAAAGGCCACCAACGGCGTACCTGCTCCGACCGTTCGAGGTCTACTTCAACTACTGTCTCGACTTCCTTATCGAACGGTGCACGATATAGAAACTCGCCTTGCGGTCCGGCGACAAAACTACCTCCCCAAAATTGAATACCATCAGTAGCACCCGATGGGTCAGGTTCGAAACCGACACGGTTAACTGTCACTACCGGCAATCCGTTGGCCACAGCATGGCCTCGTTGCACCGTGGTCCATGCTTCAAGCTGACGAGCCTGCTCATCAGGTGTATCAGCACTTGCCCATCCGATAGCTGTCGGATAAATCAGCATCTCTGCACCGGCCAAAGCCATCAAGCGGGCTGCTTCGGGATACCACTGATCCCAACATACAAGTACACCTAAGCGTCCAAGCGATGTATCTATTGGCTTAAAGCCCATGTCGCCAGGCGTAAAATAGAATTTTTCGTAGTAAGCAGGATCATCCGGAATGTGCATCTTTCGATAACGGCCGGCCTCCGAGCCATCGCTATCGAACACCACAGCTGTGTTATGGTACAAACCGGGAGCTCTGCGTTCAAATACAGAAGTCACTAGCACCACTTTAAGGCTCGCTGCTAGCTCGCTGTAAGCCTTCATTGCCTCGGAATCAAGCGCCACAGCCTGATCAAATGTATCAACGTCTTCGGTCTGACAGAAGTATAGACCATCGTGAAGCTCTTGATTAACAATCAGCTGCGCTCCTTCAGCCACAAGTTTGGATGCCTTTTCAGCCAATCGACGACGATTATCGGTGATATCTGCCGTGTTATGTTGTTGAATTAAGCCAATTCTAATTTTTCTCATAAGGGTAAAGTGTTGTTGGGTAGTTGCATAGTCGAGCAGTGGAGCGAGCCATGCTGACGAATCAGTGCACGGCAATCGATACACTCAACTACGTGATCGGGGAATGCAATTTTCATAGTCATTTCAGCCAGCATATCCTTTTGCGGTTGACCATAAATGGGAAGCAAAATCGCATCGTTTACGACAAGATAATTAGCGTAAGTTGCAGGCAATCGCTGTCCATCTTCATCGTAAATAGGATCGGGCAATGGCAATTCGACCAAATTATACGGACGTCCGTCGGGTGTACGGAAACTCTGCAAACGCTCAAGCATAGCTTCAAGCGAAGCCGACTGCGCATCAGACTCATCTGCGGCATGGGCGGCCGTGTATAGAATTGTATCGTTAGGCGCTAAGCGAGCCAGAGTATCGATGTGTCCGTCAGTATCATCACCTTCGAGCCATCCACTATCAAGCCACAAAAAGTGACTTACGCCCAAATCACGGGTAAGGCGACTCTCAACGTCGGCACGTGTAGCGCCATTGCGTGTTGCAGTTAACATCACTGAGTCGGTAGTAAGCAGCGTGCCACGGCCATCAGTCTCAATGCCACCGCCTTCAAGTACGAAATCAAGGCAATCGTTGTAAGTCCCGCAGAGCACGCCGCGCTCAAACAGGAGCCGCGTTGCTGCATTGTCGCTCTCTGCCCCGAATTTATCGCCCCATGCATTGAAGCGATAATCATTTATTACAGGGCGGCCATCGGCGTCGAAAGTCGTAATCGGACCATAATCGCGCGTCCAAGTGTCATTCGTCGGCAAGTCGATAAGAACCAGCCTCGATTTGTCTATGTCGCTAAATCTCGTGCGCAAAGTCGACGTATCGGGAGCAATCACCACAGCGACTGCATGGCGAGCAACCGCTCGAATCATATCGTCGAAGCAATTCTCAACTTCTGGAAGCATATAGTTCCAATCAGTTGCTGCATGCGGCCACGCGAGCAATACGCCCTGCGTAGGCTCCCACTCGGCCGGCATCCGTACTTTTGATTTGTTACTCATCATAATCGTTCAGCGATTGCCACACTTCGTTGTTTTCTGTGACATATTCATTACAAAAATCCTTAAAGCCGTTCTTCTCGCTGCTGCCAACCTCGTGGCACCAATCTCTATAGAGAAGGCGGAGGTCTTCATCCTCTGCAATAGCTCGTTTGAAGTCTGATTCCGCGATATCAATGCTTTTATGGTTTTCAAGCAGGCTTATAAAATAGTCTCTTATATCATCCATTTCGTTTTATTGAAGATGAAAATAATATTTGCAAAGTTATACATTATTTTGAATAGACACCTTGCCGATAGTCTATTTTTTAGTTAAATAAACCTTTTGCCAGTCAAGCTTGTTGTTAATATAAATAAAAAGAACACACGCTAATATGAAAAAGATTTTGTTACTGACTGCCTTTGCAGCCGCTTTGCTGGTCACGGCCTGCAGCCCGTTCACGCTCGTAAACAGCGAGACATACAACGATGCTAACTTACAAGAGTATAAAACTTTCCGAATAGTGTCACCGGCCGACGGCGACCTACCTCCCGGCATGCAGCTAGTAACATACTACAACATAGCAGCAGCCATCCGCGAACAGATGATAATTCGTGGATTCACTGAAGCGTCAAACTCACCGCTACTTATCAACATTGGTCTTACCGTTCACCGTGAAATTGAGACAGAACCGGCCCTACCTCCAGGCTACCCTCCTTACCCAGGTCCATACTACGGCGGCTACTACCCCTACTTTATTTACCCACGCAGTTTCTATTGGAGCAACTACTATGCCAATGCGCAAGTAATAACCGGTATATATAAAGAAGGTGTACTGACGATGGACATGGTGAATATTGATACCAAAATACCTCTATTTTCAGCATCTGTATCGACAATTCTCGAGAATGGCAATGCTCAGTTTCGCAACCTTTCAGGCATTGCCGAGGCCGTTCAGACTCTGTTTTCGAAATTCCCCGTACCCGTCGAGCCTCAATACTTAGCCGTGAAAAAAGATTAATTATTTATCAGACGTTGCAAAGATTGTCGTTGAGCGCCGAGACACCAAAAGTCGGCGCTCTTTTCGTTTTTAGCTCAACCAACCGCAAACTACACTTGCGCTGCTGCACGTTGTTGTAATACAAATACACTTAAGTAAATAGTCATACATATACCGATATAGTCACACAATTTTGTATATTCCGCATCAATGATATGGGAGCGTTTCTAATATGTTTTTTACGCACATTTTTGTGTATAATGCGATTTATTTGCAATTTAAAATAAAAAGTTATACCTTTGCCTAATCGAAAAACACGCCATTGTGCGACTTTAAAATTAAATCTACTACCAACAGATATTAACTACACTTAAATCAAATATAACTACCAAGTTATGGCAGAAAAAACAGAAAAATTGTTCGACCAGTTTCCAGGCATAAGCTACGAAGAGTGGCGTGCTAAAGTCGAAGCCGATTTGAAAGGCGCTGACTTTGAAAAGAAGCTGGTATGGCGCACAAACGAAGGCTTCAACGTGCAGCCAATATATCGCGCCGAAGACATCGCAGACCTTAAAACAACTGACTCGCTGCCGGGTGAATTTCCCTATGTACGCGGCACTCGCACCGACAACAATTGGCTTACACGCCAAGAGATTATCGCCGGTTCCCCAAAAGAAGCTAACGCAATCGCTCTCGATGTTCTCACCAAGGGTGTAAACTCGCTCGGCTTCAAAGTCGAAGAGCCCACTGTGGAAACTATCGCCACACTACTCGAAGGCATCGATTTGAATGCTGTTGAGATCAACTTTACATCGTGTCAACGCCGAGTTGTCGAACTGGCCACAGCTCTCGTAGAATACCTCAAAGCACACGGCGCAGTTGCCAACTTCAAGGGTTCTATTGACTTCAACCCGCTCAAGCCTGCTTTCCGCCACGGCAAGCAGCTCGACATCAATGCAGTCGTAGAAAAGACAAAGCAAATCCTCAACATCGTCAAAGACGTGCCCGCGCTGAAAGTACTTTCAGTCAATAGCGACGCACTCTCTAATGCCGGTGCATATATCTACCAAGAACTCGGCTATGCCCTTGCTTGGGGTGCCGATTGGCTCACTCTGCTTACCGAAGCAGGCCTTGCAGTCGACGAAATAGCTGCCCGCATTAAATTCAACATGGGCATCTCGTCGAACTACTTCATGGAATTGGCAAAATTCCGCGCCGCTCGCATGCTTTGGGCTCAAATCGTAGACCAGTACAAGCCTGCATCGGCCGACAGCGCCAAGATGCACGTTCACGCTTCGACCTCGCGTTTCAACCAAACCGTATTCGACGCATACGTAAACCTGCTGCGTAGCCAGACCGAAACAATGTCGGCAGCTCTTGCCGGTGTCGATTCAATTACCACAACTCCGTTCGACACACCCTATAAGACTCCCGATGCATTCTCCGAACGCATCGCCCGCAACCAGCAATTCCTCCTCAAGGAAGAAAGCCACCTCGACAAAGTTATCGACCCCGCCGGTGGTAGCTACTACGTGGAGACGCTAACCGTGTCAATTGCCAAAGAAGCATGGAAACTATTCCTGCAAACAGTCGATGAAGGCGGCTTCTTCGCCCTTGCATCTGCTGGCAAGATTCAAGATGCCGTAAACGCATCATGCGAAAAGCGCCACACCGACGTTGCCCGCCGCAAAGAAGTGCTATTGGGCACCAATCAGTATCCTAATATCACCGAGATGGCCGACGACAAGATCGTCAAAGGCGAATCATGCAAATGCTGCTGTGGCGGTGAAGAACCGGCCGACGGACACAAGCTCTGCAACAAACGTGCTGCTAGCGACTTTGAAGAGCTACGCCTCGCAACCGAAGCAGCCGCCAACCGCCCGAAAGTATTCATGCTCACTATCGGCAACCTGGCTATGCGCCTGGCTCGCGCTCAGTTCTCGACAAACTTCTTCGGCTGTGCCGGCTATGAAATCATCGACAACCTTGGCTTCGAAACCGTGGAACAAGGCGTAGACGCCGCTCTCGAAAAAGGCGCCGACATCATCGTCCTCTGCTCGAGCGACGACGAATACGCTACACTCGCTCCTGAAGCATACAAGTACCTCGACGGCCGCGCAGAATTCGTTGTAGCAGGCAACCCCGCTTGCGCTGAAGAGCTCAAAGCCGTAGGTATAAAAGACTTCGTTCACGTTCGCGTCAACGTTCTCGACACCCTTCGCGACTTCAATGCACGTCTTCTTAAATAACAAAGTCACTACACAGTCATGAGACCCGATTTCAATAAAATAGATATCACAAATGATTCATTCGGCGCTCAGCACACTGCTGTAGCTGCCGCCGGCGAAGACTGGCTCACACCTGAGCTAATTCCCGTAAAACCAATTTATACCAAGGACGACCTGCAGGGACTCGAACACCTCAACTACGTGTCGGGTATTCCTCCATTCCTTCGTGGCCCGTATAGCGCCATGTATCCGCTGCGTCCCTGGACCATCCGTCAGTATGCCGGTTTCTCGACAGCTGCCGAATCTAATGCCTTCTACCGCCGCAACCTTGCGTCAGGTCAGAAAGGCCTCTCAGTCGCTTTTGACCTCGCTACACACCGTGGCTACGACGCCGACCATCCTCGCGTAGTAGGCGACGTCGGCAAAGCCGGTGTATCGATATGCTCAATCGAAGACATGAAAGTGCTCTTCGACGGCATTCCTCTAAATAAGATGTCTGTATCAATGACCATGAATGGTGCCGTACTCCCCGTACTCGCATTCTACATCAATGCAGGTCTCGAACAAGGTGCCAAACTAGAAGAAATGGCCGGTACTATTCAGAACGACATCCTCAAGGAATTCATGGTGCGCAACACATATATCTATCCACCGGAATTCTCTATGCGCATCATCGCCGACATCTTCGAGTACACCTCGCAGAATATGCCCAAGTTCAACTCGATTTCAATTTCTGGCTACCATATGCAGGAAGCCGGCGCTACTTGCGACATCGAGCTGGCTTACACACTGGCCGACGGCCTCGAATACCTCCGCGCAGGCGTCAACGCCGGCATGGACATCGATGCCTTCGCTCCGCGTCTGTCGTTCTTCTGGGCTATCGGCATGAACTTCTTCATGGAAATCGCCAAGATGCGCGCCGCACGTATGCTGTGGGCCAAGATTGTAAAGCAATTCAACCCGAAGAACCCCAAATCGCTGGCTCTGCGTACACACTCACAGACCTCGGGCTGGTCGCTCACCGAGCAAGATCCCTTCAACAACGTAGGCCGCACATGTATCGAAGCTATGGGCGCTGCCCTGGGCCACACCCAGTCGCTCCACACCAACGCACTCGACGAAGCTATCGCCCTGCCGACCGACTTCTCGGCTCGTATCGCTCGTAACACTCAGATTTATATTCAGGAAGAAACCATGGTCACCAAGCAAGTCGACCCCTGGGCCGGTTCTTACTACGTAGAAGCTCTCACCAACGAGATTGCTCACCGCGCATGGGAACACATCCAGGAAATCGAAAAGCTCGGCGGCATGGCCAAGGCTATCGAAACCGGTCTGCCCAAACTCCGCATCGAAGAAGCCGCTGCTCGCACTCAGGCACGCATTGACTCGGGTCGCCAGACCATCGTCGGCATCAACAAATACCGCCTCGAGCATGAAGATCCGATTGATATCCTCGAAATCGACAACACCCAGGTTCGCACCGAGCAAATCGAACGCCTCAACGAACTTCGTGGCGAACGCGACGAAGCCAAGGTAAAAGAAGCTCTCGCTGCAATTACCGAATGCGTTCGCACCAAGCAAGGCAACCTACTCGACCTCGCCGTCAAGGCTGCCAGCCTCCGTGCATCGCTGGGCGAAATTTCTGATGCCTGCGAAGAAGTCGTAGGCCGTTATAAAGCAGTAATCCGAACAATTTCAGGCGTGTATTCAGCAGAAACTAAGAACGACCCCGACTTCGTGCGCGCTCAGCAGATGTGCGCCGACTTCGCTAAGCGCGAAGGTCGCCAACCCCGTATCATGATTGCCAAGATGGGCCAGGACGGCCACGACCGCGGCGCCAAAGTTGTAGCAACAGGCTACGCCGACTGCGGCTTCGACGTCGACATGGGCCCGCTGTTCCAAACCCCGGCTGAAGCCGCTCGCCAGGCCGTCGAAAACGACGTGCATATCTTAGGTGTAAGCTCGCTGGCTGCAGGTCATAAGACACTCATCCCGCAGGTAATCGAAGAACTTAAGAAACTCGGCCGCGAAGATATCCTTGTCACCGCCGGCGGCGTAATCCCTGCGCAGGACTACGACTACCTCTACCAAGCCGGTGTAGCAGCCATCTTCGGCCCCGGCACACGTATTCCTCTGTCAGCCATCAAGATGCTCGAAATCCTCAACGAGGAATAAGCGTCAACTAACTGACCAAATAAACAGCACCCGCAAGTAAGCTCCGCCACTAGGAGCATCCTTGCGGGTGCTTTTATTTCCATTGCCAGAATCGTCATCAAACATAAGCGCCTTGCCGATGCAAAACCGACAAGGCGCCTATATATTAGAATTCGCAGCTAATTACTTAATCAGATACTGCGACGAAATCGATTCGTTGTTATGCACGCGGCTGATGGTATCGGCAAAAAGTTTTGCAACCGACAGAATAGTGCACTTTGTGCAACCCTTGCTATAGGGTATAGAGTTTGTGAAAATCATTTCGCAAAGGCTGCACTGCTCAACACGATCAGTAGCAGGGTCGCTCATGATGGCATGCGAACAAAGTGCGCGAACACTCTTAGCGCCATTTTCCATCATCAGGTCAGCAGCCTTTGTGATTGTACCGGCTGTATCAACCATATCATCTACAAGAATCACGTTCTTGTCCTTAACATCACCAATAACGGTCATATTAGCAACCACGTTTGCTTTAGCACGCTGCTTGTGGCAAAGTACCAAAGGCACATCGAGGTACTTAGCATAGCTGTTGGCTCGCTTTGCACCACCTACGTCGGGCGTAGCTATAACCATGTTCTCAAGATTGAGCGACTGGATATATGGAATGAACACCGATGAAGCGTAAAGGTGATCGACAGGAACATTAAAGAAGCCCTGAATCTGGTCGGCATGAAGGTCCATGGTGATAACACGATCGACACCGGCAGTAACCAGCAGGTCAGATACGAGCTTGGCTGCAATCGATACACGCGGCTTATCTTTGCGGTCCTGACGTGCCCATCCGAAGTAAGGGATTACAGCGATAGTCGACTTAGCCGATGCACGCTTCGATGCGTCAATCATCAGCAAGAGTTCCATCAGATTGTCTGTGTTAGGGAATGTCGACTGAACCAGATAAACTTCGCAACCGCGAACTGATTCTTCGAACGATACTTCAAACTCACCGTCGGCAAAGTGTTGGATATTCATTTTACCGAGCTCAACGCCAAGTTCTTTACAAATTTCTTCGGCCATGTAGCGCGACTTGGTACCGGCGAAGATTTTGAAAGGGGGAAGATTGGATTCCATATATATAAATGTGTAATGAATGAATTATTTCAATTTATTATTTACTTTTTTTGTAGCACTAGTACGAGCCAGCGAACGATTGCTAAACTTCCACACTACAGCGCCATGAGCCGGAATCGAGGTTTCGAAAGGCTCAGCGTCAGTCAGTGTTTTCTTTTTCTTTTGTCCGGACAGCAGGTCTGTCGCAAAAGCAGTGCCACGGTTCAGCCCCAAGAAATCGAAGGCATGCTCGGGTACGTTGATTGATATTTCGACGTCACGACAATCGAAATTCACTGCAATCAAAAGCACGTCATCGCCATCAGTGCGCATGAACGCGTACTGACGATGAGGATTGAATCGCGAATTGCTATAATTGACATACATCAAATCGAAGAATTTACCCTGACTAATGGCCGGCTCATCATTGCACAAACGCAGTACACGGCTATAAATCTGACGAAGGGCTTTTTCGGCATCAGTGAGATGACCATCGCAAGTGCCATGGTTCAACCAACGACGCAAAGTGGGTATGCTCCAATAGTCGAAGATTGTGGTACGGCCATTGCGTCCGCTATAGCCTTCTGCTTCATCGCCCTTCTCGCCAAGTTCCTGACCGGCGTAAACCATAAAAGGTCCGGTCGACAGCATAGCGCTTACTATCAGCGACGGCACCACACGAGCCGGGTCTCCGGCATATTCGTCCGAGGCAAAACGCTGCTCATCATGATTCTCTAGGAAATTGAGCATATGATTGCCAATACCATCAACAGTCTGCCAACACGAGGTAAGAGTTGCGGCTGAGTGATTGGCCGTCTCTATAGCACGCAAACTATCGTAGAGGTTCACCTTGTCGTAGAGATAATCAAACCCGGCTGAATAGATATATTGGCGATAAAGACCTACATCGTAAATTTCAGCGATGAAGATGACATCAGGGTTGATTTCTTTAACTCGCTGGATAGCAACACGCCAAAAGTCAACGGGCACCATGTGGGCCATATCGCAGCGAAATCCATCAACGCCTTTAGACACCCAAAAACGGAGAATGTCGATCATCTTACCCCACGTAGGAGGCTCTGGCTCAAAGTGACGGCTACCGTCGCCATAATCCAAGCCATAGTTGAGTTTTACCGTGTCATACCAATTAAACTGACCGGGAAAGGCCGTAAAGCAATCGTCGCCTGAAGCACGTGCTGGGAATTCGACATAAGCATCATCGCCGCTACCGAGGTCCACTCCGGCAGGAGCAAACTGCTGGCGAGTGATATAGTAAAAATTGTTGTCGGGGCTGAAGAACATTTCTGTGTTATCGCCCTTGCCAAGGTCTTCTACGCCTGCAGGAGCTGCATCGCTACAATACTGCCGACCGACATGGTTCGGGACGAAATCAATGATGACTTTCATTCCTGCACGATGCGTGCGTTCGACTAATTCTTCAAACTCATGCATACGCCCGGGCACGCTCGCGGCCAAGTCCGGATCAATATCGTAGTAGTCAGTTATTGCATAGGGGCTACCAGCCTTTCCTTTTACCACATGAGGATTGTGGCGTGGTATACCATATGTCGTATAATCAGAAGTGTGCGCATGCTCTATCACACCCGTATACCACACGTGCGTGATGCCCATTTGGCGAAGCTCGGCAAGTATCGTCTCGTTAATCTGCACGAGCTTACCACTACCATTTTGTTCGATAGTACCATTAGGCACTGGCTCCGGGTTGTAGTTCGTAAACAAACGCGGAAGCAACTGATATATAATTGTTTTTTGCTGTGACGCTTTCATCAATCGGTTTATATGGTCGTTTTTAGACCCGGCCAAAGGCCTGCGTTGCGCAGTGCACGGCGGGTATGTATATATCCGCTGAGATACACTTCTTTGGTGTATCGCAGGTCGAAGGTTCTATGATGCTGTATTTCAATAGGCTCTACGTTGATATCGCACATATTCATGTCGACAAATTGATTAGCCTTAGCCATCAAGTTGTAGGTGCGCAGAGCTACAGAGATGAGCGAATCAGCCTTCTCATTGTTATCTAGAGGACTGACATTGATACCGATAAGTTTTTCGCACTTATCGCGAATAATCCATGCCGGATGATTGCGCAGCACACCACCATCGACGTAGGTGACGCCATCAATTACAGCCGGCTTAAATATTATCGGGATTGAGCACGAGGCCACTACACGCTCGGCTATTGCTCCGCTATGGAACTCGGCCGGAATACCTTTGTCAAAATCCGTGACGCCGATATATACAGGTATAGGCAGATCTTCGAGATTTGAATATCCGTGTAAATGTTTTTCGACAAACTCCTTGAATGGCACCGTGCTGAAAATGCCTCCACCACGTGGACGCAACTTTACAAAATCGGCAAAATTATGGTCTGAGAATATATCCAGGAATTCGATAGGCTTGACACCGGCTGCGTATAAAGCCGCAACTACGCTGCCGGCGCTGACACCGGCAATGACATCGGGCTTGAGGCCGGCCTCTTCGATAGCGGCCAGAGCTCCGGCGTGGGCAAACCCTCGCGCTCCGCCACCGGTCAAAGCTAGGCCTAAACCGTACTTGGCAGTCGTTGTATCCTTCTTTTTATCCATTGACGCCTCTTTTCGCGACAAAGTTACGAATTACTTATCATTGTACAAAGTTTTTCGCCTCTCATATTTGATTTTTATTTCTCAATAATTTTTCATATTTTTGCCGTGTTAAAAAATAGAGTAATTAACACCCTTAAGTAATGGCTCGTCACAATGAACTCGGTAAATGGGGCGAAAATCTCGCTTGCGAAAAACTCATCGCTGAAGGCTGCGCTATTGCCGCACGCAATTGGCGTATGGGACGCTACGAAATCGACATCATAGCCGTGAAAGACGACTACATTATTTTCGCCGAAGTAAAGACGCGCGCCGACATGGACATAGACCCACTAGAAGCCGTGAATAATCGCAAAATAGCCCACATGGTAGCATCGGCCGAAGTGTACCTACAACACAACGACCAGCACCGCCAAGTGCGCTTCGATTTATTTGGCATCAATGGCACACCCGGCAATTATCGACTCGAGCACATACCCGATGCGTTCCTGCCACCGCTCAAGACTTACTAAATTTACAGAAAATGAAACAAACCGTACAAGCCAACCTAGCCGCCCTTCGAGCACAGATGAAGCAACGCGGCATATCGGCCGCCATCATTCCGCAGGCCGACCCCCACATGAGTGAATATCTGTCGGACCATTGGCAGGCTCGCCGAATGCTCAGCGGCTTTACCGGCAGCGCCGGCGATTTGGTCGTGACTCTCGACAAAGCTCTACTTTGGACCGACTCGCGCTACTTCTTACAGGCAGCAGACCAGCTAGCCGGCACCGAAATCGAACTGATGAAAGATGGTATACCCGGAACACCGTCGATTGCTGCCTGGCTATCTGCACGACTGAAACCAACCGAAAAGGTGGGCATCGATGGCATGGTATTTTCGACATACAACAAGGAAGGTCTCCAGACCGAACTCGAAGCATCAGGCATTGAACTTGTAGCCGACTTCGACGTTTTAGACCAAATTTGGCCCGACCGACCTGCCTTGCCCGCCGGTGCCGTATTCGTTCATCCCGAACAATTCAGCGGTCAATCAGCTACTACAAAAATCAACGCAATCCTCGAAAAATGCAAGGGTCTCGGTGCGACAGCCATGTTCATTTCAGCACTCGACGAGACTGCATGGACTCTTAATATACGCAGCAACGACGTAGAATACAATCCTGTAGTAACTTCATTCCTATACATATCGACTACCGGCTCGGTTCTGTTCATCGACCCTGTAAAGATTAGCGACGAAGTAGCCAACTACCTAAAATCACAAGGCGTAGCTACTGCGCCCTACTCGACTGTTAAGTCGTTCTTAGCCTCACTACCCGCTGAGACACGTGTACTAGTCGACACCGCTCGCAATGCTGCAGCAATCGTCGATATCTTGGGCAATCGCACTATAGAAGCACCATCACCTATCGCGATGCTCAAGGCCGTAAAGAACGACGTGCAACTTGCCGGCATCCGCGCTGCCATGCTCCGCGACGGCGTAGCTATGGTGAAGTCGCTCTATGAAATTAAGGAACGCGTAGCCGAAGGCCGCCTAACCACAGAAATGGATGTAGCTGACATCTTGCGCAAATACCGTAGCCGCGGCGAATACTTCTTCGACGAAAGCTTCGGCACAATCGCAGGCTATGGCCCCCATGGCGCCATCGTACACTACGAAGCTGACGAATCGTCAAACTCAACCCTTGCTCCCTCAGGCTTGCTACTCATCGACTCAGGCGCTCAGTATCTCGACGGCACCACCGACATCACTCGCACCATCGCTCTGAGCCAAGAGCCAACCGCAGCCGAACGCCACGACTTCACACTCGTAATGAAGGGCCACATCGCACTAGCCTCAATGGTATTTCCCGAAGGCACCACAGGCCACCAACTCGACGCCATCGCTCGTCAGTATCTTTGGAAAGAAGGCCTCAGCTATCTGCATGGCACAGGCCACGGCGTAGGCCACTTCCTCAACGTGCACGAAGGTCCGCAGAGCATTCGACTCAACTACGTATCGGCAACCCTAACTCCCGGCATGATTACCTCCAACGAACCGGGCCTGTATCGCGAAAACGTACACGGCATTCGCTGCGAGAACCTAGTGCTCACTGTCGAGAAGATGCAAACCGAATTCGGCCGCTTCTACGGCTTCGAAACTCTGACGCTCTGCCCGTTTGACCGTGCACTTTTCGACACGTCAATCATGACCAATGACGAAATACAGTGGCTCAACAACTACCATAGCAAAGTAGCCGAAGCACTCGCTCCGCACCTCGAAGGCGAATACAAGGCTTGGCTGCTCGAGAACACAAAACCGCTAACAAAGTAACAAACAGATTCAGCCCAACACACCATAAGACATGGCACTCATAATCCCTGTACGCGGCTTCGAGCCCAGAATTGGTCAAGGATGTTTTCTTGCCGAAAATGCAACCATCATCGGCGACACAGTCGTCGGCGACGATTGCTCGGTATGGTTCAACACCGTACTACGCGGCGACGTTAACTCTATCCGGATAGGCAACCGCGTGAATATCCAAGACGGTAGCGTGCTACACACTTTATACCAGAAATCGACAATTGAAATCGGCGATGATGTGTCAATCGGACACAACGTGACAATCCACGGTGCAAAGATTCGCGACTACGCACTCATAGGCATGGGTGCCGTAGTGATGGATGACGCTGAAGTTGGCGAAGGTGCTATCGTGGCAGCCGGCTCCGTGGTCCTATCACGCACGAAAATCGGCCCGAACGAACTATGGGGCGGCGCTCCGGCCAAGTTCATCAAAATGGTCGACCCCGCGCAAAGCAAAGAGATGAACCAAAAGATAGCTCACAACTATTTAATGTACTCGCGCTGGTACACCGACCCCGACACGACGGTAGCAGAATAAGCACCAATCTGAATCATACGACGCAGCCACTTCGCAAATGCGAAGTGGCTGCGTCATTTTAAGGACAAAACTATAATTGACAAAAAAAATCCGCCGAAGTATCTGCATCGACACTTCGGCGGAGTTTAAGTATAGAATCTAGCTATTATTCGTAGATGAGTTCGAGGTCGTCAAGCCACATCTTCGAGCCTGAGCCACCGGTGAAGTAGTCACCGCCAATCGAAGCCGAAGCCGTACACATAATGTAGGTAGGCACGACATCAGTGCGATTGTAAGTCAGTTCGATTGTGAACTCTACCATGCTATCGCCGGCAGTTGCTTCCTTGTAGACTACTTCGCCATAGGCAATGACGTTCGAGCCGTTCTTATCGAATAGCGACTTGGGTTTTGCTGTCGCAATTACTACAGGATAGTCGGAAGTCTCACTCTTATCATGCACGAAGGTCTCATCGAGCAGAGCGATGTAGATGATTGCATTATCAGTATCGCCCTTCGCGAGGTCTGTATATCCGTCATTTACATGAGTTACATCAACCGGCGAATATTTAACCCAACCACGTAGCTTGCTCGGACGACTAGTCCAAGGACGGCCCCAGCCAAGGACACCATTGGTGCCTGCTGTGCGCAAGTATTCACCAATAAAGATATTACCCGCAGCAAATTTACCTAAGGATCCGAGTCCGACAAATTGCGAGTGCAGGCACAGCGAATTGCCCGAATGAGCTACGCTCGAATCCAGATAAGTCACCATCTTGCTCATAGTAGCCGAGCCATGGTTACCTGAATCCCAGAATTTCTGGTCACCTTCTTTATAGAAGCAGGTTACTTTTCCTTCTGAACAGCTTTCTTCGAAGCTCGAGTTGGGGAACTGGCGAGCGGTCTCGGTCGTAAACTCGCATACGGTGCTCGAGTCGAAACCGTCGCATGCCGCGATATATTCATATGTAGTCGCCGGCTTGAGGTCAGTGATTACAGCCTGCATATTTTTACCGATGACCGTAGTAGTCGCTGAAGTCCAAGCCTGGGTACCCTTTTCACGATATTTCATGACAGGGTTTGCAGCGCTTTCCTTGTTAATCATACCAGTGATTGTAGCCTTAGTAGCCCAAGCTGCACCGGCTGCGGCTTCTATGGTAGTAACATCATCAGCAGAAATCTTGATTCGCAGGGTTGCGCGTCCGGTCTTACCGTTTTGGTCAGTAGCAGCTATATCGATGTTGTATTCGCCATCGACAAGTGCATCGGTGAACTCTGATTCAAAAGAAAGCTTCACGGTCGAAACGCCTTCGTCTTCGTATATAGTCTCGAAATAGTTGATGCCTGCGGCAGCAATAGCTTCCTGAAGGACATCATCCGACATACGCACTAAATCAAAGTCATTGCCCGAAATACCAAACAGATCGGTGAAGTAGTCGCTGGTGAGCACGAGGCTCTGAAGGCCGCCATGAACATTAAGCCACAGCACTTTGCGACCTATTTTACCGGATTCGCCGGTCTGGGTCTCACTCAGTTCAAATCCTACGCCCTTGATTATCGGGGCCGAAGCAATCTGAATTTCGTCGGCAATATCGATGGTTTCCTCATCAATAGTGATTGTAAGGTAACCGCCACCGAGCGACTCGTCGGTCGATGGGCAATTTACACTGACTGTATAGAGCGTAGTTGGCTTTACGGCCGCGATTGTGCCCTGACGTTCGAACTCTGAGCCATCGTTAAGCTTACCTTTGAGGGTCCAAGTAAGGTCCTTGTCGCGCGAGTTCATCATGAAATAGCCTATCGCATCGGTTCGGCCTACAAAGTCGAGCGTACCCTGCGAGTGGCCAATGGTCATGACATAGTCCGTAAGCACATTGTCTACATCATCGTCATAACTAACCTGTACGGCCGTGTTGGCAATTTTGCAAACTACCGATACACTCTGATTAGAGCCGTTTGAGACAACGAATTCTTCTCGTCCTTTAAAGTAACGAGAGTCAAACGACGCGGGCACAGAGTCTCCGGCCCATGCTTCTGCTACATAACGGTCGCTTAACAGCTTTATACCTTCGGTGGGCATCTCAGCTGCGCCATTATACTTGCGCACGACACCCTTGGCATTTGAAAGCCAAACGATGCATGACTCCTGCAAGTCTTGCTCGCCTGCTCGACCATAAACCTTGATGTCGGTGCTAACCTTAGTCGTCAGAAAGATTGTGCCCTCGCCCGAGCTGAGCAGGGCGTCGTCGCTCGAACAACCGACAATTGCGGTGGCAGCTATCGCTGCCGTAGCCGCACAAATTATTGTCTTTTTCATCATTCTACTACAAATGTGAGGGTTTTGGTCAGCGACGAACCATTCTGGTCTGTCACAGAAATAACGAACTGGTGCTCACCGGCAAACGCCTGCAGCAGCGGAATGAACTGTGTAATATCGAAGAGCATTTCAGTCTTGCCGATAACCTGGTCACCAACAGGGAAGAGGCTACCAAGCATTTGAGCTACTTCTTCGCTTTCGGGATGAGCAAGGTCGAACTTCATGGGGAGAAGATCGCTTACCGAAGCTTCAAAATCAGGGCTGGAGGTCTTGATTTCTACTTCAAGTTTATCGATGCCGGCGGCTGCCTTGATGGTTACTTTACCATCCATACCCTCAGTAGGAACCATCGATTCTTCGAAGCTGAGCGAAGCTGATTCAATGGTAATCTGACCTTCGACCTTCTTGCCGGGAGCTGCGATGCGGAATGTAGCTACCGCTCCATTTGCGTCTGTACCGGTGACGATGTATGCGTGCGTGCCGGTGTACTCGGCTGCCTTAGCAAGCAGAGCTGCAAAATCGAGATTTACTGCAGTTGCACCAGCGACAGCTGTTGCTGCGGGTAAGCCGTAAGAAGCGATAGCCGATTCGGCAGCGCCGGGAGCAGCAAGGTCTACGCCGTTAATTGTCGACAGAGCTGCAGACAGTTCGACATTGTCAGTGGTAACACCGAGAGTCAGCGAAGTGAGGCCTTCTGCAGCTACAACTTTCAGAACGCTGCCTGCATAAGACATTTCAACATTTTCCTTGAAATCTTCCTTGCCGGGGCGATCATCATCAGAACCGACTTCTTCGCCAGGTTTTATGCTACCATCGATATTTTCATCACTAACAGAGGTGCTTACATTAATACCGTCGCTAGGATCGATATAGCCGATCTCTACCTCGGGATCTTTGTTATTCTCCTTTAATGAGAATGTAATGATGCGATGCTGACCGGCAGCCACGTTGGTGTAGGTTTTGGTGAAATTCTCATTGTAGCCCATCACGTCACCGCTAAATGTAGCAGCAAGAGTCATCGAGCCATCAACAACTTCAAAGTAGCCAGCGCGAGTCTCGTCGGGAGTATAAGTAAGCTCGCCTAGGTCATTGGCTACGACTTTCACCTTAACATTATCACCCATTACAGCTCGGAGGTCATCGGCAAAGATTATAGTCACCTTCAGCGAAGCAAACTTGCAGACAACATTTTCGAGTTCAGTGATTTTGCCATTAAAAATTTCAAAGTCGCGTTTGCCGGTGAAATACGGATGGTCCCACTCGGCTTTTTGCACGTTGTGCGATTTCACGTCGACTGTATATTTACCGATGGGAAGCTCGAAGATTTCGGGCATTTCTCCATAAGTCCATTGCTGCTGCTGAGCGCCGGCTTCATTGTAGATTGTAACAATGAAGGGATTCAGGTCTACTGTCGAACGAGAATCGCCTACGACTGTTTCTGCACTTTCGACTTCTACACCGAGTGTCGACAAAGCTACGCGGCCCGTCTTTTCCGTCGAATAGTTAAATTCTTCGGTACAGCCGACGGACAAAGTCGCTGCTGCGAAAAGTGTCGCTATATAAATTATCTTGGTTTTCATTTCAGAATATTAGTAATTGCAAACAATTTCATCTACATAAAGAGTCGAGCCGGCATATTCTCCGCGCGACAAATTAGCGAAAGGCGGAGGAGTTATCCAATCACCGTCCTTCGTAAGTGCTTCGGGAACGTTGGTCGATAAGAAGCGAACATATATCTTGGCAATCTTTGCCGAGTTATATGTATATGTCAGCGGCAGTGTCATCTCGGTGTACGCATCGACAGCAGTCAGATTAGTTTCTGCCTGCGCAATCACATTGCCCGATTCATCTATTGCCTGCACCAATACATTGCCATGGTCAGCCGAATTCTTAGCAGTGTACTTGTAGTAGAATGAAACCGACGAGGGGCGCGATGCAAACGCTACACCGCAATCGAGGTCGGTGGTTTCAAGCGAGCCGGCACGTTCGGTATAACCGCTGGGGCGAGCCGTACGATTCGACCCAAGGTGAAGTAATCCCGGATCAATTTTTCTAAGCGTAGCCGAACTTCCTACATGGCCAACCGCAGAGTTACCGGAGCCCCAACCCTGGGTTCTGATCGTCACAGCCTTGCCCGACACTGCATCATCAGTCTGCTTGGTGCCGGAGATACGAACATATGCGTAATCAGCGCCTTCGCTAGTGGTCATGGCGTTGTTAGTGCCCCAACCCGAGAATATCACATTCTCCCAGTGGCTATCGCTGCCGGCGATGGTCACGTTAGCATCTAAGTTTCCGTTGATTATTTGAGATGCCTCTTCGGTAGTGAAACTCTTCACTACAGGCTCGGCTGACACTTTGCTACCGTTCTTAATCATGAACGAATAATTAGTAGCGGGTTCAAGGCCTGCAACATGCAGTACGAGGTTTGCAGCATCTGCCGTAGTCGGCTTTTCAACAAAGTTTACACCATCGGTCGACACCATCACGGTAGCATTGCCGAGGAGCTGCGCCACGAGAGCGGCATCACTATCCTTGTCACCGATAGTCACCGGAATATAAGCGTTAGTAGCGAAAGCGTTGGCTGCCTTGTTAGTGGGAATGACCTGCGGATTGCGCTGGATAGTGTATTCTGCCGTCTTCAGGTCTTTTACAATTGCAGTGAATGCAAGAGCCTTACTTGCACTAGCCTGATCTACGCTACCTACAATCTTGTACATATTATCACCAAGTGATTCGATTGACTCGGGCACAAAATTGCTTTCAGTGCCACGGCTGTTGAGATACTTGAAGGTTACGTACTCAGCGGGGTCGCCTAAATTAAATTCGAAAGTAAAGGCCAAAGTCGACTCACCCACATAAAGTTCAGGATTGAGCACATCCATCTTCAGAGGCTTGGCGGTAGCTACGAGAGTGACAGTTTCCGAAAGTTTACCAAACTTATCCTTCACAACGAGTGCAAACGACGATGTGTTGTCGCCGCCATTAAGGTACTCAATGTTGCTCATCACCTCTGTGAGGTCTACTACTGCCAGTCTGTTGGCATCGCGAGTTACACCGCGAGTCACAAGGCCAAGTTGTGAAAGTTTTGCTTGGATGGACGCGTCGGCATTCGCAAGGTCTACCTCGGCGGGCCAGCCGTTCGAGAGCAGCGATGCCGACTGAGTGGTCAGCTTAGCCTGCTGCAAACCTCCGCGAGCTATGATATGGAATTTAAGACCATCGGCAAAAGCCTGGCCGGGAATAAATTCTAACGATGTTCCCGAAGTGAAGCCAACGGCCGAAAGTTCGGGCGCTGCAGCATTCAGCACTTCGTCGCTAATATCTACCTTTATCGGTTCAGCGTTCTCGAGTGTCTCGTCGAATGAGATGACCATGTTTACCGAACCTGCACCATCTTCTACGTCGACAGTGACATGGTAGTGACGAGCTGCTACAGCTTCGAAACTTGCAGCCGTCAGCTTAGCGCCACTGCCGTTGGGCTTCACAAACTCAACGTTTATCTCTACTTGACCCGGCTTTACGTATGCTGGGCGAGTTTCAGTGTCATCAAAGTGGATATCGCGTCCGCTTTCGCTATGTACTTCTGCGCGCCACGAAGTCATGTATTCCTTGAATCCATCTGTGTAGTCAATCGACACGAGCGCGCTCGCAACTGTAGCTGTGAGCGACACGTGGGTAGTCTCGCGTTCGCGCACCACAAACTGTGTTTTTCCATAGAAAGCGGGCGATTCGAAACCTTCGAGATTTTCATCACCATAGAAGGCTTCGAGGGTGTACGAGCCTACACCAAACTTTTGATCAGTCGGGAACACTGTCACACTTTCCCAAGTCATCGATGCTGAGCCGTCGGCCGGAGTAAGCTTCAACGACAAATCAGCAGGTGTCACATCTGTATACTCAGCCCTCGACTTACGTCCGGACTGCACCGATGCATCGACTTCTGCAGAAAGGGCGATAGAACCCTTGCCGTCATCGAAACCAAGGCCTTCGCCATCGCTACAAGCGACCGAAAGGCTCAGTACCGACACCGACATGAGACCCTTTAACAATGTTTGTTTCATCGTGTAATGTTTTTTATTTATTGATTATTGTTATTATTTTCAATTTTGATGTTCTCTGCAATTAAAATCTAACCAAAATGCGTCGATACACAATTACGCAAATTGATGCAAAATTAGCAATTATTTTGGAGAAAATTGCACTTTTAGGTCAATTTCTTGAGCGAAATAAGACATAACGACCAACTCTTAACCCAAAAAAACGACTACACACCTTCAAAACAAACAAGCGCCCCACCGTCGACATGAACACATCTGATTCGAGCGCACAGTCGGCAGTGGGGTGCAAGTGAAAGTATCTAAACCAGCAGCGTCAGATTGACACGGCAACTGAAGCCGTCAAACTACGAGGTAGCGACGGACCATAGACATAGCCACTATCGCGTAAATAACCTTGGTCAAAATCATCTTGATAGCTATCGAACACATTAACGACTCCTAAGCCAAATTCGCAATTTACGTGCCCCAACAATCGACGCGTGTATGTAAGTTTTACACTCATATCGAAAAATGTAGGTGTGCGCTTAGCCACATCAATATCTGTCCCCGACCCTGCTATGTGTTGTACCGTCATAGGTCCTGTCAGTGTACCGGCAAATACAGCCTTAAGCGAATGAATAATCTCCCAGTTGGCCGTAAAATAGCCATATACATCAGGCGTGCGGAACATTCGCTTCACTGAAGGCACTGAAGGGTCGTCGCTCCATGCCTCAGGTTGCTTATAACGCGAACTTTGCAGCGTTACACCGGCTTGCACGTCGAAGTGCGACGAGAAGTAGGCCTTTGCCTCAATATTCATACCGAACACACGGGCACCGGAGCCGTTGTAGCGCTCAAGCACGGCATTGCCAGCCGCATCAGCCTCTTCAAGACGACGCAGAGCGAAGACATCGCTCAAGTCAGTGTAAAAACCTTCAATCAGAAGGTTGGTCTGCACCTGTCCGAATCGATGGTAAAAATCGCCCGACAGGCTAAAGCTGTTGCTACTTTCCTGCTTGAGGTCGGGTGCTAGAATGGTGACTACGCGGTCGCCTCCGACGATGGCTACGTGGAGGTCTTCATCATAGGTTTGCGGCGCACGGAAGCCGGTCGAATACGAAGCTCGCAGATTGACACTTTCGGCAGGATTAAAGCGAATATTAGCTCGAGGCGACACGACAGCATCGTCGAGAAGCGAGTGCTTATCAACGCGAGCACCGACAAGAAATCCCCAACGCTCATCGCGCCATTCATTCTGTAAGAATGCACTGTAAATATTTACGTTTTGCTTCAGATTGTGGTCATATCCGACCGTAACGTCGTGCAAACGATTGAACGAATAGTCGGCTCCGCAAACAAGTTCTGAAGGCATAAAAAGTAGATAACTGAAAGGATGTGTCCACTGAGCACCGGTGTTTACAACCACATCGCTAGTGCGACCATACGCATCTGGATCCATTTCGCTACCATAATAACTTGTACGGCGAGTCGACTGTGTAGCAGCAAACAGAGCCACATGGTCGGTATGATTGCGAGGCCACAGGTCAAGGGTCGCTTCGAAAGCATTGATATTGTGATCGGCCTGCTCGGCAACCATAGCCATATGAGCCGGCTCCTTCAGATTGTCGCCACCTCGACGGTATTCGTGCGTGTTATGATACTCGACCGACAAACGCGATGCATCGCCAGGGCGAAA
The DNA here is from genome assembly GCA_964456545.1 of uncultured Bacteroides sp. GTDB lineage: Bacteria > Bacteroidota > Bacteroidia > Bacteroidales > Muribaculaceae > CAG-873. The sequence continues at coordinate 201,223 of CAYWAM010000001.1, forward strand.
AAACGCACGTGCGCCGAGTGTCTGCGACTTCAGCTGCGTCACTTCTGTGAAGCCGTCGCCATCGTGGTCGTAGCCGTCGCGCGAGCGACTTTGTCCAAAGATAAATATACCGGCACGGTTATTATCACTTACCACCGACGCATTCATAGTCGTGTTGTTATCGAGGTCTCCGGAGACACCGATTGAAGAAATCTGGTGAGTCACACGTGCTGAATTTGTCACCGGGTCACGTGTGATAATGTTGATAGTACCACCAACAGCCGACGAACCAAACAGGGCCGAGCCTCCGCCACGCATCACCTCGACACGCTCAATCATATTAGCAGGTATGTGTTCCAAGCCATATACACCGGCGAGTGCCGAAAACACCGGACGCGAATTCATCAGAATCTGCGAATAGTGTCCGTCAAGGCCATTAATACGCACTTGAGTAAAGCCACAGTTTTGACAATCGTTTTCGACACGCACACCGGGCTGCAAACTCAAGCCATCGGCAAGAGAGCAGGCTCCAATTGCATCAAAAATCTTGCCGGGAGTCACATTGACGAGCGACGGGCTCAGTCGGCGCACCTGGTCGCTCTTCGATGAAGTCACCACAACTTGGTCAAGCATAAACGCGTCGGGGACTGCCTCGAAATTGAGTTCGAAAGTCTGGCCGGCCGACACTGAGACCGTCTTGGTCTGGGTTTTGAAACCGATACATGAAGCCTCAACACTATATGTGCCGGGCTTAAGGTCGCTAAGTATGTAGTGCCCGGAATCGTCGGTCATTGTACCCAGGCGTATATCTTTGATTTGTACGAGGTAGTATGGAATATGCTCGCCCGTCTCGGCGTCAATCACATGTCCGGCAATATGAGCATCACCGACTATAGGCTGCGCAAATGCGCTAACAGCAACAACGGCACACGCTGCTGCCAAAAATCTTTTCAGCATTAAATAAATATTGGTTGGTTTGTGAATACTTGCGCGCAATCAATCACTTGATGACGACACAATAAGAAGAAATAGATAATTTTTTTAATAGGTAATCACAAACCGGCCGGAGGACCTCGCAAGACATTAACGACCATCACCTCGACCAACGTTCGAGCTGCATCGAAGTCGGAGCACATTATTTCCAACTCATGCATGAACGGCTGCACTGATTCGACGACAGACAACTCAAAACCGGCAGCCATATTATTAGCTTGTGCTATACTACCGGCATGCGAACCCGAATGGCTATGCTGCGACGAAGGTACGTAGGGATGTGAGTGCGTAACTTGCGAGCCATCGTCAAGCGTATGAGTATGCATAAAAGTTGCATTCGAAAACACAAGGTTTACGAACACGACAAGTATTGCTATGCTAAACAAACGCTTAAAGAGCTCTTTCACACTGCAAAATTACGTATTTTTTTGCTAGAATGCAACCTTTGTACCACGGCGAGCGTTATTCCGTATAGAAAATGTAAGCAAAATAATCAATTTTCGGCTTCGAAGCGCTTCGGCCGAACATTCTCCTCCCTCCTTAGCAAGCGAAAGCGGCATGGTCCGAACCACGCCGCTTTCTATATAGACTTTGTAAATCTTTTACTTAATGTGAGCTGCAGCTTCTGACACAGGTACGGTGACTTGTGTGCCTTCGGCCATGTTTTTGATTGTAACGGTTCCGGCTGCAGCTTCGGCCTCGCCTATGATTGCTACATAAGGAATAGCCGCATTGTTGGCATAGGTCATCTGCTTCTTAAGCTTAGTAGAGTCGGGATATAGCTCGCAACTAATTCCGGCTGCGCGAAGCACCTTGACAGCGCGCAGCGAAGCTGCAGCTTCCGACGGGCCGAAGTTGACAAACATCACCTGCGATGAAGCACCAAGACGCTCGGGATAAAGGTTTAGACCATTGAGCACATCGTAGATGCGATCAGCGCCAAACGAGATACCAACACCCGAAAGGCCGGGCATACCGAATACGCCGGTAAGGTTATCGTAGCGACCACCACCGGTGATTGAACCTATAGCAAAATCGAGCGCTTTTACCTCGATAATAGTGCCGGTATAGTAGTTAAGACCACGAGCAAGCGACACATCGAGTTCGAGGTCGGCTTCAAGGCCAAGGGCTTGTGTTGACTCTATCACAAAGCGCAATTCTTCTACGCCTTTAGTACCGGTTTCTGATGAAGCCAGCAGTGTGGCTAGACGCTCAAGGCGCTCAGTCGGTGTACCTGAAATCTGCAAAATTGGAGTCAATGCGGCTATCGATTCGTCGCTCAGACCACGCTCTGACAATTCTTCATTGACTTTTTCGAGGCCAATCTTATCGATTTTGTCTATTGCCACAGTAATATCAATCATCTTGTCGGGCGCTCCGATAAATTCGGCGATACCGGCAAGCACTTTGCGATTGTTGAGCTTGATGCTGATACGCACCTTGAGGCGGCGGAATACTTCATCGATTAGCTGAAGGAGTTCAACCTCATTGAGCAGCGAATCGCTGCCTACTACATCGGCATCGCACTGATAAAACTCGCGATAGCGGCCTTTCTGCGGACGGTCGGCGCGCCACACGGGTTGAATCTGGAAGCGACGGAAGGGCATCTGAATATCGTTGCGATGCTGAACCACAAAGCGCGCAAACGGCACTGTAAGGTCGTAGCGGAGTCCCTTGTCAGAAATCTGCGGAGTGAGCTTCACGAAGCTTTCTTCATTAAGCAGATTCGGATTGACGCCGGCCAGATAGTTGCCGGAATTCAGAATCTTAAAAAGCAGTTTGTCGCCCTCCTCGCCGTATTTGCCCATCAGGGTCGAGAGGTTTTCCATCGCCGGAGTTTCAATCTGATGATAGCCGAAGAGGTGGAAAACGTCGCGAATAGTATCGAAGATATAGTTGCGGCGCGCCATCTCGGCCGGGCTGAAATCGCGCGTTCCTTTAGGTATGGAGGGTTTCTGTGCCATTTTATGATTATGTTTTCTGTTGCTTTTGACTGCAAAGTTAACAAATCCCCGCGAAATGTCGCTGATTGTTGGCTTGAAATTTGCTATTTCAGTCGCAGATGCCTAATTTTGTTGCTAAATTTAAGCTATGCCGTTTTACTTAACAGCTCTGATGATTCTTTACGGTGTTGAGATTATCTATCTCCGCATCGCAGGATACAACGAGGCGAGTCTTCAACGCCCCGTCGAACGGTCGTCGCATAAGCAGCCGACAATCACCGGTGGTGGCTGCATCTTTTACTTTGCAGCATTAGCTGCGATATACATCTCGTCATGGCAGCATGCAACATTCTTCGCCGGAGGCCTATCGATAGCAGCAATTGTCAGTTTCATTGATGATTTCAAGCCACTAGGAGTGTGTGTGCGACTATTAGCACAACTTACTAGTGTACTGTTAATACTCTGGAGTATCAGTGGCTTTGCCGAATCGCCTACTTGGCTATGGTTTGCAACCGTACCAGTGGCCATAGCCTATCTAAATGCATTCAACTTCATGGATGGCATCAACGGCATCACAGCCGCCTACTCGGCTGCGTTGCTTGCCACGCTGATATTTCTCAATAGAGTCTTAAACTTTACCGAGCCGTTGCTGCCTGAGCTTGTGCTATGCGCAGTAGCAGTCTTTGGCTACTTCAACTTTCGCCGCCGTGCCATATGTTTCGCAGGCGACGTCGGAGCTATTTCGATTGCAGTCATCACTCTCTATCTGCTTATATCGCTGATGATAGCCACTGAATCGATATGGTGGATTGTATTTGTGGCCGTCTACGGCGTGGACACAGCGCTGACAATTGTACGTCGCATCATTCGTCGCGAAAACATCTTCAAGGCTCACCGCCTACACCTTTATCAATATCTTTCGAACGAGTGTGGTATACGACATACTACCGTAGCTGCCGGCTACGCCATCTTGCAACTTGTAATCAACCTGGGCGCATGGTTAGCTCGCGACTTTGCTGCAACGTATTTCATCGCAGTCATCGCCCTACTCTGCGGCGCATATATCGCAATCACCGTCCACGCCACTCGCCGCGTCTGATGGCTCAAAAGGCTCGGAGCTGCCACATTTTTCGACTTTTGTTGCTTTTCTTCAACTTCCCCTTCTAAGCAACGTAATTCACATTGATGCAAAAAGCGCTGCAGCTTTGTCGGCTGCAGCGCTTTTTGTGTAATGTCGCTTTTGATTTTACTTGCGAGCTAAGATGAGTGCAGACGTCGGAGCTACGGTCAGTTTGCCCCCTTTCGAAGTGGCAAGACCGTCGGCGCAGATGCGACCGTCTTCGGCAATCACAATCCACTCGCCTCGCGGTATTTTCACTTCGCGAGCTTCGTCAGAGCCATTGAATACGAGCTTTATTTCGCTCCATTCGTCGCCGTTGGCATTGTTCTTGATTGAGTATGAAATCAGATTCGAACCTTCGACCTTGTCGAATACGATATTGCGAGCTATGTCAGCGGCAGTAGTCATGCGGAAAGCCGGATGCGAGCGACGCAACTTGATTAGTTCGCGATAGTATGCATACTGGTCGGCGTTGTCGTGCTTAAGCTGCCAGTCGATGGCATTGATTGAGTCGGGCGACTTATAAGAGTTGTGCACGCCATACTTGCAACGGAAAATTTCTTCGCCGGCAAACATGAACGGCGTACCCTGCGAAGTAAAGACAATCGTCTGAGCCAAGCGTGCGGCGCGCATACGCTGCTCGGGCGTCGTGCCGGGCATCGACTTTGCAAGTTTATCGGTCAGCATCAAGTCGTCGTGGCACGACACGTAGTTGACCACCATCTGCGGTGATGTGGCGTAAGCAAACGTCGAGTTGTTGCCCTTCGAGTAATCAACTTGGGGATGAGCCGTAGCGGCAACGATACCGATTTTGACGGTCTCTTCGTTGCCGGGCTTGCCGGTAGCAAATCCGCGGTCGGCTGCATCGCTGTAGTGACCTTTGATAGCATCGCGGATATCATCGCTGAACACGGCCACGCCCTGCATCTGCGCTACATTTTCCTTCAGAGCGCGACGCTCCACGGGCAGAGGCGAGTCTCCGGCCGTCCAACCTTCGCCATAGACGAAAATCGACGGGTTAACGTCTTTCAGTTCACGAGCTACGCGGTTCATTGTCTCTGTGTCGTGAATAGCCATGAGATCAAAGCGAAATCCATCGATGTGATATTCCTCGGCCCAGTATTTAACCGAATTCACGATGAAATTGGCCATCTGCGCACGGTCGGATGCAGTCTCGTTGCCACAACCTGATGCGTCGGAATACGAACCATCGGCACGGTGGCGATAGTAGTAACCGGGAGCGGTGAGGTCGAAGTTCGAATTGCCGACCTGTGCGGTATGATTATATACGACATCCATTACGACACCGATACCGGCATCGTGCAGAGCCTTGACCATCTCTTTCATTTCACGAACACGAGTGGCCGGATTGGCCGGGTCGGTTGAGTACGAACCTTCAGGCGCGTTGTAGTTCAGCGGATCGTAGCCCCAGTTGTACATATTGAGCTGCGGATTGGCTTCGTCAACTGAGTTATAGTCGTAGCTTGGCAAAATGTGTACGTGAGTCACACCAAGTTCCTTTAGGTGGTCGATACCGGTAGCCTCGCCTGTAGCATTGTGAGTGCCGGGCTCCGTGAGCGCCAAGAATTTACCCTTGTGCACGATACCGCTCGACGGCGACATACTGAAATCGCGGTGATGCATTTCGTAAAGAACTACGTCGGTGAAATTCTCCACCTTGGGGCCGCGGTCGTCGCGCCAGCCGTCAGGATTGGTGGTAGCGAAGTCAATAATCGCCGCACGCTCGCCATTAGTGCCCACCGCACGAGCCCACACGCCGGGGGTCTCGGCCAGCCATTGGCCATGGTGCTTGATGCTGAACGTGTAGAATTTGCCATACAGAGACTGAGCTACTGATGCGCGCCACACTCCGCGGTCGCCACGCGTCATCTCTAACGTGTCGATAGCCGACGTGTTCCGGTCAGTATTGTAGAGGTAAACGCGCGCTGCCTCGGCCTCGGGCGACCAGAGCGCGAAGCGCGTACCGGTCGGGTCAACGGTCATTTCCAAATCAGCGCCATCGTACGAAGGCCAAGCCTGAAAACGGTCGTCAGGATTGGCCTCAGCAGCCACGGCTGAGGAGCCGGCAAGCAAAGTAGCTGCCAGCAAAGTAGTCAAATGTTCCTTCATGAGTTGAGTATAAGTAAGTAGATATATTTTATTTAATAATGATGCGCTTTGATAAGCCATCGACACGCACTACGTAACAACCGGGCGCGAGGTCAATGACTGTGGTACCCGGTGCAGCAGCTACATGTTTCATCAACTGACCGGTGATAGCATACACCTGCACATCGCAATCAGCGCGAGTGTCATTGACAATTTCCACCCCGGTCCGCAACACACGGATGCTAACAAGCGACGGCTGTATTTCACTCACGACGTCGGCTACGGGAAAAGCAGCGACCGACGAGGTCGTAAACAACACAGCGACAACTGCAAAAACAAATATTCTCAGTAACTTTTTCATGCGTATTACGAGTCGATAAGCAAAGGTAAAGCTAATTGCTAACATTTCCAAACCTTTGGCCTAACTTTTTTTTAACGTTCGAAAAACAACGATGTTTTTAACATATAATAGATGATAAATCTGTGTCCGGAAATACTTAAAAATGGTTAGACACGACTGTGAAAATTACTTAAAAAAGAGTATTGTCGACGCGAGCGAGTTGGCCTAATTTTGCACCGCAAAAACTAGAAATAAACTACAAAATGCCTAAAAAATCTATCCTATCATTGATTGGTGCAGCTGCATTGTCCATTGCCCCGGCTTCGGCGCAGCTCACCGTTGGCGGCTATGGAGAAGCCACTTACAGCTATAATTTCTTCGCCGACGCATGGAACCGCTACAAGACTCCGGCCAACTTCACCGATGCACATCACAGCCGCGTGGACTTGCCTCACGTAGTGCTCTATCTCGGCTACGACTTCGGCAAGGGTTGGAGCATGGGCTCAGAAATCGAATTCGAACACGGCGGCGTAGAAGCAGCCGTCGAAATGGAAGACGACGAAGGTGGCGAATACGAAAGCGAAATCGAGCGTGGCGGTGAAGTAGCCCTCGAACAGTTCTGGATTCAGAAATCATTCTCCCCACAGTTTAATATTCGTGCAGGCCACATTGTAGTGCCCATCGGCTCGACCAACAACGCTCACGAGCCCAACAACTTTTTTGGCGTGTTCCGCCCGGCGGGCGACTCGCAAATAATTCCTTGCACCTGGCATCAGACTGGCGTCAGCCTTTGGGGCCAAGCCGGCAATTGGAAATACCAAGCTATGGTTCTTCCCGGCCTCGATAGCGACCTCTTCGGCCGCGACAACTGGGTGGGCTCGGCATCGGGTAGCCCCTACGAATTCAAAATTGCCAACTCGCTAGCAGGCGTCAGCCGTATCGATTACACTGGTATCAAAGGTCTGCGCTTAGGCGTAAGCGGCTATGTGGGTAATACTTTCTGCAACACTCTGTCGCATCCCAACGAAAACTGGAGCGACGTGAAGGGCACACTGACCATCGGGGCCTTCGACTTCACCTATAAAAATTACAACATCATAGCTCGCGGCGGTGTCATCTACGGCCATCTGACCGATGCCGACCGCATCACAGCCTACAACAAAAAGATGCGCAACGACTCGCCATCGCCCAAAACCAACGTTGCGTCAGACGCAATTTCGGTAGGCGTCGAACTCGGTTACAACATCTTCGCACCGCTGAAAGTCAAAGACCAGGGGCTCTACGTTTGGGGCCGCTACGACTACTACGACTCGATGATGAAAACTGCCGGCGACGTTCTGCGCTACGACTGGACCCGCCGCACACGCCTCGCTGCAGGTATCAATTACTTCCCTATCAGCCAGATTATCATTAAAGGCGAGTACAGCATCGGCTTGCTCGAAAAGCCGTACAACAACGAGCCTTCAATTTCTATCGGCATTGCCTACGCAGGCTTCTTCAATTAAAAACTAATGGTACAATCTAAACAAATAAAAGAAATGATTAAAACTCTCAAAACACTCTCAATTATGCTCGGTGCTGCGCTTCTGGCAACATCGTGCTCGGACGACGACAACAATGGCGTAAGACCCACTATTGATGCCGACGAAGCAGCCCTACAAGCCGTCGTGACTGACTATGTAAACAACACCGTAGTGCCCACCTATCGCGGCCTGGCCGACGCATCGATGAAGCTCGCCGACCTGTGCGATGCTATGTGCGACGCCGGCGTAGCCAATCTCACTGAAACCAAAATCGCCGAAGCCGGTGATGCCTGGATTGAAGCTCGCCGCTACTGGGAGCTGAGCGAAGCTTGGCTCTATGGTGCTGCAGCCGACTACAATATCGACCCGCACATCGACACCTGGCCTCTCGACAAGACTGCTATGGAAGCTATGCTCAACAACGCATCGCAAATGAGCCAAATGCACGACCGCGAAAGCGCCGGTGAATATGTAGGTTCATCGCTCGGCCAGGGCCTCCTCGGCTTCCACGCCATCGAATACCTATTGTTCGAGCCGCAGTCGGCCACCACTGCAACCACATCGCCGCGACCCGCTTCGCGCTTCACACAAAACGAACTCTACTACCTCGCCGCCGTTGCCGATGACCTGCGCAACTGCTGCCTGCGTCTTGAAGCATCGTGGGCCGACGAAGGCACCGTAGCACAGTCGAAACTCGACATCCTCGACGACGCCGAACTCAGCTACGACAAGAACTACGGCTGGTACATGAAAAACGCCGGACAAGCCGGTTCGACCTACGTCAACTACGCTGATGCCGTACAGGAGCTCATCGTCGGTGCTCAGGACATTGCCGACGAAGTGGGCAACCAGAAGATTGGCAACCCTGTAGGCTCGGGCCTCGCTGCCGACCCCGACTACATCGAATCGCCCTACGCTCTGAACTCAATCACTGACTTCATCGACAACCTCCGCTCGGTACGCAACGCCTATGCCGGATTCACCGCTGCGACCGGCGAAAACGAGACCTACATCAAACCATCGGCTCACACTCTGAGTGCATTCGTTGCTAAAAAGGACGCCGAGCTCAACACTCGCGTACTCGCAGCCATCGACAACGCTATCACCGCCATCAGCAAGATGCGCGAACCCTTTGCATCGACCTCACAGGATGCTTCGCTGCACGAAATCAACTTTGCTGCAGTCGACGCCTGCAACAACGTGGTTGACGTACTCGACGAAGTTATCGACTTAATCAGTAAATAAAATCATGAAACTATATCCTTTGTTTCTTGCAGCTATGGTAAGTGGTGCGCTCGCTTCGTGTAGCGACGACAACACAACTACCGGCGGAAATGAACAGCCCAATCCCGATGTAGCTCAACGCCCCGATTGGTACTATTCCGGCGGTCAGCTAGGCACATCGTACATCACTACATCTGCTGCATTCGAGCAGCCTACCAAGAGTGTCGAAGATGGTGGTTTTCTGGCCTCATTCAAACGCGGTGAGCAACTGTTCGAAAAAAACTATGTATCGAACAACTCGGGCGTGCGCAGCGGCCTCGGCCCCATCTACACGCGCTCGTCGTGCATGCACTGCCATCCCGGCTACGGCCACGGCAAGTCGCAACCCGACGGCCCCTTCCGCACCAACGAAGCCGGCAACGGCTACCTACTTGTCGTTTACAATCCGGCGACACAAGGCTACGTCAACTGGCTAGCCGGTATGCCCCAGGGGCATGCTGTAGAGCCCTTCAAAGCTCCGCTCGACGAAAGCAAGGTGATCATCTCATGGCACGAGTACACCGATAGCTGGAACAACACCTTCCCCGATGGTGAGACCTACTCGCTCCGCTACCCGGAAGTAAGTATGCCGGCCGACGCGGTCTACGCTTATCGCCAAGGCGAGCTCTCGCGCGAACAGATGGGTGAATACGAAGTAAAACTCGAAAACACTATCGGTATCTACGGCACCGGCCTGCTCGACGCCATCAGCGACGAAGATCTCCTGGCACAGTATCGCCAAGAAGAGCAAGACGGCTTCATGCCCAATGGTCTCAACCCGGCAATCTTTGCCGGCGGCAACTGGGCCGGCCAATACACATCGAAGGAAGTGTCGAGCGACAAGCAGAAATATCCGTTCCGCTACACATACGCTCTGAGCCGTGGTCCGCTGCAGGACGCTGCCGGCGCGAACGCCTTCTGGAATATTACAAACGTGACTCGCAGCGACCGCCGCTACCACTATAAAGATGCAGGCGGCTACTACGCCCGCGCTGCTGCCGCCGACCCCGAAGTGCAAGCAGCCTTCCCGGCCTACATTGAAGCAGTCGACCCAAATCACGAACATCCCGAATGGTTTACCTCCGACGTTGAAGCCAACATTCTGGCCTACATCAACACAACTAATCTGCCGGCCGAAGCTACAGACCAAAACTATATCGACATGATGGTTTGGCACCGCGGCCTAGCCGTGCCGGCCGTGCGCGATATCGACAACCCCGACGTAGCACGCGGTAAAGAAATATTCGAACAAATAGGCTGCGCTTACTGCCACCGCCCGTCGTGGACCACAGGCAACGATGAAATTCGCGACCCGGCTCAATTCTTCACCAAGGCCGACCCTGAGCGTCTGCTGCCCCGCTATCCGAATCAGACTATTTGGCCCTACACCGACATGATTCAGCATAAGCTACACATGGTGAATGACATCCGCAACGGTTGGTGCCGCACCACCCCGCTCTGGGGCCGCGGTCTCCATCAGCGTGTCACAGGCTCGGCCTATGCCGACCGCCTGCACGATGCCCGCGCCCGCAACGCCATGGAAGCAATCATGTGGCACGGCACATCTGACCAAAGCGATGCCCGCGCCTCTGTCGAAAACTTCCGCCAGCTTTCGAAGGCTGATCGCGACGCCGTGATCACCTTCCTCGACGCTATCTAAGTAATTCTTCATCGTGTTTCGCAAAGGAGTCGTATCACTCCTTTGCGAAACTTTTATTTATCATTTTTCAAATGCCGGCATTCATCATTCTCGGAATCATCTGCCTCGCTTTAGCCATACTCAGCTGCTTGGGCGAGCAAGGAATTCAATACTGCAGTTCATTCCCCATGGTCATTCTTTGGGGAGCTGCTGCTATTGCCTCTACGATTGTACTCATCCGTCGAAAGCTCCACCACAACCTTTGCAAATTTTCCATACACATCTCTTTTTTCGTAATCCTAATTGGAGCGCTTGCCACATGGATTTGGGGCACCTCGGAAACACTGCACCTACGAGTAGGCGAGCCAACTCGCATCGGCGACATGACAGTAGAGCTGCTCAATTTCGAAATTGTGAACTATCCCGGCACTCGCACACCATGCGACTACGTCTCGGAAATTACTGTTGACGGCCACGCCCCCGCTCGCGTAGCAATGAATAAGGTCTACAGCCTCGATGGCTATCGCTTCTATCAATCGGCCTACGACCCCGACGAGCTCGGCACGACCCTGACCATAGCACACGACCCCGCAGGTGTAGCTATCAGCTACACCGGATACGCCATGCTGCTTATTTCGATGATTTGGTATATGGTCTGCAAATACTTATCCTACCGACGAATCAACCGACGCATTGCTATTTTTGTTTCAGTAGTCCTATGCTCCATTGCCGCCTCGGCAGTGCCGAATCCCGTGCCGCGCGAAGTAGCTGACCGCCTCGGGAATCTTTACATCTACGCCGACGGACGCATCATGCAGCTATCAACCTACGCCCGCCTTTTTTCAGTAAAGTTAACCGGCCGCGCAAACTACAAAGGACTCTCTCCGGAGCAAGTCATGACCGGATGGCTATTTGAATACGATGCATGGAAAAAAGAACCCTGCATCGCTATTCGCGACAAATCGACTCGACGCGAGTTCCGACTTACAGGCAAACACGCATCAGTTGCCGACTTTTTCGCCCCCGACGGCTCGTACCGCGCCGAATCGCAAGTTTTCTCTGCAGCCAATGAGCAATTTGGTCTTCTATCGCAAGCCGCCACAGGCTCGCTTTGGAAGATATTTCCGACACGCGACGAACAAGGTCGCTACAACTGGCTCTCGCCTGTCGACGACCAGCCAGATGGCCTCAACCTTGACCAATGGCACTTCACACGCCACGCACTCAGCTACCTAGCCGAACTAATCGCCACAAACCGCACCGACGACGCCATAGCCGTAATCAACAAAATCGGTGAATATCAACGCCGCGAAGCCGGCTCCGTGCTACCATCGTCAACTAAAACATCGTGCGAAGACCTATTTGTACGCTTGGCTCCCTCGCCACTTCCTGCCATCATCATGATTGTCATCGCACTTCTGCTATTTTTTGCACCCAACACACTTGCCTCTACACTACTCGCTGCAGCAAGCGCCGGTTGGATACTACTACTGATTATACTAGATTGGATAGCCTCCGGCTGCATCCCGATGGCCAGCGGTTATGAGACCATGCAATGGCTAGCTCTTGCGGCCTGCATCGGTGGTCTAGGATTGGTTCAACACAATCCGCGATTGCCGGCAATTTGCTGCATTGTAGCCGGCCTAGCGCTGATGGTTGCCATGATGGGCCATCGCAATCCACAGATTACCTCAGTGATGCCCGTGCTGCGCTCACCGCTGTTGTCGGTCCACGTGCTGACTGTGATGCTAGCTTATGCCGGCATGGCCGTAATGGCCCTGTGTGGCCTTGCCTGGCACATCGGCCAGCAAAGCTTGCTCAGCGTAGCGCGTTCGATGCTATGCCCCGTCGTCTTTTTAATGTGCATCGGCATTTTCATCGGTGCCGTGTGGGCCAACCAATCGTGGGGACGCTACTGGGGCTGGGACCCAAAAGAGACCTGGGCATTAATCACCATGCTTATTTACTCGGCCGGACTGCACACCACATCCCTACCGGCCTTCCGCCGCGACCGCTTTTTCGCACGTATTGTCATCATCGCCTTCCTAAGCGTCATCATGACCTACTTCGGCGTCAACTTTATCCTCGGCGGCCTACATTCGTACGCCTAAACGACTTGTAGTGCACCCACGGCAGCCGACTACCCACTAGTCTAAGCTTATCATTCTTTAAAACTGCAAGCTAACTTTTGGAGCTCATTCGATTTTTTTGGCGGGTGATTGGCGGATTTTGCGTAACTTTGCAGTCTTAATTAAGATTAGAAGTGATATATCCTCACAACATAGAAGAAAAAATCGGGTTCGACATCGTACGCAATAGCGTAGCGACGCTGTGCACCTCGCCACTGAGTGCCGATATGGCTCGCGATATGTCGTTCATGACCGACTACGATACAATCACGGCCGAACTAGGCCGCGTAGCAGAATTCAAACAGCTAATTGAAGGCGACGAAGGTTTCCCGGCTGCAACAGTCCGCGACATCACGGCTCGGCTGAAAGCCATTCGCCCAGATGGCACATTTCTGACAGCTGCCGAACTGACCGACCTGGCCGTATCGCTCGACTCTATATCGGCCATCGCTTCGTTTTTTGCCACTCATCGCACAGAAAGCGACGCCAGTCAATGGCCACTACTCGATGAATTAGCTACGGCACTGACTCCCTACCCCGCTCTGTCGAAGCTAATCGACCGCACTGTCGACCGCTGGGGCGAAATCAAAGACTCGGCTTCGCCTGAGTTGGCCGACATTCGCCGACAACTATCGTCGATGAGCGGCACTATTAATTCGATAATGCGCCGTGTGATAGCCAAGGCCGTAGCCGATGGCTATCTAGAGCAAGACACTACAGCATCGGTACGCGATGGCCGCCTAGTGGTGCCGGTAGCACCGATGAACAAGCGCCGCGTGCCGGGCATCGTGCACGACGAATCGGCCTCGGGCAAGACTATCTTCATCGAGCCGGCCGAAGTGGTCGAAGCAAATAACCGCTTGCGCGAGCTCCACATCGAGGAGCATCGCGAAGAGGTGCGCATACTGATGAGCGTAGCTGCCGAGCTGCGCCCACACATTGATGAGTTGCTAGAGTCGTACGACCTGCTGGCAACATTCGACTTCATACGCGCCAAAGCTACATACGCCATCAACATCGGTGCTTCGCTGCCACACCTGGCTCCGAAACCCGAAATTGAATGGTATCACGCCTGCCACCCTGTGCTGCAAGAAAGTTTGCACCGCCACGGCAGAGAAATTATTCCGCTAGAGATCACTCTGAATGAGCAACGCCGCATCCTGGTGATTTCAGGTCCGAATGCCGGTGGCAAATCTGTCACTTTAAAGACGGTAGCCGTAGTTCAATATATGCTGCAAAGCGGCCTGCTGCCTCCGGTCTACGAAAACTCACATGCAGGCATCTTTGACAAGCTTTTCATCGACATCGGCGACGACCAGTCGCTCGAGGACGATCTGAGTACCTACTCGTCGCATCTGGCCAACATGAAGTATTTTCTGACTCATGGAAATGGTAACACACTGTTCATGATCGACGAAATGGGTTCCGGCACTGAGCCGCAAATTGGCGGCGCTATTGCACAGGCCTTACTGAGTGAATTTAATGACAAAGGTATGTGGGGTATAGTAACCACCCACTACCAAAATCTGAAGAAAATGGCGGAAGAGACCGATGGCCTGGTCAACGGCTCGATGCTCTACGACCGCCAGCAGATGAAACCGCTATTCCAACTCTCAATAGGCAACGCGGGCAGCTCGTTCGCAATAGAAATTGCTCGCAAGACCGGACTACCGGCATCGATAATCGATGCAGCAGCCGAAATCGTGGGTAGCGACTATGTGAACCTCGACAAATACTTGCTCGACATAGCGCGCGACCGCCGCTACTGGGAAAACAAACGCCAACAGATTCGCCAAAAAGAGAAAAAAATCGAGGAGACACTGGCTCGCTACGAAGGCGACGCAGAAAACCTGCGACGACGACGCAACGAAATCATTGCCGACGCACGCGACGAAGCGCGCAAGATACTCGAAGGCTCGAATGCCGCCATCGAACGTACTATCCACGACATTCGCCGTAGCCAAGCCGAACGCGAGGCCACGCTGGAGGCGCGTCGCCAACTGGCTGCCGACCGCAAAGCTTTGGAAGGCAAGTCGGCCGACCATCCGCTACTAGCCAAGGTTCGAAAGCCCAAAGGCCATAAGACCGAAAAGAGCGAAAGTGAGCCGGCGACAAAGAAGCCGCTACAAGTCGGCGACAACGTGGTGCTCGACGGCCAAGGTGTGCCCGGCACTATCGAAGCTATTCGCGGCAAAGAAGCAGTGGTAATTTTCGGACATATTAAGACCACCGTGAAGCTCTCGCGCCTGACTCCTACACTCAAAAAGCCCGGTTCCGGTGCTTCGAAAGCCGCATCGCTGGTGAGCGTAGCCACATCCGATAGCAGTCGCGAACGACAACTTCGCTTCAAACCCGACATCGATGTGCGCGGCATGCGCGTGGACGAAGCCCTACAAGCCGTCACCTACTTTATCGACGACGCTTTGCAGTTTAACTCATCGCGCGTGCGCATCCTGCACGGCACCGGTACCGGTGCTCTGCGCCAATGCATCCGCGAATACTTGGCATCGGTGAAAGACGTGCGTTACTTCGCTGACGAAGACGTTCGCTTCGGCGGCGCTGGTATAACCGTAGTAGAATTATGACAAACCAAATTACTAATAAAAACAGAGATTCAAAGTTGCTGTGGCAACTATTTGTCACGTTTTTCAAGATTGGAGCCTTCACCTTTGGTGGAGGCTGGGCCATGATTTCGATTATCGAACGTGAAATAGTCGAACGCCATCGCTGGATTGAGAAGGCTGAGTTTCTCGATCTGCTGGCCGTAGCACAGTCGATGCCCGGCATCTTGGCTGTGAACATTTCAGTAGCCGTTGGCGACCGCCTGCGCGACATGCGTGGCAGCGTTGTAGCTGCGCTGGGCACCATCATGCCATCGTTCATGATTATCCTGGCAATCGCCATATTCCTGACACCCGAATTGATAACGAACGACCCTACGCTTTCGGCTATCTTCAAAGGTATTCGTCCGGCCGTAGTGGCTCTAATTGTGGCGCCGGTTATCACCTCGGCAAAAGCAGCGAAAATCGGTCTGCGCACAGCGTGGATTCCGATAATTGTGGCACTGCTGATTTGGTCGAAGTTGCCAATAGTTTCGAACCCGATACTTTACATCACCATCGGTGGCTTCGTGGGCTGGTGGCATTTGCGCCAAAGCAACCGTCGCAAACTTGCTGAAAAGAAAGGAGGCGAAAAATGATTTACCTTCGACTGATTTGGAGCTACCTTAAAATAGGTTTCTTCGGCTTTGGCGGCGGATACGCCATGCTGGCTCTGATACAAAATGAAATTGTCACTCCGGGATGGATTACCGAAAAGATGTTTACCGACATTGTGGCTATCTCGCAGATGACCCCGGGCCCCATTGGCATCAACTCCGCGACATACATAGGCTACGTAGCACCAATGGCCGCGCTTCAGCCGCCTGTATCACCACTATGGGGCGTACTTGGCTCGATAATCTGTACGTTGGTAGTGATACTACCGTCGTTTCTGCTCATGCGCTACACCGGCCACTTTGTGCGCCGTCATCGCGACAGCGAAATAATTCAAGGAATATTCAGTGGTCTGCGTCCGGTGGTCGTTGGCCTAATTGCCTCGGCAGCTTTACTGCTGATGAACAGCGAAAACTTCGGTTCGTCGAGCTCGGAAGTTACGATAAGTATCATCATAGCGCTTGCATCGCTTGCCATAAGCCTATTTACTAAAATCCACCCAATCGTGACAATCTGCCTTGCCGGATTAGCCGGGTACTTGATATTCTGATTTGAAATGGAAATGAAAGACCGATACGAAGAAGTAACATCGTGGATGTTCGAACAAATACCTATGTTTCAAAACGTTGGTAGCGGTGCCTACAAACCTGGACTTGAACGCGTAGAAGCGCTTTCGGAAGCTTTCGGAAATCCACACCGCCAATTTTCCACAATACACGTTGCCGGCACTAATGGCAAAGGGTCTACCTCTTCGCTTTTGGCTTCAGTACTGACCAGCTCCGGGCTAAAAACGGGCTTATTCACCTCGCCCCACCTTGTGGACTTCCGCGAACGCATTCGCATCGACGGCAAGATGATTTCCAAGGAAGAAGTAGTCGACTTTATCGACCGATACCAGTTGCTCAACGGTGAGTTTGAACCCTCGTTCTTTGAACTGACCACGATGATGGCATTTGACCACTTCGCTCGCCACAAAGTCGACATCGCTATAATCGAAACCGGACTTGGCGGCCGACTCGACGCTACTAATATTATCACACCGCTAGTATCGGTAATTACAAATATATCGCTCGACCACACAGCGCTACTCGGTGACACACCCGCACAAATTGCAAGCGAAAAGGCCGGCATCATTAAGCCGGGAGTCCCGGTAGTCATTGGCCGCGCCGACGATGCCGCCGTACACGCAGTGTTTGCTGAAAAAGCAGCTGCCGAGAAAGCACCTATAATATTTGCTGCCGAAAACCCGGCCTTCAATTCGGTAGACCGCACCGAAAATACAATCACATACCACACTACACAGTGGGGCCAGATTGTATCACCTCTGACAGGCGATTGCCAAAGTGAAAACGCCAACACCGTATTCAATACCCTTAAATTGCTTTCCGACAAAATCGACGGCCATGCCGTAGCCAGTGGTTTTCGCGACGTAGCTCGTCTCTCGGGCCTACAAGGCCGCTGGATGACCATAGGCCACTCGCCTACATTAATTTGCGACACAGGGCACAACCCCGGTGGTTGGGAATTTCTTGGCCCACGCCTACGCCAGATGGCATCCGAGCATCCGCTCGACGTGGTAATCGGCTTTGTCAACGACAAAGACATTAGCCATATTCTCAACGAACTGCCACACGAAGCTCGCTACTACTTCACTTGCCCATCCGTTAGACGTGGCCGGCCGGCCGAGGAAGTGGCTCAAGCCGCTGCCGGATTCGGACTCGTCGGCGCGACCTACCCCGACGTAGCTCATGCTTGCGAAGCTGCCATACAAACAGCAGGCACCAGTGGCCAAGTGTTTGTCGGTGGTTCCACATTCATTGTGGCCGACCTGCTGAGTGCCCTCGAAAATGGAGCTTTAAAACTATAGTTTTAAACCAAACAAATCTCACAACGAACCGAACGGGAAGTCACCCACCGGCTCGTTATTTTTTTAATTTTATCAAAAAACAAAACGCAAACTAGGAGCAAAGTTGCATAATCCGACTGAAAGAGCTAAATTTGTCTGTCAATATCAACGTCAACTAACAGATGGCTACAAACACCTCTAAAGAAAAAAATACAGCCGTGGCTAAGCCCATCAGCAAGAAAATTGCAAAATATCTACTTGCAGCGTTTGGCTTAGGTAGTGTATTACTCATATTATTATTTGTTCTCGTCTACAACGGTGTAATCGGATATATGCCGCCCGTCGAAGAGCTACGTAATCCGCAAGACAAATTTGCGACGACCATCTACACATCCGACGGCGTGGAGCTGGGACGCTATTTCCGCAACTCAGGCAATCGCGTGTATGCCGACCTCGATGAAGTATCGCCCAACGTGGTCAACGCACTGATTGCCACCGAGGATGCTCGCTTTATGGACCACTCAGGCATCGACCTGCGAGCCGTGACCCGCGCAGTGGTAAAGACAATCTTGCTACGCCAAAAGAACTCAGGCGGTGGCTCCACCCTCACCCAACAGCTGGCCAAGCAGCTCTACACACCGCCAAGCGACGGCCTGCTTTCGCGCGCCGTTCAGAAACCAATCGAATGGATGATTGCCGTGAAGCTCGAACGCTTCTACTCGAAGGACGAGATTCTGAAAATGTACCTCAATCAGTTCGACTTTCTATACAATGCAGTAGGTATCAAGAGTGCCGCTCAAGTTTACTTCAACAAAGATGCCTCTGACCTGAAAATCGAAGAGGCTGCTACTCTGGTCGGCATGGTGAAAAATCCGTCGTACTATAACCCCGTGCGACACAACGACCGCACACGAGCTCGCCGCAACGTCGTACTCGAGCAAATGTACAAAGCCGACATGCTGTCCGAAGCCGAGCTCGACTCGCTGCAAGCACTGCCGCTGACTCTCAACTTCCGCCGCGTCGACCACAAAGACGGCATGGCTCCCTACTTCCGCGAAGAGCTTCGCCGCTATCTGACAGCACACAAGCCCAACCGCGACAAATATCCCTCGTGGGACAAGCAGCGATTCGTTGACGACTCTATCGCATGGGAAAATAATCCTCTCTATGGCTGGATTGACAAGAACCCCAAGCCCGACGGCACAAAATACGACATCTACACCGATGGTCTGAAAATATACACAACGCTCGACTCTCGCATGCAGACCTATGCCGAGCAGGCCGTCAACGAGCACATGAGGACTCTGCAGGCTCAGTTCTTCCGCGAAAAGCGCAAATCGCCGACAGCCCCCTACTCGTCGAACACCAACGAATTGAGCGCTAAGACTCGCGAATCTCTGATTCGCAATGCCATACGCCAAAGCGAACGCACCCGCGTAGCTCGCATCGCCGGCAAATCTGAAGAAGAAATTCTCCGCGAATTCGACACACCGACCGAAATGACCGTCTTCAGCTACTCCGGCCCAATCGACACGGTAATGACTCCGCGCGACTCGCTGCTTTATGCTAAGACATTCCTCCGCACCGGATTTATGTCAATGGATCCGAATACCGGATTCGTAAAAGCATATGTCGGTGGCCCTGACTTCCACTTCTTCCAGTACGACATGGTCTCGACCGGCCGACGCCAGATTGGTTCTACAATCAAACCATTCCTCTACACATACGCCATGGAGTCGGACTTCACACCGTGCGACGAACTGCTCAACTCGCAGCCCACATATTACGACGAATCAGGACGTCCATGGTCGCCACGCAATGCAGGTAAAACTAACATCGACGAAATGGTGACCATACGCTGGGCTCTCACCAACTCCAACAACTGGATTTCAGCACGACTGATGGCCCAACTCTCGCCTGCCGAGCTCGTCAAGCGCATGCACTCATATGGCATCACCAACGAGCTACCGGCCGTGATGTCGCTCTGCCTTGGCCCTTGCGAAGTTTCAGTAAAAGAAATGGTCACCGCATATAGCGCCTTCGCCAACCACGGCATGCGCGTCGACCCCATGTTCGTAACTGCTATTGCCGACAACAATGGCAACATCATTAGCGATTTCGCTCCGCGTCAGACAGAAGTAATCACCGAAAAAGGTTATTACCGCATCCTGTCGATGCTGCTCAACGTAGTCGATGGCGGCACCGGCAATCGTCTGCGCCGTGCACCATACAACCTCACCGCTCAGATGGGAGGCAAAACCGGCACCACCAACTTCAATGCCGATGGTTGGTTCATGGGATTCACCCCCGACCTAGTTTCAGGCGTGTGGGTCGGTGGCGAAGAACGCTACATCCACTTCAATTCGCTAGCCGAAGGCCAAGGCGCTTCTATGGCACTTCCTATCTACGGCAAGTACATGGTGAAAGTATATGGCGACAAAAACTTGCCATACGACCAAAGCAAGACATTCACATTCCCAGCAGACCTCGACCTATGTGGCGGCGAACTCTCCGCACCTGAAGAAACCGAGACAGCCGAAGAAAGCGTAGAAGGCATATTTGACTAAGCTCCTACTCAGACTACAAGACAATGCGCCCGCCTAAAGCTACTTAAGCCTAAGGCGGGCGCAATATTTTTCAACAAGGCAAAAGGAATGGACTGCTACAGTCTACTATCCTAATGTGATGACCACGATTACAGATGAATTGCTCACGATTAGCAATTACTTCTCGCGACCGGTAGTAGTGACGATGCGAAAAAGTAGCTCCTTAAGCAGCACGTGTCCATCACGACGCGAGCCACTACCCTTGCTCATACGGTCAAAAGCGCGTATTTCCGACAGAATGCTCACAACTTGGAATGCATTGTAAGCCGCCATACCCTTTTGCACACGCTTTACAGCAAATGAGTTGCGGACACCCAATTCGCCCATTAGACCTCGCTCTGTACGGTCAGTAGCATAATAAGCGACCAATACATCAGCAAAAAAATTGAACAAAGTGGCTGACACAGGCTGAACAGGATTCTGACGTGGATTTGCAGCAAAATAGTCGGCTATTCGATATATACGAGGCAAATCGCGCACCGCAATAGCATCGACCAATTCAAAGCTATTGTAATCCTTGCTCACGCCGATATTGCGCTCCACGGCCTCAGGTGTCACCATCGCACCCTTCCCAAGAATTTCCGACAACTTATCAATTTCATTATAGAGTCGGCTCAGATCCGTGCCAATGTATTCACCTAGCATCTCCACAGCCTTATTGTCGGGCTGCATACCACGTTCGCGTATATAGTTCGAGATTAGTGCCGGAATTTGGCTATCATAGACAGGCTTCGACTGAAATACTACACCATCACAAGCCGCCATAGCATCAGTGAACGCTTTGCACTTCACATCCTCACCACGAGCAGCGACTACCAACACTGTCGTCGACGTAGGCGACGACACGTAGCGAACAAGTTTTTCAAGATAATCAGACCTGACTGATTGCACCTCTTTGAGAATCACTACTTGGCGATCAGTCATCATCGGCAGACGACGGCAAATATCAACCACAGCCGACGGAGCCTCCTGCGGTGCATATACCACCGTGAGGCCAAAATCGCGGTCTTCTTCCGGGATTACCGATTCAAACATCTTTACAAGACAATCGGTATAGTAACCCTCGCGACCATGTAGCAAATACACCGGACGCAGATTTCCAGCGCCAATCGCGCGCTTCAACTCCTCAAATGTAAGATTCGTAATGGCCATCTGAAAAAATTTGTGTAAATTTACACAGAAATTTCCGAACACGCACCAAAATGGCACAAGAAAACGAGACTCCTCAACTGAATTTGCCTTCGGCTTCGATTACGACCCGCATCGACCCTGATGGCGTGTGCCGCCTCTACGACAAATTGCGCTCGAAGTGGGTCGCCGCTACACCCGAGGAACGCGTGCGACAGCAATTCGTCTACTACCTAATCAATGTATTACAATTTCCGGCTGCTTTCGTAGCAAACGAAGTGGGCCTAACGCTCAACGACACTCGCCGCCGCTGCGACACCATAATATATACGCGCGCACTGCGCCCACTATGTATAGTCGAATACAAACGTCCATCAGTCGAAATCACCCGAAAAGTATTCGACCAGATAGCCCGCTACAACTCAGTGCTGGGCGCTAGATACCTAATAGTATCAAACGGCCTGCGCCACTACTGCTGCCACTTCACCGGCTCCGGCTACGAATTCCTCTCATCCATACCCACTTACGAAGAAATGCTAGCTTTTGCGCAAAAAAAATCACCAAATTAGTTGTATAATCCAACGGAAAGCATTAACTTTGCACTGCAAAATCAAGGAGAGGTGGGTGAGTGGCTGAAACCACCAGTTTGCTAAACTGACGTAGGAGCAATCCTACCACGAGTTCGAATCTCGTCCTCTCCGCCATCAACAATAAACCCGCTGAAATCAGCGGGTTTTTCTTTTTTTAGACAAAACGAAACGATATACCCGACAAATCGTAAAGTCTTTGCGGAGGCATACGCCGGCATCTACAACTCCCACAAAATTTTCAACGCCTTTTTTTACGTTACCACTTTTTAAGGAGGGTACCGGCAGGTAGACACATCTTTGATTATATTAGCGGCGAATTAAATTAACATATTATGGCTACAATCAAAGTTAAATTTTGCCCCTCATGTGTCGCCGAACATGAAGGCGCAATCTTCTACCTAATCACACACAAAAGGCAATCGCGACAAATCTACACGAACTACAAAGTACTAGCTAACGAATGGAACGCACGCCAATCAATGGTATCGGCTCGCCATAGCAAGCGCCAACTCTATATTCAAGAATTACGCAAAGCTATTCAACGCGACCTCGATCGATTGATGCGTATAATTCGCCACCTACACAACAACGACCGCGATTACACTATTGACGACCTACTCTCGCTGTACGACAAGTACATTAGTAACTATTCGTTGCAAAATTACGCAGAAACCATCATTGGCAACCTGAAGCAAAACGGACGAATTCGCACGTCTGAGACTTATGAAGCGACACTCCGGAGTTTCAACAAATTTATAAATAGCCGCACTTCACATGGTTTCAGTTGCGATATAATACTCGACTGTATCACAGATGAATTGATTCAGGGCTACGAATCTTGGCTAAAAATGCGAGGACTTACGCCAAATACGACTTCGTTCTACATGCGAATTATGCGCGCTATCTACAATCGCGCCGTCGAAGATGGCATTATTGAAGACACTCGTCCATTTCGGCATGTATATACCGGAGTAGAAAAGACTTTGAAAAGAGCTGTGCAACTATCAGAAATACGAAAAATCAAATTGCTGAATTTGGATAAGGCGCCAAAACTTGACTATGCTCGCGATATGTTTTTGCTAAGTTTTTTCCTTCGTGGAATGAGCTTAGTCGACATGGCTTATCTACGAAAAAGCGATCTTAAAAATGGACACATCAAATATCGACGCCGCAAAACGGGACAACAGCTAACCATTGAATGGACTCGAGAAATGCAGCAAATCCTATGTAAATATCCTGAAAACAAGAACATCTATCTGCTACCAATCATCACAAATACTAATATCAACGAGCGTGCAGCATATCTGAATGCCAGTTTCAAAATCAACAAATACCTCAAACAAATAGGAATAATGATTGGGCTTAAAACACCGCTTACGCTCTACGTAGCTCGCCACAGCTGGGCATCAGCTGCAAAGACAAAAGGCATACCCCTGAGCGTCATCGCTGAAGGGCTAGGCCATGACAACGAAGCTACAACACAAATCTATCTAGCTAATTTCGACACGTCGGTCGTAGACAAAGCCAACTCTCTAATTATCCAATGTCTACGTTAGTTCAAGCTAACTAAACTTTGCACATCAACGCCTCAATGCTAAATAACGGCTTTGAGGCGCTTTTTATGCACTACATACCACAATGACTGGAAATACAATCGAGCTTAACAATTATTCAAAAAAAAACACTACCTTTGTATTATAAATCAAGATTAGTTCATTTTCACGAGCTAAAGCATAGATACTTTGAATCTAAAGCTATTCGAAAGAAAGCGACAGTGACAACTCTAGAAAAGGTTGCGACCAATTAACGAACTAAGGAATATATTAATGAAAAAATACAACATAGCAGTTGCCGGAACTGGATACGTCGGTCTCAGCATAGCGACGCTGCTGGCACAGCACCACCGCGTGACGGCTGTGGATGTCATTCCTGAAAAAGTCGACCTAATCAACGAGCGTAAGTCGCCTATTCAAGATGAATACATCGAAAAGTATCTGACCGAAAAGAAACTCGACTTGACTGCTACGCTCGATGGAGCTTCGGCCTACCGCGATGCCGACTTCGTGGTGATTGCAGCGCCGACCAACTACGACCCGGTGCGCAATTTCTTCGACACTCACTGCATCGAGGACGTCATCGACCTGGTGCTGAGCGTAAACCCCGACGCCGTGATGGTAATCAAGTCGACCATTCCGGTGGGCTATTGCCGTAGCCTGTATGCGCAGTATGCAGCAAAGGGTGTCAAGCAATTCAACCTGCTATTCTTCCCCGAATTCCTGCGCGAGAGCAAAGCGCTGTACGACAACCTATATCCGTCGCGCATCATCGCCGGCGTGCCGCGCATCATCGACCGACCGGAGTTTGCCGACGAAAATGCAGCCATCGCGGCCGTAACCGACGTCGAGCGCCTCGGCGAAGCGGCCCACACATTTGTCGAATTACTCCAGCAAGGAGCGCTCAAAAAAGACATCCCCACCCTCTACATGGGCGTGAAGGAGGCAGAGGCCGTGAAGCTCTTCGCCAACACCTACTTGGCTCTGCGCGTAAGCTATTTCAACGAACTCGACACCTACGCCGAAGTCAAGGGGCTCGATTCGCGCGCCATTATCGAAGGCGTCGGACTCGACCCGCGCATCGGCAACCACTACAACAACCCCTCATTCGGCTACGGTGGATACTGCCTACCCAAAGACACCAAGCAACTGCTGGCCAACTACTCCGACGTGCCTCAGAACATGATGAGCGCTATCGTCGAAAGTAACCGCACCCGCAAGGATTTCATCGCCGACCAAGTGCTGAAAATGGCCGGATACTACGCATATTCGTCGGCCAACAGCTACGGCGGAGCGGCCGAGACCGAATGTGTCATCGGCGTCTACCGACTGACGATGAAATCGAATTCCGACAACTTCCGCCAGTCGTCGATCCAGGGTGTGATGAAGCGCATTAAGGCCAAGGGCGCAAAGGTTATCGTCTACGAGCCGACCCTTCCAGATGGCTCTACCTTCTTCGGTTCTCCGGTAGTCAACGACCTGGCCGAATTCAAGCGTCAAAGCCACGCAATAATAGCCAATCGCCGTTCAGACGACTTGACCGACGTAGTTAATAAAGTATATACACGCGATTTATTTTCAAGAGATTAATTATAATATGACTATAAAAGTATTAGTGACGGGCGGTGCCGGTTTTATCGGTTCAAACCTCTGCGAATATCTGCTGCGCAATGGCTATGAAGTGCGCTGTCTCGATAACTTTGCAACCGGACACATGCACAACCTCATTCCGCTGATGGAGCAATATAGCACGACCTTCGAACTACAAGTAGGCGATATCCGCAACTTGGCCGACTGCCGTAAGGCAGTAGAAGGCGTCGACTACGTAATGCACGAAGCCGCCCTCGGCTCGGTGCCTCGCTCAATCAACGACCCGATTACGACAAACGACGTCAATATCGGTGGCTTCCTCAATATGCTAGTAGCCGCTCGCGATGCCGGAGTGAAGCGTTTCATCTTCGCTGCTTCTTCGTCGACCTATGGCGACTCGAAGTCGCTCCCCAAAGTCGAAGACGTCATCGGCAAGCCGCTGTCGCCTTACGCTATTACGAAATTTGTCGATGAGCTATACGCCGATGTTTTTGCTCGCACATACGGCATTGAATACATCGGGCTACGATACTTCAACGTCTTCGGCCGTCGCCAAGATCCTCATGGAGCCTACGCAGCCGTTATTCCACTATTCGTCAAGAAATTTATGAACCACGAAGCGCCGAACATCAACGGCGACGGCGAATACTCACGCGACTTCACCTACATCGACAACGTCATCCAGATGAACATGCTGGCCATGACAACCACTAATCCCGAAGCCGTAAATCAAATTTACAATACCGCTTTCGGCGAACGAACCACCCTAAACCAGCTCGTTGGTTATCTTCGCGAATTCCTCGGTGCTAAAGACTCCACAATCCTCGACATTGAGCCGACACACGGCCCGAATCGCGCCGGTGATATTCCTCACTCTCTCGCAAGTATCGACAAGGCTCGTCGCCTACTCGGATATGAGCCAAAATTCTCGATGCGCGATGGTTTGCGCCAAGCCGTAGATTGGTATTGGGAAAACCTGTAAATCAAATATCCACTTTCGTATATGGATAAGGACATTAAAATTTGCGTAATAGGCCTCGGATACGTAGGCCTGCC
>CAYWAM010000002.1:0-17316 GCA_964456545.1 uncultured Bacteroides sp.
GGCTGGGGGTTAGGGCTGCGGGGAGGGGAGGGAGGCGGCGTCGCGGAGGTGGATGGTGCCGTCGGAGGATAGGAGGTAGAATGAGGGTAGGGCGCGGATGGCGTAGATGTCGTCGCGGTCGATGGCGCCGTCGGGCGAGTAGCCTACGGTCCACGAGTCGGGGAGTGTGGCTGCGTGTTTCTGCCATGTGTCGTGGTCGACGTCTTGGGGCGCGATGGCGATGACGCTGACGTCGCCTGAGGCGATGGCGGCGTTGAGTGCGTCGTCAGTGGCGAGCTTGCGCTCGGCATCGGCGCAGAGGTGGCAGTCGGGGTCGTAGAATAGGAGTATGGTGGTCGGGGCGCCGAGGCAGGTGTGGAGGGTGCGGCCGGCGTTGTGGCGGTCGACGAATCGGAAGTCGGCTGCGCGGTGACCGACGCGGTTGAGCATCGCTTGGTCGTGTTCGAATTCGAGTATCATGCGCAGGCCGTCGGGACATTCGGGGCGGCGCAGCAATGCGTCGATGATGACGGCATAGCTTTCGGTGTTGTACATCGGCGATTCGGGCTCGTAGAGGTAGAGAGCCGAGATATCGGTGATGTAGCTGAGCACGTTGGGGTTGGCGTCGAGCACGGCGTCGGCCATGATGTCGAGGGCGTGAGCTGAGGTGGTGCTGTCGGCCAGGGCGATGAGCTGGTAGAAGTTGGCCAGGTTTTGCTCCATGAATACGGAGTCGGTGAGCAGGGTAGAGTCGCGCCAGTCCATTTGGTCCCAGAAGTGGTCCATGACGAAAGCGAGGCGGTCGGCGGGGTCAGTCATCGAGGCGGGGACTTCGGGCAGCGGCAGCTCGGTAGGGCGCTGAGCGGTGGAGTCGGGGTAAAAATTCTCACCCTTAGCCCCTGCTGAGCAGGAGATGAGGGTGAGAAGAGGAATTATGGAAATTGAAAAAATGCGATGCACGTTATTCTGTTCGTGTATAGTTGATATAGAGGGGTTTCAAGTACTTCATGCCGTCGGGGTTGCGGTCGCCCATGCGGATGCAGAAGTTCGGGCTGTCGTTGTTGCCTGTGCGCCCACCTTCTTGTGTTTCAATCGATGCGGTGTTGTATGCCTTATCTTCAGCCGAGGTGGTGTTGGTCTTAAAGTTGACGGTGTACGTTTTTTGAGCCACGTATTCTTCATATTCGAATCGGCGCTCGTAAGAGATGACGTTGTCGGTGGTGGCGCCATTGAAGCCCGATTTGACGTAGTTGACGGTGAGGTCTTGCCCCGGCACGGCATAGATGTTTTGCTTGTCGCTCTCGAATGTGACCACAATCGGGAACTGCGTCTGCGACAAGCCATCGGGCAGAGTGAACTGGATGGAAATATCCTGATTATATCCTGCCCCGACATTGCCTGATGGTTCGGTCACATTTTCGAATTGCCAGGGTTGGCGAAGCATGATGGTGAACGTTCGAGCCAGGTACGAGCCGCCTTCGTAAAGCACTTTGAGCGTCTGTTCGTAGCGTTCGCTGCCCGAAGGGAGATTGCCAGTCGTGAATGTTAGTTCATACCAGCCATCGGCCATCTGTTTTATTGACGCGTTCTTAATTACATAAGCCGAGTGGAGATTTTCCAAATCACTTCCGTTAGCGTTATCCTTCATGTTGTAATGCTTCGATGTGTCGTCCTCGTTGTTGAAGTCGTAGATTTTGAGCTTCGATGGGTCGACTGTGCCGTCATTGATTGTGTATCGGAATTGGAACGTGTGGGTTGCATTCGGGCTGGTGATAAAGGCGCGAGTGTTGCTCACCTCAATTTTATCATTTTCGTAGCCAATCGAGAATAGGTCGCGAGTCACGATAGAGGCCGTAAGGTTGTTCACCGCAGCACCTTGCATAGCTTCCGCGAGCGAGCTAGCACCGTTGCCTGTTACGGCATTGATTTGTATAGTGTATTGGAAGTTGCGGATAATATCGTAGTAGTAAAACTTACCCTGATCTTCGTAGCCGATGTCGACTTTATAGTAGTATGTGTTGCCGTTACGTTTGGCTCGGATTATCAGGTACGTCACTTTAGCCGAAGAAGCCGCTTGCGCAAGACCGCTCTGCTGGTGCTCATAGATATAGTAGGCCGAGTTGCCTAGGCTTACTTTGTATCCGCCACTAGTGTTACCCGTGATTAGCTGATTCGATTTTTCTAATTCGTTTGCTACCTCTTTCTCCGTGTTGCAGAATAGTGCATCGTTGGCATCCGAGGGGTTTATGCCGTTGAAGCCTTGGTTCTTTACATCGTCGTAGTTTTTGAGGCCCGAATCATCGTAGAATTCGGCAAAAAGATGATTTTTGGTGATGTAAGGAGCAATCAGCGAGTGTGCCGGTTTGTTTACGATGGCGTATGCATCGATTTCGAAATTACCATATTTATCATCTTCCGGCTTAATGTCGGTGCTCACAATAATTTTTGCGAAATTGCGCACTGCTTTGAGCGCCACCGTGGTTCGGTTGGCAATATTATCTACTTCCACTCGGCCCCAATAAGCATCCGTTTGGTTGCCAATCTGCAGGGCCGGCATCACCACCTTTTCGTTAGCCATCATGTCGATATATTCGCCGCCTTTGAGTTCGCGCAAGTCATCAACGCCACCTTTATCTTTCTTAGGTAGGATAACGAAATGCAGCGTGCGAGGCTCCGAGCTGGCATAGATGTTTTTTACAAGGAAGTAAGCTGTTTTCTTTTCTACATCTACGCTTGTTATCTGAATATCTCGTGGCTCGATAAATTGGCGCATAGAGCCTGTTTTATCAAAGACAAAGAGGTGGATTTGTAGCGTTTCGCGGAGGTAAGTTTCGTCAATTTCTTCCTTGAGAATGCGCGAATTATGGCCGTTGCCGAAGTACATTTCGGGGATTTCGATAGCGGAAGAGATTTCGATAGGGGTGCCGTCGGGCACGGAGATGTCCGAGCCCGGATTGAGCATCACTTCGTCGCTACAAGCGGCGAGCATCGACGCCACGGCGAGAACTATGAAGGAAAAGAACTTATTCATAATCAACTATCGTTTAATGCTTTTGTACTCGTTGCCGGAGGTAGAGCGCTGGCGGTCGCCCCAAACAAATGTGGCTTTTTGACTATCTACGAGTGTGTCGTTGCCCCAGTACCATTCATCGTATACGCAGCGTACAGAAGTTACGTCACCAGATATAAGGTTATCTGCTTCATTTAACTCGTATTCATCGTTTTTATCTTTTATGGCCGTAACACGAACAACACCCGTTGCACAAAAGTATGAATATACCCAAGGATCACCATTATTCTTAAATGCCCAATTTCCAAATAGAGTAGGAATAAATTTTAGTCGTGAAAGCTCTGCGATAAATTTAATTTCAGCTACAGTAGGGAGTCTCCAACGACCGGCAGGGCGTCCGTTTTCTTGGTATGACGCACATCTGCGAGTTGCGTTATCATAATCCAATGTATATGTCTGATTATTAACTGTTCCTGATGTGCCGTCCGTCATGCCCCACTGCGATGCAATTCGTAGTTTAGGAGCAACAAAAGTTTTTTTAGATATGTTTGGATCTACTGGGTAATAGTAAGTTAATTGACGTTTTGTATTATTTATATCCTGGACACTCGCGCTCCAGTTTGTTGAGCCCTCTAGAAGCTTATTTTCAATGCTCATTGACCGTGGGTCAGCTAATACATAATTATTTTCTTTTTCACCGAGTCTTGAAACTGAAATGATATATGTATTGGCGTTTCTTGAACCAATATCTTGAAGACTTCCTAAGTATATATTAGTCCCATTAGTAGCCCAGATATCTCTGTCGCGACCTATATTTTGTCCGGTGGTTTTGTTATCTACAAAACGAGTATATTTATCATCGATTTTATTGGTCTGTTGCGACGAGATGTAGATAGGGGGGTACTGCTCGATGCGGATTTTTTGTGTATAGGCGTGGTTGTCTGTATGTCGGATGTAGACATTGATGTACATTGGGGTATAGGTCGGTGTAGATTGAGCCCAATTTGATTTAATGTCATACAAGTCGCGAGATAATTTCAGAGTACTTGTAGTGTTGTCGAATTCGAGGCCAAGGAAAGCCGTGCCTTTGGTCGGATCGCCATTATTAACGCCCGTAGTGCCTTTATTGTACCCATCGCAAGTGTCATATTGTCCGGAACCTGTACCGGGAGTGACCGTTGTAAATCGGTTAACATTTTCTTTGAAGTCGCGCCAAATCATTTCGACGCGGTAGATTTCGACGTTGTGCGAGGTAGAAACCGGAATTTCGATTTCGGTCTCGTTGTTCATTCGGTAGACATACCAGCCGTTTTTAGCAGAGTAGTTGCCCTCGTCGTCAATAACCGGGAAATTCGAGGATTCGTCGTAGTCGTTGTTGTTGAGCAGCAGATAGCGCACGTCGCGGATGTTGGTATTGAGGGTGTGCTCTTTCCAAGGCAGCTCATAGTTCCACGTTACCTCCATATCGATAGGCTCACGCACGTCGACGCTGCCGAGGCGGCCGACGGTGAGGCGCATATCGTAGAAGTGATTGCGAAGCAGGCGACAGCTGTCGGGATTGACGGTGATTGAGTAGTAGGTTACAGTTTGATTTGCTTCCCCTTCGATATGCCACGGAATCTGGAAGGTGATTGTGGTGACGCCTTCAGCGCTCTTGGGGTCCCATTTATTGGGATAGGAGTAGAACGGAATGCTCTGCACCCATTTGTATTCGCCTGATAGTTCGGTAAAGTCGGTGCCATTGCCCTCGGTAGCATCACCGATGGTGTTTGAATAATAGTTCTCGCTCGCTATCTTAGTATCGTCGGTGATATCCTGTTTGATTATCGACTTTTTCACGCCATTAGATATCCAAACACGAGCCGACTCGGGATTCGGAATGTATTTGACCTTAGTCTCGGTGGTAGTGCCGCTGCCGGGGTCTTCAATGGTGTTAGTAACTTCAATTGACTCCGGTATGTTGAGCGAAAGCATCAGCTTGGCGCAGGCGCGTGTGAGAGTTACCGAGCCACTGGCCGTCTTTTTGTCGGAGCTAAGAGTCACTTCGGCCATATCGTCGGAAATCATGGCGAATGACGTCTGCTTCACGGTCTTTTCAATGTTTGAGTCCGCTTGCAGAGCCTGTAGCTGTAATGGCGTGGCTTTGTCGCTGAGCGCGCCTGAGTAGTTAGCCACAGCATAGAGATAGCACTTCGAGCCTTCGCCGAAAATCGTGTTTAAATCTTTATTAGGGATATTAACTTGGAGTTGCTTCTTCTGTACGAATTTTTCAGATATGCGCCTGTGGTAAATGGCCGGCTCTTCTAGCTTGTCGTTCGACTTATAGAAGAACAAGTCGAGAGTCTCGACGGTGAATTCATTGAACTCGTCGGTGATAGCAGCGCGCGAGCCACGGTCGAGCATCGGGACCTCGACGGTGATGAAGCAGCCCTCTTTGTCGGTCGGTGAGGGGAATATGTCGCTGTCGTCAGAACACGATGTGAGTGCCGAGCAAGCGTAGAGCGCGATGGCAAGGCTTGCCAGGGACGCAAGGCGCCGAGCCGAGCTATCGAGTTTGTTTCTGAACGTTTTCATTGTACTTTTTGTCTGAAGATTATGTATCGATTGCTAAGGCCGATAGGAGCGTACTGCACGCGTCCGTCGACTGTGCGAACTTCGATTACGAGCTCGGCATAGTGGTTGAATGCGTCGGCCGAGTTTGCAGCGTGTAGATAGATAGTGGCTGCTTCGCCGACCTTGCCCGACGCGGCGGGCTTGCCTGAGCCTTCAACGATTTTACCGTTGGTGTCGACGTCGACAAACTCAAATGCGCCTGAGCCGTTTTCGCCGGGGATGAAGTAGGCAGTCCAGGTGCCGCCTCTGGGCGAAGCGAGTTTGAACGTGCCTTTCACGGCCTTGTCGTCGGTGCCGGCGTCGCCGATAGTCAGCTGCATTTCTTGTTTGCCGTTGTACGTCTTCTCGCCGGTGGAGAATAGCGTGCCGTCGGTTATCCACTGCAGGTTATTACCTTCGTCAAATGAAACGACGTCGCTAAGGTCGTATTCAAACTCGTTGGATACCCAATCATTAACCTCGACGTCGAGTGTGAGCTTGAGGTTCGGATCTAATTTGATGGTGTATTCGTAGATGTGGTTGCGTACGAAGTATTTGTCGGGGCCGGCTATACCGTATTTAAACGTTGTATTGCTGCCGGTGCCGTCGATGCCGGTGATGTCAATTTCCAGGTAAGGATATTGAGCGACGTCGGGGATGAAAACAGAGCCGTCGAATTCGGGCATGTAGCCGATGAAGGCGTTGTGTTCCTTTTGGTCGGAGCCATTGGGCTCGATGAATTTGATTGGCGAGGTCAGCAAGGGGCTAGACTTATACCACTCTTCGCGCATGGTGGCTGTTTCGAGGGGGCAAGCACCGAGGGTGTACCACTTTTCGTTGTATTCATATTCAGGGAAGTAGGTGCCTTGGGTGGCGTAGCCCACGAGGCGGACGCCTGTGATGCTGATGCCGTCCATGCCTTCTTCGTCTTGGATTGCGTCGATGAAGCGGACCTTGGCCATGGCGCGCTGCATGTTGATGGTGCCGGCGTCGAGGGGCTGTTCTTTAGTGGCAGCGTCGAGGGCAGCGGTAGAGTAGCTCTTCGTGACGATGCCGGTCATGGGGATGTGCCGATTGTTGCGAATCGAGGGCATCCAGGCCACGTTTTCAGCCCATGAGCCGCCGGGCGTGTAGTCGAAAGTCGTGAGCATATCGGCTACTTCCTTGGGCGTTTTGGCCCAGGTATCGGCCATGGTGAATTTCTGCCCACGGATTTCGCTATTAGCATTTGGGCCCTGGGCGTTGGCCACGACCATTAGCTTGAATGTGGGGTCGGTGATGTCGGTGGCGAAGTATTCGCGATTGATGTTGAAGGCGAGGGTGTAGGTGGTGTAGTTGTCGGTGTCGTCGGTGCTCAGCACGGTGTAGTCGCGGCGTTCGAGCACGCGCATCACGCGGCCGTTGGGGCCGACCAACAGCACCTTCAGGTTTTCGATGTCGATATAGTTTTCGTCGTTGTTGCCGGCCTCGTCGGGGTGTCCGGCGTCGTCAGCGCGCGAGGCGCGGGCATCGCGTCCGGCATTGGGCGAGAGGCTGCGGACGTCGACCGAGAGCCACAGGTCGTTGCCCTCCTGGTAGGTGGGGCGGTCTTCGACGCAGAGCGAGTCGTCGAAGGTGCAGGCCGAGGCCAAGGCGAGCAGGGCAGCGGAGCAGGCAGTCGGGGCTATATTTTGAAAAAATCGAGACATATTAAGAAAGCTGAGGTACGGTTATTCTAATGAGCCTACGTGGCGTACGATGCGCCAGTCGTTGATGATGATTACGGTGTTGAGCCAGCGGTTGCCTTCGTCGAGGAAGAAGGTCATGTTGTATTCGTCCTGGCGGTCGAGGTATTCCTGATCGTCCATCTTCTGGTTGTAGAAGCCTTTGACGAGCAGAGCGTAGTCGCGCACGTTGATGCGGAGGATGGTCTTGCCGCTCTTGTCGGTGACGAGTAGCTCGGGGTCGTTGGCCATCATGAGGCGCGAGAGGGTGAATTCGGCCATGGAGCCGCCCAGCATCGAGCGCGACATTGCGGGCGCTGCGGCGCGGTTGGTGGGCGCGTCGTCGGGGTCGGTGTTGATGTCGACGGCGCCGGTGTAGAGGTGCCAGGGGTGGTATGCGATGGGCTGATTGTCGCGGAGCGAGTTGTCGGCGTTGAGCCAGCCGTTGCGGTCGGTGATGGTGAAGTTGAAGTCGGCGTGGTCAACCATCTCGCCGGTGACGTGCTGCAGGATGACGCGAATCACGTTGGTGTCCTTCATCAGCGGCAGCTCCACGATGTTGGGGCTCGACGGGCCGGCATAGCCGAGGTCCACGTGGATTAGTCCGTGGAACAGAGGCGCGATGTCGTCGCTGACGTTGTGCGAGCCGTCGGAGGCCACGTCGCGGTGCAGGTATGCGTGGAAGTCGCTGAGGGTGCTTTCGCCAACCTTGCCGGCGGCAATGTCGAAGCTCTTGGAGTGTTCGCCGCCCCAGGCCAGCAGGTCGTAGGCGCCGGGTTCAACCTCGAGAGGGATAGCGTTGCCGTCGCGCATGTCTTTGGTGGGCACGTCGAGACGCTGCACCAGGCGGCCCGTCTTGCTTTCGAAGGCGAGGAGGGTCACTTGTTTCACTTCGGCGGCGAAAGCGTCGGCGTGCTTCATGTTGTAGTCGTAGCGGAATCTTACGAGATTGCTGCTGAGCACGCAGTCGCTTTCATCTTCAATCAAAGAGCAACCGGATATTGCCACCATTGTCGCTAGGGCGGCAAACATGGATTTAATCAGTCGAGGTATCATTGTGTTAAATTGACGTTTTTCGGTGAGTGATATATGTAGAGCCTATCGAAGTAGGCGAAGGTAATTCAAATTAGGAGGAAGGCGCCCGTCGCCGAGGTTTGTTGTGTAAGGTAGGTTAGAGGTCGGGGCATCTTCAGGTTGGTGTAGGAGGTGAGTTTAATTTGTAGAGCCGCTGAGCGGCCTGGTTGAGTATTGAAGTAGGAGTTTAGTGGAAAAATGTGCCCGCCCGAGCGAGCGGGCACATTTATGATGAGAGAATTTGTAGATTATTGGAGAGTGATGTTGTTCTTAACTGTGTTCCAGTTGAGTACGTTGAGGTGAGCAGCTACGAAAGTTTCCTGGTCTTCGTAGTTTTCTTTTTCGTTGCCCGGGAAGCCGAGACCAACGATGCCGTCGAAGGTGTAGTCGTAGATGTGGTTACGAACTACGCCGGGCAGGCCGGTCTGGTGTTCGATGTTGAGGTAGTAAGAAGTTACGCCTTTTTGCCAACGCAGAATGCTGCCGAAGTTATTAACGTCTACCCATTCAGGTTCATCAGCAGTACCTTTGTTAATTTGAGCTTTCCAGCTGTTGTCTTCCTTGTCGGTGTTATCAACAAACTGTACTTCGGTAAGGTTGGTGTTGTTTTCCTTGTTGTAAGCATCCTTAATCATGCCTACGAGTACGTCTTCGGTGTAGTAGTTGCCGAACCACTTGCAGAGGTTAACGTCGGCAGTTGTGTTTTCACCAACTTTCATTGAAAGAGTACCCTTAACTACGATAGCGGTAGCTTTTGTATTTAAGCGGTCGAATACCTTGAATGTAGTGTTACCGGCGTCAGTTGTGTTTTCGTAGCAGTAAGCGATGTTAGCTGTGGGAGCTGTGGTGCTAAACGACTTGAGGGTGAATTGATCTTCCTCGCCGGTTGCATAGAGGTCATATGATGTGTTAGCAAGAGTGCCGGGAGCTGTTTCAGCCCAGAAAGAGCGCTTGTTAGTTGCGTCGTTCCATTTCCAATCTGTAGCCCAAGTGTAAGTAGCGTTAAGTTTCTTGAACGAGTTAGCTTGTACGGCTGTGTTTTGGAGCTGCCAACCATTGATAGCGAGGCTGAAGGTAGCTTCTTCACCATTTACGATAAATTTGTAGTCAGGAGTTGTGCCTTCTACTTTAGCTTGTACGTCGATTGCAGCGTCGTATGAGGCGCGAACTTTAACAGCGAGGCGTTCGAGGTTGATATTGATGGGGTTTTTCTGTGCAGCTTCGGGAGTACCGGCAACGTGCGATTGGATGTTGTCGTCAGCAACTGTTACGGTGTTATTATTTACCCAAGTAGCGCTGGTCATCATAAACTTGCTTTCGCTTGTGAGAGCAGCCCAGTTAGTTGTAGCTTCGAGTGCTTGTGTAAGAGACTTGCCTGCAAGGGCGGTGTACTCGTTAGCAGTAGCGTTAGCAACGCAGAGAACGTAGCTAGGAGTAGCACCTACGTAGGCTTCATCTGCAGCTTTACCGAGAACGAGGACGCCGGTGACGGCATCAGCACCAGTGCTGTTGTCTGTCTTGTCGATTTGAGACGGCTTAACCATGTTCTGGGTGTAGCCGGGGTTTACGTTCTCAGTTGCTGCAAAGTTGAAAGCGTTGCCGTTTGTGTCATAGAAGTAGAAACGAACATCGTCTGCTTCAAGTGCACCTTCGTTGCCTTCTGCGTTTTCGGAGCCGGTTTCAATAGCGCGTGAGTTGCCACCTACGTTAGAGATGGTGAATGCCATGTAGTTTTCGCCTTTAGCGAGGCCGCCGTTGTTGCCATTGTTGGCGGGCTCATCGCTCGAGCAGCTTGCCAAGCCGAGGATAGCAGCGGCAGCAGCTAGTGAATAGAGTTTTTTTGACATAATAAATTAATTTAAGGGATTAATTATTTGGTTGTAGTTTGTATTTTAGGGTTTTAGCGATTATTTGTCGAGCAGGTAGGTGACCGGCTGGCGGTTGATGATGGCGCGCACGGCGTCGAGGGCATCTTTGGCAGCGGGCATGGTCTTGGCGATAGATGCGAAGAGCTGCTCGGCGCGAGCGTATTGGCCCTGCACGGCGGCGAGTGTGGCGCGGGTGTAGACGGCCTCGTCAGAGCTGCCGGCGGTGCCGAGGTAGCGCTCGGCGGCGGTGTAGTTGCCTTCGCTGAGGGCGATGTTGGCCAGGTTGATATTGATTTGATGGTCAGAGGGGTATACTTGGGCCGCTTTCAGCATTATGGCCTTGTATTCGGGCGAGCCCACCTCGTAGAGGTCGGCGAGGCGCTGGAAGTCGACGGGGCGCAGGCGCTCGGGGGTAGAGTCGTAGGCAGCGCGGAGCTCCTCGATAGTAGCATAGACGCGGATGCGGTAGCTGATCTTGAAGTCGGTGTGGCGCAGTCCGGGATAGACGTCGGCCAGGAGCATGCGATAGATGTCGGGGTAGGTCGACTTGAGCTTCCACTCGCGCGCATCGGGGTCGGTGTAGCGGTCGGTGTCGATGATGTAGAGGATGGCGTCGCGATTGTCGATCGACGAAGCTTCGACCCAGCGGCGCAGGCCGGCCCAGTCTTCGGCTTCGTATGATGACTGCATGATGCTGCGGTCGAATTCGCACTGCTTGCGCACGTAGTTGGCCAGCGACTCGGTGCGGCCCTTGGCGAGCACCAGGTTGTTGTCGTAGCGGCCTTCGGGCGAAGCGTAGCCTTTGAAGGTGACTTCGGTGATGGTGGCGTCGGGGTCGTCCTTAATCTTATTGATGGTGTTGAGGATGCGGCCGATTTCCGAGTGGTTGTTGCGATAGTCGGGGCGAATCTCGGTGCGGTTGACCACGAAGTCGACGTAGGCCGAGAGGCTTTCAGACATCACCACAGAGCTGTCGCCGGTGACTTTGACGAAGCAAGCCATGGCGTCGTACGACGGCTGGCGATAGTCGAGAGCCGCCATCGGTGCGGGCTCCTTGAGCAGGTTCTTGGGGGCCTTGCAGCAGGTGGCCGACGTGAGGCGCATCGACAGGGTGGAGTGTTCCATCCAGGGCTCGTAGGCCACTTCGGCGCGATAGTCGAGGGGCTTTTCGGCACCCGAGCGGCAGACGAGGTCGCCCTCGGCGTAGGATTTGTCGCGCAGGCCCAGGTAGTAGCGAGTGCTGCCGGCCACGGTGACGGGGGCAAACTCCAGCGAGTCGGTGCCTTCCGCAGCACGCAGCACGGGGGTGAAGCGCACCTCGGCGTTGCGGCCGGGGTTGTAGCCCGAGGGGTCGATGTTGAAGTCGATGGCGAGGTTTTCGCCTATGCGGTTGATTCGTAGGTTCTTTACGGGGATATTGGCCTCAGCCATGCAGGGCATGTAAGCCATCAGGGCCATAACGGCAATCAGAGTTTTTTTCATGGCCTTAGAAGTTATAAACGAGGTTAACAGCCACCTTGGTGGGGCCTACATAATTGTGCACACGATTGCTCTCGACTTTTCGACCGCAGTCTTTGCACTCAAACACGTCGTAGCGGGTGTAAACCCATCCGAAGCCAATCTCGGCTTCGATGTCCCAGTGGCGGCCGAGTACCCAGCGGTAGCCATAGCCGATGCCGGCGCCGGCGCCCCAGCCCTGGAAGCGATTGTCCTTGAGTTTGCGGAAGTCGGTGCCCAGCATTTTGGCGTCGATGTCGAGCATGCCGATGTTGTACTGTCCGCCGATGAGGTGCGCGGCGATGAAGTGTCCGCCAAAAGTGCGGCAGAACCAGTAGCGCGCTTCGGGCATAGCCCACCAGTGTTTCCAACGTTTGCCGTCGTCGAGCTTCCAGGCGTTGAAGCTGCCCGAAAGGTCAATCGACCAGTGAGGCGCGGTGCGAAGTTCGGCACCCAGATTGACGTTGAGCATAGCATCGTCGACGATGTTGGTCTTCAATGCGAATTGTGCGTCAGTTCTCGAGCATAGGCCGGAGACCACCAAGGCCACAATGAATAACAGGATTTTCCGTTTCATATTTGATTAGATTTTTCTTTTCATTAGGATTCGATTTCGCGCAGTGGGCCCTGCCGGAGTGGTGGGGTCTGAGCGCGAAGGTATATGTAGTGCGAATCTGACGATTGCCGGGGCAATTCAGTTACTTAAAGATACTATTTTCATCGATAAATCAACTTTTAAACACATAGTTCTGATTTTATCAGGAAAACTTCATAGAAAACGATGCAAAATTATAAAAAATGATAATAAATACCCCCCTAAAAGTTAAACAAAGTTAAAACATGCAATTTTATTTGTTTTTCTACTTTTTTTCTTGCCGTAGCCGTTAGCCGGTGGCGAAATGTGTGGATATTTACACATTATTATATATAGTGTGCATAAACGAAGCCACCCGGCCGGCGATGTGCCGGTCGGGTGGACGTGGTAGGGCGGTCGGCAGGCGGTGCTGTCGGCTATTGGTGTTCTTTGATTAGGAGCAGGGCGTCGCCGGGGTGGAGCTTGCGCTTGCCATTGGGCACGATGTACTGCTCGCCGCGCTTGATCATGATGACGAGGGCTCCGGCCGGGAGGTTCATGTCGCGGAGGGTGTTGCCGGCGGCGAGGTGCTGCTCGGTGAGGTAGAGGGTCTCGAGCTGGTTGGTGTTTTCTTCGGAGAGCTCGATGCCGAAGTCTTCGTCGTCGCGGCTTTCGCTGTCGACGAGGTTCATCATCTTGGCCGAGCGGATTACCGAAGTGCCTTGCAGCAGCAGCGAGACGAGGGTGATGAAGAATACGATGTTGAAAATCTGCGACGAGCCTTCGACGTTGGCCACCACGGGGTAGGTGGCGAAGATGATGGGCACGGCACCGCGCAGGCCTACCCACGACACGAAGAGCTTCGATTTCAGCGTAATCTTGCGGAAGGGTATCAGCGAGAGGAAGACGCTGGCCGGGCGGCCGATGACCATGATGAACAGGGCGATGATGATTGCTACAATCGATGTCGACATCATCTCGTGGGGGTTGACCAGCAGGCCGAGGATGAGGAACATCACAATCTGGGCGCACCAGGTGATGGCGTCCATGAATTTCGAGATGCCTCGGCCGTGGGGTATCTTGGAGTTGCCGATGATGATGCCCGAGAGGTAGACGGCCAGGTAGCCGTTGCCGCCGAGGTCTTGGGTGAGGGTGAAGGTGAAGAATACGCAGCCCAGCAGGATGATGGCGCTCATGGCAGTGGCTTGGCCGCTGTCCTCGCGCTGATTGCCGATGCGGCGGTAGAGGTTGACCAGGGCGCGCGAGCCGTAGCCCATGGCGAAGCCTAGTGCCGTGCCGACGCCGAATTGCAAGCCGAGCTGCCCGAGAATAGTCAGGGCCGACAGCGACTGGTCGAGCTGAATCGCATCGATGAGGATGATGGTGAGCATGTAGGCCATCGGGTCGTTGGAGCCGCTCTCGAGCTCGAGCATCGGGCGTAGGTTGTGCTTCAGATGCACTTTCTGCGAGCCGAGGATGCCGAAGACCGATGCGGAGTCGGTCGACGACATGGTGGCCGCCAGCAATATCGACGGCATCAGGGCAAAGTGGATGTTGGTCCACGACATGCCCGAGAGCCAGAAGATGAACAGGCCGGTGAAGAGCGTTGTCAGCAGCACACCCACCGTGCTGAGGACCAGGCCCGGGGCTATCACGGGCTTAATCGACGAAATGCTGGTGGATAAGCCGCCGGAGTAGAGGATGATGCACAGTGCAATCATGCCAATTACCTGAGCCGAATGGATGTCGTTGAACTGGATGCCGAGGCCGTCGCAGCCAAATCCCATGCCGATGAGCAGGAAGATGAGAAGTAATGGTAGACCGGTGCGGTAAATGTACTTGCCTAAGATTACGCCTACGATTAGGATAATCGAGCCAACTAAGAGAATGTTTTCGGGACTGATAGATGACATAATAAGGTGTTTATATAAAATGAAACGTTCCTACGTCCGATTTGGATCGGAAGTAGGGACGTTTTCTTTGCTATTTGAAGTGCAAATTATTTCTTGAGGGCATCGCGAGTGGCGATATTAGCCTGAAGCTTGGTGAGCGTATCGGCAAGTTTCTTGCGTTCACCTTCAACCACGGCAGCAGGAGCGTTGTTGACGAAGCGTTCGTTCGAGAGTTTCTTCTCGATTGAGGCTTTGAAGCCCTGCAGGTAGTCGATTTCTTTGTCGAGGCGGGCGATTTCGGCTTCAACGTCGATGGCCGCAGCCAGCGGAATGTTGAATTCGAGTGTGCCTACGAGGAACGAGGCAGCTGCGGCGTCCTTCTCGGCGTCGAGGTTGAGCTGGCCTACGTTGGCAAGCTTGGCTACGATGTCGGCCACGCGTGCAGGTATCGAGCCGATGACGTTGAGCGTGAGCTCTTCGCGGGGCGAGATGTTCTTCTTGGCGCGGACGGCGCGGATGCTGGTGATGATTTCCTTGGCCAGGGCAATGTCGTCGAGCAGTGCATTGTCGATTTGAGCGGCTGCGGGCATCTGGGCGTACATGATAGATTCGCCTTCGGCGCGTTCGCAGAGGTGCTGCCACAGCTCTTCGGTGATGAAGGGCATGAAGGGGTGGAGCAGACGCAGCAGCTGGTCGAAGAATTCGGTGGTGGCGGCCATGGTGGCAGCGTCGACGGGCTGGCCGTAGGCGGGTTTCACCATTTCGAGGTACCACGACGAGAAGTCGTCCCAGAAGAGGCGGTAGATAGCCATGATGGCTTCGTTGAGGCGGAATTTGTCGAAGAGGTCGTTGATTTCTTCGATAGTGGCGTTGATGCGAGCCTTCATCCAGTCGATGGCCAGAGCTGCAACCTTGGGCTGCTCGGCAGCGTTGTCGACCGTCCAGCCTTTGACGAGGCGGAATGCGTTCCAAATCTTGTTGCAGAAGTTGCGGCCTTGTTCGCAGAGGCGTTCGTCGAAGATGATGTCGTTGCCGGCCGGGGCAGCGAGCATCATGCCCATGCGCACACCGTCGGCGCCGTAGCGGTCGATGAGGTCGAGGGGGTCGGGCGAGTTGCCGAGCGACTTCGACATCTTGCGGCCGAGGTTGTCGCGAACGATGCCGGTGAAGTACACGTTCTGGAAGGGCTCTTTGCCCACGTATTCGTAGCCTGCCATAATCATACGAGCGACCCAGAAGAAGATGATGTCGGGGCCGGTGACGAGTGTGGCTGTGGGATAGTAGTAGTTGATTTCTTCGTTGCCGGGGTTGTTGATGCCGTCGAAGAGGGTGATGGGCCAGAGCCACGACGAGAACCAGGTGTCGAGTGCGCCTTCGTCGCGACGCAGGTCGTCGGCGTTGAGGCCGGCGCAGCCGTCGAGCGCGCGAACCTTGTCGAGCGCGGCTTCGGGTGTCGGTGCCACTACGATTTTCTCCTGGCCGTCGGTCGGGTCGTTATAGTAGTAGGCCGGGATGCGGTGGCCCCACCAAAGCTGGCGCGAGATACACCAGTCCTGGATGTTTTCGAGCCAGTTGCGGTATGTGGTCTTGTACTTTTCGGGCACGAAGCGGATGATGTCGTCGAGCACGGGCGAGAGCGAGATGTCGGCAAAGTGCTGCATCTTGACGAACCACTGGAGCGACAGACGGGGCTCGATAGCGACCTTGGTGCGCTCCGACAGGCCTACGTTGTTCACGTAGTCTTCGACCTTTTCCATCAGGCCGGCTTCGGCGAGGTCGATAGCAATCTGCTTGCGGCAGTCGAAGCGGTCCATGCCCACGTACATACCGGCACATTCGGCGATGGTGGCATCGTCGTTGAAGATGTCGATGACTTCGAGGTTGTGCTTCTTGCCCAGCATGTTGTCGTTTTTGTCGTGAGCCGGGGTCACTTTCAGGCAGCCGGTGCCGAATTCGATGTCGACGTAGCGGTCTTCGATCACGGGAATCACACGGCCCACCAGAGGCACTACTACCTTGCGACCCTTGAGCCACTGGTTCTTCGGGTCTTTGGGGTTGATGCACATGGCGGTGTCGCCCATGATGGTCTCGGGGCGAGTGGTGGCTACGACTGCGTAGTAGCGGCCGTTTTCGTCGACGTGGATTACCTCGCCTTCGGCAGCTGCAGCGGGTGCGGGCTCGCCGTCGGCCAGATAGTAGCGCAGGTAGTAGAGCTTCGATTGCTCTTGTTCGAAGAATACTTCGTCGTCGCTAATTGCGGTGAGGTTCTTGGGGTCCCAGTTGACCATGCGCAGGCCGCGATAGATGAGGCCCTTGTCGTAGAGGTCGCAGAAGACCTTGGTGACGGCTTCGTTGCGGGGATCGTCCATGGTGAAGGCGGTGCGGTCCCAGTCGCACGAAGCGCCGAGCTTGCGGAGCTGCTGCAGGATGATGCCGCCGTGCTTGCGAGTCCAGTCCCAAGCGTGTTCGAGGAATTGTTCGCGAGTGAGGTCGGTCTTCTTGATGCCTTCGGCTGCCAGCTTGGCGATAACCTTCGTTTCGGTCGAAATCGAAGCGTGGTCGGTGCCGGGCACCCAGAGAGCGTTTTTACCCATCATACGTGCGCGGCGCACGAGGATATCCTGGATGGTATTGTTGAGCATGTGGCCCATGTGGAGCACGCCGGTGACGTTTGGCGGCGGGATTACGATGGTGTAGGGTTCACGTGCGTCGGGTACGGAGTGGAACAGCTTGTTGTCCACCCAATAAGCATACCATTTGTCTTCTACTTCAGAAGGGTTATATACGGTGGGTAATTCGTTCATTTTGTGTAAAAAACAGATTGTTTAAAATATTTTTGCAAAGTTACAAAAAATCCGCGACGTAGCCAACTGCAAAAATTGCCGTTGCCTGCGTATTCTTTGCCGAAACGTGAGAAATTAATCTCTAAAACGATACAAAACCGTCCAATACCCCGATTTATTGCTGCCGTGGCGCTCAATCCAACCTTCAGCCTTTAGCTTCGCGATAATTTTTTTAATGCCGTTATCGGTTAGGCCTGAATTCACTGCAAGCTCGGCTCGCGTCATTCTAGGATTTTCACGAAGAAGCCGAAGTATGCCGAGCTCCGATTTATTGGGTACTTTAT
>CAYWAM010000002.1:17416-103466 GCA_964456545.1 uncultured Bacteroides sp.
TTTATTGGGTACTTTATTGGGTACTTTATTGGGTACTTTATCGAGTGCCGTCGCCTTTATGTTATTGCTCAACGTTTGAAGTATTTCGTTGAGCATGAAGTCAATGAAAGGGCCTGACTCGCCTCCTTTCGTCGATGCGGCAATCGCTTCGTAGTAGGCCAGTTGATTGGTATATACCATGTTTTCAACCGGTAGATGTTCAAAAAGAGGGTTGAGCTGACCAAGTATGAGTGATTTTTAGCGGAGTTCTTCGCCGCGGAGGATGACCGTCGCGATTAAGGGCTCGGAGTAGGCGTAGGGTATGTAGTCGGGGTCGGGCACGTATGGCTTGTAGATGATGAGCGATGCAGCT
The DNA here is from genome assembly GCA_964456545.1 of uncultured Bacteroides sp. Lineage (GTDB taxonomy): Bacteria > Bacteroidota > Bacteroidia > Bacteroidales > Muribaculaceae > CAG-873. The sequence goes on from CAYWAM010000002.1 coordinate 17,769, forward strand.
TTGCCGATGGTAATAGAGCCGTGTGAGTTGGCCACGTCCATAGCTGCGGCGGCATTGATGGTGACGGCGTTGAACGCACGGTCGGGTGTCAGTTTCATCTTAATACATCCCATAGCCATCACGAAGGGCATCGAGCCTGAAGGCGATGAACCGGGGTTCCAGTCCGAGGCCAGCGCTACGCAGCATCCGCAGTCGATGGCTTTGCGAGCCGGAGCGTAGGGCATCCCGAGGAAGAATGACGCACCGGGGAGCATCGTTGCCACTGTGTCGGAGGCAGCCAGGGCTTCAATCTGCGCATCGTCCATGCGCTCGAGGTGGTCGACCGAGAGTGCGTGGTGAGCAATACCGGTTTCGACACCGCCCGAACGCGCAAGTTCGTCGGCGTGAATCTTCGGACGCAGGCCAAATTTGGCTGCGGCTACGAGAATGTCGGCAGTCTGCTCCGGCGAGAAGAAGCCGGTGTCGCAGAATACGTCGACAAAGTCGGCATTCCCTTCGGCAGCTACGGCCGGCAGCATGTCGTTGATGATGTGGTCGACGTAGTCCTGAGTGCGATTGCCGAAGGCGCGCCCCACGGCGTGAGCGCCCAGGAAGGTGGCGCGAATCTCGATTTGCGGCAGGTCGCGGCGCAGACGCGCTATGACGCGCAGCATTTTGAGCTCGGCATCGAGCGAGAGTCCATAGCCACTCTTTATCTCGATAGCGCCTGTGCCCATGGCGGCGGCTTGGAGTATGCGTCGGCGAGCGTCGGCGTAGAGCTCGTCTTCGGTCGTGTTGGCAAGGCGGTCGGCCGAGTTGAGGATGCCTCCGCCTCGGCGGGCTATTTCTTCGTAGGTGAGGCCGTTGATTTTGTCGATGAATTCGCCTTGTCGGCTACCGGCGTAGACTATGTGGGTGTGCGAGTCGCAGAACGTGGGCGTGACGATGCCACCGCGTGCATCGATTACGCGGTCGAAACGGTCGTCGGCCGGACATTCAGCGGCCGGCCCGAAGGCGGCAATGTTGCCGCCTTCGACCGTCAGCCATGCGTCGGCGAGTTGGTCGACGTGGTCCATCTGTCGGCCGCGTAGTCGGTCGCATCCCGGTTGGAGGATGCCGCGCAGCAACCCGATGTTTTTAATCAGCAACTGCGGCATTTGTAATGAATTCAATAGATTTTTCGATCAGCGGATACATCACGGAGTCGTTGACTACGAATGGCACGTGGCGGCGGTATTCGGCAATCCACTCTTCGAGCGCAGGCGATGTCTTGAGCGGACGGCGGAATTCGAGGGCCTGAGCGGCGTTGAAGAGCTCAATGGCCAGCACCTTGGTGGTGTTGCCAACGATGGTGTGGAGCTTTGTGGCTGCGTTTGCACCCATCGACACGTGGTCCTCCTGGCCTTGCGACGACGGTATCGAATCGCAGCTCGCAGGCCAGCACAGGCCCTTCGACTGGCTGACAATCGAGGCAGCAGCATACTGCGGAATCATAAAGCCGCTATTCAAGCCGGGCTTGGCTACGAGGAACGACGGGAGGTTGCGCTTGCCCGAGATGAGGCAGTAGACGCGGCGCTCGGATATGTTGCCGAGTTCGGCCAGCGCTACGGCCAGGAAGTCCATCGGCAGCGCGATAGGCTCGCCGTGGAAGTTGCCGGCCGACACTACCATGTCGAGGTCGGGGAATACGGTGGGATTGTCGGTGGGGGCGTTGATTTCATCCTCCATGATTTTGGCAGCATAGTTGATGGTGTCTTTGGCGGCGCCATGCACCTGCGGAATGCAGCGGAACGAGTAGGGGTCCTGCACGTGCTGCTTGGGCGATTTGATGATTTCGCTACCTTCGAGCCAGGCGCGCATACGACGCGCCGTTTCAATCTGGCCGGCGTGGTTGCGCACGACGTTGACCGGGTCGCAGAAGGGCTCGATACGGCCGTCGAACGCGTCGAGCGAGATTGCGGCAATCTTGTCGGCGAGTTTGCTGATGCGGCGCGCACGAATGATGGCCCATGTGCCGTATGAACTCATGAACTGAGTGCCGTTGAGCAGCGCGAGGCCTTCTTTCGACTGTAGTTCGATGGGCTCGAGGCCTAGCTCGGCAAGCACTTCAGCTGCAGGGCGAGTCTCGCCTTTGTATTCGACGTCGCCCAGTCCGAGCAGCGGCAGGCTCAGGCAAGCCAGCGGCGAAAGGTCGCCCGACGCACCCAGCGAGCCTTGATGGCACACGCGAGGATATACGCCGAGGTTGAAGAAGTCGATGAGACGCTGCACGGTGGCGAGCTGCACACCCGAGTAGCCGTAGCTGAGCGATTGGATTTTCAGCAGGAGCATCAGCTTGACGATTTCGCGAGGTACGCGGTCGCCGATGCTGCAAGCGTGCGACATTACCAGGTTGCGCTGCAGCGTAGCCAGCTGGTCTTTGTCGATTGAGATGTTGCAGAGCGAGCCGAAGCCGGTCGTGATGCCGTAGATAGGTTCGGTGGCCGACTCCATCTTTCGGTCGAGGTACTCGCGGCAGGCGGTGATGCGTCGGATAGCGTCGTCGCTTAGTGCTAAGGTGTAGTCGTTTTCGATGATTTCGGCTACGTGGTCGATGGTCAGTCGTTCGGCTGATATATAATGAATCATGAGGATATCAATGGTTAAGTGATTGCTTGATGATGTCGTCGTCGGCAAGGTAGGGGATAGTCACCTTGAGTTCGGGAGTGGCGGCCATTTGGCGTTTGATAGCGTCGACAGCGCCTTTGTTGCGGGCCCACGAGCGGCGAGCGATGCCGTTGTTTACGTCCCAGAAGAGCATTTCGCGGATGCGTCGGTCAGCCTCAGCCGAGCCGTCGATTACCATGCCGAAGCCACCGTTGATTACTTCGCCCCAGCCTACGCCGCCGCCATTGTGGATAGATACCCATGTGGCGCCGCGGAATGCGTCGCCGATGACGTTCTGCACGGCCATGTCGGCGGTGAATTGCGAGCCGTCGGTGATGTTGGAGGTCTCGCGGTAGGGCGAGTCGGTGCCCGACACGTCGTGGTGGTCGCGGCCCAGGACTACCGGAGCGGTGATTTCGCCGCGACGAATTGCTTCGTTGAATGCCAGAGCGATGCGAGTGCGGCCTTCGGAGTCGGCATATAGGATACGTGCTTGCGAGCCCACGACGAGGTGGTTGGGGCCGGCTTCGCGAATCCAGTGTAGGTTGTCGGCAAGCTGGCCGCGAATATCATCGGGCGCAGTTTCGAGCAGCTCGCTCAGCACTTCGGCAGCGATGCGGTCGGTGACTGCCAGGTCTTCGGGCTTGCCCGATGTGCACACCCAGCGGAACGGGCCGAAGCCGTAGTCGAAGAAGCGCGGGCCCATGATGGCCTGCACGTACGACGGATAGCGGAACGAACCATCCTCTTTGACAATGTCGGCGCCTGCACGCGACGATTCCAGCAGGAAAGCGTTGCCGTAGTCGAAGAAGTACATGCCACCTTCGGCCAGGCGATTGACTGCGGCGACGTGGCGGCGCAGCGAGCTCTGCACGGCTTCTTTAAAGCGTGCGGGGTCGTCGGCCATCAATGCAAACGACTCTTCGTAGGTTAGGCCTGCCGGATAGTAGCCGCCTGCCCACGGATTGTGGAGCGAAGTCTGGTCGCTGCCGAGGTCTACTTTGACGCCGCGCTCGGCCAGGCGCTCCCAGAGGTCTACTACGTTGCCGCAGTAGGCCAGTGACACGGCTTCGCGTGCTGCCTGAGCGGCCAATGCGCGGTCGATTACTTTGTCGACGTCGTAGAAGATTTCGTCGACCCAACCCTGCGAGTGGCGCTTTTCGACGGCGGCCGGGTTGATTTCGGCTGTGATGCTCACCACACCGGAAATCTTGGCTGCTTTGGGCTGTGCGCCCGACATACCGCCCAGGCCGGCGGTGACGAACAGCATGCCGCTGATGTCGTCGGAACCACGCAGAGCGCGAGCTGCATTAAGCACGGTGATAGTCGTGCCGTGGACGATGCCTTGCGGACCTATATACATATATGAGCCGGCGGTCATCTGGCCATATTGCGATACGCCGAGAGCATTCAAGCGCTCCCAGTCGTCGGGTTTCGAGTAGTTTGGAATCACCATGCCGTTGGTCACCACCACGCGGGGCGCACCTGCGTGCGACGGGAATAGGCCCAGCGGGTGGCCCGAGTACATGACGAGCGTCTGTTCATCGGTCATTTCGCTGAGGTATTTCATCACCAGACGATACTGCGCCCAGTTCTGGAACACAGCGCCATTGCCACCGTAGGTGATAAGCTCATGCGGGTGCTGGGCTACGGCCGGGTCGAGGTTGTTTTGAATCATAAGCATGATTGCGGCGGCTTGGCGCGAGCGAGCCGGATACCAGTCGATTGGTCGAGCGTACATCGGATACGTCGGGCGCAGACGATACATATATATACGTCCGTATTCGGCGAGTTCGCGAGCAAATTCAGGTGCTAGCTCGGCATGCTTTTCCGGTGGAAAATAGCGCAGAGCATTGCGCAGAGCCAGTTCTTTTTGCTCGTCGGTCAGGATGTCTTTGCGGCGGGGCGCATGGTTCACGGATTCGTCGCGGGGTTGCGGCGGTGGAAGTATTTCGGGTATGCCGGCGCAAATGTCGCGGCGAAATTCTTCAATGGTCATATTGTGGTATATAATTCAAAGTTTACGAGCGTGCGATTATTTGGTCGGCGATTGCTACGATTTCGGAGCGACGACGCGCTGCGTTGGCAGCAATTTCAGTAGCTTCGCCGATTAGTCGGTCGGCAGCAGCGCGGTCGGCAAGGCCGGCAGCGTTGATTTTAACATTTAAGAAAGCACCGGCTACTGCAGCTTCGGCAGCAATAGCGCCGACGCCGGCGTCAGATACCGAAGCCGGATTGCCTTCCTTGGCCATCTGTTCGAGTAAGTCGAATGTGGCGGCAGCTGTGCGCATCGTGCGCAGAGGCACTTCGGTGGCGTAGAGCGTTGCAGCTTCGAGCGCTTCGGCGCGTGCCTGCTTCTCTTGTTCTGTGCCGCGGGGCATGCCGATTGCGGCCATGATGCGGCCGAAGGCGGCGGTGTCTTCGTCGACTAGTGCGGTCAGAGTGTCGAGCAGTTGTCGACCTTCGACAGCGTAGTTTGAGAATTCCTCCCAACGGTCGTCCCAGCCGGCTTTGTGGGCCGAGAGGTTGGCTACCATGGTGCCAAGGGCGGCAGCCAGTGTGCCCATATAGGCCGATACCGAGCCGCCACCGGGTGCGGGCGATTCAGATGCTGTCTCGTCGGCAAAGGCTTTTAGGGTCATATCGGTGAGCTGATTGCCGGCGTTGTCGGCAATCATGTATTCAATTACTTTCTCTTTGGGGTCGAACGGCTTGAGTTCGTCGAGGCCCATTGATTTTACAGCGATGCGAATGATTTCGGCTTCCGGCAGGCCGGCCGAGCGCTGCTGCTTAGCCAGGTAATACTTGCCGGCGTCGACGAGCGCGCGCTTCGGTACGAGGCCTACGATTTCGGTGCCCGTCACGCGGATGCCGCGAGCGGCCGCAGCGCGTGTCACTTCGTCGAAGGCTACGTGGAGCGGAGTTTGCGCCATGTCGGTGATGTTCATCGATACTTGTGCGATGCCATATTCGTCAATATACCAGCCGATGGCTTTTGTACCCTTGAGTGTGCCGGGTTGCATGATGGTGTTTCCGTTCTCATCTTTGAGCGGACGACCGTTCACCTTGCCGCCTTCGCGCATGGGGCGACCTTTTTCGCGCACGTCGAATGCGATGGCATTGGCGCGGCGAGTCGAGGTGGTGTTGAGGTTGAAGTTTACGGCGATAAGAAAATCGCGAGCGCCGATAGTAGTAGCGCCGGTGCGAGCGGCAGCTTCGTCGAATGGGCGGTTGCCGAAGTCGGGGCCTTTCTCTTCACTGCCCATTTTCTCGGGCAGAGCTTCATATTCACCTGCGCGGCAAACGGCTAGGTTTTTGCGTTCGGGACGGTAGGCCGATGCTTCGTAGCAATATGTGGGGACGCCGAGTTCGTCGGCTACACGCTTGGCTAGTTTGCGAGCCAGCTCGGCGCACTCCTCGAGTGTGATGCCGCTTACGGGTATGAGCGGGCACACATCGGTAGCACCCATGCGAGGGTGTGCACCGTGGTGATGTCGCATATCGATAAGCTCGGCTGCTCGGCTGATGCCGCGGAAAGCTGCTTCGACCACGTCGTCGGGTTCACCGACGAAGGTGACTACCGTGCGGTTGGTGGCTTCGCCCGGGTCGACATCGAGCAAGCTTATGTTTTCAACAGATTTGATTGAATCGGTGATAGCGTCGATAATGGCGCGGTCGCGGCCCTCGCTGAAGTTGGGCACACATTCTATCAGGCGTTTTTCCATGATTTATTTTGGTTTCTTTCTATGGCAATTTGATTAGAATCGCTATTCGGCAAATAGCTGGAGCCGGCTGTAGGCCGGGCACTATGCTATGTGGCGTTTTGTCTGAGCGCAAATTTACATAAATTTTCGCGAGTCGCCAAGCTCAGTGCGCGTTTTTTGCATAGAGTTATCACAATTACGTAAACGATAAAAAAACGTTATAGAACTTCTTTGAAATAATCAAAAAGATTTACTAACTTTGCGCAAAGAATCACAGTCATTCATGAGCATTGCAAAAACAGATTTAAATTTTATGACGTTTGTTGTCGGTCATCTGTGTAGTTTTAAAACAAATACGGCTGATTGGCTCGACGCGATTGACTCTGTTGATTTTTATACTCATGTTCGAACAGTAAGCAAACTATGATATGTCTGGGCGGGATATTTCCGCCCTTTATTTTTATATTTAGAAAAAGATTATAATACTCATATATAACAACTTACAGAGATGAATCACAATAGCTTTGTATCAATTGACGATATATCGCGCGAAGAGATTCTGGATTTACTTAAGCGTGCTGCTTATTTTGAGGAGCATACGGATAGTAAGATTCTCGACGGACGAATCGTTGCAACGTTGTTCTTCGAACCTTCGACACGTACCCGTCTTAGCTTCGAGACTGCGGTCAATCGTCTTGGCGGTCGTATTATTGGTTTTTCTGACCCCGGTACTTCGTCTTCATCGAAGGGCGAATCGCTTAAGGATACGATTAAGATGGTGGCAAATTATGCAGACTTAATTGTGATGCGTCATCATCTCGAAGGCGCAGCACGCTACGCCACTGAAGTGACCGATGTGCCCATTATCAATGCAGGCGATGGCGCTAATCAGCATCCTTCGCAGACTATGCTTGATTTGTACTCAATCTATAAGACACAGGGCCGCCTTGAGAATCTTACGATTGCGCTCGTCGGCGACTTGAAGTATGGCCGCACTGTCCACTCACTGCTTCAGGCTATGAAGTATTTCAAGCCTCGATTCATTTTTGTATCATCGCCTGAGTTGGCTATGCCTGTCGAATATAAAGAATTCTGTGATCGTGAGGGTATCGAGTACATCGAGACATCAGATTTCTCGGCAGATGTCATCAAGGATTGCGACATAATATATATGACTCGAGTTCAGCGCGAGCGTTTTACCGACCCCATGGAGTACGAGCGCGTAAAAGACCTTTATACCCTGCACAATTCGATGCTTGCAGATGCTCGCGAGAATCTGCGAATTTTGCACCCGCTGCCACGCGTTAATGAAATTGACCGCGATGTCGACGATAATCCTATGGCTTATTATTTTGAACAGGCGCGCAATGGCCTCTATGCACGTCAGGCTATCATCACGCGAGCACTCGGCATAAATCCACTTCAATAATTCGATGTTTATGAACAACGATAAGAAAGAACTTGCCGTAGCGGCACTACGCAACGGCACTGTAATCGACCACATACCCTCGGGCGCTGTATTTCAGGCTGTCAGAATCTTAGGGCTTGAAAACACTGAGCATGCAGTCACTATCGGCTCTAATCTGGCTAGTAAGCGTCTAGGCTCAAAAGGTATTATTAAAGTTGCCGATACTTTTTTTGATGACGATACGCTCAACAGAATCGCGCTGATTGCCCCCAAGGCGGCGGTTAACATCATTCGTGATTATGAAGTGGTGGAGAAGCGCCCAATCGAACTGCCTGATAGCATAAAAGGCATCGTGACCTGTGCTAACCCGAAGTGTATCACCAATAACGAGCCGATGGATACCCGCTTTGATGTCGTAAGCCGTCAGCCCGTGGTTATTCGTTGCCATTATTGTAATCACGCCGTCAGCGGCGCCGACGCAAAAATCTTATGAAGGTAAGCTGGAAGCCGGGGACTATGCTCAACCCGCTGCCGGCAGTACTCGTCAGCTGTGCATCGGCCGACGGGCGCAGCAATCTGATTACCGTGGCATGGACTGGTACGATTTGTACTAATCCGCCGATGCTATATATTTCGGTTCGCCCCGAGCGATATTCTTATGATATCATTCGCGAGTCGATGGAATTTACGGTTAATCTTACTACGGCCGATTTGGCACGCGCTACCGACCTCTGCGGTGTGCGTTCGGGGCGCGACTGCGACAAATGGGCTTTGGCCGGTTTAACCCCGGAAGCCGGGGTGGCAGTAAGTTGTCCGTCAGTTGCCGAATCACCCCTGTCGATAGAGTGCCGTGTTCGCGAAATAGTGAAACTTGGCAGTCATGATATGTTTGTGGCTGATGTAGTAAACGTATTGGCTGATGATAGCCTAATTGAGGCCGATACCGGAAAGTTTCGTCTTGACAAGGCCGGCCTGCTGAGCTATAGCCATGGCGCATATTTCGGATTGGGTGATTACCTGGGCCATTTCGGCTTTTCAGTTCGTAAAAAGAAATAACAACCATCAATTATAAAAATGGAAAAAGATACCAGACTTTTTGAGCTCATCGAACGTGAGCACCAGCGCCAACTCAAAGGCGTAGAACTTATCGCCTCTGAAAACTTTGTAAGCGACGCTGTGATGCATGCAATGGGCTCGTGCTTGACCAACAAGTATGCCGAAGGCTATCCCGGTCATCGTTACTATGGCGGTTGCGGTGTAGTAGACCTTGTCGAAGACCTCGCTCGTGATCGTGTGAAACAACTTTTTGGAGCAGAATATGCCAACGTGCAGCCCCACTCGGGCGCACAAGCCAATATGGCCGTCTTCATGGCTTGCATGCAGCCTGGCGACACTTTTATGGGCCTCAACCTGAGCCACGGTGGCCACTTAAGCCATGGTAGCCCAGTCAACTTTTCCGGCTTAGTGTTCAATGCTGTTGAATACAATGTAGATCGCGAAACCGGCCTTGTGGATTATGACCACATGGAGGAAACCGCTATGCGCGTTAAGCCGAAACTGATTGTAGGTGGTGCCAGCGCTTACTCTCGCGAATGGGATTATGCTCGTATGCGTGCCATTGCCGATGCTGTAGGAGCTATCCTGCTCATCGATATGGCTCACCCTGCAGGCCTTATCGCAGCCGGCCTTCTTGAGAATCCCTTGAAGTATGCACATATTGTCACTTCAACTACTCATAAGACTCTGCGCGGTCCGCGCGGGGGTATCATCCTCATGGGCAAGGATTTTGAAAATCCTTGGGGTAAGACCACTCCTAAGGGCCAGGTTAAGATGATGTCGGCATTGCTTGACTCTGCCGTATTCCCCGGCGTACAGGGCGGCCCGCTCGAACACGTCATTGCCGGTAAGGCTGTGGCGTTTGGCGAAGCTCTCGATCCGTCGTTCAAGGTTTATCAGCAGCAAGTGCGCTCAAATGCACAGGCCATGGCTGCTGCTCTGATAGATAAGGGCTACGACGTAGTTTCGGGTGGTACCGACAATCACTGCATCCTTGTGGACCTTCGCTCTAAGTTCCCCGAACTGACAGGTAAGGTTGCCGAAAAGGTGCTTGTTGATGCCGATATTACAGCCAACAAGAACATGGTACCCTTCGATTCTCGTTCGCCGTTCCAGACTTCGGGTATTCGCCTCGGTACGCCGGCAATCACCACTCGCGGTGCGAAAGAACCGATGATGGGTGAAATTGTTGAACTCATCGACTGCGTTCTGTCGGCTCCTGAAGATGCGGCCAACATCGAACGTGTACGTGCTAAGGTCAATGCTATGATGACCGAATATCCTATTTTCGCCTGGTAAATGTCAGGAAATCGAAAAATTACTATTATTACAGTAGCTGCTGGCAGCGGTAGCCGTTTCGGCGGGCCGCTGCCCAAGCAGTTCTGTGAAATTGCAGGTCGCCCCGTAGTGATGCGAGCCATTGATAATCTGCGTAGTGCATTGCCCGAGGCAGAGCATATTTTAGTGCTGTCAGGTTCGGAAATCAATCGCTGGAACGACTTGTGTCACTTCTATAACTTCGATTCTCCCACGGTCGTTTCCGGCGGTAGTACGCGTACGGAATCAGTCCGCAATGCCTTGTCGATTGTCGACGTGGCGAATGACCACTTGGTCATGGTGCACGATGGTGCACGCCCATTCCCTTCTGTGGCGATGATTCAAGCTCTGTCTGCCGCTTTTGAAGATTCGTCAGTAGATGGCGCTTTGCCCGTGGTGCCTGTTACGGATTCAATTCGTGATATTTCAGGCTCGCGTTCGGTGGCTGTCGATCGTTCGAATTATAGAGCCGTACAGACGCCTCAAGCCTTTCGCGCTGCTTTGCTATTAGATGCATATTCGCGGTGCGACGGCGGTGTCTTCACCGACGATGCATCGGTGATGGAAGCGGCCGGCTTCGACAAGCTTGTGCTGGTCGACGGTTCTCCGTATAATTTAAAAGTGACGAATCCGGCTGATATTGCAATTGCCGAAGCGGTGTTGGCGCACGGTGCTCTATGATTTCGCTCCGCCATAAAGAAATAAAATATGTAAAAGGTATTGGACCTGCGCGAGCCGAACTACTTCAAAAACAACTCGGCATCCGCACGGTCTACGACTTGTTGCACCATTTCCCGACTAACTACATCGACCGCACGTCGATTTATAGCATTCGCGATCTGACGCCGGATGTTGGCTCGGTGCAGCTTAAAGGTCGTTTTGTAGGCTTCAGTATTGCCGGCGAAGGCGCCAAAATGCGTCTAGTCGGAGTTTTTACTGACGGCTCAGGTGCGATTGAAGTCGTTTGGTTTCGCTCTATTAAGCAAATTCGCCAATCGCTACACACCGGAGTTGATTATATACTTTTTGGCAAACCTACGGTCTTCAATGGCCGTTGGTCGATGACGCATCCTGAAGTAGATACGAGTCAAAAGGCAATGGAACAGCTCGGCATGCGCGGAGTGTATCCGCTGACCGAAACTCTGCGCAATCGCAACGTGTCTTCTCGCAATTTCTTTCAGTGGATTGGAGGCGTGCTCGATACGCTGCCGCAGCTGCGCGAGACTCTACCGCCATCGACCGTCGCTGCTCTTGGCCTTATGCCGCTTGATAAGGCTATCCGTGAATTGCATCGTCCTTCGTCGCCTGCTGATTTGCAGCGAGCTCGCGAACGAATGAAGTTCGAGGAGCTTTTTTATATACAGGTCGATATGCTGCGTCGAAATCGGCGTAGGCGCTTGCAGACTGCCGGATATCACTTTAGTCGGGTAGGGCATTTCTTTAATGCCTTCTATGAACAATGCTTGCCTTTTGAACTCACCAATGCTCAGAGGCGTGTAGTTAAGGAAATACGAGCCGATGTAAACACCGGACGCCAGATGAACCGCTTGGTTCAAGGCGATGTAGGTTCGGGCAAGACTCTAGTGGCTCTGATGGCAATGCTATTAGCTCTCGACAATGGCTATCAAGCTTGCTTGATGGCACCTACCGAGATTCTTGCGACACAGCATTATGAGACGCTGCGGGGCCTTGTGGCAAAAATCGGTATTAATGTGCGGTTGCTCACCGGCTCGACTCGCACAGCCGAACGTCGCGAAATACATGAACAACTAGCTAATGGCTCGCTTCATATCCTTGTAGGCACACATGCTATTATTGAAGATCAAGTTAAATTTTCGCATCTCGGCCTTGCAGTAATTGATGAGCAGCATCGTTTTGGTGTAGAGCAGCGCGCACGCTTGTGGCGAAAAAGCGAGATTCCGCCACATATCCTTGTGATGACTGCAACTCCGATACCTCGAACACTTGCTATGACCGTATATGGCGACCTCGACGTGTCGGTGATTGATGAGTTGCCGCCCGGACGTAAGCCGGTCACCACATTGCTTCGCTATGATGAGCAGCGCGACCAAGTCTATCGTGGCATTGGTGCTCAACTTCGCGAGGGGCGTCAGGCTTATATTGTATATCCACTTATCGACGAGAATGATAAACTCGAACTTAAGTCGTTGACCGAGGGCTATGACCAGATTTGTGAGATATTTAACAACTATCGAGTGGCCTTCGTTCACGGACGTTTGAAACCGGCTGAAAAAGATTTTCAGATGAGTCTTTTTGCCGCAGGAGAAGCTCAGATTATGGTGGCTACTACTGTGATTGAAGTCGGTGTAAATGTGCCGAACGCTACTACTATGGTTATCGAGAATGCCGAGCGCTTTGGCTTGTCGCAGCTTCACCAATTGCGAGGACGTGTGGGGCGTGGAGCCGACAGGTCGTTTTGCATCTTAATGACAAAATATAAGATAGCGAAGGAGACGCGAGAGCGCCTTGAGATTATGACATCGACCACTGACGGGTTTGTTATCGCTGAAGCCGATATGCGCCTTCGAGGCCCGGGCGATATCGAAGGAACCATGCAGAGTGGTATTCCGTTTGATTTGAAAATCGCCAATCTGGCTACGGATGGGCAGATTATACAAATGGCGCGCAATGCAGCTGAGAAATTGCTCGACGCTGACCCTGACCTCACGTCGTCGCAAAATGCCGGTTTCGCTCGTGCTTTGGCTGAGACAGTCAGTCGAAATGTCGATTGGAGCCGTATTAGCTAGCTTTTTTTGTTGAAAAGTTGAGCGAAAAGGTTGTGAGATAGCGAAAAAAGTGTTAACTTTGCGCCCGAAAAGGCGTAATCTCTGGCGTAGACACGTAGCTCGCGTATATTGCGCAATTATTTAACATTCTAAATATCAATTTACAATGGACCTGATTAAAGTTGCCGAAGAAGCTTTTGCTACCGGCAAGCAGCATCCCGACTTCGGCCCCGGCGACACCATCACGGTGGCTTACCGCATCAAAGAAGGTAACAAAGAACGTATTCAGCAGTATCGCGGTGTTGTTATCCGCATCTCTGGCGAAGGCACCAAGAAGCGCTTCACTGTTCGCAAGATGAGCGAAAACATCGGCGTTGAACGTATCTTCCCCATCGAATCGCCGTTTATCGATTCTATTACCGTCAACAAGTATGGTAAGGTTCGTCGCGCTAAGATCTACTATCTGCGTGGCCTCACCGGCAAAAAGGCTCGTATCAAAGAGCGTCGTGTTAAATAACACGTCTCTGATTGCCAGAAACAACAAAGGCTTCTTCCTTGACGGAGGAGGCCTTCGTTATTTTTAAGCTGTGTAAAATAGTTGATGACTTCCAGTCAAAATTACGGAACGCTTTGGGGCTATTAGCCACATATCAGCGTTGAAGTTGGCAAAACCATATTATGTTTTTTTAATAAGAAACTTTTTAGTAATTTTGTAGTCTAAACACAGAATTTTTATAGATCAACATAAATCCATTTGTATGAACTTGTTTGATAATCTTACGAAAAAGGCCAAGGGAAGCCGTCAGCGTATCGTGCTTTCCGAGGGTACAGAGTCGCGCACACTAACTGCTGCCGACCGCATCCTTGCCGAAGATATCGCCGACATTATTCTCATTGGTAACAGCGAAGAAATCAAGCGAATGGCTGTAGAGATGAACCTTCAGAACATCGATAAAGCCTCAATTGTCGATCCTCATGACAAGGAGGTTATCGATCGCTACGCTCCGCTGCTCTATGAGCTCCGTAAATACAAGGGAATGACTGAGGAGCAGTCGCGTCTGACTGCTGCTAATCCGCTATTCCTCGCTTGCCTTATGGTAAAGGCCGGCGATGCTGATGGCGAAGTGGCCGGTGCACAGAACACCACCGGCAATGTGCTTCGTGCAGCCTTCCAGGTAATTAAGACTCGTCCGGGTATCAGCGTTGTTTCGGGCGCGTTCCTGATGTTGCTGCCCGAAGGTAGCCCTTATGGCGAGGATGGCGTTCTCGTGTTCGCCGACTGCGCTGTTGTGCCTGATCCGAATGCCGAAGAACTTGCTCAAATTGCTGTATGCTCGGCCGAGACCGCACGCAACTTGGCGGGTATCGAACCTCGTGTAGCTATGCTTTCGTTCTCGACCAAGGGTTCTGCTAAGCACGAACGTGTCGACAAGGTCATCGAAGCTACCGCGCACGCTCGCACTATTGCTCCTAACTTGATTATCGATGGCGAAATGCAGGCTGATGCTGCAATCGTGCCCTCGGTTGCCCATAAGAAGGCTCCTGATAGCATTCTTAATGGTAATGCTAACGTCCTCGTGTTCCCTTCGCTCGAAGTTGGCAACATCGCCTACAAGCTCGTTCAGCGTATCAGCGGTGCACAGGCTGTTGGTCCTATCCTGCAGGGTCTTGCAGCGCCTGTTAGCGACCTCTCGCGTGGCTGCTTCCCCGAAGATATCTACAAGACAATTATTCTTACTTGCTGCCAGGCAATTGGCGCCAAGTCAAACAAATAATCTAGTACCACATGAAAATTCTCGTTCTCAACTCGGGTAGCAGCTCTGTAAAATACAAGCTGATTGAAACCGATAATGGAAATACACTTGCCGAAGGTGGCGTCGAGAAAATCGGACTCCCCGGTGGTTTCTTGAAGTATAAACGTCCCGACGGTTCGAAAGCAATCATCGAACTCGGCCAGACCGACCACAAGGGCTCGATTAAGGCTATTCTCAGCTTGCTTACTGATGCTGAGTGGGGCTGCTTGAAGTCATTTGATGAAATTGATGCTGTAGGTCACCGTCTGGTGCATGGCGCTGAGAAGTTCACTAAGAGTGTTCTTATTGACGAAGCAGTTAAGGAAAAGGTGCGTGAATGCTACGACTTGGCTCCGCTTCACAACCCGGCCAATATGACTGGCGTTGAAGCTATCGACGTGCTTATGCCCGGTGTACCCCAGGTAGGCGTTTTCGATACTGCTTTCCATCAGACTATGCCCGCCAAGGCATATATGTATGCTCTTCCTTATAAGTTCTATAAAGAAGATGGCGTGCGCCGCTATGGTTTCCATGGCACCAGCCACCGCTATGTGTCGCAGCGTGTATGCGAATTCCTTGGTGTAGATATTACCAAGCAGCGAATCATTACTTGCCATATCGGCAACGGTGGCTCAATCACAGCTATCGTTAATGGCAAGAGTGTCGACACGTCAATGGGCTTGACTCCGACCGAAGGCCTTATGATGGGTACTCGCGTCGGCGACGTTGATCCCGGTGTGCTGACATTCCTTATGCTTAAGCACGGCTACACTGCTGAGCAGATGCAAAAAATCATCAATAAGGAGAGTGGTATGGCCGGACTTACCGGTATCTCGAGCGATATGCGCGAAATCGATGCTGCGATTAAGGAAGGCAACGAATTAGCTCGTCTCGGTCTGGAAATGTACCAGCATCGCATCATCAAATACATCGGTGCTTATGCTGCAGAAATGGGCGGTGTTGATATCATCGTCTTTACCGGTGGCGTTGGTGAAAACCAGATTCATCTGCGTGCCGATGTCTGCGAGCCGCTTAAGTTTATCGGAGTTGAAATCGATCCCGAGGCAAATAAGATTCAGGGTGAGGAAGCCGTCATCTCGAGCGCTGATTCGAAGGTGAAGGTTTGTGTAATTCCTACTGATGAGGAACTTATGATTGCTCTTGACACTAAGGACATCGTTTCGAAACTCTAATTTTATTCACAGTCATATAAAAGCTTCCGGAGAGAAAAATGGCTCCGGAAGCTTTTTTTCTTTGCTTATATAAGAAAAGTTAGTAACTTTGCATCGACTTTTGAAGCATGGTAGCTTCTGAGTCGTGAGTTCATTAACATATAATTAGGGGTGCGCTCGGCGGCCTAGCCTGTCGAGAGCTGAGATTATACCCTTTGAACCTGAACCGGTTAGTACCGGCGTAGAGAAAATTAAATGATGAAGCAAAAACTTCTGAAAGGCGTAGTGGCTATAGTAGCTGCTGTGCCCGCCACTATGCATGCCGCCCAGACGGATGCTGCCGTGGCTGATTCCTCAGTGATTAACCTAAACGACGTCGAAGTCGTGGCCAACCGTGCCAACGACCGCACGCCTGTGGCCTTTACCAACTTCTCGGCTGCAGATATAGACGCGGCTAACGAAGGTCGAGACATTCCATTTATGATTGCCTCAACTCCTTCGATTGTTGTCACCGGCGATGCCGGTGGTGGCATAGGTTATTCAGCTATCCGTGTGCGTGGCACAGACCCTTCGCGTATTAACATCACTGCTAATGGCGTGCCAATCAACGATGCAGAAAGTCACAATGTATATTGGGTAAACATGCCCGACTTGGCCTCGTCTCTTCGCGATATACAGATTCAACGCGGGGCAGGCACGTCGACCAACGGCGCCGGTGCCTTTGGTGCAAGTATCAACATGATTACGGATGCTCCGTCGTATGACCCATCGGCCGAAGTCGTCGCTTCGTATGGTTCTTACAATTCAAACCGTCAAACTGTAAAAGTCAACTCCGGTCTTTTCGGTGACCACTGGAGCGTCGATGCTCGTATCTCGCATATAGGCTCGGATGGTTATATTGACCGTGCCTACTCCAAACTGTGGAGCTATATGGGGCAGTTGTCGTATTCCGACTACAATACTATGGTGCGCTTGATAGCGTTCGGTGGCAAAGAGCAGACCTACATGGCTTGGGACTATGCTTCAAAAGAACAAATGGCCGAATACGGCCGACGCTACAATCCATGCGGTGAATATACCGCTGATGACGGTTCTACGGCATACTATCGCGATCAATTTGACCACTTCGTACAACATCACTTTCAGCTTGTCGGTGCTCAGCGTTTGAGTGATAACTGGCGACTCAACCTCACCCTTCATTACACTAAAGGTGATGGTTATTATAATCAATACAAAACACGTCGTACGCTGACTGAATATGGTCTCGAGCCATTTTACAACGCCGAGGGTGAGCTGGTTAAGAAAAGCGACCTCATTCGTCTGAAATACAACGACAACGATTTCGGGGGCGGAATGTTCAGTTTGAACTACGCCGGCAACCGCCTCAATGCGGTGATTGGCGGAGCTGCCAATTGGCATCGTGGCATTCACTTCGGCCGCGTGGCTTGGGTGCGCAATTATGTGGGTGCTATCAATCCACTCCAAGAATACTACAACAATGTCGGTCGTAAATTCAGCACTAATCTTTATGGTCGTGCCGACGTAGATTTAGGCCGTGGCCTTTCGGGTTATGCTGACTTGCAGTATCGTCACATTCGGTATTCGATTCGTGGCGTGAGCGATAATTTCGACTATAATATCAATGGCCCTGCTCAGCTCGATGTTTTGCGCAATTATGATTTCTTCAATCCTAAGGCCGGTCTGACATATACTGCGGGTGCGCATCGTGCTTTTGTATCGTGGAGTGTAGCGCAGAAAGAGCCTGTACGCGATAATTTCACAGATGGAGACCCGACTAATTATCCGACTTCCGAGCGCCTTTTCGACTATGAAGCCGGCTACTCGTGGGCTAACAATTTCTTGTCTTTAGGCGTTAATCTGTATTATATGGATTACAAAGATCAGCTTGTCGTAACAGGTCAGCTTTCCGACACTGGTAATGCTCTTAGCGTCAACGTCCCCGATAGCTATCGAATGGGTGTAGAACTGCAAGGTGCATTGACGCCGGTCAGCTGGTTCGACTGGAGTGTTAATGCTACACTCTCGCGCAATCGTATCAAAAATTTCACAGAATATATCTACGAAGACGAGTGGACAAACCCTATCTCTATTGATTGTGGTGATACACCGATTGCTTTCTCGCCTGACTTTATTCTTAATAATGCTTTTAATTTTCATGTAGGTGACTTCTCTGCGTCGCTTAACACGCGCTACGTGTCGTCGCAATATATGAATAATGCCCGCTCGGCTGAGGCAAAGCTAGATAGTTACTGCGTGTCGGACCTTCATTTAGGATATAAGTTTACGAAGATTAAAGGTGTGAAAGCACTCAACTTGTCATTCTCCGTTTACAATATCTTCAATAAAGAATACTTCAACAATGGTTATGCCGGGGCCGGCTACACAGTTGGTGAGGATGGAACACCTGAGGTGTATCGCTATGCCGGGTTCGCAGCTCAGGCTACTTGTCATGTGATGGGAACTGTTGGACTTACATTCTGATTATTAATTATAGACAAATATGACGTTCGACCTTTTCATCGAAATATTCGGATTCCTTATCGGGGTCGTTTATCTCGTGCTTGAATATCATGCCAAGCCTCAAGTGTGGATTGCATCGGTGGTGATGCCTATGATTTCGATGTGGCTTTACTTTCGCAAAGGCCTTTATGCTGATTTTGCTATCAATATCTACTATATAGCGATTGCAATTTATGGCTACATTGCGTGGACAATGCGTGGACGCAAAGAAGCCTCGAAGCCCGTGCTGCGCATCACTCACTTGCCCTGGCGTGTTGGTGTGGGCTGTGTTGTGACTTTCGGAATCGTTTGGTTATCAATTTGGTATGTACTTGTACACTTCACTGATAGCACCGTACCCGTGCCGGATGCTTTTACCACGGCTCTTAGCATTGTCGCATTGTGGATGATGGCGCGTAAGTATGCAGAGCAGTGGATTGCATGGATGATAGTTGACGTCGTATGCGTCGGTCTTTACATGTATAAAGGTATATATCTATATGCATCGCTCTATGCGGTCTACACTGTGATAGCCCTTTTTGGTTATCGCAAGTGGCTGAGGCTGATGAAAGAGTAGAATTGTGATAGCTAATATACAATATAGCGTCTGCAAATGCGGACGCTATTTTTTTATCTGTGATAGTCATGTTTGATATAGTGCTCAAGATAAGAGCATAATGAAAGAGGACTATCCCGGGCAGGGACAGTCCTCTTGAAAAATGTCTTAAGAATCTCGGATTACTGACCGAGGTACGATTTAAGCAAGCGGCTCTTTTGGCCTTTGAGGCGGCGGATTGCTTTTTCCTTGATTTGACGAACACGTTCGCGGGTGAGTTCGAATTTTGCTCCGATTTCTTCCAAGGTCATTTCTTGGCAACCGATGCCGAAGAACATTTTCAGAATTTCGCGTTCGCGTTCGTGCAGCTGACGCAGAGCACGGTCAACTTCATTTGATAGTGACTCCTGGTTGAGAGTGGCGTCGGCCATGGGGGAATCGTCGTTGGTGAGGACGTCGAGCAGACTATTGTCTTCGCCTTCAACGAATGGAGCATCAACTGAAATGTGACGGCCTGATACTTTCAGAGTGTCAGCAATTTTTTCTACTGGTACGTCGAGACTTTCAGCGAGTTCCTCGGGTGAAGGTCGGCGCTCGTTTTCTTGCTCGAATTTTGATAGGGCTTTACTGATCTTGTTGAGCGAACCTACCTGGTTGAGCGGCAGACGAACGATGCGCGATTGCTCGGCAAGTGCTTGAAGTATCGACTGGCGAATCCACCAAACGGCGTAAGAGATGAACTTAAATCCGCGGGTTTCGTCAAACTTTCGAGCTGCCTTTATGAGGCCTACATTGCCTTCGTTGATAAGGTCGGGGAGCGACAGACCTTGGTTCTGGTACTGCTTTGCTACCGATACGACAAATCGAAGATTAGAACGGGTCAGTTTGTCGAGGGCCGCTTGATCACCTTGTTTAATTCGCTGAGCGAGCTCTACTTCTTCGTCAACAGAAATCAGCTCTTCGCGGCCAATTTCCTGTAGATACTTGTCGAGTGATGCGCTCTCGCGGTTGGTGATTGATTTTGTAATTTTTAGCTGTCTCATCTTATTTTATTACCGAATAGATGCTTTTATCGTGCAAAGGTACGAAATTTTTATGAATTTTACAAGGAAGAGTTCAGCGTATTATCTAGAATAACAATTATCTATTTGAAATGTTGCTTTTTATCCGTTGTATAATTGTGAAAAAGCGCTCCGATTAGAGCGCTTTTTCTATATGGTTCATTAAATGTGTATATGTTACACTTCAGATAAATCGTGGCCCATTCGAGTCTTTTTTGTAGACATATAGCGGCGGTTGTATTCGTTGGGTGTCACTTCGATGGGCACGTTTTCTACGACTTCTAATCCGAAGCCCTCAAGACCGCGGCGTTTAACGGGATTGTTGGTCATCAATCTCATTTTCTTGATGCCAAGCAGGCTTAGAATCTGAGCGCCTACGCCATAGTCGCGCTCGTCGGCAGCGTGGCCAAGGTGGAGATTAGCTTCTACTGTGTCAAGGCCTTCTTCTTGTAGTTTGTACGCCTTGATTTTATCCATCAAGCCGATGCCTCGGCCTTCTTGGCTAAGGTATACTATAGCGCCGCAACCTTCTTTTTCAATCATTTCCATGGCTCGGTGAAGCTGCTCGCCGCAGTCGCAGCGTTTAGAGGCAAATATGTCGCCGGTGGCGCACGACGAGTGCACGCGAACGAGGACCGGAGTATCGCTGCTCACGTTGCCCTTAATGATAGCTATATGTTCAAGGCCGTTGTCTTTTTGACGGAAGGGGATGAGGCGGAAGTGGCCATAGGCTGTGGGCATATCGACTTCAACTCCCATTTCTACGAGACGTTCGTTGTTGAGTCGGTAGGCTATGAGGTCGCGAATTGATATGAGCTTAAGGCCCCATTCGCGAGAGCGTTCTTTAAGTTCGGGGAGACGGGCCATAGAGCCATCGTCGCTCATGATTTCCATCAATGCGGCGGCAGGAGCTAGGCCGGCAAGGCGTGCCAAGTCTACGGCTGCTTCGGTGTGTCCTGAGCGCTTGAGTACGCCTTGAGGCTGTGCATACAGCGGGTTGATGTGGCCCGGGCGGCCGAAGGTGGCCGGTGTGCTTGCGGGGTCGGCGAGGGCTCGGATTGTGGCGCAGCGGTCTTGAATGCTTACGCCTGTTGAGCAACCTTCGAGTTTGTCGACGGTGACCGTGAATGGGGTGCCTAGTACGGATGTATTGTCGTCGACTTGGCGGGGAAGACCCAATTCTTCACAGCGATCAATCGTGATAGGGGCGCAGAGTACGCCGCGAGCATTTTTGAGCATGAAGTTCACTTGCTCGGGTGTGATTTTCTCAGCGGCTACAATGAGATCACCTTCGTTTTCGCGGTCTTCATCATCGACCACAATCACCATTTTGCCTTCTTTGAAGTCGTGAATTGCGTCCTCGATTTTATCGAGCTGTATTTTTTCTTCCATATCTTAATCGGTAGTATTTTCTATTTTAGTATCCGGGGTATATAACGCCAGAAGTTTGTCTGTTGTTTCGGCCACGGTGTCGATGTTTCGACAAGCTGGCTCGAAGGGATATTTGTTCAAGTATATTATGACGTGGGCGTCTGTCGTGTTCGAAAGGTATTCTACGACGGCGTTTAGATGGTCGCGCAGGCTCCTTAATTCGCGAGGTGCGAAGATTCGCGCAAAAAGGCCGCGACGTTTGATTGCTTGGCGAGCATCGTTAATAGCAATTTTGAAGTCTTCGAGCATTTGCAATGCTATCGGGGCTTCGACTTCATTCATCACAATCTCTTTAAGTTCAAGTGTACGCTTCGGCAAGCGGCCAATGAGGCGGTTGAAAAATAGCTTGTAAGCGTCGGCATTGAAGACGGCTGAGTCGTCGATTGCTTTTGACGTAAAGAATATGCCGAGAGGTAAAAGTACGCCGGTGCTGAGCCACATGCCTTCCCATACGGGGAGACGTCCTTCGCGAGCCATCTTATATCCCATGTTATCGAAGATGTAGTAGATGATAAATAGGAATACAGAAATCACAAGCGGAGTGCCGAGGCCGCCTTTCTTGATGATTGCACCGAGGGGCGCACCGATAAAGAAGAATACAAGGACGGCAAATGATAGTGTGAATTTGCGCTGCATTTCAATATCGTGGCGTCGCATCAATTTGGCTTGCTCGGTCAGTGTCAGGGCTCGGTATTCGAATTCCTGTCGCGAACGGCGTGCATCAGTCAACGCTTGGCTTAAATATGTCTTGGCGTAGGCTGCGGTAGGCGCGGTAAATACTGAGTCGAGGTTCAGAGGAGGCATTGTCTCTAAAGTCTTCTGAACGTTTGTATCTACTTTTACCGGTGTCGTGACACCGCGTCGAAGTGAGTCGTAGGTGATTTGGTGGGTGGTTACGCCCACGAATGGCGTGATGAGTAGGTCGTTGCTATAAACGGTACCTATTGAGTCGACGCGGCGACTTATAGAGTCGATTGATTGGCGTAGCTGGCTAATGTTTTGGCCAACGTACTGCGACCGGATGCCGCTTTCGTCCATTCGGTTGAAGTTGGCATCGAACGGAAAGTATATCTGCTTGTTGCTGAAGCCTTCGCGGCGGAAAGGCATATATCCAGTTGTTCCTGAGCCTAAAGAGTTGTCGTTGAGGTTTTCGAACATTTCGCCGTGGTGCAATTCCAAAAACAGGCGAGTCTTATCTTCTGTGAAACTGAATTTGCCGGAATCGGCCAAGATGACGCGTGCGTTCTCGTTGCCTTTGGTTAGGTCGTACAAAATCATGCCATATAGCATACCCGTCTCCGGGTTCTTATGGTCGATATAGAGATTCATATTAGGAATCTCGTCGTAGAATGATTTTTCAGGAATTTCGACTTCGGGAGTTTTTTGTCGTACTGAGAACATTAGTGTCCACATTCGCGACTGCGCTACCGGCAGAACGTTGTTTTGGAAGAAAAATGCGCCGATGGCTATGAAGGTCATTAAGATAATGAGTGGGCGCATTATTCTAAACAATGAAATGCCGGCGGCTTTCATTGCCGTCAGTTCAAGTTTTTCACCAAGATTGCCGAATACCATTAGCGATGCCAGCAACACGGCCAGAGGCAGAGCGGTGGGCACCATGGTGAGAGCTGCGTAGAAAAACAGTTCGCCTAATACGTCAAAACTGAGTCCTTTGCCCACCAAGTCGTCAATCATGCGAAACAAGAATTGCATCAGCACGATGAATAGGCAGATAAAGAATGTCATAATCAACAGCGGCAAGAACCGCTGAAGCATAAATGTGTCGAGTCGTTTAATTCCTAACATCAGTGCAAAGTTAACAATTTATTCGCGCATTACCTTATGTGTGGCCGTGATTTTTTCATTTGCGTGATTATTTGTAACTTTGACGTCGCTATGGAAGATAATATTAAATCATTACTTGATGAGACGGCTGCGCGTTTGTCAGCCGGCGATATTGATTCGGCATTGCGCCTTTCGGCAGAAGCTTTGGCGAGTGCGGATGCGGCTCTGAAGCGAACTTCGCGTCCGGAGTCTGAATTGGCAAAAGTTGCTTTTTCTGCGACGGATGCTGCTGTCATAGATTTATTAGTTGCAGCGGATACGCATGTCCGTTGTTTGCTGATGGCCTCGGCTCCTGTTCAGGCTCTTTCGTGTGCTTTGCTTTCGCTGTGCACGGCTGATATTTGCGGAATTGTCGAACGCGATGGTTGTCGCGGTGCTTTTGCAGCATTGTTGCAAACGACTTTGATTACCGAAATGTCGGCGATTGATACTTTGCCTCTCAACGACGAGACACACGACTTAGGCACTTCGCTACTCTCATTGACCGGTTTTCTGCTTGGCGCTTACGGCGACAAGTCTGATAGAATGCTCGCTCATGTCGGTCAGATATGTGATGTGATCTCAGAGCCGGTAATAGATGGTGTGACGACACCGGCTACTGATCTCAAACGTATATTGGCCGAAATGCTTGGTAAAGCCTCAGCCCTTGGAATTCTAGAGTTTGAATAAAATAAGTGGCCGACAAATTTTGTGTGAGATACACGCGAGTCAGTAGCCCCGAGGATTACCAGTACAAAGAAAAATGTAAGAAGCAGCACGAGGCCGAGCTTGCCAATGCTTGGCCTGGCTAGCACAGTGCTGTAGTATGATAAAGTTGCCAGAAACATGGTGCCGATGCCTTCGGCTAAATACCCTTTTAGGTAAATAAATTAATAGCCTTGCGCAATATTGCGCAAGGCTATTTTATGAGTATTTAGATAAGTATCTGATTATTTCGTTTTGCTTGAGTAGCCGTAGCCGTATGTGCTCTTCGTGTTGTGCGAATAGTAGCCATATTTGCGATATGAGTACGAGCCTGAAGTGATGTCTACGCCATTGAGCACGATATACGGGTCGCTAAGACGATTATCGCGGATAGCTTGGTGCATAACTTTGAGGCAATTCTTTGTAGAGTACGATGCGCGGGTTACGTAAAGCTGAATATCAGAGTAGGGGATGATTAAGAACGAGTCCGATACGAGTCCGATAGGAGCGGTGTCGATAA
The DNA here is from genome assembly GCA_964456545.1 of uncultured Bacteroides sp. Lineage (GTDB taxonomy): Bacteria > Bacteroidota > Bacteroidia > Bacteroidales > Muribaculaceae > CAG-873. Next base: position 42,208 of record CAYWAM010000002.1, read on the forward strand.
TCACATAGTCGAAGTTCTCGCGTAGTGTAGCGATAAGGCGCTTCATGTTCTCGCTGAGAAGGAGTTCGTTGGGGTTGGGCGGTATCGGGCCTGCCGGTAGAATGTAGAGGTTCTCGTTCTCGGTGCTTTGGTTGATTAATGAATTAATGTCGGTAGTTTGGCCGGTAAGGTATGTTGTGACACCTTGCTGGTTGTTGAGACCGAATCTGTGAGCGAGCACCGGGCGTCGGATGTCCATACCGACAACGACAACTTTCTTGCCGGTTAGTGCATATGTCAGCGCTAGGTTTGTGGCTACGAATGTCTTGCCTTCACCTGAAATAGATGAGGTGAGCATGATGACCTTCTTTGACGCTCCGTTTTTGGTAAAGCCAATGTTGTTGCGTAGTAGGCGGAATAGCTCGGCAATAGGTGTCGCCACATTACGTCCGACAACAAATTTGCTGTCATCTTTAGCGTTGTAGGTCGATATTTCACCGATGATTGGAACGTTTGTCAGACGCTGCAGCTCTTCTTGGTCTTTGTATACAGGGAAGAAGAAACGCTTGAGGAATATGATGCCGGCGGGAATGGCAAGGCCGAGTATCAAGGCCAGGAAGTAGATAACCATGCGACGCGGGCTGATGGGTTCTTCCGAATTGGGGTCGTCGATGAGTCGAGCTGTCGGAGTAGCCATTGTCTTTTGCAGGGCTATTTCTTCACGTTTTTGGAGTAAGAAGGTGTAGATGTTGACCTTGACTTGCTGTTCGCGGAAGATTTCTTGCAGGCCCTTGTCGACGGGAGGTAATGAAGAGAGCTTGCTCATGCTGCGGCTTTCGATGGCGGCAACATTGCTGCGACGAGCTTGAATACCCTTATTTACAGATGCTAAACTCTGCAAGATGTCGCTTTTATCGCGAGTGAGTTCTTCTTGGAGAGTGCGCACCAGCGGGTTGTCTTTGGTAGAAGATTCGAGCATACGAGTCAGACGGCTCACTTTCTGGTTATATCTTACTATAACCTGATTGAGGGTCTCGTTGGTCGTCACAGCCGGCAGCGGGTCGTAATTGTTGGCTTGACGAACTGTGTTTTCGATGTCTTTGATTAATAATTCTTCTGCGTCTATTTCTGCAAGCTGACCTTGTGTAGACTTAGTCGTGGCAAGGTCAGACGACATCTGTAAATTAAGGTCAGAGATATTGTGGGCTTGGCGATATTCCTGCAGGCGCTGTTCTACGTCGCGCAGTTCGTCGTTAATCATTACCAAGCGGTCGAGAATGAATGCTTCGGTCTGTAGTGCTGACTGATTTTTGTCTGCAAGGATTTGTCGGTTATAGAATTCGACAAGTGTGTTAAGCACATCGCTACCGAGGCGAGGTATCGGGGTGTCGTAGGTTATGCGTACGATAGTCGAAGCCTTTTCTGCAAATTCAATATTTAGGCCTTTCGATAGTTCTTTTGCGACAATTCGAGGGCTGCGAACGATTACTTTTTCAGCATCTTCGAATTCGGGTACTTGTGCTACGCGGCTTATTGTCACAGAACCGCAAGTGAGGTCAATGGTGTAGGGAAGTGTTACGTCTTTGGCTGAGAATTCTTCATCGATTTTGTTGAAAACCGTAGATGCTTCTATGTCGTATTTCCCATTACCGGCGTTTGCGACTGTTATTTTAATCGGCTCTTCTAGAGCATAAAGCGAGATAGAGTCCATTTCGGCTTCAATGGCATGGTCATTGTAAAGAGGTGTGTTGCGCAAGCTTCCTACACGCCAGTAAGAATACGCCATTTGCAGCGAGTCGACAATTTTTATAACGTTGTTACGTGACTTCAGAATTTCGAGCTCAGTCTCGTCTATGAAATTTTTCATGTTGAGAAGCGGATTCTCCGGGTTGAGAGAGAACGCATCTTTCGACTGAGTATCGCTATTGAGGTAAATCGAAGCGTTAACTTGATATGTTGGTACGATGGTGGCAATGTAGAAATATGCACCAATGATGCACAAGATTACGCTGATAACAAACCACTTCCAGTTTGCCAGGTAGTCGAGTAGAAGGCCAGTGGTATCAATAACGTCTTCAATAGGGCCTTGGTTTTCGCCAATTCGTGATTTTAGTTCTTCCGACATGTGATTAATCCTTGGTGAGGTTGATGATGCCAATAACAAGAGAAGCGAGCGATGAAATGCCGCCTACGAAGGTGATGGTGGCCGACACGCCCGGGTTGAGCTGCCATGCGTTAGCTGCCATAGATTTATTAGGAGCTACGTATATAATATCGTTTTGCTGTAGACCGAAATAGGGTGATAACAAAAAGTTGCGGTCGTGGATGTCGATTTTATGAACTTCGCGTGTGCCGTCGCTATTTGTGCGATAAAGTAGTATATTCTCGCGGTCGCCTTTGATGTCGAGGTCGCCGGCCAGAGCAATAGCTTCGAAAAAGTTCATTCGTTCGTTGTGACTTTGATAAATGCCGGGGTTCTTAACCGCACCGGTTACAATCACTCGGAAGTTCATCAATCGAATTTCAACTTTCGGTTTATCTTTGACGTATTGCGGGAAAATAGCGTCGGTGATTTCTTGGGCAAGCTCAAGTTTTGTTTTACCGGCAGCATTCAGAGTGCCCAGAACCGGGAAGTCGATAGTTCCGTCCTGGTTAATTAAATAATAATCGGTTGATACGTCAAGATTCGACGAGTAGTTGTTACTTGTCATAGCGGCGCGTCCAATCGTGCCGTTTTCTAACACGTACATACCCTTGTTGAATGGCACGACTGACTGCATGTCGCTAGATGTTACTTCTATATTTAGAAGGTCGCCAGGGGCCAATGTGGGGTCGTTTACGTGTGTGCTTTGAGCGAGCACGTCAGATGGTAGGTTCTCTGCATCAACAAGATACGGCACTTTTTTCGATGCACTACAACTTGCAAGGGTTATTAGGCCAATTCCAATCAAAGCTCTATTGAATACTTTCATGCTAAATATGTGATTGAGTAGTATATACGTATTACCTTGCAAAGTTACGCATAATTCTTAAAAGGTGCAAATTTTACTTTTTTTGATAAGTATTTTATACGTATGTCATCTTTATTCCTTGTAGTCTGACAAAAATTCATTAACTTTGCGAATAAATATAAAAATCATTTAATTTTCTTGTCATGACAAAACAAATGCAACAGTTGTTGAACGATAAGGCATGGGCTCGTTGGACAGCTCTGGTCCTCATCGCGTCAATGATGTTCTTCGCTTACATGTTTGTCGACGTAATGTCGCCACTCAAATCGTTGCTTGAGGAAAACCTGAAGTGGGATAGCGCAACGTTTGGAACATATGCAGCGTCGGAATACTTCCTTAATGTATTCTTTTTCTTCTTAATTTTCGCAGGTATTATCCTCGATAAGATGGGTATTCGCTTCACCGGTATACTTTCGGCCTCGCTGATGGTTATTGGTGCGGGTATTAAGCTTATTGGTATTAGCGAATGGTTTGCCGGAACAGGCCTTTGCGCATGGTTGGATTCGTGGTGGACTTCGTTCCCCGGCAGTGCAAAGATGGCTTCTTTCGGCTTTATGATTTTCGGTTGTGGCTGCGAAATGGCCGGAACTACTGTGTCGAAGGCAATAGCCAAGTGGTTCGAAGGTAAAGAAATGGCGCTTGCAATGGGTATCGAAATGTCTATTGCACGTCTTGGTGTGTTCGCCACAATGTGGATTTCTCCTGAAATTTCTAAGCAATTCGATCAGTCGGTATTTGCCCCGGTAGCGTTCTGCACAGTACTTCTGCTGATTGGTCTGATTAGCTATATTGTATTCTCTATCATGGATACTAAGCTTGACCGAGAACTTGCTGCTCAAGGTAAGTCGCAAGGTGCTGAGTCGTCTGACGAAGAATTCCACATTTCTGATCTCGGAAAAATCTTCTCGAGCAAAATGTTCTGGCTCGTTGCTATGCTTTGCGTACTTTATTATAGCGGCATCTTCCCCTTCCAGCGCTACGCCCCCAACTATGTGCAAGAAACTCTTGGTGTCTCAGCAGAAACGGCGTCGCGCCTGTTCAGCTTCTTCCCCATTTTGGCAATGGTGCTGACACCCTTCCTTGGTGCATTCCTCGACTATAAGGGTAAAGGTGCTACGATGCTCATTGTCGGCGCAGTTATTATGACATGCTGCCACCTTGGCTTTGCATTCTTGTTGCCCGCAGTGCCGCAAGTATGGTTGGCTCTTACGTTAATACTTATCCTTGGCGTGTCGTTCTCTCTTGTACCTGCGGCTCTTTGGCCCTCGGTTCCGAAGATTATCGATGCTAACATCCTTGGCTCGGCCTACTGCCTTATCTTCTGGATTCAGAATATCGGCCTCTGCCTCGTACCTCTCCTAATCGGTAAGACTCTCGATGCAACCGGTGGTTATCAAGTTCCGATGCTTATCTTTGCTTCGTTTGGTGTTCTTGCATTCTTCTTCGGTATCTGGCTGAAGATTCTTGATAGTCGCAAGCACTATGGTCTTGAAAAGCCCAATGTAAAGAAATAAAGAATTTAATTATTCCTTATATCGCCTCCTATAGTAATCCTATAGGGGGCTTTTTTTATATATGAGTAGCGATATTTGCTTTGTCGATTTTATAAAAATTAAATATTTCTGAAAATTGCTTGAAATAAGTCTTGGCGAAATTTGCAGCATCAAACCAATACTTATTACAGTGAAAAGAAAATTATTATTAATTCTGATGTTAATTGGACTCGTCGGTTCAATTTCAGCTAGTGAAACACAACTTTCGGCTATGCTCAAAGGGCATGTTGTGGATGGTGATAATAACCCATTGCCCGGCGCTGTAGTAGTCGTTGATAGCAATAGGTATTCAGCAATTACAGACATCGACGGCTTCTACTCAATTCAAAATCTAGCCGTCGGTAATCATTCTCTCCAAGTATCTTATATTGGCTTTTTGCCTCTCGATAAATCAATCACAGTAACCTCTACAGGTACTGTCGAAAACGTTGTGATGAAAGAGACTTCGCAAGAACTTGGCGAAGTAGTAGTGACCGGTGTTTTTTCAGGGCAGCATCGAGCTATTAATTCTCAAAAAAATAATGTAAACATTACGAATGTAGTGTCGTCGGACCAAATTGGCAAATTCCCTGATTCTAACATTGGCGATGCCTTGAAACGCATTAGTGGTATAAATGTGCAGTACGACCAGGGCGAAGCTCGATTTGGCCAAGTACGTGGTACGCCGGCCGACTTCAGCTCTGTCACAATCAATGGCTCTCGAATTCCTTCAGCTGAAGGTGATATCCGAAATGTGCAGCTTGATTTAATACCTTCGGATATGATTCAGACTATCGAGGTCAATAAGACCCTGATGCCTGACCAAGATGGTGATGCGATCGGTGGTTCAATTAATCTAGTCACTAAGAACTCACCGCAGCGTTTTACCATCTCGGCAGTTGCTGGTTCGGGTTATAATTGGATTAGCCGTAAAGCACAGTTGAATTTAGGCTTTACCGTCGGTAATCGTTTCTTTGACAACCGCTTGGGCTTTATGGCTTCGGCTTCGTACAATAATGCTCCTTCCGGCTCATATAATACGGAGTTTGTTTGGGAAAAGGATGGTGATGGCAATGTTTATATAAACGATTATCAGATGCGTCAATACTATGTGACGCGCGAACGTCAAAGTTATTCATTGTCGTTGGATTATGTATTTAGCGAATTCAATAAAATCTGGTTTAAGGGAATATTTAATAACCGAAATGACTGGGAAAACCGCTACCGCACGACATTGAAGGATATTTCCGAGAAAGGTGTGGCTGATGTTCGCGTCCAAACAAAAGGCGGCACAGACGATGAGCGAAATGCTCGTCTCGAACGTCAGCGGACTATGGACTTTACTTTAGGTGGCGAAAATCGTTTAGGCCCGCTGGATTTAGAATGGAAAGTTGGTTATGCTCGTGCATCAGAGGTGCGTCCTAACGAGCGTTACATCGACTATCGACTCAAGAAACAGCACTTTACATTTGATTTATCAAATCTTCGTGAACCGTTTGCATATCCTGAAGATGGCTATTCGATGCTTTTGAATGATAAATTCTCGCTTAAAGAATTAACTGAGCAGCAGGAAGATATAGTAGAACGCGATTTTAAGGTTGCATTGGATTTTATGTCTGAACTAAATGACCGTTCGAAACTCAAATTTGGTTTCAAGTTTGTGAATAAAACGAAAGATAAAGAGATTGACTATTACGAGTACTCTCCGATTGATGAGGATGCTTTTCATGCATTAGCTTTCGATAACACCTTAAATCAGTCGACAAGTCGCTACATGCCTTCTTCGCGCTATCAAGTGGGTACATTTTTCAGCAAAGAATTCCTAGGCTCGCTTGACCTGAATAATCCGGATATGTTTGAAAAAGAGCAAGTGCCTGAGGAGCTCGCCGGAAACTATAATGCTCGTGAGAATGTTACATCGGGATATGTGCGTCTGTCGTCGAAAGTAGCTGATAATATCGATTTTGTAGGAGGTCTGCGAGTCGAGAACACTGATTTGCGCTATACAGGTCGAGTATACGATGACGACAATAATACCATTTCATTATCAGAACCGGCATCGTCGAGCTATATTAATTTCTTGCCTTCGATTATTTTCAAGTTGGAGCTCGCTAAAGATTTTGTAGTGCGTGCCGGTTATAACCAATCGCTTTCGCGTCCGAAATATTCCGCGATTGTCCCGGGTATGAACATCAAGCGAGGCGACAATGAAATAGTTGTCGGGAATCCTGATCTAAAAGCAACTACATCTCACAATATCGACCTTAGTACTGAATACTATTGGAATTCGGTCGGCCTTGTGTCGGGTGGTGTTTTCTATAAACATATTGATGGCTTTATCGTAGACGAAGTTGCTTTCAATCGTGAATATGCCGGAAATACGTGGACTAAATTTACTCAACCCAAAAATGGTGGTAATGCTAATTTATTTGGTGTCGAATTTGCTTATCAGCGCGACTTCAGTTTTGTCGCACCTGCATTGAAATGCATAGGCTTTTATGGCACTTACACATATACTCATTCGCGCGTCACTGATTTCAACTTTGAAGGTCGCGAAAACGAGAAAGGCCTTGCCTTGCCGGGCTCGCCCGAACATACAGCAAACTTATCGCTATTCTTCGAAAAATTTGGTCTCTCGGCTCGCCTTTCGTACAACTACGCGTCTGCCTTTATAGATGAGATGGGCGCAACTAAATTCTATGATCGTTATTACGACGAAGTGAATTATCTAGATTTAAATCTTAGTTATACATTCGGCTCAAAAACAAAGATTACTGTCTTTGCCGATTGTACCAACTTGCTTAATCAACCGCTGCGCTACTATCAGGGCTCTAAAGACTACACGATGCAGTCGGAGTTTTATGGCGTGAAGGTAAATGGTGGTATTAAAGTTAAATTCTGAATAGCCAATTAATATGAGAACAATAATTGTTTCAATCCTTATCATGATGGCGTTTTGTGCAAATGCACAGAATGAGGCCGACTGGCTTGATTGCGCAAAAGGTGACATGAATTTCATAGTAGCCAACGACCTTGGCCGCAATGGCTACTATGACCAAAAGAAGATTGCTGATTTGATGGGTGCGGTGGCTGATGCAGTTGGCCCGGAGGCGGTGCTCGCCTTAGGCGATACACATCACTTTGAAGGCATTGAAAGCACATCAGATCCTCTATGGATGACTAATTTCGAATCGATATATACGCATCCGGAGTTGATGATAGAGTGGCTGCCTATTTGTGGAAATCATGAATATCGCGGCAATACGCAGGCTGTCGTTGATTACACTAGTGTATCACGCCGATGGGAGATGCCTGCACGCTATTATTCAAAATGTTTTGAACATAAGGGATTGTCTGTTCGGATTGTGTTTTTGGACACAACACCGTTGATTGCAAAATATCGCAATGATACTACGACTTATCCTGATGCTTGTTTGCAGGATGCTGCAACTCAATTGAACTGGCTTGACTCTACTCTAGCCTCAGCTACTGAGGATTGGGTGGTAGTTGTCGGTCATCATCCTATTTATGCTGATACAAATAAATCGGAGTCGGAGCGTCGTGACCTGCAGAATTCGGTAGATCCGATACTTCGAAAATACAATGTGCCATTATATATTTGCGGACATATTCACAACTTTCAGCATATCAGCAAATCCGATAGCCCGGTAGACTATGTCGTTAATACGTCGGGATCGCTTTCTCGCGCGAAAGTCAAGGCTATCGATGGTACAAAGTATATGAGTGGTGCGTCGGGATTTTCATTATTAGATTTCTCAAAGACGACGTTAACCCTATCGATGATTGATAATGATGGCAATGTAATTTATAAGTTGGTAAAAAGCAAGTAAGGGTTAAAACTAATGTAAGCGAAGGCGGCTCGATTCGGGCCGCCTTCGTGTTAGTTATGAAGTGTGTTTAATCTTCAAGTGTGTCGGGCGATGCTGTCTTCGGTAATGTAAAATGAAGCCAGATAAAGCCTATAATGCCGGAAATTAGAGAGCCAATGACGATGCCTAGTTTGGCATGATTAAGTAGATATATATCGTGTGCGCTGCCCGATGTGAATGACAAGGTGGCAATAAATAGCGACACGGTGAATCCGATGCCGCCAAGCATTGATATCGACGCGAGCATTGACCAGTTTGAGTGAGCCGGTTTGGGCGCGAGCTTTAGAATGATTGTAAGCCACGAGAATAGGAAAATGCCGGTGAATTTGCCGATTACCAAGCCTAGAATGATAGCTAGAGAAATACCTTGAATTGCTGATGCCGGTTCAAGATTGAGTAAGAAGATGCCGGCGTTGGCGAAAGCAAACAATGGGATTATAAAGTAGTTTACTACCGGGTGTAGGGTGTCTTCGAGGTCTTGTAGCGGTGAGATTACTTTATCGGAGGCTGATTCTACTTCTTTGAGCCAGTTGAGTTGCTCTTTCGATAAGATTGTTCGCTCGGTGAGCGTTTCATCTTCTTCAGCTTCAGCTTTAAAGTGGCTCATGGCTTTGCGTATTTTCTTAATGTATTTGCGAGGCTCGAATACCGGTTTTGCGGGGACACAAAATGCGACAAGCACGCCGGCAATGGTCGGGTGTATGCCTGAGTTGAGGAAAAGATACCAGACGATGCCACCCAGTACGAAGTAGAACATTTTGCTTTGTATCATCATCACGCCGCCGAGTGCTAAAATGCCAAGTATTACGAATGCGATTAGTAGCAGGCCTATTTCGATATGAGTGGAGTAAAATGCAGCGATTACAATAATACCACCGAGGTCATCTACTACTGCTAAAGTGGTTAGAAAAATCTTTAGTGACAGCGGGACGCGTTTGCCAAGCATGGCTAATACGCCTAGCGAGAAAGCTATGTCAGTAGCCATCGGTATTGCAGCTCCGCCGCTATAGTCGGTGCCTCGGCTCATTAGCCAGAAAATCACCACCGGGGCTATCATGCCACCAATAGCTCCCATAATTGGCAGTAAGGCTTGGCGGAACGACGATAATTCGCCAACGAGTATCTCGCGTTTGATTTCCAATCCGATGCTGAAGAAGAATATTGCCATTAGAGCGTCGTTGATGAAGCTAAGCAGATTCATCGGCTCGCCTGCGTGGCTGAAGATGTTGAAGTCGCCGATTTGTAATCGGACTTCTTGTTCCCAAAAATTGAAGTAGTATTGATTGATAGCCGGGATGTTGGCCACAATCATGGCCAAAACGGTTGCTGCTATAAGTATGTTGCCACCGGATGCATAGCGTCGCAGTGTCTGCTTCGCGGCATAGTATACGGTGTGTATACCGCCTTCGGATATTTGCTGATTTGACACGTTGATATCCTTGTCGTGTAGTGATTCCATATACGACTAACGTTTTTAATTAATAATGTGTTCAGAAATTAGTAGACGCAACCCCATCCGAGGTTGCGGCCCAATATTAGTCAAGTTTCAGTACGGCTAGGAATGCCTTCTGAGGCACTTCTACCGAACCGATTTGCTTCATGCGCTTCTTGCCTTTTTTCTGCTTTTCCAGGAGCTTGCGCTTACGCGAGATGTCACCACCATAGCATTTTGCGGTCACGTCTTTACGAACGGCTTTAATTGTTTCGCGTGCAATAATCTTCGCACCGATTGCTGCTTGAACAGCAATGTCAAATTGCTGGCGAGGTATCAGCTCTTTGAGCTTTTCGCACATGCGTCGGCCGAATGTTAGTGCATTGTCGGCATGTGTCAGAGTCGATAGGGCATCGACGCTTTCGCCGTTGAGCAGAATGTCAAGCTTCACAAGTTTTGACTCGCGGAATCCATGTATGTGGTAGTCAAAGGATGCGTAGCCTTTCGAGATACTCTTCAGTTTGTCGTAAAAGTCAATCACGATTTCACCAAGTGGCATATCGAAAGTAAGTTCCATGCGGTGGCCACCTGAAATGTAATCTTGCCGTACAAGTTCGCCGCGTTTGCTGAGACATAGGGTCATAATCGGCCCAATGTACTCGGGGGTCGTGATTACTGATGCGCGAATGTAGGGTTCCTCGATTTTGTCGATTATAGCAATGTCCGGAAGTCCTGATGGGTTATGCACTTCGGTCATGTTGCCTTTCTTGTCGTATACTTTGTATGATACGTTGGGAACCGTTGTGATAACGTCCATGTCGAATTCGCGGCCGAGGCGTTCTTGGATGATTTCCATGTGGAGCAGGCCAAGGAAGCCGCAGCGGAAACCGAAGCCAAGAGCAGCAGATGATTCGGGAGCGAAAGTCAGCGAGGCGTCGTTGAGCTGTAGCTTTTCGAGCGAAGCGCGTAGGTTTTCGAAATCTTCGGTTTCGATGGGGTACACGCCGGCAAACACCATTGGCTTTACCTCTTGGAAGCCGACGATGGCTTTTTCACAAGGCTTGGATACATGTGTGATTGTGTCGCCGACTTTAACTTCGCGTGAGGTCTTAATGCCGGATATGATGTAGCCTACATTTCCTGCTGAGAGTTCTTTGGTTGGCGATAAATCGAGTTTCAATACGCCAATCTCGTCGGCATGATATTCCTTACCTGTAGCAACGAATTTCACAAAATCGTCAGTGCGAATAGTGCCGTTTTCGATTTTGAAGTATGCTATGATTCCTCGGAACGGATTGAATACAGAGTCAAAAATTAATGCCTGAAGCGGCGCATCGGGGTCGCCGACTGGGGCAGGAACACGTTCAACGATGGCTTGGAGTATTTCGGGAATACCTTCGCCGGTCTTGCCGCTGGCGCGTATGATGTCGTCGTGGTCGCAACCGAGTAGCTCTACAATCTGGTCTGAAACCTCTTCGGGGTTAGCCGAGTCGAGGTCGCACTTATTCAGCACGGGGATTATCTCAAGATTGTTGTCGATGGCCATGTAGAGATTTGAGATGGTCTGAGCTTGGATACCTTGAGATGCATCAACAACTAGCAGCGCACCCTCGCATGCAGCAATCGAACGCGACACTTCGTAGGAGAAGTCGACGTGTCCCGGAGTGTCAATAAGATTCAGTGTGAAGCGTTCGCCGTTGAGTTCATGCGTCATCTGTATGGCGTGGCTTTTGATTGTAATGCCACGTTCGCGCTCAAGGTCCATATTGTCAAGGACCTGCGCTTCCATATCTTTGCTTGCAACGGTGTTTGTATATTCAAGCAAGCGGTCGGCAAGTGTCGATTTGCCGTGGTCGATATGAGCTATGATGCAGAAGTTGCGTATATTCTTCATGTGTTTGAAGGATTCTATTTGCTTTTGTGGTTTATTTTTTTGAGGAGAATGGATTTGCGATGGTTTGTGACATCGCTATCGCGCTGAGTCTATGTTCGAGTTCTGTCGATGATAGGCGTGTGGCAAGTTTGCCTCGGTGCGCTATAGTTATATTGCCGGTTTCTTCTGATACAATTACGGCAATTGCATCGGTGGCTTGTGCTATGCCGAGAGCCGAGCGATGGCGCAAGCCCATGTAGCGAGGCACATCACTGTCGTGGCTAACCGGAAGAATGCATCCGGCGGCTTTAAGTCGACTATGAGCAATAATTAGAGCGCCATCGTGAAGTGGCGAGTTTTTGAAAAAGATATTTTCAATCAGTCGCGAGTTTACGTCTGCGTTAATTATGTCGCCGGTTTTGGCGTAGTTGTCGAGCGGCATCGACTGTTCGATAACTATTAGAGCCCCGGTTTTTGTCTTTGACATATTCATGCAAGCGTAAACGACAGGCATCACCCATGCGGTTTGCTGGTTTTCTTCGTCATCACGATGATGATGGAATAGCTTGGCCAGAAAACGCCAACGACGATGCGAACCTAATTCTACTAAAAAACGCTTGATTTGTTCTTGAAATAAGATTACGAGTATCAGCAAGCCGATGCTCATAAACTTGTCAAGGATAGTGCCAATCAGGCGCATTGCAAATATTTCAGAGGCTATAGCCCACACTACGATGAATGCCATCACGCCATAGAAAATATTTAGCGTGCCTGACTCTTTCATCAGACGGTAGATATAGTATAGTAGCACAGCTACAAGTACTATGTCGATTATGTCTTTAATTCCAATAGTGGGCATAGATTTTGAATATATGCTTAAGATTATGTTTTACGGATGTATCGCGACGTCGCTTGGTGTATTTTTACGCACTGTACGGCGGCTTTGACGTCGTGAACGCGGAGAATTGCGGCAGAGTGCTCAAGTGCGAGCATGTTCAGCGCAGTAGTGGCTTCCAGAGCTTCTTCTGCTTTGATGTCAAGAAGCTTTGTCGCCATCGACTTGCGAGATACGCCAACCAATATCGGGCGATGGAGTAGTTTTAGTAAGTCGAGGTTCGCAAGGAGCTCGTAGTTTTGCTCCAAGTTTTTAGCGAAGCCGAAGCCGGGGTCGATGATTATGTCGTTGACGCCCATCAGCGAGAGGCGGCCCACACGTTCGCCGATTTCCGATAGTACTTCGCCAGCCACGTTGTCGTACTTAGCAAATTCTTGCATATCTTCGGGTGTGCCACGCATGTGTTGGAGTATGTATGGCACTTGCAAGTCGGCAATCGTTTCAAACATCGCTTCGTCGAGTGTGCCGCCGGAGATGTCGTTTACGATATCGGCGCCCAGTTCGGTGACTGCACGGCGAGCAACTTCAGCTCGGTATGTGTCGACGGATACAAGTACGCGGTCGCCGCATACAGCTTTGACAGTCGGTAGGACTGATGCCAAACGCTCGAATTCTTCTTCCGCAGTCGGCGCTACCGACCCCGGACGCGTAGAGCATGCGCCTACATCAATGAAGTCAGCGCCATCGGCAACCATAGTGGCGGCTTTCGCGGCAGCTTCAGCAGCTGTATTAGCTCTTGAGCCATCGAAAAACGAGTCGGGTGTGGCATTGATTATGCCCATCACGGCCGGTCGTTCGTAGGTCTTGAGTTGTCCGCGTATGTTTAGACTGAACATTGTTGGCGACTATTAATCGTTGTTGCGGTTGGCACGTTTGCGTTCGATCTCATCGAGGATTATTTTGCGTAGACGGATATGGTGGGGAGTTACCTCTACGTATTCATCCTCTTTTATATATTCAAGCGCTTCTTCAAGTGAGAATACTACCGGCGGTACGATACGGGCTTTGTCGTCAGCACCCGAGGCTCGCATGTTGGTGAGCTTCTTTGATTTGGTGACGTTGACTACAATGTCGTTGTCTTTTGCATTTTCGCCAACGACCTGGCCGGCGTAAACATCTTCTTGGGGGAAGATAAAGAAGCGGCCGCGATCCTGCAGTTTATCGATTGCATATGCGTAGGCAGTACCTGCTTCAAGTGCAATCAGCGAGCCGTTAACACGGCGTTCGATTTCGCCTTTCCACGGCTGGTATTCAAGGAATCGGTGAGCCATAATAGCTTCGCCGGCTGAAGCTGTCAGCACGTTGTTGCGCAGGCCGATGATACCGCGCGAAGGAATTTGGAATTCGATATGCACACGGTCGCCTTGCGACGACATCGACACCATCTCGCCTTTACGACGAGTCACCATGTCGATGATGCGCGATGAGTATTCTTCAGTTACGTTAATTGTGAGAAGTTCGATAGGTTCACATTTGCGACCGTCGATTTCTTTAATGATTACCTGAGGCTGGCCAACTTGCAGCTCGTAGCCCTCGCGACGCATTGTCTCGATAAGTACAGACAAGTGAAGTACGCCACGACCGAAGACCGACCAAACGTCGCGTGTAGGATCTTTTTCCACTCGCAATGCTAAGTTGCGGTCAAGCTCTTTGGTAAGACGTTCGCTGATATGGCGCGAGGTTACATATTTGCCGTCGCGTCCGAAGAATGGAGAGTCGTTGATTGTGAAAGTCATCGACATTGTGGGTTCGTCGATAGCAATGCGGGGCAGAGCCTCCGGATTTTCGCTATCGCATACGGTGTCGCCGATTTCGAAACCTTCAATGCCGATTAAAGCGCAAATGTCGCCACTAGATACTTCCGACACGCGTTTGCGGCCCATGCCTTCGAAAGTATGCAGCTCTTTGATTTTCTGACGCGAGATTGAGCCATCCTTGCGGCACAATGCAATTTCTTGACCTTCGCGCAGAGTGCCGCGGTGAACACGACCTACAGCGATACGGCCTACGTAGCTTGAGAAGTCGAGCGACGTAATTAGCATCTGAGCGTCGCCTTCATAGGTTTTGGGCTCGGGGATGTTTTCAATAATAGCGTCGAGTAGGGGGATGATATTCTCAGTCGGTTTTTCCCAGTCGGTGCTCATCCAGCCATTTTTGGCTGAGCCGAAGATTGTAGGAAAGTCGAGCTGGTCTTCAGTTGCGTCAAGGCTGAACATCAAGTCGAAGACCATATCTTGTACTTCCGACGGACGGCAATTGGGCTTGTCTACCTTGTTGATGACAACCACGGGCTTGAGGCCAATCTGTATGGCTTTTTGAAGTACGAAGCGTGTCTGTGGCATTGGGCCTTCGAAAGCATCGACTAGCAGAATACAGCCATCGGCCATATTGAGTACTCGCTCAACTTCGCCACCGAAGTCAGCGTGTCCCGGGGTGTCTATAATGTTGATTTTTGTTCCTTTATAGTTGATGGAGACGTTCTTGGACAGGATTGTAATACCGCGTTCCCGTTCAAGGTCATTGTTATCGAGAATTAATTCGCCTTTTGTCTGATTGTCGCGGAACAGGTGTCCGGCGAGTAGCATCTTGTCAACCAGCGTAGTTTTGCCATGGTCGACGTGCGCGATAATGGCGATGTTTCTGATGTTCTGCATATACACTATTGGATTATTTTCAGATTGCAAAGTTACAACAAATCCCGCTTTTATGAAAATTTCTTAACAATATATTGACATGAAGACAGTAAAATTCTCGCTTGCAAAAACACACTTATATGATTATTTTCACTAACTTTGCGGAATAAACAGGAACCTACATGAAGCATAAATTCCAAAACATATTAGTTGTAGCCACTTTGGCAGTGTGCTGCCCTGCTATGCAAGCTCTTGATCTTCCTACTAAGAGTATCAATGGTAAGCAATATTATTACTATGCTGTAAAGCGCGGTGATACGCTCCTCGATGTGGCTCGTGCTATCGGTGTTTCTCGCGATGATATCGTTCGCTATAATACATCAGCAGCCGATGGCCTACGCCAAGGAGCGACTCTTTACTTTCCGTATGACGAATTTAAAGATGTGCATTCTCCGAAAGTCGTAGAGCAGTCGCGTCCGGATGGACAAGGACGTTCTACGCGTCAATTTTCGTATAAGGTAGAGCGTGGCGAAACACTTTTTGGAATTTGTCATCGTTTTGGCGTAAGCATTGACTCGGTAGTCGCTTTGAATCCTAATGCGAATCAAGGTGTTAAAGCTGGTCAGATTTTAACAATCCCAGCAGGAGCTCGTCTTGATAGCTCGCTTGAATCTGTGGCCACGATTTCAGAATCGACTACAAGTGTAGAGGAAACTGCGACGACTGTATCTGAGCAGACCGCAGCTGATGTTATGCCTGTATATGAAACACCAGAATCTAAAAAATCGGCTACAGAATCTGTTGAAACTTCAGCAGAATCAGATGATTCGGAGGAGGAGAACTTAAACTCTTTTGAAACGACTTCGACAGAACTTGATTCTTCTGAATCTGTGGTTGACAATTATGAAAATCGCATGCTGCGCCCTGCCGCAGGACCAACTGAATATGTTGAGGGTGTCGAAGCTGTTGATACGGCATCATTTGCTTTGATGTTGCCTTTGTGTCTAAATGGTGACTCGCAGTCGAAGGATGCACGTTCGGCCACAGAATTTGTTAAAGGTTTTATGCTGGCGTTAGATTCACAGCGTGATTCCTCGTGGCCGATTGATTTGCATATTTATGATACGGCCGGAAATCCCGATACAATCCCATCACTTTTAGCTCGTCCGGAATTTGGAAAATTTGACTTGATTGTATCGCCCGATGACGCAGTCACTTTTAGTTCGATTGTGGCTGATAAAAAGAGTAATCGCGACGCTTACCTCTTAAATCTGATGGCCGTTCAGGACACATCATACATGGTCGATAGTCGTGTGATGCAATATAATGTTCCACAGACTATTATGTATGCAGATGCTGCTGAATCACTGATGTCGACATTCGATGGCTATACTCCTGTGTTTTTGATTTCGACCGGTGGTAAGAGCGAAAAGATTCCTTTTACAGATTATCTTCGTGCGCAGTATGCAGAGCTGGGTGTAGAGCCGATTGATATGATTTACGAGGGCCTTCTGTCGTCTAAGGAACTTGAATCGCTTTCGCCTGACGTGCGCTACGTATTTATTCCGGCGTCGGGTTCGCTGACCGAATTTAATAAATTTGCACGCACACTTATTACTTTGCGCGAAAATTCGGCTGATCCATCGCAGATAGCAGTCTTTGGCTACCCCGATTGGACAATTTATCGCAATGAAGCTCTAGAAAATTTACATAAACTTGGAGCTGTGATTTACTCGCGTTTCTATGCGAGCACTTCAGACCCCAAGGTCGTGTCTTTTTCAAAGACATTTGCGGAAACGTATGGTGCTCCTATGCTAGAGCTAGTACCATCGCAAGCTATGCTTGGCTATGACACGGCTAATTACATATTGGCGAATCTTAAAGCCAACAATGGCCGGTTTGATGCCGAATGGGCTGAGCCTTACCGTGGTCTTCAGTCAACTTTTATGTTCAACTCGGCGGCAAGCGACTACCCAACTGGTGGAACAGTTAATTCAGCAGTTTATATCATAACATTCCTTTCAGGTGATGAAGTCTCTGTACAAGTTCTTTAGTGTTTGTGCCTTAGTGGCATTTTTATCTGTTTCAGTCGGTGCACAGACTCACTATAAATCGCATGTGTGGATTGGTGGCAAAGGAGGCGTGTCGCTGGGTCGAGTAGATTTTGCCCCTTCGATTCCACAAAAATGGATTATGGGCACTACGGGTTCAGTGACTTGTCGCTATTCTGAGGAAAAATTATTCGGACTAGTAGCCGAACTAGGTTGGACCTCGCGAGGTTGGAAAGAAGATTTTCAAGAATCACCTCTCAGTTATAGCCGTTCGTTGACGTACATTACCCTGCCGATAATGACTCAAATTATTTTTGGTGGTCGCCGTGCTAAGTGCTTTTTTAATGTTGGTCCGGAGTTTTGCTATCAGATAGCATCGTCGACAAGTGCGAATTTTGATTATACAGATATAAGCTCTGTGACAAATTGGCCTGAACGCAAACGTATGACAGAGCAGTTGACAATGGATATTGCTAATCGCTTTGATTATGGCATTACGGCCGGTGTAGGCGGAGAGTTTTATCTGACGCCACGTCAGTCTGTTACGATTGAGGCTCGTTACTATTTTGGCCTTGGCAACATTTTTAAATCTTCGAAAGCGGATACATTTAGTGCATCGCGATGCACTTCAATAGAAGTGGCAGTGGGTTACTATTTCCGTTTAATCTAAAAGCTATTATATAGAAATTACGAGAGATGCAGGACTCGAAACAATTTAATAATCGGCCTCGTCAGCGCCAGGCCGACCCAATTGACCTTGCAGGTAGAAAACCGCCAAGCGACGTTGCCACAGAAGCGGCTGTGCTTGGTGCTATACTTATTGCTAAGGATGCGTATTCGCTGGTTTGTGATATTCTCAGGCCGGAAAGTTTCTATGATCCTCGTCACCAACTGATTTACGAGGCCGTTCAGGCGCTTGGCGCCGCTCAGCAACCGATTGACTTTATCACGGTGATTAATCAACTTGAGAAGAGTGAAACACTGGATCAAGCTGGCGGTCGCGCTTATGTAGTAGGCCTTACGACTAATATAGGTTCGGCTGCTCACATTGAGTATCATGCTCGAATCGTAATGCAGAAATATCTTGCTCGAGAATTAATTAATTTTGGAGCAAAGGTGCAAAGCGAAGCTTTTGACGAGAGTAATGATATAGAGGAGGTAATGCAAGCCACAGAAGGTAAACTCTTCGAATTGTCGCAGCGCAACGTAAAGAAAGATGTCACACAGATTGATCCGGTCATCATGCAAGCGGTAGCGCAGATGGAGGCTTCGGCTAACCGTGCATCTGGTCTTTCGGGTCTCGAAAGTGGTTATCGCGATCTTGATGAACTGACATCCGGCTGGCAAAACTCCGACCTGATTATCATTGCAGCCCGTCCTGCGATGGGTAAAACCGCGTTTGTGCTTTCAATGGCAAAGAATATGGCTGTCAATTATAATATTCCTGTAGCTGTATTCTCGCTTGAAATGAGCAACCTTCAGCTTGTCAATCGTTTGATTTCAAACGTCTGCGAACTCGATGGTGCAAAAATTAAGTCGGGTCAGTTGACACCGCTTGAGTGGCAGCAAACTCTTTCGCGACTGAACGCTCTCTATGGGGCACCCCTTTATATAGATGATACTCCGTCGCTCTCAGTCTTTGAACTTCGAACGAAGGCTCGTCGACTTGTGCGCGAAAAGCAAATTAAATTCATTATCATTGACTATTTGCAGCTGATGAATGCTTCGGGTATGAAGTATGGTTCTCGTGAACAGGAAGTATCTATGATTTCGCGTTCGCTCAAGCAACTAGCGAAGGAACTTAATATTCCTATTGTAGCGTTGTCGCAGCTTAACCGTTCGGTAGAATCTCGTTCAGAAAATAAGCGTCCACAGCTCTCTGACCTTCGTGAATCCGGAGCCATCGAGCAAGATGCCGACATGGTATGCTTTATTCACCGCCCGGAGTATTACTTGCGTTCCGGACAAGATGCACAAGGCAACGATATTCGTGGTCTTGCCGAGTTTATTGTAGCTAAGCACCGTTCTGGTAAAGTTGATGATGTGAAGATGCGATTCCGCTCGAGCTTCGCCCGTTTTGAAAACTGGGAAGAAGCATCCACCGGTAGTGGTTTTGGCGAATTCCGTTCGCAAAATGTAGGAGCCGTGGCTATGCCTTCTGGCGCAGACGATCCCTTAGGTGGTGGCTCAGCAGATATTTCTGCAGGACCTGGAGAGATAGACCAGTTCTAAGCTGATATCATTGCTTTAAAGCTATCGCCAGTGCACGAGCGGTATTAATACCATCAATGGCTGCCGAAACTATGCCACCGGCATAGCCGGCGCCTTCGCCTACGGGATATAATCCGGTTACAGTAATGTGTGCACGAGATTCTTTATCTCGTGGCACTCTTACCGGAGCAGATGTACGTGTCTCCGGGCCGATTACAATGGCTTCTGACGTGAGGAAACCTCGAGCTTTTTGTCCGAAATCAATAAAGCCTCGAGCCAGGCGTTTAGAAACTGCATTCGGTAGTAATCTATCAACTCGACCGGGAAATACTCCGGGAGCGTATGACGAGCGAGGCAAGTCTTTTGAATCGCGACCGCTCACGAAGTCGGTCATTCGTTGAGCCGGTGCTTTTTGTTTGCCATCAGCAGCTTTTGAAAAGGTTGACTCAATATCTTGCTGATAATGCATCATTTTAAGTTTGCCGAATTTATCGTATTCGGGTAAGTCTTCAGGTAGTATTTCTACGACCATGCCACTATTTGCCCAGCGAGAGCCGCGGCTAGATGACGACATGCCATTGACTACTAATTGAGCTGGGGCTGTAGCGGCAGGTACGATTACGCCTCCAGGGCACATACAGAATGAGTAAACGGCTCGTCCGTCGACGCGAGTAAGCATAGAATATTCGGCCGGTGGCAGATACTTTCCGCGACCATCGTTCGAATGGTATTGTTGGCAGTCAATAAGCGACTGAGGGTGTTCTAGGCGTACGCCTACTGCAATGCCTTTGGGCTCGATTTCTATTTCTCTTTCGACAAGCATCTCGTATATATCTCGAGCTGAATGTCCGGTCGCTAGAATGACAGGGCCGTAGAATTTATCGCCACTTTTAGTAATACAACCTTTTACGCAATTGTTTTCGATAATTAAATCTGTAACGCGTGTGTTGAAATGAACTTCGCCACCATATTTCAGTATGGTGTTTCGCATAGCCTTGATAATTACGGGCAGACGATCGGTGCCGATATGTGGGTGAGCGTCGCAGAGAATAGAGTCGTTAGCGCCGTGTGTATGGAATATTTGCAGAACTTTTTCGACAGGTCCGCGCTTTGTGCTACGTGTGTATAATTTGCCATCGGAGTATGCACCTGCACCACCTTCGCCGAAGCTATAGTTCGAATCAGGATCAACAATGTCGGTGCGGCTTATCGCTGCAAGATCGCGTCGGCGCGAGTCTACATCTTTACCTCTCTCCAATATGATTGGTTTAATCCCGGCTTCAATAAGTTCTAGAGCTGCAAAGAGACCCGCAGGACCTGCACCAACGATGATCGCGTTTGCTGCTTTTGATACGTCATTATATTGTATAGGTTGGTATCTCTGATAGCTGTCGTCAATTTTGTCAATGTGTACGTTAAGTGTGAGATTGACCATGACTTGCCGTTGGCGAGCATCAATTGAGCGACGTAGTATATCTATCTTAGCAATACGATTAGCCTCAATGCGTAGCGCTAAAGCAACTTCTGAGCGCAGTAGTGATTCAGTCGCGGCAACACGCGGTTTAACTCGAAGAGTCACCTTTTCCATAGTCAATTTATTTAGTAGCCGCGTTTGAAATTTCGCGGCGGAAACGTCGGTTAATTATCAATAAAGTTATTACAGCCAGCAGGAATGCTAGTAGGTCGCTGACAGCCATAGCTCCCCACACACCATTGATGCCTAAGAAGCGAGGTAGAAGCCAGAGCATAGGCACTAGGAATATAAGTTGGCGTGTGAGTGAAAGAAATATCGACAACTTTGGATGGCCGATTGATTGGAAGTAGTTTTGAATTACTATTTGAGCACCTATGACAGGGTACGCAAGGAAAAATATACGGAAACCATCGCGAGCTATAGCAATCATAGCTTTGTCAGTCGTGAACATCGAACTGATGGTGTCCGGGAACATTTGAGTAACTATCCAGCCAATCGTAGTGATTGTTACGCCGATCCAAATGCCTTTGCGCAGTGTCTCGGTAACACGTTTCCATTGCGATGCACCGTAGTTGTAGCCAAGTATCGGTTGCATGCCTTGAGTCACACCAAATACTATCATTACAAAGAACATTGTAGTGCGATTCATGATACCATAAGAGCCAACAGCGATATTGCCAAGTTCTCCGGCTACGCTTAGTAGAGATTTGTTGATGAAGACAACTACGAAGCAAGCGGTTGCGTTCATGAGCAAAGGCGACATACCGATGGAGTAAATACGTTTAATTAGTGACCATGATATCCACTGGCGGTGTCTATCGAAATGTACGATGCTTTTATTCGACATAAAATGCATTAGTACCCAAACGAATGCGCACATTTGGCCAATTATCGTAGCCAATGCAGCTCCCTTAATACCCCATTCAAATGCAAAAATGAATATGGGGGCAAGCATTACGTTTACGACCACTGAGAGTAGGGCCGAAATCATAGCTTTTTTGGGATAGCCAGTTGCACGCATTAGGTTATTCAGGCCGATAAATACGTATGAAATAGGTGAGCCATAAAGTATAATGGTCATGAATTCGCGCGCGTATGGGATTGTCTCGGCTGTCGCTCCAAAAAAGTATAAGATTTCGTCAAGGAATATGAGTGAGAGGCCGCCAAATACTATGGAGTGAATAATACAAAGTATAAGGACATTATTGATTGTATCTTTGGCTCGCGAGAGGTTCTTTTGCCCTAAGAATATTGAACTAATAGTGGCACCACCAGCAGCGACGAGTGTGCAAAATCCGATGACAAGGTTCATTAAGGGGAAGGTTATTGCTAGGCCGGAAATAGCCATCGCACCAACTCCGCGTCCGATAAAGATGCTGTCGACGATATTGTACAACGAAGTAGCTACGGATGCAATGATTGCTGGTACTGAATACTGTATCAGTAACCGGCCAATTGGATTAGTTCCAAGTGAATGTTGACTATCCGTTTTATTATTCATCTGATTCATTAGGTGTTTTAGTTCTAGCCTTCGACTTAATGACCCTTCGATGGCTATAGTCTATAATTATAACTATTCCAAGCCCGAGTAAGGCGAGTAATGTCATGAAAATAGCCGCTTTATTGTCATTATAGATCGGAACGTCATCAATTGGTGAAGCAGATTGTGCAATAGTTGGGTTAATAGCAGATAATGAATGTTTCCAAAGGATACGGCCGTCTCGTACAGCTACTAAAGCTGCATCACCGCGCGCCAATTCTTTTAGAGATGTATCGGATGCTGAAAATATAGCGAATCTAGGCCTAACAAGTTCAATCCACTGTTCAAGTGCATCGCCTGACGCTGCAACGAGTCCAATCATAGTGCCATCATTAGCTTGAATGGCATCGTAAATCTCGTTAGATAGCCGAGCTCGTGTTAGGTAGTCGATACCAGGATTGTTTACTACCAAAATCAGTAAGTCTCCATCGGTAGGACTTAAAATATCTTCAGTGACTTCTTCGTCGCCGTCGAAGATGGCGAGGCCTTCGTGCTTGTTGTCGTTCTCTGAGAGTTTGCTGACAAATGTCCACGTCGAATCCGGCAGATTGTCAAGTGTGAATACTTCTTTTTGTCCGTTTTTGGTGTAGATGTATGATGGAGTATTTTCTTCAGAGCATAGTTCTTCGTCAATCAGCTGTGCACCTACGGGGTAGGGGCGAAAGTCCACCACCGGTTGAATTTCCCATCCAATTATAGCAAGAGTCAAGCCGTAAAGCCCAGCGATAGTTAAGACTAACCATTGCATTGTTGGGCGCAGCAGAGATTTAGCTTTTTTATGCCATTTGAGAAGAATTACTAGCGCAGCCGTTAGTACTATATTTTTCAGCAAAGTAGCGCCATTGGACAATTTGATAAAGTCGCCGAAACAACCGCAATCAGCAACCGGATTAGCAATATAGATGTAAACCGTCAGAGGCAACATAAATGCCATTAATGCAAGGCCGCTAATCGGGGTTAATCGGCGGAGCGAGCCTGTGGCTAGAGCTGCGCCGGTAATCAATTCGAAAAGTGATAGTGCGACAGCTCCGACTAAAATTATGTCGCGAGGTAGCCCCGTCATGCTCCATGCCGTTAGGTACTCTTGAATCTTTATTACAAAGCCCCAAGGGTCAACGCATTTTGCCCAACCCGACAATATGAATGTGATGCCAGTCAGTAGTCGTAGTAACCAGACGGCGGTTGTTTTCATCCTGTCGGTCATTCTGTCAGTTTGATGATTCCAAAGATTGCGTAAACTAGAATATCAAAATAGTTAGAGTCAATTCCTTCTGACACTTTAACATCACCATTGTTGTCTTCGATTTCTTTGACACGCTCGATTTTGGTGAGAATAAAGTCGGTGTACGACGATACGCGCATCGAACGCCAGGCTTCGTCGTAGTCGTGGTTTTTGATTTTAAGCAGTTCGCGAGCTTCTGTAGCTATAGAACTGTATAGCTTGATGGCTTCGTCAGCTTGCATGTCAATCGTGTCAGCGAAGCCGTTTCGCAGCTGTATGATACCGATAATGGCGTAATTGACGATGGCCTTGAATTCCGGTAAGATACCTTCGCCCACGGCCGTACATCCTTTAGTCTCAATTGATCTAATACGCTTGGCTTTGATGAAGATTTGATCTGTCACGCTGCATGGGCGCATGATTCGCCATGAAGCGCCGTAGTCTTTGAGTTTTGCGGCAAATATGCTATTGCACTGCGCAATAGCGCTATCGAATTGGCTCATTGTATCCATAGTCGTATTCTTAAAGTTACTAATTAATTTCTATGCTGTAGGTGCGGTTTGCCGGTCTCATTATAGTAGAAGCGCTATGTGGTAAACGATGAAAGCCACAAGCCATGCTACAGCGGTATTGTATATAACGCTAAATGCGCCCCATTTCCATGACCCGGTTTCTTTTATAATTGCTGTGACTGTCGCCATGCACGGACAGTAGAGCAGTACAAATATCATAAAACTGAGAGCAACGGCCGGTGTGAAGTCGGGCTTTGCACCGACGTGTCCCGGAGTTGCAAGTCTATGTCCGAGCGACGCATCGTCAATTTCCTCATTATCGGTGTACAGGACACCGAGGGTCGATACTACAATTTCTTTGGCAGGGACGCCGGCAAGTGCGGCAACAGAGGCGCGCCAACTGAAGCCGAGCGGTTCCATTATTGGATTGATTAATTTGCCTGCAGTTTCAAGATACGAATCGCAGTTGAGATTGATGCTTGAGTCTTCTGAGGAATTTGCAACTTCGTCGTGCCGCGGGAAGTAATTGAGGGCCCACACTATAATGCTGGCGAATAAGATGATACCACCCATTTTCTTTAGGTATTGTACACCTTTACCCCACGTGTGGCGGAGCATCGCTGTCCAAGTCGGGACTCTATATGGAGGGAGCTCCATTACAAAGGGCGTCTCGTCTTTTTTGAATTTTGCGAGTCGCAACAGACGTGCTGTGACTACTGCTACTGCTATGCCAAGCAGATATAGCCCCATGAACACTAGTGCAGCGTGATCATAGAAGAAAGTGCCGATAAACAGTACGTATATGGGTAGGCGAGCAGAACACGACATGAACGGGTTTATCAGTATCGTAATCAGACGGCTAGATCGGCTTTCGATAGCTCGTGTGGCCAATATGGCAGGCACATTGCATCCGAATCCCATAACAAGTGGTATAAACGACTTGCCATGTAAGCCTATTCGGTGCATTATCTTGTCCATAATAAAAGCTGCACGTGCCATGTAGCCGGTGTCTTCCATGAACGAAATGCAGAAGTATAAAATTAATATATTGGGCAAGAATACGATAACACCGCCTACACCTCCGATAATGCCGTCGGCTATTAAATCTTTGAGGATGCCGTCGGGCATATATTGCGATGTCAAATCAGCCAACCAGTCAACTCCGGCTTGAATCCAATCCATCGGATACTGTCCGATGAAGAATGTCGCCCAAAAGATTACGAACATTATCGACAAGAATAGTGGAAAGCCGAGAAGCTTATTAGTTACAATCTTGTCAATTGCCGACGATGAGTGATGTTTGTTGTCAGTGCCATTTTCGCAGGTTTCCGCAAGCGCCCCGGCTATGAATCCGTACTTTTCGGCTGCTATGGTTGATGTGATGTCTTCTTGGTGTAAATTCTCGAGGTCGGCTCGTAACGAATTTCGTAGTTTGATAAGTTCGTCAAAGTCGGGTGCGTTTTTAAGAACGTTCTCGACCTCGTGGTCGCCTTCGAGAAATTTTATAGCGAGGTAGCGAGGCGAAAATCGATGACCGATTGTCGCCATCTGTTTGATGCGGTCAATGATTATTCGTAGCGCTTGCTCAGTGTCCGAATCAAGCTTTACGTGGATGTGGCGCACGGCTTGGTGTCGGCGTTCAAAGACTTCGATAATAGTGTCGAGCATTACATCAAGTCCTTCGCCTGAGCGTGCAACTATTGGTTGCATAGGTACGCCAATCATTTCCCCCAACATTTTATAGTTGAGCGTTGAGCCGGATGCACGAAACTCGTCGTACATATTTAGAGCAATGACCATTGGAAGGTCCATGTCGATGATTTCGGTGGAGAGGTAGAGGTTGCGCTCAAGATTTGATGCATCGACAACATTGAGCACTATATCCGGGCACTCTTCGCGTAGATAGCGACGCACGTAAAGTTCTTCGGGCGTATATGCCGAGAGTGAATAAGTGCCTGGAAGGTCTATGAGAGTAATGGTGTACTCTTTGTATTTAAATGACGTTTTTTTTACATCGACTGTCACACCGCCATAATTACCGACATGTTCGCTTGAGCCTGATAGTCGATTGTATAGCGATGTCTTGCCGCAATTAGGGTTGCCGACTAGAGCTATGTTAATTTGGTGAGAGGCATCATGCGCTTTGAGTTTTGCCGGTGGAACTTGGTCAGTAAGTGTGCCATGGTCCAGATTTTCAGTTATGCAAGTGTCTGTGCCGGCATCTACAGGAATAACTTCAATCATCTCAGCCTCAGAACGACGCAACGATATGCTATAACCTAGTATTTCATATTTTATAGGATCTTTTAGAGGGGCTGATAGCTCGGCTTTTACTTCGCGGCCTTTGACAAACCCCATCTCAATGACGCGTTTGCGAAATGCACCGTGTCCAAGAATCTTGACTACGATTGCTTTTTGTCCTGTTTTTAATTCTGAAAGTACCATATATTCCATTGCAAAGTTCAGAAAAATCTACCAATTCACAAAATATTTTTACTGATTGGCACGAAAATTGTAACTTTGTATTTAGATATGAATTTGCCCTATTGGATATCGAAGCGGCTGAGGATTGGCCGTGGCACGTCGGCCAGTACGTCGACGGGTGCTGTCATAGCCGTAGCCGGAGTGGCTCTTGCACTCGTGGTGATGGAGCTGAGTCTTGCCATAGCTACTGGCTTTAAATATGAAATCCGACGTAAAATAGCCGGTTTTGATGCTGTTGTGTCAGTGTTGCCACCGGTGAATTATGCGACTGCTGTTGAGGAGCCGACTCTGCATGCATCGGATACTTTAATGTCAGTAATACGACAAACGGTTCCTGGCAAACGTTTGTCTTTGACAGTTGCACGCCAAGCTATTTTGAAGACCGATAGTGATTTTAATGCGGTAGAGTGTATATCAAGAGATGCTCAACATGATGATTCCTTCGAGCGTAGTAATATGGTGGCTGGCACATGGCCAATTTTTTCGTCTGAATCGTCGAATGACTCTATAGTAATGTCGCACATGCTCGCCTCGCGCCTTGGACTTACTCTTGGTGATAAGACATACCTCTATTTCTTTATTGATGGCGAAGTAAAAGCTCGTAGAGTTTATGTGGCCGGGCTATACAATTCAAATTTCGCAGAATACGATAATTATGTTGTTTATGCTTCGATGCCAATGCTACAGCGTCTGAGTGGCAGAGACTCGCTTGCTGCAACTTCTATTTCTATCGAAGGTGTTTCAATAGATGATGCGCCATTTGTATCGAGAGCTTTGTCATCTAATCTAATTGATGCAATGTCTTCTGGTACAGTTTCAAGGTTGTATCGCACGACAGATATATCTTCAACCGGAGCACTTTATCTCAATTGGCTCGATCTTCTTGATACTAATGTTGTCGTTATTTTTGCTTTGATGCTCTGTGTCGCAGCATTTACTTTGATTTCAAGTTTGTTTATCATTATTCTTGATAGAGTCACGACAATCGGGATTTTACGCTCTTTAGGCGCATCAAAATCTTTTGTTAGTACTATATTCGTAAACATAGCAATGAGGCTTGTTGGGGCCGGCATGTTGCTAGGAAATGTGTTGGGTATCGGTCTAATATTTACCCAATCAAAAACTCATATTATTCCACTCGATCCACAGATGTATTACTTATCGTATGTGCCGGTTGAACTTAATTGGACGTGGATGATTTTACTTAATGTCGGAGTCGCAGTTGGTGCGTGGTTAATCTTGATACTGCCCGCACGTCTCGCTGCTCGTATCGATCCAGCGTCGGCTATGCGCTACGAGTAATAGCTTATACAACTAATTACGCCAAGATTTGTTGTTTTTTTATAAAAGAGCTAAAAGCGCTTGGTGTATGCCGTTGAAATTTCGTATATTTGTCACCGAAAAGTTTTAATTATTAATGATATCACAACCTATCACTACTCCTCGCGATTTAATTATAGACGCAATTCGCGATCGCAAAGGGCACTCAATTACTGTAGTAGACCTCGATAAAATCCCAGGCGCATCTGCGTCAACATTCATTATTGCAGAAGGTAATTCAACGACTCAAGTATCGGCAATTGCCGATCATCTTGAAGACCGATTGCTCAAAGACGCCCGCATGAAGCCGTATAATTCAGATGGCTTTAAAAACTCCGAGTGGATTGTGCTCGATTATGGCGATATTTGGGTTCATGTTTTCCTGCCGGAAACGCGCCGTCACTACAACCTTGAAGAGCTGTGGAGTGATGCAGAAATTACTGAAATTCCTGACTTAGACTAATTATTAGTCTGGATAATACTCGTTTGTAACCTCATCCATTATGGCAAAAAAATCACGTATGCCGGGTGGCAAGAAAATGTTTACATTCAACCTTTGGTGGATGTATGCTTTTGTGTTTCTTACTCTCGGTGGTATATATTATCTTGATGATACTTCTGTAAGTCGTGCAATAAGCTATTCGGAATTCGAATCTATAGTTAAAGAAAAGGGTGTCCGTGAGATTGTAGTTTACACCGACCGTAAGGAGGCTGAGGGCTTGTTGACTGATTCAATGGCTCAGGCTTTCTTTGCTGAAAAGCTGGCTGATCCCTCTGTTAGAGCGAGAATCACAACCGAAATACCTTCAGCCGACAAATTTGATTCAAAAATTGATGAATGGAAGGCTGCAGGCTATTTTACGGGAAATGTTAAGTATGAACGTAATAGCCGATTTAGTTCGTTCCTGTGGTCGTTAGCACCAATACTTATCTTAGTTCTCGCATGGATTTGGATCATGCGTCGCATGAGCGGCAGTGGAGGTGGAGGAGCCGGAGGCGTTTTCTCAGTAGGAAAGTCTAAAGCAATGCTTTTCGATAAGAACAACGCCAATAAAGTCACATTCAAGGATGTGGCCGGTTTGTCGGAAGCTAAAACAGAGATTGAGGAAATCGTTGAGTTTCTCAAAAATCCATCACGCTATACAGACCTAGGAGGTAAAATTCCGAAGGGCGCGCTTCTTGTTGGCCCTCCCGGAACGGGTAAAACATTGCTTGCAAAGGCCGTAGCCGGTGAAGCAGATGTGCCGTTCTTCTCGATGTCGGGCAGCGATTTTGTCGAGATGTTTGTTGGTGTAGGCGCTTCGCGAGTTCGCGATTTGTTCCGTCAGGCTAAGGAGAAAGCACCATGCATTGTTTTTATCGACGAAATTGACGCTGTCGGTCGTGCTCGCGGACGTAATGCCAATATGGGCTCAAATGATGAGCGTGAAAACACTCTTAATCAGTTATTAACTGAAATGGATGGTTTCGGTAGCAATAGCGGTGTTATCATACTTGCTGCCACTAATCGCGCAGATATTCTTGATAAGGCATTAATGCGTGCCGGACGTTTTGACCGTCAGATTTATGTTGATTTGCCCGATTTGCCTGATCGTGTTGCAATCTTTAACGTTCATCTTCGTAAGATAAAGACTGACGATTCGCTTGACGTTGAACTGCTAGCTCGTCAAACTCCAGGCTTCTCAGGCGCAGATATTGCTAATGTCTGCAATGAAGCTGCTCTTATTGCAGCTCGCAACAATAAGTCGGCAGTTACAAAAGAAGATTTTTCGGCTGCTGTCGATAGAATTATCGGAGGCTTAGAAAAACGTAATAAAATTATAACTGACGACGAGAAGCGCTCGATTGCTATTCATGAAGCAGGTCATGCTACGGTGTCGTGGCACCTGCGATATGCAAACCCGCTTGTAAAAGTTACTATTGTGCCGCGAGGAAAGGCACTTGGTGCAGCATGGTATCTACCGGAAGAACGACAAATTACGCCTTCGCAAGTGATACTCGACGAAATTTGCGCAACTTTGGGCGGCCGTGCGGCAGAGGAAGTTTTCTTGGGACATATTTCTACCGGAGCAGCCAATGACCTAGAGCGCGTCACTAAGCAAGCCTATGCTATGATAGTTTATTATGGCATGAGCGAACTGATGCCTAACTTGTCATATTATGACTCGACCGGTCAAGCGTATGGTTTTACAAAGCCATACTCGGAAGATCGTGCAAAAGTTATTGATCAAGAAGTGTCGCGTATCATTGCTGAGCAATATGAGCGTGCTAAGGAGATTCTTCGCCAATATGCCGAGGGACATCATAAACTTACGGAAGTGCTGATTTCGCGTGAAGTTATCTTTACACAGGATGTTATAGATATATTTGGCGAGCGCCCTTGGAAGAGTAGAACTGACGAGATACTTGAAGCAGATCCGCGTCGACAAGTTGAGGATGTTAAGGCTGAGGATGCCACAAGTGAAATCAAGGAATCTGAACATTCTGTTTCAGATGATTCTACTAACGAATCTGAGAATTCAGAGGAGCCTAAGGAAGAAAATACTGCAACCCCTCCTCCATTTACCGGTTTTGATATCTAACTTAGTATAGATAGTTTTATGAGAGTGCCACTGAGTGTGGCACTCTCAGTTATTATTAGTTATGTGCATTTACGATAGAATTAAGAAATATATTTTAGATAGGAGATACTCTCTAATATTTCTAGCAATTGCAGTGATTTGTTTATTTGCATTGCTATCAATGTTGCGACTATATCTTTTACCGGGGTGGCGACGAATTGGATATTCGATGGTCGATGCTATTTTTATTGTCACACCTTACTTCTTTCTTAAGGGCCGTTGGAGATGGACTCTGCTTTTATGCACAACGATACTTAGTGTAATTGTAGTAATAGCAATATATTACGCAAGGGTATTTCACGAATTGATTCAAGTCAAGATGTTCGTTCTGACTGAAAATTTTGGGGGATTACTTTTAGATAGTTGGGTTGGGCTAGTTGAGCTGTC
This sequence comes from uncultured Bacteroides sp., assembly GCA_964456545.1. Taxonomy (GTDB): domain Bacteria; phylum Bacteroidota; class Bacteroidia; order Bacteroidales; family Muribaculaceae; genus CAG-873. The sequence goes on from CAYWAM010000002.1 coordinate 73,275, forward strand.
TGATGTGGTGTATCTGGCTTTGTTAGTTTTACCCTATATAGTTTATTTTGCTTTTAGAGAAAAGGTTAAATCAGAACCATCATTTTCAATTAAAATTCGAATATGTGCCTTATCTACAACTATTTTACTATTTATAGCCTCTCAAGTGTACGCTAATTATGGTATGTATAAATGGTATAAGCTGCATACTGACAACGTAGATATAGTCGATTTTCTACAGACTTCATATGTTGTGAATTTCGATACCGGTAATACTAAACAGTTGTACCAATTAAATGGTTTTTTAGTACACGTTGCCTGTGATATTTACAATGAATTAACCACACCAGGATATTCCATTGAGCTAAATGATATAGAAAAGCAAGAAATTGAAGTATATTTGGAATCGCAAGTTTCCGAATTTCAAGTGAATGACTCTCTAAATGTTAACAATAGCTCTAAGAATGTAATATTTGTCATTGCCGAGTCTTTAAATGCAGAAGTCATTGGTTTGAAAGTGAATGGAAATGAGGTTGCACCGACTCTTAATCGGTTAATTGCAGATTCATCTACATTTTATTGCACAAACGTAATTCCACAAATTAAGCTCGGCAATTCGGGTGATGGACAATTTATTTATAATACAGGTTTATTGCCCCTCAACAATGTTATAGTGTCGAGTCGAGTAGGTGATTCGAATGTATACCCATCGCTATTTAAGTCGCTAGGTCGTATTGATAATAGGACAATTTTGCCGGATAATGGCGTTATTTGGGCGCAAATGAAGATGCAAAAAGCTTTTGGTGCTGATTCTATATATATTACGGAAGACTATCTGTCATTTACATATCAATTTGGTTTGGATGCCTGTATATTCCGATTTGCCTCTTCTAAATTAGACGAGTTAAAGCAGCCATTCACATTACAAATTGTGACCGGTTCGATGCATATACCATTTCTTGATGGAGAAGAATATCGACATATGTTTGAGTCTTCAAGCCATGATAATAATGTGCGAAATTACTATGCCTCGACTTATTATTTTGATAAAGAGTTAGCTCGTTTTATTGATGATTTGAAGTCGAGAGGCCTTTGGGAAAATTGCATTCTTATTATTGCCTCGGACCATGATCAGAATATATCTCTTGCCGATAAGTCTACTGCAAAAGAACATTCAAATCCGATTGTTTTTATTGTCGCTAACTCGGGACGTGGAGGTGTAGTGAATCATTCGGTTGGGCAGGTAGATGTTTTTCCTACATTACTTCACCTCTGTGGACATTCTCCCGATATTGATTATGTCGGTGTTGGTCACTCGATGCTTTCAGGAATTAGTGGAGTCTACGATGTGTGGTCTAAAAAAGTTGTCGACTGTAATGATTCTATCTATGAGACAAAGTTGCTAAATTCGGCTGGCTTTAGCGAACAGATTATACGCGGTAACTATTTTGGCCATGCAAATAAAAATTGAGGCCGCAGGATTGATGTTCTTGCGGCCGTGTGTCGATGTGGATTAAGATTATTTTGTAGTTTCTTGACGCTTTGTGCGGTGGTGTCGTCTGATAAGCTGCTGTGTGAATTTTCTTTCAGCAGGTTTCAGCTGAACTAGTTGTCTAGGCGTCAGGATTTCGCTGAATTTATCGAAATATGTCATTTCGATTTGGCCTTCGGCACGTTTCAGTTCGAAAATAGTGCGAGCTGCATTTTCGAGTTCAAGATTTGTAGCTTCTTCATTATCGAAGATGCGACGCTCAGTTTCGCGCGTCTCAATGTTTAGGGCTTCGATTTTATCTTCCATCTCATCGTAGATAGGGAAGAAACTGTTTTCTTGTTCGCGAGACATGTTTAGCTCTTTCGAAATGAATTCGTGCTTATAAGAGCGAATTTCATTAATCCATCGTTGGCGTTCGTTAGGCGTGTTAGAGCCTTGAGCCGCTACATCGACGGCGTAGATAAGAGAGAGAAGAAAGAGAGTCGTCAGTGAAAAATATTTCAGCATAATTCTATGCATTAATCAATTATATCGATGTTGATAATTGAATCATTGAGCATTTCTGGTTCAAAGCCATCTTCAATGAGTTGGTCGTAATAGTCCCATTGATTAATTTCGGTGACGATGTATTCGTTGACAAACTGTTCATCTGATAGGGCATCGGCAATGATAGAGTTGCTGTCTAATGAGACATTGCCGGGTGCGGTTATCATCGTAAATAGTTTGAGCATACACCAAATACCACCGAACATAGCTGCCATGTACACATATGTGCGAATGCGTTGCCAGGGTGTAAACTTAGCAGTTGAAACGTCAGCTTTCAGTTCCGGACGTTCGGGAAGAGCAGAAGACATACGACGTTTGAAGTCGTCGAAATAGCCTTCCGGAACTATTAAACCATCGTTTCGGTTGATTTTGTCTAGTATGTCGTGCGGTTTGTCCATACTTTGTATTTTTACCTTATTTGACTACGATTGACAAAAATGGTTTAATCACGTTTATTAAAAAAGTTTTCAATTTTTTTTACGGCGAGGTGATAAGAAGCTTTTAGAGCACCGACGGATGTGCCGAGGATTGAAGAAATATCTTCATACTTCATATCATCGTAGTATTTCATGTTGAAAACTATTCTCTGCTTTTCAGGTAATGTGCCTACGATTTCGCGTAATTCAGTAGCAAGGCGGTCGCCGTCGGTGTATTCATCAGCCTCGATGTTTGATGCTGTGGCACTTTCGGGGTCATCAAGAGAAACGGTGCTACGTTTTTTCTCACGGGCAAGAAATGTGATGGCTTCGTTTATGGCTATTTTGTACAACCATGTCGATAAGCGTGCTTCACCTCTAAAATTTTCAATTGACATCCATGCTTTCATGAATGTGTTTTGAAGTAAGTCGTTAGCGTCGTCGTGGTTAGAGACAAGTCTGCGAATTTGCCAATACAAAGGTTCGGTGAAGCGGTTTATAACTTCACCGAATGCTTCGCGTACTGTATCAGAATCGCGTAAACGTTCGATTAGTGCCGGGTCTTCGGCTGGAATGTTTGACATGTCTATTTGTGAAACTAATATGTTTCAATAATCGTTACTCTGCAAATTTAGTTATTTTTTTTGAAAAAGTTTCTCTAAGATAGTGCGTTTTAAGGTTTATTGGGAAAAATGACGTAAATTTGTGGTGTGAAACGACAATTACTGCTTACTATTGCTGCCGTCTCTTTGGTGGCTTCTGCAACAAACGATACAATAAATGTGAATTCACCTCGTCAACTGAAGGAGGTGGAAGTCTTGGGTATTAAACAAATGCCCACTGCCGGTTCGTCGCCAGTGACGAGAATTTCAGGAACTCTTCTTCGACGTCTTGATATTGATGCAGTAAAGGATATTGGTGAAATTGTGCCTAACCTGTATACGCCCAATTATGGTTCGCGTATGACATCATCTATTTATATGCGAGGATTAGGATCCCGTATTGACCAAGCTGTAGTTGGTTTAAATATTGATGGCGTCCCGTTTCTTAATAAAGATGCTTATGATTCTGATTTGCCAGATATTCGTTCGATAGAAGTTATACGCGGAGCCCAATCGCTTCTTAATGGTCGTAATTCGATGGGCGGTCAGATCAATATTTATACGCTTTCGCCAATTGATTTCCAGGGTGTGCGTGCTATGCTTCAATATGGCAAAGCAAACTCAATCAAAACATCCTTGGGCGGATATTTTAAGGTTAGTGACAAGTTGTACACGTCGCTTAGCTCTAATTATACACACAGCGATGGTTATTGGCGAAATTTAGAAAATGGCGCTCGTGTAGGCGTAGATAATGCCGGAATGTTGCGATGGAAGACTGTTTATTTCCCGTCAGAGCATCATTCGGTGACTAATACAGCTGCGTTTTCTATTTCTCGCCAGAGTGGTTATCCGTATGCTTCGACTCGTACAGGACAAATCGCATATAATGACACTTGCTTTTATCGTCGGAATGCATTCAGCGATGGTTTGACTGTCGCTTGGGCAGGTAAGCGAGTAGTTGTGACTAGTCTGACGTCAATTCAATACCTTGACGATAATATGACTCTCGATCAAGATTTTATGCCGGCCGATTATTTCACCCTCACGCAACGTCGGCAAGAATGGACTTTTACTGAAGATTTGTTTGCAAAAGGTCGCCGTGGAAGCTATTCGTGGCTTGGTGGCGTTTTCGGCTTCGCTCGTAGTAGCGATATGAATGCGCCTGTCACTTTTTACTCGACCGGTATCTCTTCATTAATTGAGCAGAAGCGCAACGAAATGAATCCGCAATATCCGATAGAGTGGGATAGTAATAGCTTTCCTCTCTTGAGTGATTTTAAAACGAATACACGTGGCGTTGCCCTGTATCATGAGAGTAGCTACGACTTAGGTAAGTGGACTTTTGAGGCCGGATTGCGCTGGGACTACGAGCACGTCGCGTGCGACCACAGTAGCAATACGGATGCATCATATACGGTGTATCATGTGCTCGATGACGGCTCGTACGAGTTCTATCGAACTGCGCAAGTATCTATACATGATAAAGGGAAATTAAGTCAAGATTTTAATGAACTTTTGCCCAAGGTCACTGTTACATACCATTTGCCTGATGGAGAGATTTTTGCAAATTTTGCTAAAGGTTATAAATCGGGCGGATTCAATACTCAAATGTTTAGCGACGTCCTTCAACAGCGTGTTATGGAATCGATGGGTCTGAGCATGCCTTACAAAGTTGAAGATATTGTTAAGTATAAACCGGAGGAGAGTCTCAACTATGAATTAGGTGGCAAATATGATTTCGCGAATGGTCGCGTTGCTTTATCTGCGACTGCATTCTACATTTCGTGTCGTAATCAGCAATTGACGGTTTTTCCGCCCGGACTTGTCACGGGTCGTATTATGACCAATGCCGGACGTACGCGTTCGATTGGCTTGGAATTTTCTTCTACCATTAATCCGATTGATGATTTAACATTTATTGCCAATTATGGTTATACGAATGCGGAATTTCGTCGATACAACAATGGTCGTGCAGAGTTCCGTGGCAAAAGAGTGCCATATGCGCCAGCTCATACACTTTTCGTATCCGGACAATATACACTTCCGGTTGATATTCTAGGATGGAAACCTACATTGTCAGTAAATGTGCGTGTTAATGGTGATATTTATTGGAATGAAGAAAATAGCATGAAGCAGCCGCTCTATGCCGTAGCTGGAGCATCTGTATCGTTCGCGCGAAAAAATTGGTCACTTAAGTTGTGGGGCGAAAATATTACAGATACTCAGTATAGCACTTTCTATTTTATGTCGATGGGCAATTCTTTCACGCAGCGAGGTGTGCCGGCATCATGGGGCGCTACGTTGCGCATGACCTTCGATACGAATAATTAAGTGCCTATTGTGTAGTTAGTTTATTATTCATAACTTTGAAAAAAATTATCTATTAATATGAAATTATTCAAAACTCTGTCGTTTGCCGCGCTGGCTGTTTTTGCCGTAGGCCTTTCATCGTGTAACGATGACGACAACACAGAAAACATTTATGAGTATCGCTTCGGTGGATGCTACAGCGTAGTAACAGATCTTCAGAATGATGGAGAATCAACCGTGGCGCCTAATGTGGCGTTTACAATGCTTGCTAATTGGGATAACGGCTCATCTCAGTTCGAAATGTCAGGCTTCTCTATTGGTTCTTACAATTATCCCATCATTACTATTAAGGGGTCTAAATGGGGCCAACTGAGCGATTCTCCCTGGTTCGAGTCAAAGGGAAGCACTGCTGCGGTTGTGGCCACAGGTTCGCCTCTTTCAATTGAGAACTTTAAGTTGATGTGGCATGATCGTACCGAACTAGTTCCCTATCTAGGTGTTTACGATCCGGCAGTCGCATATCAGTTTGTTCTTGACGGTCGTTACAAAGTCGCTGGCTCGCGTCAGCCCTTCTGTATATCAGGTACGACAGTATCTACTTCTCCTGCAGGCTCTAGTTATACTTCACAAATGTCGCTTTATGTTATAGGCCTCAATTTCACTACTCGCACTGCGACAATTAATATTACTAATGCAAGTTTTGCTGCAAATATGCCCTCTCTCAATATGCAGTTTGCCGGTATACCTTTTGCAGTTGATAGTGATGCCAATGTAACACTCGAATGCGATGCTTTGATTCCGACAATTGCAGATGTTCCCCAACCGAATTATCCAATTTCGAATCTTAAATGTGTTGTAAATCCCGGCCAAGGACGCTCAACCCTTGAATTCGTATGTGATTTCCGTGGCGCTCCGTTTACCGTAGTAGCAGACCTGGGCTTCGATACTTATAAAGGTTTTGTAGATTCGGCTAATTAAGATTTGAATTAAAAAAAACAAACCCCGCGAGCTTTGAAAACTTGCGGGGTTTGTTTTATATGTATGTGTCGTTATTTCAGAGCACATGCGTTGCAGCGTTCATTAATCTGGGTGAAGAAGTCATTGCCCTTGTCATCGACGAGGATGAAGGCGGGGAAGTCTTCGACTTCGATCTTCCAAATAGCTTCCATGCCTAGTTCGGGATACTCCAGCAGTTCAACTTTCTTAATTGAATTCTGGGCAAGTACGGCAGCGGGGCCACCAATAGAACCGAGGTAGAAACCTCCGTGCTTGTGGCACGCGTCAGTAACTTGCTTAGAGCGGTTGCCTTTTGCAATCATAATCATTGAGCCGCCTGCAGCCTGGAATTGGTCCACGTATGAGTCCATACGGCCGGCAGTGGTGGGGCCGAATGAGCCTGAAGGCATACCTTCGGGAGTCTTAGCAGGGCCGGCATAGTAGATGGGGTGGTCCTTGAGGTACTGTGGCATGGGTTCGCCATTGTCAAGGCGTTCTTTAATTTTGGCATGAGCGATATCGCGACCAACGATGATAGTACCTTTTAACGACAGACGAGTCGATACGGGATATTTTGTGAGCTCGGCTAGGATTTCATTCATGGGGCGGTTGAGGTCGATTTTTACTGCTTCACCTTCACCGGCCTTGCGGTATTCTTCAGGGATGAGTTCACCGGGATTTGAATCAAGTTTTTCAATCCAGAGACCTTCGCGGTTGATTTTTGCCTTAATATTGCGGTCTGCTGAGCAGCTTACACCTAAGCCAACGGGGCATGATGCGCCATGACGCGGCAGACGGATTACGCGAATATCGTGTGCAAAATATTTGCCGCCAAATTGAGCTCCGAGGCCGAGTTCTTCAGCTTTCTTTTTGAGGATAGCTTCAAGTTCTACGTCGCGGAAAGCGTGGCCGAGTTCGTTGCCTTCTGTAGGAAGGTTGTCGTAGTATTTAACAGAAGCTTTTTTGACGGTTTCGAGGTTTTTCTCAGCCGATGTGCCACCGATTACAAATGCGATGTGATAAGGCGGGCACGCAGCTGTGCCGAGCGATTTCATCTTTTCGACCAGGAACGGAATCAGCTTTTCAGGGTTGAGAAGAGCTTTTGTTTCTTGGTATAGATATGTTTTATTAGCTGAACCGCCACCTTTTGCTACAAACAGGAAGTGGTATTCGTCATCTTCACCGGCATGAATGTCGACCTGTGCGGGTAGGTTGCAGCCTGTGTTGACTTCGTTATACATATTCAGTGGTGCGTTCTGCGAGTAGCGAAGGTTGTCTGTTGTGTATGTCAGGTATACGCCCTTTGAAAGTTTTTCGGCGTCGTCGCAACCTGTATATACATACTGACCTTTTTCGCCGTGAACGATAGCTGTGCCTGTATCTTGGCAGAAGGGAAGTTGGCCTTTAGCAGCGACTTCAGCATTGCGGAGCATGGTCAGTGCTACAAACTTGTCGTTTTCGCTTGCTTCAGGGTCGCTAAGAATTTTAGCTACCATTGCGTTGTGTTCGCGACGCAGCATAAATGCATTGTCATGTGTACACTGACGAGCCAGCACGGTGAGAGCCTCGGGGTCAATTACTAAGAATTCGTGTCCGCCCCAGTTTTCGACTTTCACGTAATCTGATGTCAAGTGATAGTACTCTGTAGTGTCGGGTCCCAGAGGAAACATCTTCTGGTATTTAAACGGTTTTGTTGCCATTATAATATTATTTAATGTGTTTTGGCTGGTAAATGTTGTTACCGCAAAGTTAATAAATTTGTTTGAGTAACGTATTATTTTTCTTTAAAAATTGAGCAGAGGGCGTTTTATGAATTTAAATGACAATTTATATGATTGTTTTAAAAATATTAAATTTCGAATAAATTTCGCAAAAAATGAAAGTTTACTTATTATGTCTATTGTATTGAAATGATATTTTAGTTAAATTTGCACTTGAATGTTAAAATTATAGTTTAAGGATTAGGCTTGATTATGAACATTCTGTTTTAATAAATTGTTAATTGTTTGGTTTAAATTATTAAACTACAGAGAGATAAGAGGTTTTAATTATGAAAAAGCATACGATATGGATTCTGACCATACTGATGGGCTTTACTTTCATAGCTCTGCTGTGTATTCAGATATTCTACATGAAGAATATCGTGGGTATACGTTATGAACAGTTCTCTCAAGGTGTCCGTCAAGCTTTATTGGCAGTTACTATAAAGCTTGAACAAGATGAAACTAAATATTACCTCGAAGATGAGGTGAATCGTGTAGAATCACAATCAATCTCTACACAGCGCCTTGGTGGGTCGATTTCACGCCAAGAGGGTATTAAATATACATTTTCAACTGCTTCAGGTCTTGAAGCGGATCTCACGATCAAAGGTGATGCTTCAGAAATTACGAAGTTGCAGAGCGGCGGCTCAATTGTCGGAAGTGGCATACGCAATGCTAGCGAACTTTATCGTGATCATTTTAGATATCAGCGAGGTATGCTAGATGATGTTATTTTAAACATCATGACTACGGCCTCTAATCGTCCGATTATGCAGCGTGCAGATTCTACGCTTGTTCGTAAATATCTTACACAGGAATTAGACACACTTGGGTTGCACGTACCGTTTGAATTTGCTGTGGTCAATAGAGCCGGGATTATTCAATATCGTTCAGTAGGATATGATGCATCTGCAGCGTCGCCTGATAACACATTTACACAGACTTTATTTCCGCGAGATCCATCGTCACGTCACTATTTTTTGAAAGTGTATTTCCCGACAAAGAAGGACTATATTTTCCACTCGATATCCTTCCTTGTTCCCGCTTTTGCATTTACGCTGATTCTGATAGTTATATTCGTGTTTGTCATAATTGTAGCTTTCCGTCAGAAGAAACTGACTGAGATGAAGAATGATTTTATTAACAATATGACACACGAATTTAAGACACCGATATCTTCGATTTCGTTAGCTGCACAGATGCTTAATGATCCGGCAGTGCGTAAATCTCCGGCCATGCTTCAGCAAATCTCGCAGGTGGTTAATGATGAGACAAAGCGTCTGCGATTCCAGGTCGAGAAGGTGCTTCAGATGTCGATGTTTGATCGTCAAAAAGCAACTCTAAAATTGGAAGAGATAGATGCTAATCTGACCGTATACAATATTGTTAATACGTTTAAACTTAAGGTTGAAAAATATGGTGGCCATATTTCGGCAGATCTTGATGCTATGAATGCACTTGTTGTAGTAGATGAGATGCACTTTACGAACGTTATTTTCAATTTGCTAGATAATGCTGTTAAGTATCGTTCAGATGAACGCCCACTTAATATTAATGTTACTTCTCGCGACCTCGATGACGAGCGGCTTGAAATTGTGATTTCAGACAACGGTATCGGTATACGTCGTGATGACCTTAAGAAAATCTTCGATAAATTCTACCGTGTGTCGACCGGTAATTTGCACGATGTAAAAGGCTTCGGTCTTGGCCTTGCATATGTCAAAAAGATGATTGGCGATTTAGGCGGTACCATCACGGTTGAAAGCGAATTTAATGTTGGAACAAAATTTATAATAATACTACCACTCTCTAAAAATTAATTATTATGGAAGATCGCATGAAAATATTGCTGTGCGAGGATGATGAAAATCTTGGCATGCTGCTGCGAGAGTATCTTCAGGCCAAGGGGTTCAGTGCTGACCTCTATAGCGACGGTGAAGCCGGCTACAAAGCGTTCCTTAAAGGAAAATACGACATCTGCGTGCTCGATGTGATGATGCCCAAAAAGGATGGTTTCACTCTTGCACAAGAAATTCGCACTTTCAACAACGAAGTGCCTATCATCTTCTTGACTGCAAAGTCGCTTAAGGAAGATATCTTCGAAGGTTTCAAACTAGGTGCTGACGACTACATCACCAAACCTTTCTCTATGGAGGAACTCGTTCTGCGCATTGAAGCGATTCTCCGTCGTGTTAAGGGAAACAAGGGTAAGGAAATCACGATGTATAAAATTGGTAAGTTTACCTTCGATACGCAGAAGCAAGTGCTGATGATTGATGATAAGGTGACAAAGCTGACAACCAAAGAATCCGAACTCTTAAGCCTTCTCTGTGCTCACGCAAATCAGATACTTGAGCGTAATTATGCCCTCAAGACAATCTGGATTGATGATAACTACTTCAACGCTCGTTCGATGGATGTTTACATTACAAAACTACGTAAGCATCTTAAGGATGATCCCTCAATCGAAATCATTAATATCCACGGCAAGGGGTATAAACTAATTTCTCCGGAATCAGAATCGAAGAAATAAGTTACTGAAAATTCATCATTTATATTATCGGACTTTGTTGGCTTCATTAGCACAATCAAAGTCCGGTACTTTTTTAGTTTTGTAGGCAATATATTCCGTTAAAATCCGTTAAAGATATAAAATCGTATTAACCTGAAAGATACAAAATCATAATATGGACTCAATCATCATTTTTGTGAAGAATTTGGCAAAGGGTGGCGCTGAAAAACAAGCAGTACTCCTTGCCCGGACTCTTTGCATGGATTATGAAATGCATCTGGTTGTTTTTAATGGAAATGTTATCCATGACACTTACAGAGCATTGATTTCACAGGCAGATGTAGAGTTGCATCAGTTGAGAGGAGGCTTTTGGGACCGAGTCAAACAGACTGAACAATTGTTTAAAGACTTAAAACCCAAGGCTGTCTTCTCGTATCTTACAGGGGCGAATGCACTCGCGGCATATATTGGTCGCAAAACAGGCGTAAATGTAGTTACCGGTATTCGTAGTGCACAATTGCCGTATCATAAAATGATAGCAGATAGGTATTTGACGAATAAGTTGGCAACAATGACAGTTAGCAATTCTTATTCAGCACGTACCGGTTTTGTTGCTCGCGGATTTCAAGCAGCACGAATGACGGTGATACCTAATTGTTTTGAGAATATAGCACCATTTAACGAAAAGCAGATTAGTGATAATTTTACTGTAATTACTGTCGGACGCTTTGTGCCGCAGAAAGATTATGCTACAGCTATTCGAAGCATCGCACGCGCCTCGCAGCATATTAACAACTTACGATTCGTTATAGTCGGTTACGGTAAATTAGAAGATGATATTCGTCGTATGGTAAAGGAATGCGGTATTGCTAATATTACCGATATTCTGATTGACCCTCCTTGTATACCGGAGCTACTTGATAAAGCTGATGTCTATTTGTCGACGTCAGTTTTTGAGGGCACCAGTAATTCAATTTTGGAAGCGATGAATGCAAACCTGCCGGTGGTCGCAACTCCTGTTGGTGATAATCAGCGTTTAGTGACAGATACAAATGGAATAATTTGTCCGGTAGGTGATGACGAATCAATAGCTGATGCTTTAGCGAAATTGGCAAATTCGCCAGAAGTACGCCGTCAGATGGGTGTAGAATCTAAGCACTTGCTTCTCGAACAATATTCAGCTCGTCAGTTCCGTAATAATTATATTAACTTGATTAACTCATTGCCATGAAGTTATTTGTTACCGGAACACGAGGTTTCCCTGGAATAATGGGTGGTGTAGAGACTCACTGTGAACAATTATATACACGGTTGGGTAGCCGTGGCTTAGATATAGTTGTTGCGAGACGTAAACCCTATCTGACAGATGCGAATCGCAATGCTACATTCGCGGGTATACGTTTTGTAGACCTTTATGCGCCGCGAGATAAACATTTTGAAGCTATAGTTCAAACATTTTTAGCTATTTTGCGAGCACATCGCGAAAAAGCAGATATAGTACATATACATGGTATCGGTCCCGGACTTTTAGCACCGCTGGCACGTTTGCTCGGTATGAAAGTCGTGATTACAGTGCATTCGTTCAATTATGACCACGATAAATGGAATACGTTGGCTAAGTCTATTCTCCGCTTTGGCGAATGGTGTAGTTTGCGGTGTGCCAATGCAATTATAGCAATCTCTAATCCGATACAGAAGTCACTTGCCGGACGTTATCCTAGAAAGTCTGTTAATCTTATATATAATGGCGTTAATACCGGCTCTCCTGTCGATGGTCGCGATTATTTGAAAACTATTGGAGTAGGGGGTAGACCTTATATTTTTGCGCTTGGACGATTTACGCCTGAAAAAGGTTTTCATGATCTTGTGGCTGCATATGAAAAGTCCGGTCTCCGCGAAATTTGCGACTTGGTGATAGCCGGAGCCTCAGATCACGAGACTGAATACTCGCGTAAGCTTGTGCAAGACGGAAGACGCATCGGCGTAGTTATGCCTGGTTTTGTGAGTGGTGAACCATTGCGACAGCTTTTCAGTGGAGCATCGTTGAGCGTCTTGCCTTCATATAATGAGGGCCTGCCAATAGCCATGCTCGAAGCGATGAGTTATGGGTTAGATATACTTTCAAGTGATATTGAACCAAATCGTCTGCCGATGTTGAATTCGGATGATTTTTACAAAGTAGGTGATGTAGATGACTTAGCGGTCGCTCTTCGCCGGAAAGTATCTGAAATGCCTAAACGTAGAGTTTACGACCTCTCTGCGTTCGATTGGGACCGTGTAGCTGATACTACTTTTGAGCTTTATAAGTCTCTTTAGATTTATTATGGTAAATGACTTTCTTGACGAACTAAACCCACAGCAACGCGACGCGGCCACTTTTGAGGGTCGCAATTTGCTGGTGCTGGCTGGAGCAGGTACCGGCAAAACTCGAACTATTATAGCGCGAGCCAAATATTTGCTTGAAAGAGGAGTGCATCCGTCGCGTTTGCTAATTCTTTCTTTTACTCGAAAATCAGCACGCGAAATAGTCGATCGTCTACAGTCAGCCTCTGTTGGTGATATAGATAAACTCCGCGGTCAGACTTTTCATTCGTGGTGCATGGAGTTAATTCAAGGCAATCCAAAAGTTTTCAATTTTGGAAAATTCACGGTAATTGATGAAGAAGACCGCGATAGTGCATTTAGGCTTGTCTGTGGACGCTATTTTAAGAAAAGTAATTTCATTAAACCTGAAGAGCTCGCCGAAGTTTATTCGTATGTAGTCAATGCACGTTGCAATTTATCGACGGCTATCAGTGTGAGACTTTTCAATGGCAACGTTGATAATGAAACTCGTGAAAAGATTCTGAAAAAACTTCCCGTTTATCAAGATGTGATTCGTAAGTATCTTGCATTTAAGTCTGAACGGCGTTATTTGGATTATGATGATATATTGCAGAAGGTGGCAGTCGGATTGAAAAAGAATTCTGACGCTGCAGCATATATCGCAAGTTGCTACGATCATATTCTAATTGATGAGATGCAGGATACTAATCCGCTTCAATATCTATTACTTGAGTCTTTTTGGAATCAATGTAACTTGTTTTGCGTAGGCGATGATGCCCAGTCGATATATGGCTTTCGAGGAGCTGATTTTAAGTCAATTCACAATTTCGCGAATATCGTGCCTGACTCATGTGTGAAAAAGCTCACAATCAACTATCGTTCTACTCAAGAAATTCTAGACTTATCTAACTGGTTGCTTGCTCAATCATCACTTAATTATGATAAGTCATTGACTGCTCATAGAGGTAAAGGCTTGAAACCAATACTTTGTCATTTTAACCAAGAATGGGATCAAGCCAGAGATATTGTAATGAGAATTCGAGATTCGATTGGTGTGGAAGGCTGCAAATATCAAGATAATATGGTATTGTCGCGATCGAATTGGGGATTGAAGGCTGTAGAAACATGTTTGATTGAAGCACATATACCATACGTTATTTATGGTGGTACAGGCTTAATGGCATCAGCTCACGTTCGAGATGTCGTAGCAGCTTTGCGCGTTGTGAGTAATCCTCGCGATGAATTAGCATGGTCTAGGTATTTAATGCTCTTCCCGAGAATCGGCGAAATTACATCGGCCCGCATCATTGACCAATTGTTAAATCTTGATAATCTTGATGCTTGTATTGATTTGCTAGAAGGTAATTCAATGATTGACCCTTCAGCGTCATTGACACTTCGGGCAATTAATGATTTGCGCACGGAAGTAAGTTTGGCTATTGAGGCTGCGTTTAATTGCCTTGATCGTATATTAGGCTTGAAATACAAAGAAGATTGGACAAGGCGTCGAGGTGATTTGCCATTGTTACAACGAATAGCTGCATCGTCTGATGGCCTTGCTGCATTTATCGCAGACTATATTCTCGACCCATCTCTCGAAACCGGTGTTAAAGAAGAGTCAGAAGGAGCACCGGACAATGTTATATTGACGACTATTCATTCGGCAAAAGGTTTGGAGGCTACTAATTGCTATATCATCAATGTTAATTACTCACAATATCCGTCGTCGAAGGCAGTAGCCAATGGAATCGATGCAATAGAAGAAGACCGTCGATGTCTGTATGTCGCTATGACTAGGGCTAAAGATAAATTGTGTATATATCGCAACAATAGAGCTTTACGCGTTGAAGATTTTGGCGATGAATCGCTAATGTATTTTTTAAATGGTCTTCCTATCGGACTTTATAGTTTCGATAATGTCGCGGACCCGTCTCGCTCATGGTCGCAATATAAGGGCGATGGGATTACTCTTTCTGATTGCGAAGAATTCGACTTTTCCTGATTTCTAGATATAAAAAAGAGGCTGTGCAAAAATAGGCGCAGCCTCTTTTTTATTATATTTTTGTGTAGGATACTTTATTATTTGAAAATCATGGATGCAAACTCTACTAAATATCGACGCCAGTTTTTCCATTGATGTCCCCCGCTAGTTTCGCGGTAGGTATATTTGAATCCAGCGTTATCAAGATTTGAGCGGAATTCTGAATTTAAATTATAAAGAAAATCGTCTGTGCCGATTGCAATCCAGTAGAGCTTCGGTTTTGCGGAGATTAGTTCGCTCATGTATTCTGCGGGATCTTTGCCGTTAAAAGAGCGAGAACTATCGCCTCGCCAGCCCACAGCAGCTGAAAATAGGCCTATGTAGTCGAATAATTGAGGATTTTCAGCAGATAGTTTCCACGAATGGCCACCACCCATTGAAAGTCCGGCAATTGCTCGATGACCCATATCGGTATAGGTATTATATGCGCTATCAACGTATGCTACAACGTCAGCGAATTCTCGCTCGAAACAGCCCTCAGGCGCTATTGAACGCTCAGGTTTGGTGGCATATAATCCTTCTGAAGTGTAGCCGGGAGTAGCGTATTGTAAGCCATTACCATTTGGCATGACAACTATCATTGGTTCTGCCTTGCCCTCGGCTATTAGGTTGTCGAGAATGAATGCTGCACGGCCAAGCTCAGTCCACGAGTCTTCGTCGCCTCCCATACCATGTAATAGATATAGAACGGGATATTTTCGCTCTGCAGTATAGTTTGCAGGGGTGTAAATAGTCATGCGGCGTTGGCCAGGCATTTGAGGGGAGTCGTACCAAATCTTCGACAAATTGCCATGAGGTACGTCATGTGCGAGATATAAATCGCCTACACCCCCGGGAACGATTGTGAAATTCGTTATGCTAGATATATCACGAGCGTTGTATGGGTTTGAGGGATCCAGGGTTTCAACGCCGTCAACCCAGAATTTATAAGAATATAAATCTGATTCTAGTGGGCCAATAGTCGTAGTCCATAAGCCGGTGCTATCACGTTCTAATGGCTCCGGTTTATTACTGAAATCACCGAAAACATATACTTGCGATGCATTTGGAGCTTTCAGATTGAACGATACTGTGCCATCATTATTTACAATTGGCGATGTTGTATTTCTAGAAGCGTTTAAGGCTTCTTGTCCATTGACTGGGACTGCCAACAGCATGGCTGCAGCAGTCAAGAGTGTAGTAATATTTTTCATAAATACGAAATTACCAATAATTCATTAGCAAGCAATTTTTTTTTCAATAATAATGTTTAGTCTGAGAAGTTTATTCCAATTTAGTGTACAATTTGCTGAATTTACAATTAGTATTTGACCCTTAAATAAAGTATTCGCGACTCTATCAAGTTGTAGCGCCCTTTAGTTTGAGTTGTCGCTACGTCGTGATCCGTGTCAGTTAAATTATTAAAAAACGGAAAAAATGTCATATAATTTTGCATGGCATTTGTTTTGCTTATTACATTCTAGAAAGTACAAATATCATAATTACTATGGCAAAAGGAACAATCGGGGTAACTACCGAAAATATTTTCCCCGTCATCAAAAAATTCTTATATAGCGACCACGAAATTTTTCTTCGTGAGCTAGTCTCGAATGCTATCGACGCTACACAGAAGCTTAAGACGTTGTCGTCGTGCGGCGAATACAAAGGTGAACTCGGACAACTCGAAGTCCGTGTAACTCTTGACAAAGACGCCGGCACGCTTACAGTGAGCGATCGTGGTATTGGTATGGATGCAAGTGACATCGACAAATATATCAATCAAATCGCGTTTTCAGGTGCAGAAGAATTTATCGAGAAATATAAAGATACTGCCAACGGTATAATAGGTCATTTCGGTCTCGGTTTTTATTCGGCCTTCATGGTTTCGAAAAAAGTCGAAATTCGTTCATTGAGCTATAAAGAAGGTGCTGAATCTGTCGTATGGACATGCGATGGTTCGCCTGAATATACACTTGAAAAAGGCGATAAGAAAGATCGTGGCACTGACATCGTTCTTTATATTGACGATGAAAGCAAGGAATTTCTTGATCAAAGTCGCATAGATACGCTCCTCAAGAAATATTGCCGATTCTTGCCGGTACCTGTCATTTCAGGCAAGGAACAAGAGTGGAAAGATGGTAAAATGACTGATACTGATCGCGACAAAGTGGTAAATGCCACTGAGCCACAGTGGATGAAAAAGCCATCTGAACTTACGGATGAGGATTATCGAAACTTCTATCACGAACTCTATCCAGGCCAGGAGGATCCTTTGTTCTGGATCCATCTCAATGTGGACTATCCGTTTACACTCACCGGTATTCTCTATTTCCCAAAGATAAAGAACAACTTTGAGGTTACAAAGAATAGAATTCAGCTATATTGCAACCAGGTGTATGTGACAGACTCGGTTGAAGGTGTGGTTCCTGATTTCATGATGCTTCTGCAAGGTGTCATCGACTCGCCTGATATTCCTCTAAACGTGTCGCGCTCATATCTGCAAAGCGACGCAGCTGTAAAGAAAATTTCCGGATATATCACTAAGAAAGTTGGTCAGCGTCTTGAAGATCTATTCAAAGACGACCGTAAGAATTTCGAAGAGAAGTGGCCGGATATTAAGATTTTCATTGAGTATGGCATGCTTTCTGACGAAAAATTCTGTGAGGCTGCCATGAAGTTCTTACTACTGCAAGACACGGAACATAAATTCTTTACTGCTGAAGAATACAAAACATTAGTTCAACCCAACCAGACTGATAAAGATGGTAACTTAGTTTACCTTTATGCTACTGACTCAGTTGCACAATACAACTATATTAAGTCGGCAAATGACAAGGGGTATAATGTACTTCTGATGGATGGTCAGCTTGATAGCCACTTTGTAGGCCTCCTCGAACAGAAATTTGAAAAAACACGCTTGGTGCGTGTCGACTCAGATGTTGTAGACAAGCTGATTCAAAAGGATAATGGACGAACAGTTGAACTTTCTTCAACGCAACGTAATATACTGACAACTTTGTTCAACTCGCAGACCCCGCAAGTTGACAAGGCCATGTTTGTTGTTTCGTTCGAAGCGCTTGATCCGTCTGACCAACCGATTGTAATTACTCAAAATGAGTATATGCGTCGAATGAAGGATATGGCTGCATTACAACCCGGTATGAGTTTCTATGGTGAAATGCCTGACAACTATACTTTGGTAGTGAATACGTCTTCGTCGCTTATTGAAAAGATACGCGACAATGCAACATCTGCACTAGCCGAGAACATCAAACCTCTTGAAAATGAAGTTGAAGCTGCTAATGTAAAGATTGAAGCAATACGCAAAGAAGCTAAGGATGGCAAGCTTGATGCCGAGCAGGAAAAACAGACTTCTGATTTGCAAGCCGCTATAGAAGCTGCGCGAGCTAAGCAGGAGCAAATTATAAAAGACTATTCGGCAACACAGCCAGTAGTCCGTCAGCTAGTTGACTTGGCATTATTAGGTAATGGTCTGTTAAGAGGCAAAGATTTGAGCGACTTCATTAGTCGTTCGGTGTCTCTTCTCTGACAATCGAACAAATAATTTAGTATAATTGAACGACGATCCATATTCGCATAGAATTGGGTCGTCGTTTCAACTATTATCTTACGTCTATTGTTCTTTTTTTATTTAGAGTATATGATTAAATCAAAGTTCATAGTGCTAATATTGTCACTCTTTGCCTTGATTCTTTCATGTCAAGGTACTGATACGTATAGCGATTTGCCTAGACCGATTGCACAGTTTGTCAGTCAGTATTGGCCAAATCCTGATGTGAGTAGTTTTTCTGTGCTGAATGACTCTACATATGAAGTGCGCATAAAGAATGGACCTACTATTAAATTTAATGATGAGTATGATTGGATTTTGATTAATGGTAATGGTTTGACGTTGCCGGTAATACTTTTATATGATTGTCTTCCTAATAAATTGTATGATTATCTATTATCCGGCTCTATTCTAGATAAATGTTTTGTGCTTGAACGAACTTCACGCTCATATGATTTGACGATGTTGAATGATAACATTACGTATGATGTTCGCACCAATGATATACGACAATTTTAAACCATAAACCGGTTCGTTTGTCTAATTTATATAGCGATTATCAACCTTTTGATACATGAATAAACTGATTGTTTCTTTTTTGTCATTTATTTTTTGTTTTTCAACGATGCGTGCTACATCAGTTGAAGAGCAACCTGATTTTGCATTTCCGCAAACTGTTATCACGAATGCGGATAGTGTATTACGCTTTAGCAAATCACCGCAGCAATGCATGGCTGCAGTTATGCAGATAGCTACTTCGAAATATATAGTTGATCGTGATTCAATTCAAACCGTAAACGAACTGTTGGCCGGTTATTCTAAAAATGCAACCGACCCGGCGATAAAGGCTCTAATAAATTTGTATAGAGTCGAACTGCTGACAAATTTTTATCAACATAATCGTTTTAGAGTCAATAAGATCGAAGCGCCATTGAATCCATTACCGCAAAACCCTACAGATTGGAGCGGTGATCAATTTAAAATGGTCCTCGGAAATTTGATAACAGAATCTCTTGATTATGCATCTAGATTACGAACCATTGATATATCAGTATATAAAGATGTAATTGCCTCTACCGATAATTCTCGAGCTTTCTATCCACATCTTTCCGACTTCGTATTTCTAATGGCTAAGCAGTATGCGTCGATAATTGATGATAGCATACTCGAGAACAAAACACAGACTAACGCGCTCGCTGCTCAGCCTGTAGGCACTCTTCAATGGGCAGTTTGGCTCGAAAATAATACTGATTTGTTGTACAAGGAATTTAAAGAGCACTCATCTGGCCTTGTAGGAGGATATTTACTTTGCAGATTAATATCTTTGCCGTTAGAAAAATCCATTTTGCTTGATAGCATAAGGCATTATCTGTTATCAGAAAATCCCAATCAATTTACGCAGGCGTTAGAATCATATTACAAATCAATGACTCGGCCGACTGCATCGATATCGTGCATAAATACTTTGCAACCGAACTCGTTACTTAAAGTTCGTGTCGAGTCGCAGTATAGTTCTCGAATAGGAGTCGCTTTATATCAAGTGAAAGATCCTAAGAAGCGTAAAAACAGGTCATCATATGACTTGAGCGAATTGACTTTTATAGAAGATAAGGAACTGTTTAATAATAATCCTGAACAAATTAGCATTGATAGTACTTACTTTAATATAAGGGTCCCGGGAATATATTTAGTGACACCAATTGTTGAAGGTGTTTCGACTGATGCTATTCACAACTATGGTGAGGTGGTTGTAACAAATTATATGCCGTTTATTGTTCGTGTTGATAGTATATTTGCGACAGCTTTAGTTTCGATTAATGATGGATTAGCGGTAAACGGGGCAGATGTGACCCTTTACAATCCCTGGTTGAATAAGGACGTATCAATAGGCCGTACTGACTATAGAGGCGTCGCTATTGGAGGCATTTCTGAATCTTCAGAAAAAAAGGCTTTTTCAGCAAATGTCTGCATTACGAAAGACGATAGTTGCTACTATCTGGGTAATAACCAAACAATCTATTATCAGCCGAAAGGTAATATTGTAGATAGTATTGATGCGGAATTTTTCTTATCGCGACCGATTTTTCATCCGGGTGATGTGGTTGATTGGGCGATGGTGCTTGGAAGTTACGATTCTTCAAATTTTTCATCACAAGTTCGTCCTGCTACGGAAGTTGAAGTTTTTTTGTATGATGCCAACCATGAAAAAGTTGATTCGGCCACTTTGGTTACAGATGACTATGGACGAGTGTGTGGTTCGTTTAGAATACCGAAAGCTCGACTTACCGGTTACTATTCATTAGAATTAAAATCAACGTCTTTGTCGCCAAAATTGCCGAGAAAGATTATTAGGAGATTTATGGTTTCGGACTTTAAGCCGGCAGAGATCGAACTTGCGGATGTGAATGTTTCTGTAAATGATAATGACGGTTATATAATTTCTGGCCGCGTCCTGACAATGTCTGGCATGGGACTAGCCAATTCGCAAGTTCATCTTCAGTTTTCTCCAATGTATTATTGGTGGTGGTGGCGTTTTAATGATACCGATGCCAAAAGTTTGAGCCTTGAAGTTGTCACTGATAATAATGGATATTTCACTCAAGTTATAAACATGAGTGATCTTACACCTAAGTGCGATTATAAAATCGAATTACGAGCAGTATCTCCCTCGGGTGAAGCGTCAGATTATATTACTTTTTTAAATAATTCTGATGTCGTTTGCATTAATTCCGATGTGGGAGAGTGGAATACTGATTCAAAATCAGTATTACCAATTAAGGTAGAACGATCAGGTATCCCATTTTCGGTAGATGCTGATTGGACTTTGCTACATGATGGAGATAAGGTTGCTTCCGGAGAATGTCGTTTTGATTCGACTGGTGTGGCAATAGACCTTTCAAGCTATCCCGCTGCCGATTACAAGCTTGTTTTTAGCTTGCCTTCAGCTTTTAAGGCTGTGGGTGATACTATTGATATAACGACTTATTCAGTAAAACGAAACTTGCTACCCTTAACTAGTACTCTAATTTTACCATCGTCTTCTATCAATATAAAGCCTAACGATGTTACGACATTTAAGCTTGGCGTCTCCAAAAACACATCAGTCTATCTATTTTATTTGTCAACGAATAATATAGAAAGTATTGAACGTAAAGATTTAAATAAAGGTTTTCATGATATAAGGTTGCCTGAATTTCAATCAGGTAAACAAATGAAAGTTGTTATAGCAATTTTCGAAGATGAATCATTCATCCATAGATGTGTTGAAGTCAATTATGAAGATCAGGATTTATTATGTTTAAATATAGAAAGTTGGCGAGATAAGCTCGTCCCCAACACAGAGGAAACTATTTCATTTAAAGTCTCGCATATTGATGGCACTCCTGTAAATGCAGGTCTAATATCTACAATGTATAACCGAGCACTCAACAAACTTCAACGCTATAGTTATACACAATCGTCGGATATTTTCTCTCGTTTCTCACGCTATAATTATATCAATTATGCCATATCTGACTTTGTGCCTACGACTATTGATATACATTGTTCGAAACCAATTGGTCGGCGCATTAACTTTTCCGTCGAATTGCCACGTTTTGCGTATTTAAATAGTTTTGGACCTCGCTATAATTTAAGATATTCAGCTGAGGGAGTCGTTACATATGCTTCTGCAAATTTAGAGCAGGTTGGAAGTCCCGAAATGTCTAAGTCGAGTGTTCTCTCAGTAGATAGTTCAATTGATTCTATAGAGGAATCGAAAGTTACGGATAACGAGTTGCCGACGTTCGATTATCGCGAAGGGGAGGTCCTACAATCGTTCTTTTATCCAAATATTTCTTTTGGCCATGATGGTAGTGCAACACTATCGTATAAAGTCCCGAATGCTAATGGTTCGTGGCAATTTATTGCTACAGCATGGGATAAAATGGGCAATTGCGACACTGAAATTCGTTCGGCGATTAGTAATAAACCTGTTATGGTCCAACCGAATCTACCTCGGTTCCTTCGCGAGGGAGATGTAGCGAATGTGTCAGTATCATTGTTTAACAATACAGATAATGATGCTATAGTTGAGTATAGATATGAAATTTTTGAGCCATATACCGACTCTATTATATCTTCACAATCGCAGCAAATTGCGATTAAATCTGGTGCATCGCGCGTCGAGACAATTCAAATCGCAGCCACGATAGGCATGCAGTCTGTCGGAGTAAGATGCAAAGCAACTCTTGGTAATTATACAGATGGCGAGCAGAATTTGATTCCGATTCTCGATTCAGGTTTAACACTTTATGATAGTGAGACTTTCTATCTATCGGAATCAAACCTAAATTATGAATCGACAGTCCCAGCAACAGACAGGTCAGCACTTATTAAATTACAATATTGCGCTAACCCTATGTGGGATGTAGTTAAATCAATTACGCCTCTTTATAATAGTCAACCGAAGACTTCAATTGATGCTGCTTGTTCTATCTATGGTGCATTGACGGCTCGTGGCTTGAGTAATAAATATCCTCAAATAAACCATGTGCTAAATTATTGGATATCAAATCCATCGGATTCGTCTTTAGTTTCTAAATTGTACAAAAATGAGGAAATTAAGTTAGCTATGTTACAGCAAACTCAATGGATGAAACCCGCATTGGAACAAACTGAGCAAATGATGAAATTATCTTTGACGTTTAATGATGAACAGATTGAGCGCACCTTAAACGAAGGAATATCCACCCTAGAGCGATTGCAACAAAGTGATGGCGGTTTTTCTTGGGGTACATGGAATAAAGAATCTACTTTTTGGTGTACCTATGCTGTTCTTAATTATATTGGCAAGCTTAATAGATGGGGATTCGTTGATGATATTACATCTCTTAACAGGATTGTAGATAATGCGTTTAAATACGTTGACAATAATGTAAGCAAAGACGACATTTCGTATGCATATCTTCTTACTTTATACCCTGATAGAATACCATCAACTTTAAACGCTCAGGCTGCGTTGCACCAAACATTGCAATTTGAAGTAGCAAATTGGCAGAAGGCTTCAACTTCACAGAAAGCTCAGTGGGCCTTAACATTATATCATTATGGGTATTCGTCTGTAGCGAAACATATTATCTATTCGATTCGGCAATTTGAGGTAAAAAGTGCTCAGGCTGGAATTTCATTCCCGTCTGTTGAAAGCGTTGATACATATGCGATAATTTTAGAAGCTTTCGCAACTATTGATCCAATCGAAAGTGAACTTGATGCAATGTGTCAGTGGCTCGTATTGAGAAGTCAAGTTTCAGCAGACCTCATGGCCTGCGATCGACTTTCATTGATTTCTGCCATATTGACAACCGTCAATGGTTGGGAAGATTTACATACTGCACAAGTCCCTGTTTATATCGGTGATAAACCTTTCAGAGTTGACAGCATTGAGATGGCAACCGGTGCTTTTATTGCGAATATACCATTAACTGCCGTTGGAGATTCTATTATAATTAGTCGACCTTCAGGGCAGCGGGTTGCTTATGGTTCAATTACTTCTGTTTACACTAAATCGCTCGATGAGATACAAGCTCGTGGTTCTTCCGAACTTTCAATTTCTAAGCGTATATTAGTTAAAAGAAATGGGCAATGGTTTGAAACAGATACCGTTGCTGTTGGTGAACTGGCACAGGTTCAACTACATATAAATTCTTCTAGAGATATGCAGTATCTAACGATTGTAGATTCACGTCCTGCTTCGTTTGAGCCTGTGGTACAAACACCGGGATATATCTTTTCCAATGGAGTCGCATTATATAGAGAGAATAATGATGTATCGACGAATTTATTCATAGACTATCTGCCTCGTGGCACCTATTATATTTCCTACGATATGAATGTTAATGTGGAAGGTTCATTTGCCTCGGGGCCTGCTACGATTCAGAGTCAATATGCGCCGGAGTTAAACGCCCGTTCCGGTTCTATGCGAGTTGAAGTAAAACCTTTTATTAGCAATTAACGTTTATTTTTGTGACAATATGTCAGCCATGCTATTTTGGCACAAATTATGCATTTCAAATAGTGTAAATATAAACATAACGACATAAATATTATAAATCATGAAACTTAAACCACTTGCTGATCGGGTTATCATTCAGCCCACTGCTGCCGAAGAAGTTACTGCTTGCGGCATTATTATTCCAGATTCGGCCAAGGAAAAACCGCTTCGCGGAGTTATTTTGGCTGTAGGTAACGGCACAAAAGAGGAAGAAATGATTCTCAAGGAAGGTGATGAAGTGCTGTATGGCAAATATGCTGGCACTGAAATTGACTTGGCTGGTGAAAAGGTTCTGATTATGCGTCAGAACGAGGTACTTGCTATCGTTGAAAAGTAATTCAAATCGATTAATTTAGAACTATAATGGCAAAAGAAATAAAATTCACGACTTCGGCTCGTGAAGAACTTAAAAAGGGCGTTGACGCATTGGCTGACGCCGTGAAAGTCACCCTTGGCCCCAAAGGTCGCAACGTTATTATTGATAAAAAGTTCGGTGCGCCCCATATCACTAAAGATGGTGTGAGCGTTGCACGCGAAATCGAGCTTGAAGATCCCTTCCAGAATATGGGCGCTCAGCTCGTGAAGGAAGTAGCTTCGAAAACCGGTGACGACGCAGGTGATGGTACGACAACCGCAACAGTACTTGCTCAGTCGATTATTAATGTTGGTTTAAAGAATGTCACAGCCGGAGCAAATCCCATGGATCTTAAGCGCGGTATTGATAAAGCCGTTGCAGCTGTTGTAGAACGCATCAAGGGTATGGCTGAAGAAGTCGACGATGATTTCAAGAAAATCGAAGATGTCGCCCGTGTTTCTGCTAATAATGATGAGACAATCGGCCGTTTGATCGCTGAAGCTATGAAGAAAGTGACAAAAGAAGGTGTTATTACCGTTGACGAAGCAAAAGGTACTGAAACGACTATCGAAGTCGTAGAAGGTATGCAGTTCGATCGCGGTTTCATTTCGCCTTATTTCGTTACTGATGCAGAAAAGATGGAATGTGTTATGGACAATCCCTTCATTCTGCTCCACGATAAGAAAATCTCGAATTTGAAGGATATTCTCCCCGTGCTTGAGCAGACAGCTCAGAGTGGCCGTCCGTTGTTGATTATTGCAGAGGATGTAGAACAGGATGCACTGGCTGCACTTGTTGTGAATCGTCTGCGTGGCTCATTAAAAATCTGTGCTGTGAAGGCTCCCGGATTCGGCGATCGTCGCAAAGAAATGCTTGAAGATATCGCAATCCTCACAGGTGGCACTGTCATTTCTGCTGAAAAGGGCATGCAGCTTGCAAATGCTACTATGCAAGATCTTGGCACAGCCAATAAGGTTACCGTTTCGAAAGAGAATTCGACAATCGTCAATCGTGATGGTAATAAAGAAGCAATCGCAATGCGAGTTGCTCAGATTAAGGCTCAAATTGCCCAAACAACTAGTGACTACGACCGCGAAAAACTGCAAGAACGTCTTGCTAAACTTGCTGGCGGCGTAGCTGTGCTTCATATCGGCGCTCCCAGCGAGGTTGAAATGAAGGAAAAGAAAGATCGTGTAGACGACGCTCTGAGCGCTACACGCGCTGCAATCGCTGAAGGTATCGTACCCGGTGGTGGCGTTGCTTACATTCGCGCGCTTTCAGCACTTGAAGGTCTTAAGGGTGAAAACGATGACGAGACTACAGGTATCGAAATCGTACGCCGCGCTATTGAGGAGCCGCTCCGTCAGATTTGCTATAATGCAGGTGTGGAAGGCGCAGTTGTTGTTCAGAAAATTCGCGAAGGCGAAGGCGATTTCGGCTACAACGCTCGTACCGGAGAGTATGAACATCTGCTTGCTGCTGGCGTTATCGACCCCGCTAAGGTTAGCCGTGTAGCTCTGGAAAATGCAGCTTCGATTGCGGGTATGTTCCTCACCACAGAGTGTGTCATCGCCGACAAGAAAGAAGAAACTCCTGCTGCGATGCCCGCCGGAGGCATGAACGGCATGGGAGGAATGATGTAATGACCTAGACAGGTTATTATCTGTACTATCTAAATACAAGCAATCGCTTCACTTATCTTGTGGGGCGATTGCTTATATTTTTTGAGTATTTTGTTGTAACTCTAAATCGTTTTTGTACCTTTGTAAATATAAATTTAATATTATGAAAACAGACTTTTTTAAAAATCGATATACAGTTCGTCAATATCAAGATCGCGAAATTGACCTAACTACTATAAAACAAATGCTTGAAGCAGCTTCGCATGCTCCAAACACTGGAAATATGCAATGGTATAGTGTCATAATTACTCGCGATAAAGAAGCCAAAGCAAAGCTCGCGCCGGCTCATTTCAATCAACCCTCCGTGACGGGAGCCTCTGCAGTCTTAACCTTCTGTATTGACTTGCGTCGCTTTGAGCACTGGTGTCGGATTAGTAATGCTGAACCGGGATTTGATAATTTTCAGTCATTTATCGCAGGTATTATCGACACGACAATCTTTGCACAACAATTTGTCACTATTGCAGAAATGAATGGTTTCGGCACATGTTATTTGGGCACCACGACGTATAACGCCCCGGACATTGCCGATGCACTTAGTCTTCCCGATCGTGTTGTACCTGTAACAACTATAACGCTCGGTTATCCCGTATGTGAAAGTAAACCTTCGTGGCGGCTAGATATAGATTCAATAGTTCACGATGAGTCGTATCACGAGTTGACAGATGATGATGTTCGTCAATACTATTCTTCGCTGGATAATGCCGAGTCGAGTAGGGAATTTATTGAGCAAAATAATAAACAAACGCTCGCTCAAGTATTTACGGATGTTCGTTATCCACGTGAGTCTGCCGAGTATTTTTCAAAAGTCTATGCTGATTTCTTAAAGCGCAATAGCTTCTTGTAGGAAGATTTATGAAATACCCGTTCCTATCGAAGACTGATTAAATCATGCTTCACTTGCTTCGTAATACCGTCACTTTTACCGAGCGTGGCTCAATTATTATCGACTTTGGCTCTTCAAAAGTTGATAATTGAGTTTAAATTAGTGTTGCCGATACCGGTTACGGAATTGCTCCGGATATCGTTAATCAATTATTCGAACGTGGCGTTATGGGGCGTAATGTGACGTCGGGCTATGTCCTCGGTTTGTCTGTTTTGCGTTTAATCGCTCGTATGCTCGGAGGTGATTTATCGCTTGATACAAGTTACAACAAAGGCGCGCGTTTTGTCCCTACAATTCCATATAATAAGAAAGAGCAGTCATAGTCAATCTCGTTTCTTCAGTAACGAGAACGTCAATATGTAAGAGTTATATGCCAATATCGACGTGGCGCAGGCAACTATTCCCCACGTAATTATTATTTCGTGATCTGAAATGTTTGCTATTTGAGGCATAGACGCAAAATCAGTACTCAGAGATTGTAAATATGCACTGATGTATGGAATTGCAAACGAGAGAAGTGAACCGGCAACGATGCCAACAACCAAAGCAACGACTACGGCTATTCGGCTTCGATGAATTACCTCGTCGTTGCGTGCTTTTACTAACTCAACATTGTCAAGGCGATTCTGAAGGCGATTCATAAACAAATCGTCAGATTTCATTTCCGGTTCAAATCCTTGGAATAATTCTCTAAATTTATCGTCGTCCATATTAATTAATTATCTGAGGTGAGTAAATGCCGCAGGTTGTTGCGCCCTCGCGATAGTTGTTGGCGGATAGCAGCAGGCGTTGATCCTTGTATCTTCGATATTTCTTCAGCTGAGTATCCGTGCATATAGTAGAGAACGATTGCTGCTCGTTCCGATTCGTTTAGCGCGCCTAACGCCATGTATAGGGCTTGATACTTGAATTTATCATCAGCTTTTTCCGATGTCGGTATTTGGTATGACGCTTCAAGTGATTCGCTTATTCGCTGAGTTCGCTTGCTATTGATAAATGTGTTGTAACCTATTCGATAAATCCAAGCATTAAACTTGGCCGGATCTGATAAGTCGTTGCATGATAAATAAGCTTTTATAAAGGATTCTTGAGCGATATCATCAGCAAGCGAAGTGTCGCCACAGCAGAGGGCTGCCAGAAATCGACGAAATGCTTTCTGGCAACCTTCTACTTTTGCGATAAATTCTTCGCGGGTCATTTGTGAGATTTATTCTTTCGTGTCGTTTTTGACTTGGCCGCGAGTCACGAAGAAGACAACAAGGTAGCTGACTCCGATAGCAATTGAAATAAGCCCGATGATGAGGGGTGTCGTGTATGCGCGTGAGCCGATCGTTTCTCCGGTGTTGTATGTCGTTATTACACAATACACTACGAGAGCTAAACCGATTAAGGAAAAGATACAGCCGCGTAGGAGACGCAGATTTAGGATTTCTTGAGGAGTCTTTTTAGGCTTGGAAAGTGCTTCGGCCAGCTTGTCAGCGTCAATTGAATTGTTTGACTCTATTGCTTTGATTAACACTTTGGCGCGTTTGTTTTCGCTATTCATTGAACTCAGGAAGACTATGAGTACGATTGCTATCGGCATAATAGCGCAGATAAAAATGGGAATTAAGTCATGCATAGTTTTTGTTGCTATTGGGTTAATTATTCATTTTTGAGATGTCTCGTAATATAGACACAAAACCCAATTGAAATGTGACAAAATATTTGAAAAATTGTAAATCTTTAGGTAAAGAGTTGTAAACTAAGAGTATAAAACTATAATTCTAACACAATTGAGACCGGACAATGGTCGCTACCGGTAATTTCCGATAGAATATCAGCACTTTTAACCTTGTCAGCAATGCGCTCGGATACGAGGAAGTAATCAATACGCCAACCGATATTTTTTGCACGGCTATTGAAGCGGTAACTCCACCAGGTGTAAGCATCGGTCGTATCCGGATGCAGATGCCGGTATGTATCAACAAAGCCACGAGCAAGCAATTCGCTGAAAGCGTTGCGCTCTTCATCGCTAAAGCCCGGATTGTTGCGATTTGATTTAGGGTTCTTCAAGTCAATTTCTTTATGCGCCACATTCAAATCGCCGCAAATCACGACCGGCTTTTCGGCATCAAGTGCTTTTACATAATCCGCAAATGATTGTTCCCAATCCAAGCGGTATTCGAGGCGAGCAAGCTCCGACTGGCTATTAGGGACATAGACATTCACAAGATATACAGGCCCGAGGTCGATGGTCACAACGCGGCCTTCGTGGTCGTGGCGGTCTACGCCGATGCCGCGCCGACTTTGCAACTCGGCGCCGCGTACCCAGGTAGCTGTGCCGGAGTAACCTTTTCGGTCAGCATAGTCAAAATATGATGTATAGCCGTCGAATTCCAGGTCTATCTGCCCGGCTTGGATTTTGGTCTCTTGCAGACAGACGCAGTCTGCGTCGAATTCTTTGAATATATCAGCGAAGCCTTTACCTACAATAGCGCGTAGGCCATTTACATTCCATGATATCAGTCTCATTGTTTGTAATTTAGTCGGATAATTTTGTATGGATTATATATTTATTTTCGCAAAGATACAAAAAACTTATCGTTTTGTTATTGATTATTCAAAACGATAAGTTTTTCGTTGCCGTCGATATTTGTATATAATCTACGCGCGATATTTACTTGTAAATTACTTTGTTTGCAATAGAGCCTTGGCGACGGATGT
>CAYWAM010000002.1:103566-150134 GCA_964456545.1 uncultured Bacteroides sp.
CGCGATATTTACTTGTAAATTACTTTGTTTGCAATAGAGCCTTGGCGACGGATGTTATTTCTTCACGAGTTTTGCCACACTGTTCAATTTGATATCCAGCATCTGCTATATAATATGAGCGTATATTGTTGTCAATGCGGGAAATATATCCGGAAAATTGTGGCGCTACAGTGACGAAATCGGGATCTGTTGTATCAAAAATGATGCGAACATTACTGCCACTTAGATTTGAGTAAGCCATATCGAAATCCTTGGATTTATATGGTTTGAGTAGGCATAGTAAATTAGGGTTGTCACTATTCATCTGAATTTTACAGGTGAATGTATGTTCTGTGTTAAGAAATGGTGCGCCGTAGTCGTCGCTAAATCCTGGAATAATCCAACCATCGGTGACGGTCGCAGTTCCTAGTGTTTCCCATTGTTCATTTTCTTCTTCTGAATTATCAGGAATAGTGATTCTGGCTGGAAAACTATTTTCCCAACCGCTGAATTTTCCTGTAGCGGAAGAACAAAATGCAGGTTGACGTATTATAATATCGTTTCCAACTTTAATTGAAGCACATTTCAGCATGTTGATTACCTCTCGCTGCTGACCAAGATTATACATGTATGTCCCCATATCCGTAATGTAATATGTATATTGTCCGGAAACTTCATCAGAGTCAGCATCTGTAAAGCCTCTATATTGTGGCTGTATGATTACAAATGTAGCATCACGAGCATCAACAATAATGTCAGCTGCTTGAGGGTTTAGGTTAAATTCGCTTAAATGAAAGTTTTGAGAGCCGAATGGATTTATAAGTTTGTAGATGCCCGGAGCTGATGTATTTTCTTCTATTTGGACTTCGAACGCACAAGTATTGGGGTCAATCTGTTTACCGCTATCATCTACATATCCGGGCGTAATCCATCCATCAACTATGGTCGCCATACCAATTAGTTCCCATTCTTCTGCGTTCACTGCCGATGTGGCAGTAATCAACAATAAACTGGTGATAATGTGGCAATGTTTCATAATAATCTGGAATATGGTTTCGCTTTGTAAATATATAGAGTATTTATGGAAGAATAATGCTTCCCGATTAGATTTTTGTATTTACGCTGTATTTTTATAAAATTTAATCTAAAAATTGCTATATTTAATTGCATGCAATCGAAAAATGGTATAACTTTGTAATATACAAATGACAGATGGATACATCGCAACAAAAACGAGATTTACTCGATCGAAGATACTTACGTATGGCAGCTATATGGGCAGAGAATTCATATTGCCTACGTCGTAAGGTCGGTGCTATTATTGTAAAAAATCAGATGATAATATCAGATGGTTACAATGGAACGCCGGCTGGTTTTGAAAATGTGTGTGAGGATGAAAAAGGTGTTACAAAACCTTATGTCTTACATGCTGAAGCAAATGCTATAACGAAGGTGGCGAGAAGCAACAATTCAAGTGATGGTGCTACTCTCTACGTCACGGCATCGCCATGTGTTGAATGTTCGAAACTCATCATACAAGCAGGTATTCGAAGAGTTGTTTTTCACGAGCTATATAGACTGACCGACGGCATCGATTTACTGAAGCGTGCCGGAGTTGAGTGTGTACATATTTCAGATATTGATTCCGACCCGACATTAAAAAATGAATAATAATTCTCATTTACGAAATTGGTTCCCTTTTATAGGAGCGGTGTTGCTTGTTGTAGGTATGTGGATTGGCTATTTATTAGCCGACGGAGATAAATTGACGCCTGCACAGAAAAAGCTAAACGAAATTTTAGGTATTATTCAAGACGAGTATGTAGAAGAAATTGATGAGGATAGTTTAGTCGAAATGACTATCCCAGAAATGATGAGAAATCTTGACCCTCATTCTCTCTATATAGCAGTAGATGACTTAGAAAAGGTTAATAGAGATCTTGAAAGTTCATTTTTTGGCATTGGTATTCAATTTCAGCTGATGCAAGATTCAATTTGTGTTGTTGAAGTGATATCCGGAGGTCCTGCTGAACATGTCGGCATGTTAGCCGGCGACCGTATTATTGAAGTCGACGGCAAGAATGTGACAGGTAAAGACATCACGAATGATGATGTGATGAAGAATCTACGTGGAGAGAAAGATTCTGAAGTTGTCGTGAAACTCAAACGTTCAACATCTGCGAAACCTCTGACATTTAATATAATTCGAGGCGAAATTCCTGCCGTTTCAGTTGATGCTTCATATCTTATTAATGACACGACTGGCTACCTCCGAATTAATAAATTTGCGGCAAATACGTATGCAGAATTTATTCAGTCAATCAATGCTCTGCGTGTAAAGGGGGCAAAGAATTATATACTTGACCTTCGAGGAAACAGTGGCGGTTTACTTGATCAAGCAATTTTGATGGCCAATGAATTTTTACCGCCTATGCATTCTATAGTTAATGTCAAAGGTCGTAAAGCTCAAGAAGATGCCAATTGGCTATCTGATGGAAATGGAATTTTCCCGACAGCACCTCTTATAATTCTTGTCGACGAATTTACAGCAAGTTCCTCTGAAATCGTAGCGGGAGCCGTACAAGATAACGATCGTGGTCTTATCATCGGTCGCCGTACTTTTGGTAAAGGACTTGTGCAACGTGGTATTACTTTAAGTGATTCGTCGCAGATGCGCTTGACAGTGCAGCGTTATTATACACCTTCGGGACGTTGTATACAAAAGGATTATACCCCTGGTAACAATGACGATTATCAGAGTGAAATACTCGATCGCTATTCTAATGGTGAAGTATTTAATGCTGATTCGATTAAAGTAGATCAAACTAATATTTATTCAACTCGCGGCGGCCGCACTGTATATGGAGGCGGTGGTATTATACCAGATGTCTTCGTGCCAAGTGATACTGCTTTTGTGACTAATTACTATTTAGCAGTTGCTAATAGTGGTTTGCTTATAAAGTTTGCTTATGAATATGCTGATTTGAATCGCGCACAGCTTCAAAAGGCGAAGGATGTGAAGCAGCTTCTCAAACTTCTACCTCCTAACGGAGTCTTGCTTGGTTCGCTCGTTGATTACGCTGCACAAAATGGCGTGGCTAAGCGTTGGTATTATATAAACATTTCAGCCCCCTTAATTGTAAATCAACTTAAGGCTTTGATAGCTCGTGATATACTTGGGATAAATGCATATTTTGAAATAGTCAATACAAAAGATCCGGTAGTTCAAGAAGCTTTGAAACAGTTCTCAATCGGCATTGATAATGTCTTATTTACTCAAAAAAAGATTAACTAACGAATCATTTTCATGGATAAAGTTTCAATACGTGCGTTAGTTAAGAAGCGGAAGGCTCTTTTATCAGACTTTGAGAAAGAATCAGCTGCAGCGCGTGCTTTTGAGTTCGTTGAGCAATTGGCCGATTTTGTTTCTGCAGAAAATATCCTATTATATCATTCACTGCCCGACGAACTTTCGACTCATGCATTTATTGAGCGTTGGTATAAGCGTAAACATATATATTTGCCTCGAGTGAATGGTTGTCTCCTAGATATTCTTCCATATGACTGTTCGACTCTACGTCAAGGAGCATTCAATATAGAGGAGCCTGTAGGCAGTAATAAAGTTGATATTTCTAAAATTGACTTGGTCATTGTCCCGGCCGTTGCCTATGATTATCACGGCAATCGTGTTGGTCGCGGAAAGGGTTATTACGACCGATTGCTTCGCAATTCTGATGTTATTAAAGTCGGGGTCGCTTATAATTGCCAAGTTATTGAATTAATTGAGCATGATGAGCTTGATGTCCCCGTCGATTATGTTATAACTGACAAAGGCGTAATTTGTAAACCATGACAATAAGCTTTGAAACACTTCAAGCAGAGGAACTTCGTCTAAAATATAAGGAGTTATTAAAAGCGCCATCTGTTTATCCCACAATTGCAAACTGGGAGTATATCATCTTGAATAAAATGGAAGGCTTAGGCGATTTGCTTTATAATAAGTATAAGTCAGCTTTGCAAATTGATGAAGATGATAGGGATGAATTACACTCTATAGCGATTGATAAGTTCCCGGAGTACTTAAATTCTATTAGCTTCGAGTATGCAGCTGACGTAGTATATTCACATTTAGAAGATGGTGATGTAGCTATAAATCTGATCCGCGAATGTTACCTTTTTAGTGCAAAACATATAGCACAAAGCATCAGTCAGAGTCATAATTTACAAGTACTTGATGTTATAGATGTCTATAGAAAGAACTATGACGAATTTGAATATCGAGCAATGATAAATTTGAATTCGATACTAGAAAATTTGCCACAATTAGGTCGAATTGAGAATGTTCGAGGTCTGTTTTCTTCAAGTACAAAGTATATGTGTCCGAATGGGCATGTTAATGATATCTCAGCACAGTATTGTACACACTCTAATTGTGGACTCGATTGCTATGGTTTAAACAAAAATCAATCTGAAAGAATAGAACGCTTTCGACACCGACTTAAAGCGCTCGAAAATTTAATAAATGCTTAGATAAAAATAAAAGGTGCCTCATTGTTGAGACACCTTTATTGTATTATCGAGTAATTTAGCGGACAGCTAATACTTCGATTTCAACAAGGACCTGCTTGGGCAGTTCTTTTACGGCAACAGCAGAGCGAGCAGGATAGGGGGCTGTGAATGCCTGACCGTAGACCTCGTTCATGGCCTGGAAGTCGTTCATATCTGCAAGATAAACGGTCGTCTTAACTACATTGTCCAAGGTAAGGCCAGCTTCTTTAAGAATAGCTGTTACATTAGCGAGAGCTTGTGCAGTCTGAGATTTGATGTCGGTTGGTATTGTGCCGTCGGCCGGATTGATTGGAATTTGACCTGAGGCAAAAACGAATGAACCTGTGTCGATTGCCTGGCTATAGGGGCCAATTGCACCGGGTGCATTGTTAGTAGCAATAATCTTTTTCATATTACTTTATTTAAGGGGTTAGTTATTTACTTTTAATTCGGTTAGCTTAATATTCGAGGTTAAACGTACCTCATTATCGAGAATGTTTTTATATACATCTATTACACCTGGAAAGTTTTTATCAAATTCAGGGATAAAGTCTGCTGTTCCGGTTAGATTTAGTTTATCAAAGAGATAAGCGATTGTTAATTGTGATGGGTCTACTGCAGGTTGGTAGCCGCGTAACTCCGATTTAGGGTCAATTTCTGTAATTGAAAATATCCGAGCCGTTACCATTTTATCGCAGATGGTCGACACTAGTTTCGGTGGTAAATTGTACTTTTGAACCATGTGTTTTACAGTGGTCGCTCCCTGGTTGTTAATGAAGCGTTGCGTCACTACAGCTCCTATTGCTATTGTTAGTCTCGCAAAGTATGATGATGACATTTTCGCAATTGCATCGTTGAAACTATACATGAATATGTTTTGTGACGAATAACAAACGACTGCACCTGCGAAGATGATTACATACACGAGCTGCATCCAAATTAGTAATAATGGCAGGAATGATATGGAGCCATAAATAGCATTGTAGCGAGCTACATACATCTGTCCTGACACGAAAAGCCATTGCAAAAGCATGAAGCCTGTTCCCGCTACTATTCCCGGGATAATAGCATTAATTATTTTAACTTTAGTGTTCGGAAGTAGGACGTATAGCAAAGTGAAAAACAGACATGTGAGCAACCACGATAGGAGTTTAATTGCCCAAGTTATCATAGGACTGAACATCGACAAGGAGAACATTGATCGAAGTGTAGAGCCTACCATGAGAGTTAAACCGCTTGCACAAATAAGCACAATAGGTAGAATCAAAAGCATTGCTGTATAATCAGTAATCTTACGTCCGAGGCCTCGTCCATTTTTTATACCCCAAATTTTATTAAATGTACTTTCGAGGCTACTCATCATCGAAATTAGAGTCCAAAGTAAAAACACTAATCCGATGCCGAGAAATACGCCTTCTGACGAAGCATTTAAATATGCGTCTACATAGTTAATTGCAAATTCTACAGCTTGGCGCTGTGCCGGGAAAACAGACATTAGCTCATTCTCCAATACTCTCTGCAGGCCAAATCCTCGACCTATTGCAAATAGCAACGCAAGGGCCGGCACAATTGCAAGAATTGTACGGTATGTCATTGCGCGCGCAAGTGTCTGGATATCGCTGTCGAAGAAAGAACGGACTGATAGATTTATTGTTTTGATAATATTAACGGAAAACGTATGGCGTGTGTCGTGCCACACCATTTTTGAGCAATACGTCCAGCAGCGCCGAACGTTAACATACCAAATTTTACATCTTTCAATCACTGACATATGAGCTTAATATATTATGCAACGTACTTTTCCTACCGGCAATTTGCCTTCTAATTGAACAGCCAATCGTCGCTTGTCTGTTGTAATCCATGCGTCCATGTCATCAGATGTTTTTTTACCTTCTTCACCGGTAAAAATAAAAGTGATATGATAACATTCATAACTCTTGTCATCAACTTCTACTGTTTCAACTCCAT
Source organism: uncultured Bacteroides sp. (assembly GCA_964456545.1). Lineage (GTDB taxonomy): Bacteria > Bacteroidota > Bacteroidia > Bacteroidales > Muribaculaceae > CAG-873. The sequence continues at coordinate 110,062 of CAYWAM010000002.1, forward strand.
GGTACTTTAGAGTAAGTGATTCTTTGCGTTTACCCGAAAAAATAGTAATAGTGTGGTCTTGGCCTATGGGCCAATTGTCGTAGGGTAATGCACGCATATAGTAGAATGACGAAAGCATGTCGACGGTTGTCCCAGCCGACTCTAACTTTAATTTATTATTAATAGTTTCTTTTCCTTTTTTTACAACACGCCGACTGCAATCACCGGTCACCTTAGCTCCAAAGTATGAAAATTTAACAATGTCGTGCTTACTTTCGCCGCCTTCATGTGCAATTTTTTCATAGAAACTTGGGCGAAGACCTTCTTTCGAAAATTCGCCGTTAAGTGTATCTCTAACAGAATAGAATCGATCTGCCCATGATTCAGAGCGTGCGGTCAGCTGAGCAGAATATCGATCGCCTAAATCTCTAAGAGTGATAGTCGCAGTTCCAGCTTTCTTGTTGATTAGTCCCCATTTATACATTACTTTATACTTGACAGTTTCTTCTTCAAAAGAAGTCGAGGCATAAGTAGTTAGGGCAATAAGTGAGAATAATACAAGGAATAGACGCTTCATACTATTATACCGGAATTTTGATACAAAGTTTTCGATGGTTGCCAAGCCCGATACACGGTGCATGTGCGTCTTCAGGGAAAAAGATAGCAAATTGTCCGGGGCGAACATGAAGAAGACATTGAGCTTGATCGCCATAGAAGCCGATATCAGACTCAAGTTGGTAGGGTTGAACAGATAGCATAAGATCTCCACGACGTGCCCAACCGATTGTCTCGACTCCTTTGATAGGCACATGAATGTCGATATAACGTTCATGAACTTCCAGGCGAGCTCTTTCTCGGGGTATAAGACCGGGCGCTTCGGCTTTAACTACAATGCCGTCTCCTATTTCAGTAATGCCTTCTTCGAATTCAGCATCGTTATAATTAAGTAGCCAGTCGAGCGCTTTCGCTATGCGTGGTGAAAGAGCATGGTAGTGCCCGGCTTCTTTAATGCTTGCAAGTATCATAAGTATTCTTCATTCGTTACGGAGAGATCTAGAGGCAGCATCGCTCTAGAACTTTGCTCAATATGTTTATTTCGCCAACATTTACGGCACACAGCAACATATCGGTCGTCGCCACCAATTTCTACTTGAGCTCCGTCTTCAACGAAGTCGCCATTGCTATCAATACGAGCATTGACGATAGTCTTGTGGCCACAATTACATGTAGACTTGATTTCGTCGATTGTATCTGCAATTTCAAACAATCTGCGAGAACCTTCAAAGAGTCGGCTCTTAAAGTCTGTGCGAAGTCCATAGCAAATCACATTACTGCCGAAATCATCAACTATGCGAGAAAGTTGGTCGACCTGTGCTTCAGATAAAAATTGTGCTTCGTCTATTAAGTACCAATCGACAATCCGTCCGTCTTTTTCGTAAATATCCGTTGCCATTTGGTAGAGGTCGGTGTTCGAGTAGATCCAACCACATTCACGCTCTATGCCAATGCGCGAACGGATAACATTTTTAGCTTCGCGGGTATCTATGACCGGCTTAAGACACATGTAATCCATGTGTCGTTCTTCGAAATTGTATGCTGTCGTAAGCAGTATAGCCGTCTTAGCAGACCCCATAGTGCCATATCTGAAATATAATTTGCCTTTACGGTACATTAGAATTTATGCTGATTTAAGATATGCCAAAGTTAGCAACTATTAATGTCTCCGGCAAAAAATATCAAACAAAGTTTTCTACAATTGAGCTTTTTTAAATAATAAGGCTGCATCATTATTTCCTTTGACAGGAATATTGATGCAGCCTTACGTATTCGTGATTATTTTCAGTTTATTCCTTAACGAGACTTATTACAAATTCTTTTTCGTCTTCAGGATCAACGTTGATATTTACTTTACCTTCGCGAGCAAGCCAGCCAAGTGCAGCAAAGGCAGCTTTATCTTTAAGCTTGGTTGCTTTCTTGAGCTGCTTTAAGCTGAGTGTTTCTGCTGAGTTAAGTGCCTGCCATATGGCGCCGGCGTTTGTTCCGATTTCTTCTACATTCATAGTTTAGGAAATATTATATTTTAAAGATAAATATACTGAAACTGGTTATAAATGTCTCAAATTCAATGCAAATTTACGCATTATTTTACACAAAATCAAACTATTATTGAATTTTATGTAATTAATCATAAAACGACTAAAGCTAAAAGTCTATGTGACAGGCTGATACGAAAAAGCGACCAACGAGAGTCGGTCGCTATAATACTGTCTATTAGACGAATTAGAATAGCCAAGCGGCTGTAATAGTCCAATAACGGTTTTTGCCGTTAATGTCTGCTTTTTCAAAATTTTTATCGGTATATTCTACGACTTTGCTTAGGCCAAGTCCATATGATGCGCTAACCTGAAGGTGCTTGATGAGTTGAACACCTAAGCCAAAGTTCCAAGCTACATCACATTTCTTCTTGTTGAAGAATTCTGAAATTGCTTTTTTGGATGTTAGGAAAGCAAATGAAGGACCTGTAAAAATATATGGAGTAATAATTTTGCCTACTACAGGTAGACCGAATTTATACTTTAGGTTCAAGGGTATTTCAATATAGTCAGAGTTGTAGTTCTTGTCAGTATCAGCCATTTTCTCTTCAAATTGTGCAGAGCGGCGTACATACATGGCTGATAAATCTAAGCCTAAGTTTAACATAGGAATCATAAATTCCATTTGTAGACCGGCGGTAAATCCAGCACGATTATCTGTCGAGAAGGTTGTTTCGTCAAGATGAAGTTTGTTGACATTGATACCTACACGAGGACCGAACGAAAATTGTGCTGACGCAGGCAGTACTGCTGCTAGCATAATAATTACGACAGCGATTCTTTTAAGTAGTTTCATTTTTAGGTAGAGTTTAGAATTATTGTTTGTCGCAAAGGTAATAATTATGTCCAAAATATCCAATTTTTGGAGATGCTTTATTAAATTTGATAAAAACATGCTCCTATTTTGTAACAATAAAGTCACGATTTTGTTCTAGATTTTAAATTCGATTTACTTGTTATTTGTTTGCTCGGCTGTTTTGTTTAATTTTGTATCATGATTAATGATTAAGCACAATCTATATGAAACTAAAAACTTCAGTAATAGTATGTTCGGATTCGTTTAAAGGCTCTCTATCCTCGCGCGATGTCGGAGCAGCTTGTCGAGACGGGATTTTAGAAGCAATGCCTGATGCTGAGGTAAAGGTTTTTACCGTAGCCGATGGTGGCGAGGGAACGATTGATGCGATTCAAGATATTTTGGATTGTGTTTCTGTTAAAGTATTAGTTCATGGTCCTCTTGGCGACCAGATTGAAGCCCAATATTTGATTAGCGCTGACGGTAAAACTGCATACATTGAAATTGCTGCAGCTGCAGGCCTTATGCTGGTGCCAAAAGAGCTGCGCAATCCGTTATGTACATCTACATTTGGCGTAGGAGAAATTATAGCTGATGCTAAGTGTCGTGGATGCAAAAAATTTATCATTGGAGTAGGGGGTAGCGCTACGAATGATGGCGGAATAGGAATGTTACAAGCCCTGGGATTCAGATTCTTTGACGCAAACCACAATGAACTGGGACAAGGAGGTCAAGAGTTGGTACGAATTAAGTCAATTGAGATTCCTAAGCCATCTATTTATTCAGATGATGAGTTTGTAGTAATGTGCGACGTGGCAAATCCGCTTACAGGCCCCACCGGAGCTTCAGCCGTTTTTGCGCCTCAAAAGGGCGCAACACCTGAAATAGTTAAAGAGCTTGATGACGGACTTCGGAACTTTGCTGAAGTAATTAGAAATTCGGGGCTTGAAGATATTGAGTTTTGCCACGGAGCTGGAGCAGCAGGAGGACTTGGGGGTGCTTTTAAGGCATTTCTTAATGCCAAACTTTGTCGTGGTATTGACCTTATGCTTGAACTCAATGGATTTAAGCAAGCACTTGCAAATGCATCACTAGTGATAACAGGAGAGGGCTCTATTGATGAGCAAACTTTATTTGGCAAGGTGCCATTTGGTGTGTTGAAATTAGCAAAATCACACAATGTACCTGTAATTGCCATCGCAGGAAATACAAATCATGTAGCTCAACTCAATGATGCCGGCTTTCTTGCCGTAATTCCTATTGTTCATGGGCCGTGCTCACTAGCGCACGCTATGAATCCGAAACACACTAGAGAGAATATAATACGCACAGTCTCTCAAACAATGCGTATATGGTCATTCAATCAAGATAACCATAATTGATTATTTGTTTTTCTTTGTGATTTATCTATGATTTTGTAACTTTGCAACAGTTATGACACAGGAAGAAAAGCTTAGAATTGAAGAAAAAATTGTAGAGTATCTACGTACTGTAATCGACCCTGAAATTGCAGTAGATATTTATTCTCTTGGAATGATATATAAGATTGATCTTGATGATGATGGATCGTTAAATATCGATATGACTTTGACAGCTCCCAATTGTCCAATGGCCGATTTTATTATCGAAGATGTACATCAAAAACTTAATAGTATTCAAGGCGTTACATCTGTGAATGTTAATCTTGTTTTTGAACCGGAGTGGAACAAAGATATGATGAGCGATGAAGCTAAACTTGAACTAGGATTCATGTAAACTATTAAGCTGATTATGGTATATTTCATCAGCGATTTGCATCTAGGAGCGAAGTATATTTCTAATCGCAAAGCTCACGAGCATCGGATAGTACGTTTCCTCGATGTAATATCATCAGATTGTACTCATCTATATTTGCTGGGGGATGTACTAGATTACTGGTATGAATATCGCACCGTTGTCCCACGTGGTTTTATTCGTTTTTTTGGAGCGCTTGCAAAGTTATCTGATAAAGGTGTAAAAATTACATGGTTGACGGGTAATCATGACATTTGGCTTTTTGATTATTTAAGGGATGAGATCGGCATTGAGGTGATCGATGCACCTTATATAGAGCAGTATATTGATGGGCATCGATTTATTTTATCACATGGCGATCGTATCGGCAATCGTGCGGCTTCGTTTAAATTTATTTGCGGATTATTTCGCAATAAGATTTGCCAGCGATTGTATTCTGCAATTCATCCTCGATGGACTATACCGTTTGCCCACAATTGGAGCTCTTCAAGTCGCAGTAGTGGTGGCTATAAAGATGGCATAGATAATCATATCGCAAAAATAATATCTGATGTTGAGCCACTTACAAGCCTCCAGCCAGACTTCATTATTCTTGGTCACCATCATTTGATGATTAATCAAGCCCTGCCACAGGGCCCTAAATTGATTTGCTTGGGTGATTGGATTTGTAATGATTCATATGGTAGATTTGATGGCAAAGTGTTCGAACTTCTGCACTTCACAGAACAATAATTAATTATACAGTAACTACTTTCAATTTATGTATATAGCGTCACAAAAACGTAAAGAAAATATAGCTGAGTATTTATTATATATGTGGCAAATCGAGGACATTATTCGTGCTAATAGTCTAGATATTGATAAGATAAAAGCCAATATTATTGATAAATACGACCTTGACGATAAACAACGGAAGGAATTAACAGATTGGTACGAATCGCTTATCGATATGATGCATATTGAAAGCGTTGAGAAACAAGGCCACCTACAGCTGAATAAAAACGTTATTATTCAGCTTGATGATTTGCATGCGGCCTTGCTTAATGACCCTCGTTTTAATGAGTATGCTCGTCAGTTCTATGCTGCACTACCATATATAGTAGAATTACGCTCGAAAAGTGGTTCTGAACCCAAGGGCGAAATAGAGACTTGTTTCAATGCACTATACGGCATGCTTATGCTACGTTTACAGTCAAAAGAACTATCAGCAGACACGCAGAATGCTCTACGACAAATAAGCCGCCTCGTTGCTATGCTGAGCAATTATTTTTGTCGCAACGAAAAAGAAGATATATTCAAAGAGGAAAAAGAATAGGTTATTTACGGAGAAGAATAACCATTTTGACAGCCATGTCGAATGTAACCATTTTGGCGTTACCATTCATTGATATATCATTGGCTGCTTGATCAAATTCTTTTATAATTGATTCTACGTTTCGCTCATTAATAAAAGGGTAGAAGCGCGATGAAAAATTCATTTCGTCAGATGTCATTGCGACTAGGCGACTATCCGAAAGATTCAGCATGAAATTATCTCGCGTCATTCGTGAGCTATAGTTTAAGAATTTGATAAGGTTTTCACGGCCGAGCTCTGCAGCCTCTAGACTCCAGGCACGCAAATCTTTGATTTGACGCTTCCACGCCAGACGCATAAGCCTCATATAAAGGTCAAGTTGCTTTGCTTGCGTCTTTACATTTTTTACAGAATTAATGGCTCGATTTATATCACCTTCTGCAAGGGATGCTATTGCAGATGATTCCGTAGCGTCAAGCTTTAATTTCTGTTGTAAATAACAAGAGACCTCGGAGTCAGGGTATCTTCGAATTTTGATTCGTTGAGTGCGTGAATAAATTGTCGGTAATATTTCGGCGGAGTTATTACTTGTCAAAATGAATAGAGTGTCAGCGTATGGTTCCTCGATTAGTTTTAGCAGTTTATTTGCCGCTTCGGGTTGTAATCGTTCAGGTAGCCACATGAGCACAATCTTGTATTTGGAACGTCGCGCCGTTAAGTTTAGTCGATCTACAAGCATATTTGCTTCTTCCGAATATATTTTGGGACGAGCATTTATGTTGCCAAGTTTACTAAGCCAATGGCCAAAATCCATATAAGGATGCTTTGTGATGAACTCGCGAAATTCCGAAATAAAATCATCGCTTGTCGCGTAGTCATTTTTTTTGACTACTGGAAATGAGTAGTAAGTGTCGATGTGGTTGAACGATGCATGCTGAAGACATGACTCGCATTTGCCGCAAGAGTCACCATCATGACGGTTCGTGCAATGAATATAAGCAGCCATTGCACGTGCGAGTGAAAATTTGCCGGTACCGCTCGGGCCTTCAAGAAGTATAGCATGGGGGATATGGTTGTTATCAACCATATCTCGCAAACGTTGTTTTATATCTTCGTGTCCGTTGATATCGGCGAATTTCATTTCTTTACTTTTTGTTTCGTACGACGTTTAATCTTACTTCTTGAAATAGGCGTGTGGCAAATACAAAGTCGTTAAGAGCTTCGTTGTCAGTAGTGTAAATCTGGCTCATGTCTCCAACCCACTCACGATGGCCTTTGTTGATAAAAATGATATTTTCACCGATGCCGAGCACTGAGTTCATGTCGTGTGTGTTGATGACAGTTGTCATATTATACTCGTGCGTGATGTCAACAAGCAATTCATCAATCACAATTGATGTTTTGGGATCGAGGCCGGAGTTGGGCTCATCGCAAAAAAGATATTTGGGATTGAGTGCAATAGCTCGTGCGATGGCGACACGCTTCTGCATGCCACCTGAAATTTCTGACGGAAATTTATTTTCAGCTCCCTTTAGATTAACACGTTCAAGGCAAAATAGTGCACGATCGCGTATTTCGCCTTGTGTTTGATTGGTAAACATTTTTAATGGGAACATCACATTGCCAAGTACAGTCTCAGAGTCAAACAATGCCGAGCCCTGGAAAAGCATACCAATTTCTTTGCGAAGATCTTTTACTTGATTTAGATCCATTTGTAAAAGGTCGCGCCCATCGAAAAGAATTTGGCCTTGTTCCGGACGTAAAAGTCCAACAAGCGATTTCATTAGTACAGTTTTACCCGAACCACTCTGACCAATAATTAAATTTGTTTTGCCGTCCTGAAATGTGGCATTAATGTCGTGTAGGACGGTCTTATCTTCGAACGATTTTGTTATATTTTTAACTTCAATCATTGTAGCAGAAGTTTGGTAAGTAAAATGTCAAAAAGAAGGATCAGAATCGATGAAGCGACTACGCCATTTGTGCTTGATTTACCCACATCTAGAGCGCCGCCCTTAACGTAATAACCGTAAAATGAAGCTACAGATGCAATAATATAGGCAAAGACTACCGACTTAATAAGGCCATACCACACATACCACTCTTGAAACAGGGCCTGAAGGCCATATATATAACGTGATTCTGTGATTAGGTCTGTCACGACAGCTACGAGCCAGCCACCAATCAGTGATGTAGCCATGCATATGATTACTAATATGGGCATAAAAGCTACGAACCCTATGATTTTAGGTAAGACAAGTAGGTTCGCTGAATTGACACCCATTATTTCTAGGGCATCTATCTGCTCGGTGACGCGCATTGTTCCAATTTCTGATGCAATATTTGAACCCACTTTACCAGCGAGTATTAAACATAGAATCGAGTTGGAGAACTCAAGTAGCACAATATCGCGAGTTGCTAAACCTACCGAATAAGCAGGAATAAGTGGTGATGAAATATTGAGCTGCATCTGTATCGCGATTACAGCACCAATAAATAGCGATATGATAATCACCAGAGGGATAGAGCCGAGTCCGAGTTTTACAATTTCCTGTATAGTGCGTCGGCCGAGTTCGCGCCAACGATCAGGCAATGAGAAAACACGGCGTATGAACAGACAATAACGGCCAAAAGTGGCCAACGACGATGTCAAAACCATTTTACTTTTTTCATTTGTTTCAACAAAGTTAATCATTTTATTGCAAATGATTGGTTAACTTGTTTAGAAAATAATCAACATAGCCATCTTTGTAGTCAATTTTGCCAAAAATTAATGGCCTTACATTGATTTTTCAAAACAAAATCGTAACTTCGCAAAAGTTTTACGACAAAATCTAACGAATTTACTCATTTAAAATGATAGTTATTGGCATAGCAGGTGGCACAGGTAGTGGTAAAACCACTGTTGTTAATAAAATTATACAAAGCCTCCCAGCAGGTGAAGTGGCTGTAATCCCACAGGATTCGTATTATAAGGATTCGAGCCATGTACCTGTTGAGGATCGTCAGAAAATCAATTTTGACGAACCGAATGCCATTGAATGGTCTCTCTTGGTTGAACATCTTGAGCAACTTCGTCAAGGTAAAACCATCCAGATGCCTACTTATTCGTATCTAACATGTACACGTCAGCTTGAGACGGTTGAAGTTGCACCATGTGACGTAGTGATTGTTGAAGGAATCCTTGTTCTTACAGATCCATTATTGCGAGAAATGATGGATATAAAAGTCTTTGTAGATGCTGATGCCGACGACCGATTGATTCGTGTTATCGCTCGTGATTGTATCGAGCGTGGCCGCACTCCGCAGATGGTCATCGACCGCTATCAAGATGTACTTAAACCTATGCATTGCCAGTATATTGAGCCATGCAAGCGCTTCGCTGATTTGATTGTGCCGCAGGGTGGCTCGAACATTGTGGCAATTAATTTGCTTACAGATTACATTGATAGTCGATTAAAAAAAGCTCACTGATATATGGCTCTACAATATCGACTTGATCGCAATCGCGAAGAAAACGAAAGCATTTCTAGTGTTTTGAGTGTTGAATCGCCAATCGCTGAAGAGCACCGCGAAGTTGAGGATGATTCGTCTGTTGACACTGTAGTTCATGAAGTTTTTATGGACAAGAATGTCGACGGTCCTATGGTTTTGCGTACAGACAATCTGGTAAAGAAGTATGGGAAGCGCACAGTCGCGAATCATGTTTGTATTGATGTGAAGCAAGGTGAAATTGTCGGTCTGCTTGGTCCAAATGGCGCAGGTAAGACTACAACCTTCTATATGACTACGGGTCTTATCACACCAAATGAAGGTCGTATATTCCTAAATGATATCGAGATTACTAAAGCACCGGTTTATAAGCGTGCTAGACTAGGCATAGGATATCTTGCCCAAGATGCGTCAGTTTTTAGAAAAATGACCGTAGAAGATAATATTAGATCGATTCTTCAACTAACTCCGACGACGAAAGAATATCAACGAGATAAGCTTGAAAGTCTTATAGCTGAATTTAACCTTGCAAAGGTTCGCAAGAATATGGGCGATCAACTTTCGGGTGGTGAACGGCGACGCACTGAGATAGCTCGATGCTTGGCAATCGACCCGAAATTCATTATGCTTGATGAGCCGTTTGCCGGTGTTGACCCTATTGCCGTCGAAGATATTCAAAACGTTATATACAAGCTGAAGGAGAAAAATATAGGCATTTTGATTACCGACCACAATGCACCCCAGGTACTTTCAATCACTGACCGTGCATACCTCCTTTTCGAAGGCCGAATTCTTTTCCAAGGCACCCCCGAAGAACTTGCTTCGAACCAAGTTGTTCGTCAGAAGTATTTAGGCTCGAATTTCATATATACACCGCGCAAGGCTTGATGCAATAATTCCTGCGTTTCTTCGTTATACATAAGATAAATTTATGTATATGAAGTTGCGTACACTTATTATATTTTCATTATTTCTATTATTTGCATTTAGCGCTTTTGCTGCGCCGGTACGAATCCATGGTCTTGTTACTGATGAAAATAACGAGCCGATGGAGTTCGTGAGCGTACATATAAAGGGTACTCAAATGGGCGCAACAACAGGCCTTGATGGTAAGTATTCTTTGTCAGTCCCGGAAAATGATACTATTAGAGTCGTCTTTTCATGTATAGGATATGAGGACTCGCAGCGACGTTTAATCGAACCTAAAGGAGATGTTACGATAAACGTAAAGATGCAGCCGAAGTCATACGAGCTCTCAGGCGTTGAGATTACAGACATCCAGAAGCAGACCGGCTCTATTCAAAAAATCGATCTCGGTTCGTCGCATCTGACACCTTCTGCTTCAGGCAATGGCATCGAAGATATAATTGGAACAATGGCCGGCGTCGCTTCCGGCAATGAAATGTCGAGCCAGTACAATGTCCGAGGAGGTACATACGACGAAAATCTGGTCTACATTAATGGCATTGAAGTTTATCGCCCACAATTAGTATCTTCAGGACAGCAAGAAGGCCTTAGCATCATCAATCCCGACATGGTTGGGGCTGTAAACTTCTCTACAGGTGGGTTCCCGGCTCGTTATGGTGATAAAATGTCGAGTGTGCTCGATATCGTATATCGTCAACCCGAGTCGTTTGAAGGTGCTGCATCTCTTTCGCTAATGGGTGGCGCTCTTTCGATTGGTTCTTCGTCGAAGCGTTTTACTCAACTTCACGGTATTCGCTATAAAAGCAATTCTTCACTTTTAAGTTCAATGGACGACAAAGGTGAATACGACCCTCGCTTTTTCGATTACCAGACTAATATGATATTTAAGTTTAACGATAAATTCAATGTTTCCTTCCTTGGAAATATTGCAATCAACAACTATAAATTTATCCCACACAATCGAACAACTAATTTCGGCACGTCGACAGATGCAAAGCAATTTAAAGTATACTTCGATGGTGGTGAAAAAGATAAGTTCGAGACTTGGTTTGGCGCGTTAAGTTTAAATTATAAACCTTCGAAGAAGAGCGAATTTACTTTGCTCACGTCCGGTTTTTTGACAAATGAACTTGTGGCATATGATATATCGGGCGAATACTGGCTTGACCAGGCCGGCACCTCGGGCGGAGCAAGCAGCGAAGGCTCTGTAGGAGGCGAACTCGGTGTTGGTCGGTATCACGAGCATGCGCGCAACCGTCTGAAAGCCTCAGTTTTTCAAGTATCATTGCGTGGCATCACGGGACTCAATCATCATAATCTTGATTACGGACTTTCGTTTAATGTTGAAAACATTCGCGACCGCTCGCGCGAGTGGGAGTTGCGCGATTCGGCCGGATACTCACTACCTTTTGACCCGGATGTTTTGAAAGTCATTTATAATCTTGACTCCCGTCACGACATTTCATCGACTCGCATGGCTTTCTATGTGCAAGACACCTATCGCTTAGCCACATCAGCCGGCTATTTAAATATAAATGGTGGACTTCGTGCAAGTTATTGGTCATACAACAAAGAGTTCCTTGTAAGTCCGCGCGTTAATATTGGCTTTGTACCGGATAAAGCGCCTAAGTGGGCTTTTCGTTTCTCTACCGGCCTTTATTATCAGTCGCCTTTCTACAAGGAATATCGTCGTATGTTGACTGATGAATTAGGTAATAATATCATTCAACTGAATGACGACATTAAATCACCACGGAGTCTACAGTTTATACTTGGTGCTGATTATACGTTCCGTTCGTTCAATCGTCCGTTTAAGCTAACTGCAGAAGCTTACTACAAAGCCATGTCGGACTTAATCCCATTCGAAGTTGATAATCTAAAATTGACTTACTCGGGAGAAAATCTTACGGATGGCTATGCGATGGGCGTCGACTTTAAATTATTCGGTCAGTTCGTGCCCGGAAGTGATTCATGGATTAGCTTTTCGCTCATGAAAACTAACGAAAAACTGAATGGAGTCAATGTTCCTCGTCCAACCGATCGCCGCTATGGATTTGCTTTGTTTTTTACCGATTATTTCCCTAAATTCCCTCGTCTAAAATTTAGTCTTCGAGGTATTTTTAACGATGGCTTACCGACTACTGCTCCGCGACGTACACGCGATGAAGGTTTCTTCCGTGCGCCGGCGTACAAGCGTGTCGATATCGGTCTCTCGTATGGACTCGTAACACCTTCCGATAAAGATAACCCTCGTAATGGTCTTTCCCGCCACTTGAAAAGCGTTTGGCTCGGACTTGATTGTTTTAATCTTTTCGATATTTCAAATGTCAGCAGCTACTATTGGGTAACAGATGTTAATGATATTCAGTATGCAGTGCCAAATTATCTGACTCGAAGGCAAATCAACGTAAGACTTTCTATCGAATTCTAACCTTTAATCATACAGAAAGCGGCAGCGCCAAGTCAAGGTGCTGCCGCTTTTTATATTTGAGGTTCTATTATTCGATAGTTACGAGTTTATATTTCTGCGAGCCGAGGCCGATATGCTCGGCATGGTCAAGTGTATGAGTGCCATGGCGCGTCTCAATGCGTTCAATTAAGTGCACTTTGCCGGAGTCGGTTGAGTTGTATACCATATCAACGCAGGCGCGGTCGAGAGCCACAGGGTCAAGTGATGCCAAGATGCCAAGGTCGCCCATTTGAGGTGCTTCGGGATCGCCATTGCAGTCGCAATCAACCGAAAGATTATTTGCGACGTTAATGAAGAGTTTATTGTCGCCAACGTGTTTAAATACAGCCTGGCATGCTTCGGCCATAGATTCGAGGAAATCATCTTGTTCGGCTATGTTTTGCCAGATTTCAGGTGTGTTCTTTGTCTTGCCGGCCGAGTGAATCCAAGTTTTACCATCCGCCGATGCAATGCCGATGGCAACATTTTTCAGTGCGCCACCAAAACCGCCCATTGCATGACCTTTAAAGTGGCTTAATACAATAAGGAAGTCATAGTCAAGGAAGTGTTTACCAACAATGTCGTAAGGTATATGACGTACGCTGTCGACCGGAAGGATTGTATCACCATCAGCATCCATAATGTCGACTTTTGCGATAGCAGTGTAGCCGTGATCTTCGGCAGCTTTGAGATGCTGTTCGGTTGTCGAGCGGTTGCCATTGTATGCCGTATTACACTCGACGATTGTGCCGTTGACGAGTTTTACTAACGGCGCAATCAATTCAGGGTTGAGTTGGTTTGATTTGTTAGATTCTCCGGTGGAGATTTTTACGGCTACATTGCCGGTTGCTTCACGTCCAAGGGCTTGGTAGATTTTAACGAGGTTTTCCGGGTTGATGTCCTTCATATAATATACGACGGGCACTTCTTCTTCAACTTGATCTTCAGCTTGAGTTTCCGTTTTAGCTTTAGCGCAAGAGGTGCTACCAATCAAAGCGGAAGCAAGCATCAATGCAGTAAATTTTGATAATGTTTTAATTTTCATAATATTAATATTTGTTACTTATATATTCACTTTAAATCCGCCCATCATGTTAAATCCGGGCATATCATAACCGCGATTGATTACATATCGTGCATCAGTTACATTATTTAATTCAACGAAGAGATTTAGTTGTCTGAGAACTTGATAGCTAAACTTTAAATCTAGCGTAGCATAACTCTGATAATCAACAGTCGGGGCGACAAATAAATGAGAGATGCCTTTCAATGCTGCATCTATATTAAGTGATTTAAAAGGTCGATACGACGCGCCTATAAAATACTGATGACGAGGTGCGCCTGTCAGATCGTCGAGCGAACTATGTAGGTAGCTATATGTAGCACGTAGCGACAAATTGTCGAGCGGCATAGAGCGGGCTGTGATTTCTATTCCCTTATTGATAAACCGCCCCGTATTCAAATTGTTCATGTCGACTGTCTCTATCATATCTTTTCCTCGCGAATAGTAGACTGTAATATCGCCGGAAAAGTAGCGCGAGAACTTCTTTGAAGCTGATACTTCGTAATTAATCATTTTTTCCGGATTCAAATCGGGATTTGCGAATTTATACAAATACAATTCGCGGAACGATGGATTACGGTAGCCCATCGAAACAGAACCTTTGAGAGTGACATCATGGCCCGGGTTTACAACTATACCGGCTTGAGGTATTACACAGGTGCCAAACAAGTTGCTCGACGACACGCGCATGCCGGCCGAAACGACCAGTATGCGATTTAAAAAGCCTTGAGAAAGGGTCAAATATGGCGAGTATTCTGCAATAAATTTACGATCGAACGTGCCTAATGCTCCAGGAGTGTGAGCTGTTCCACCCGACATGGGTATTTTACCCGTATAGCGATTAAAGTCGAAACCAATAGTTGCATCGGCTTCTACCCACGGCTTTAAATTCTGATAAGCAAGGATGCCGAAACGGTCGTCAAGACTATGAAACAGCTTCGGATCTTCGATAAAATGATTGCCGTAACTATAATATATGCGAATACAACCATTTGATTTGTCGTAAGAATTTAAAACTGCAAGAGATGCCTCTCCGCGAGTTACGTCTTGATGATAAATATCTGTAGACTCTGGATTAGAAAGTGTCGCGTATATAGGATCGTTACCCTTGAAATTTGTAATTGTATAATCAGCGGTTAGTTTCCAAAAGTCTGAAAATGTGTATGCAACTTTGCCATATGCCCCGATTTCTTTAAAGTCAAAATTATTAACATTGCCATCAGTACGGTCATACGATAATGATACTAAGGCTGAGAATCTGCCGAAACCGGCTGTCGCCGTAAGTGCATTTTGCCATGTGTTGTAGGATCCATATTTAGATGAAAGCGTAGCGTGGAAGCCATCGTTCTGCGGTTGACGTGTGATTACATTAATCACACCTGCCATAGCATTTGAACCATAAAGTACCGAGCCCGGAGCTCGAAGAACTTCAATTCGTTGAACATATTCTTTGTTGTAGATGTCGGCTACGTGGTGAGAGTAAATGCCGGCAAATTGAGGCTGCCCGTCAACCATCATAAGTACAGCACTGGCTCGGTCGCCACCGACACCGCGCATTTTTATATGTCCGGAGCCGCCTTTGCTTACACCATAGCCAAGCATACCACGTTGAGTGACAAACATACTTGGCACATCGCCTGAAAGTATAGTAAGGATGTCGGATGACGATGATGCTTCAAGTTGCGGACGATTAATTACGGACACCGTATAAGGAATTAAATTTTCTTGTACTGCTGTATTGGAGCCTGTTACTACCACTTCTTGTAACTGCTCGGCACGTATGGTGTCGTTTTGAGCTTGAGAGTATGAAGGAACAAGTGCGCTAATGACTACTGATACTATTAAGATTCTCATATGCTATTCTGGAATTATAATGCAAAATTAACATTAATCTATAAATAAGAAAAGTTCTAAGTAAAATTTGATTTATATTCGGTAAATTGTATTAATTATTTTGAAAATAATTAATGTTAAATAGTAGCGTGAAATTTCGATAATTGTTATCTTTGCAATTAAAACTTAGATTATGCTTCGATACATAAGAATTATATTAGCAGTAGCTAGTTTCCTGTTAATTACACTACTCTTTATTGATGTAACAGGATTTGCTGCCCAGCGCTGGTCATGGATGGCAAAGTGGCAACTTGTTCCGGCTCTATTGTCGCTTAACATTGTTGTAGTGCTCATACTTGTAGGTCTGACTTTACTATTCGGACGTATT
Source organism: uncultured Bacteroides sp. (assembly GCA_964456545.1). Lineage (GTDB taxonomy): Bacteria > Bacteroidota > Bacteroidia > Bacteroidales > Muribaculaceae > CAG-873. The sequence continues at coordinate 126,149 of CAYWAM010000002.1, forward strand.
TATTGCTCAATCGTTTGTCCACTCGGCATTTATCAGGATATTATAAGTAAGTTTCATAATTTATGTCTTAGTAAAAAGAAGCGCAATTTAGGACGTTTTTGTTATTCTGAGAATCATCTGCTTCTCCGCAATATTTTTCTTGGAATATTTGCAGTTTTAATACTTTGCGGTTTCGTTTTCGGCATTGGGTCGGCAGTCGCTTCACTTATTGAACCTTACGGAGCTTTTGGACGTATAGCCACTTGGTTTGTTCGTCCCGGTGCTGTCGAATTAAATAATGCGGTGGCTGATTCACTAAATGCTAATAGTAATTATTTATTATATACAGCACATCATTTACCTCTTTCAATACCGTTAATAATAGTCGCTGCGATAACTTTTGTTGTAGTTACGTGTCTTGCTTGGAAGGGCGGCCGTGCATATTGCAACAATGTCTGCCCTGTAGGTACTTTGTTAGGCTACTTGTCGAAGTTCTCATGGCTTAAACCGGTGATTGACACCGAAAAGTGTACGCGCTGCGGCTCGTGTGCCCGTCATTGTAAAGCATCGTGTATTGATTCGAAAAATCATGTAATCGATTATTCTCGTTGCGTTACTTGTTTTGATTGTATCAATCATTGCAAATTAGGAGCTATCAAGTACATCCATAACGCTGTATCAAAAGCCGATACAAAAGAAAATGCACAGACAGAGCCTAATTCAAGTAATCAGCCTACAACAGAAACCGACACAAACCGACGTGCATTTCTGACCGGTGGCATGTTGGTCGCAGGCGCCATTGCTACGAAAGCGGTAAAATCAGCAACGGATGGCGGACTCGCTCCGATGAAGACAAAAAAGATGCCTATCAGAGAAATATCTGTTGCGCCTGCCGGTTCTGGAGGTATACGAGAGTTGAGCAAACGATGCATTGCGTGTCAATTATGCATATCGAATTGTCCGAATGGCATACTTCGTCCGTCGACAGATGCAGAGAATTTTATGCAGCCTGTAATGAGCTTTACAGAAGGTTTTTGTCGTCCGGAATGTACACGTTGTTCAGATATCTGTCCGGCCGGAGCTATACGCCCAATTGACGTCGCGACTAAAAGTTCTACAAAAATCGGCACTGCCGTTGTTGACCTTAAGACCTGTATTTCTGCCGCCTATGGCCAGAGTTGCGGTAATTGCGCGACCCGTTGTCCTGCAGGAGCAATACAAATGATTGCGGTAAGTTCTACTGATAATCGACTTCGTCCGCTTGTTGATACTGAAGTTTGTATAGGCTGTGGCTCTTGTGAGTACCATTGTCCGGTCGGTAAAACCGGCAGTATGCGAGCCGAGTATCCTGCTATACATGTTGAAGGTATCGAAGTTCATAGAACTATTTAAGAATATATGATGAAAAAATCAAGCTACAATATATCTCGCCGTCACTTTATGAAACTTGCTGCATTTGCGACAGCAGGTTTTACTCTTGGCGGTTGTGTAGGTGAAGAGTCTGATGAAAAGAAAGCACATAGCGGCGACATGACACTTCGCAAAAATCCGAATACCGGTGATGAGGTATCTGTATTAGGCTTTGGCTGTATGCGTTTCCCGACCGTCGGAGGCCAAAGTGCCCAGAAAGATAATAGTGCAATTGACCAAGACGAGGTAAACCGCCAAATCGACTACGCACTTGCTCACGGTGTAAACTACTACGATACATCGCCTCGCTATTGTCGCGGACTTTCCGAGGCGGCTTTAGGCATAGCTCTTGCTCGTCATCCTCGCGAGAGTTATTTTATAGCTACAAAGCTTAGCAACTTTGATGAGGCCGACCAAACGACCGAGGCATCAAAAGCTATGTTTGAAAATTCGCTCAAAACACTGAAGACCGATTACATTGATTACTATCTGTTGCACTCGGTCGGAAATGGAGGCTTGTCGAATTTCAAAAAAAGATATATTGACAATGGAATCCTTGATTATTGTGTAGAACTCCGTCGTCAAGGCAAAGTACGCAATCTTGGCTTTTCGTATCATGGCGATATCAATGTTTTTAAATACCTTCTTGAGCTTCATGACAGTGGCGAAATTCATTGGGATTTCGCGCAAATTCAACTCAACTATATTAACTGGGAACATTCAGCTGAGCCAAACCAGGGCGTAGATGCGGAAGACCTCTATAATATGCTTGAGAGTCGAGGTATTCCTGTTGTAATTATGGAGCCGCTTCTTGGAGGCTCATTAGCTAAAGTGCCGCGTGCTGTTGCCGGAAAAATGGCACAGCGTAGACAAGATGACACACCCGCCGCTTGGGCTTTTCGCTACGCAGCGAAGCCGGCCGTTTTGACAGTGCTTTCGGGTATGACATATATGGAGCATATCAAGGAGAATATCGCGACATATTCGCCCCTTGAACCCGTTACCGACGAAGAGGATGCGTTCTTGATGGAAATGGCAGACCTAATAACTGCAAATGACACTGTGCCGTGTACGGCTTGTGCATATTGTATGCCGTGTCCGTACGGTATCGACATCCCCGGAATATTTGCGCATTACAACAAATGTGTGAACGATGATAATGTGCCGCGAGATTCTAGAGAACCTGGATATGCGCAAGCACGACGAGCTTTTTTGATAGGGTACGATCATGCCGTTTCGCCATTGCGACAGGCTGACCACTGTATTAGTTGTGGTGGATGTGTTTCGGCTTGCCCACAATCTATTAATATTCCAATTCAACTTAAAAAAATAGCTGATTATTCTGAGCGTTTACGCCAAAACTAAATTAAATTTCAGACAGAAGATTTTTTAAGATATGGAACTGTTGAAATTTACTGACGAAGAAAAATCACGATTATTAAGCAATAGTCGTGTCTTGATACAATTGCTTAGACCGTATCTTGAGGATGGTGATCTGACTAAATTGCGCAATAATATAACTGATGCAGCTAAAAATGGTTTTTGCCATCGTGATCGATTTGAAATTAATCCTATAATCCGCAGTCTGATTTCTGCTTGTGCGCTATGCGAGCAAATAAGTCCAGACCGCAACATGGTTATTGCCACTTTACTATTTAATCCATGTCGTCATGGTTATATGACTCACGAACAATTAGTAAAAGAGTGGGGTAATGATGTCGCTCAACTGGTTAAAGGATTGATGAAGGTGTCATCACTATATTCAAAGTCGGCGTCAATCGAATCTGAAAACTTTAGGAATCTTTTACTTACATTTGCTCAAGATATACGTGTAATTATAATAATGATTATCGACCGTCTGACCCTAATGACGGAAATTAATCATCATCCTAGTAAAAATCTAGTATATCAAGTAGCTCTTGAAGCAAATTATCTTTATGCTCCTCTCGCGCACAGATTAGGTCTGTATAAGATTAAGTCTTCGTTAGAAGACATGTCGCTTAAATATATGCATCGCGATATATATACGCGAATTGCCTCGAAACTAAATGAGACCAAAGCATCACGCGACGCTTATATTGCAGACTTTATTGCTCCGGTAAAGAAAAAGCTTGAAGAAGCGGGACTTAAATTTGAAATTAAGGGCCGTACTAAATCGATATATTCGATTTGGAATAAAATGAAAAAGCAGAAGAACGATTTAGATGGCATATATGACTTATTTGCCATTAGAATTGTTCTCGATTCTGAAGGTATAAAAGAAAAGAGCGATTGCTGGTTAGCATACTCACTAATTACTGATATGTTCCGTCCGAATCCTTCGCGAATGAAAGATTGGATTAGTATTCCGAAAAGCAATGGCTATGAATCTCTGCATATTACGGTATATGGCCCGGCTGACCGCTGGGTCGAAGTTCAGATTAGAACTCGTCGCATGGATTTAATTGCAGAAAAAGGTCTTGCTGCTCACTGGAAATATAAGGGTATTAAGAGTGAGAACGACCTTGATGCATGGATGAACAATGTGCGCGATATTCTAGAGACAGCTGAATCAGGGCCATTAGAGCTTATGCGCAATATGCGTATGGATGTCTATGACAAGGAAGTTTTCGTTTTTACTCCTAAAGGCGATTTATATAAATTACCATTGGGAGCTACCTTACTTGACTTTGCTTTTAATATTCACACCAATCTTGGCGCTCATTGTATAGGTGGACGTGTTAATGGGAAAAATCAGAAGATAAATTACAAACTTGTAAGTGGTGACACAGTTGAAATTGCGTCGTCACCTTCTCAACAACCCAAAAAAGATTGGTTGAACTTTGTAGTAACTAATAAAGCACGAAATAAGATACGTGTCGCACTTAAAGAAATTGAAAGTCATGCCGGCGACCTAGGCCGAGAAATGCTTCAGCGTCGCTGCAAAAATCGTAAAGTAGAAATATCCGACGGCGATTTGTCAAAACTAGCAAAACGTCTCGGTTATAAGACTTTGACCGATTTTTATAGTGCAATTTCTGAAGAGAAACTTGAGACAAATGATGTAATCGAAACATTTCTCGAGATGGAGCGCAAAGCTCACGAAGAAACAGTTCGCGTGTCAGCTGAAACGTATGTTATGCAACAGACCGCTGATGATTCTGAGTCTCAAAATGCGAGCGCTTCTGACGTCGTTATAATAGGCGAAGGAATTAAAGGCATTAATTATCGTCTAGCTAGATGCTGTAATCCGATTCATGGTGACGATGTATTTGGATTTATATCTGCAGAAGGTGTCATAAAAATCCATAAGTCAGATTGTCCAAATGCCTCAAATATACGTGATAGATATCCTTATCGTATCATAAATACTCGTTGGAGTGGTAAAATCGGTATGCAATTTGGTGCGACACTTCGCATTGTAGGCCTAGATGATATCGGTATTGTTACTAACATCACATCAATTATTAATAAAGAAAAGAATACAACTCTTCGCAATATTTCAATTGAAAGCGATAATGGTTTATTCCATGGTTTTGTCGTAGTTGGTGTAAGTGACCAAACTGCTTTAAACCAATTAATAAAAAAACTCAAAACAGTGAAAGGAGTAAAGAATGTACAACGTGATTAAAATATTGGCCATAGCCTTATGTTCAAGTGCTGTATTAGTGTCTTGTACGAAATCAACCGAAAGAGCTGATTCTGCTAGAGATTTACTTAACCATGCTGATTCTCTTCGTATTCAACATGATTATAACGGAGCAATAAACTTACTTGATTCAGTTGATAAGACCTATCGCGATTGTATCGAAGAACGAAAGGCCGGGACTAGAATACGCATCCAAACACTAATTGACCTTTCCAAAGATTCACTTAATATCGGTGAAAGCAGACGAGACTCGCGACAAGATAAAATTGACAAGCTTTCTAGCAAATTTATCACTGTAAGTATGGACGGTACGCGAGGCTACAAAACAATAAAAAATACATTCTCCGGCAATGAAATGGATGGTTCTTTTATTCAGCCTCGAATTGATGATGAAAATTTCTTTTACCTTGCAGTAAATAATGCAAAAAAAAGATTGAACTTAAATGCTGTAGAATTTGAAGATACTAAAGCTTCCGGACAATCTATATACATGGAAGGTTCTGAAATTATGTCTCTATCACAAGAGAAAGTATCAGAATTAGTCAATGCTGTAACTTCAACTTCGTCAAATAACATAACGATATATCTAGTTGGTGAAAAGGGGCGTAATCCGATAAAATTGACAAACAAAGATATTCAAGCTTGGCGTGATACATGGTATTATGCAATGCTGCTTCAGGAAAGTCGAATGGATGATATTCACTATGAGAAATATATGGCAAGCATTGAGAAATTACAACGTCAACTTGACGCTCTAAACACCGAACTGCCGAACGACAATACAGATCAATAATAGTAAAGCGGCTTTTGCCGACTATTATATTCCAAACATCTATTGAATACGGACGCAAAAAATGGCCCACCGGACTTAACTTGTCAAGTGGGCCATTCTTGTATTCACTAGACTACAATTTTAGCTATAGCTCAAAATCGCAATCGCTTTCCTTGATTCAACCTGAGATGTGTAGTCTTTAGATAGCTCATGTAACGCAAAGCTTACTTTTTAAATAAACGTGCTAGTTCGCGTTTATCGTCACGCTCTCTGATAGATTGACGTTTATCGTATTCCTTTTTACCTCTGGCTACGCCAATTACTAACTTTGCATAACCCTTCTGGCTTATGAAAAGGCGCAAGGGCACAATTGTATAGCCAATGCCATCAGATTCTCGGTCTAAGTCTCGTATCTCTTTTCGATTAAGTAGAAGTTTACGGTCGCGTCGTTCATTATGATTATAATGCGTGCCATAAAAATACTCTGCGACGTACATGTTTTTCACCCAAACTTCACCATTGTTTATATAACAAAACGTGTCGACGAGTGAAGCTTTACCCATTCGTATCGATTTGATCTCTGTGCCAGTTAATACGATTCCGGCCGTATAAGTATCGGTAATTTCGTAATCGAAAGTAGCACGACGGTTTTTTATATTTATTTCTTTAAATTTCAATTTCATCGTCTTAAATAATAAACGTTAATAATGCCGCAATACCGATAGGAATAACGATTTCAGCTAATCCGGCTAATACTAAAAAAGTTGAAGTATTAGCCTCCTTAATCCCCATATATGATGTCGACTTAAAAATTAGAAGCATTGATAACAATGGTAGAAACATTAAAAATGTGAGAGAAGCCGGCATAAGGTTTGCGATTATTAAATACAATCCCATTATACCTATCATATATAAGTTAAAAACATTTATCTTACTAATGTTTATTTTGGGGTCAACGTATTTTGGCAACAGTATATCCAATAGTAACCTTGACACATAGAGAGAGATAAACATTGCTCCTGCGATTGCGATTGCCGTCTGAAGTGTACGTATGAAATTCGAATTAGTGTCATAAAATAGCTGGACGAAACAACTGATTGACGTAACACCAATCCAAGGAAAGAAACCTGTCCGCTGAATTTCATCAGCAGGAAGGTTCGCTTCAGATATGTCTTCCCAGCCATGGGAAGGCTCAAGTAATAACTGCAGTAACTGTTTTATATATAGCCACATAAATGGTCGGATGATTTTATATATTAGTTTTAGAATACAAAGTTACAATTTTGTGTTGAAAGATTAACTGATTTTTTGTAAATTTGCAATCGAAAACATTAATATTAGATATCTTACGATGATTAAGACAATCCTATCTATAGCCGGAAAACCCGGTCTGTTTAAGCTAGTGAACCGCGGCCACAATATGCTTATCGTGGAATCACTGACTACCGGTAAGCGTACGCCCGCCTACGCTCATGACAAAGTCATTTCTCTTGGTGATATTGCCATCTATACAACTGGTGATGACAAGCCTCTTGGAGAAGTATTTGAACTTGTTAAGGAAAAGACAGGTGCCCAACCTGTTGATGTTAAGGCATTCGGTGGCGATAAGGCCATGCGCGAATACTTTGCCACTATTCTACCCGAATTTGATGAAGATCGCGTATACAATACTGACATAAAAAAACTATTCCAGTGGTATAATCAGCTACTTGCAGCAGGTATTACTGAATTTGTAGCTGAGGAAGCAGCAGATGCAGACGCAGACGCAGAAATAGAAGCATAAGTTGCTGTAGAAATACTATTGCATAACGAGCCAAATTGCAAATTTGCATGGCTTCGTTTATAATAATAGAGTAGGAGGTAAACACGCTAAAATGGTGTTTACCTCCTACTCAATTTTATAGTGCATCAAAGTGCTATCAGCTTTTCGATTGTCTCACGGAGTTTATCTTCAGTTTGTGAGCCTGCAAGTCGTAAGTCTGTTTTTTTACCATCCTTAAAGAAGAGGATGGTAGGCAGCGACATTATGCGATATTCTGCTGAGAAATCAGACTCTTCCTCAACGTTGTACTTGCCGATTATAACTTTGCCTTCGTATTCAGTGGCGAGTCGGTCAATTACCGGAGCCATATTCATACAGGGCCCACACCAGGTGGCCCAAAAGTCAACGACCACAGGTTGGCCAGTGGCGATTGTTTCTTTGACGTTTTCGTCTGTAAATGTTAAAGCCATGATTTAGTTTTATTTAATACGTTCGAATGTAAATTGAATTTCTTTTTCTTTTAGTTCATTTAAGAATTTCCTATCGACCTCGATTGGCGAAGATGAAGTCAGGTTGATAGTTCTATCGATTTCCGGGTCGTAGATCCGAAATCGTAGTGGCAATGATTGCGATTCGTCTCGACCATTAGATTTATGATCAAGCTGCTTAATCATATCGTCATTACACTCTGCGACAGTTAATGCAATGGTAATAGACTCTAATAATTTGCCTTTATATTGATCAATTGTATTAACATTGCTGATGTTAAAACGGATATCTCCATTTCGGTTAGCTTTGTGAACACCACGTATCACAACCGCTTGTCCTTCGGTCAATAGATGTCCGAATTTCATCATCTGGTCCTCGAAAAGAAAGAATTCTGCGGATGCGGTGAAATCTTCAATTTTAACAACCATCATTTGCCTTCCTTGGCGAGTTGTTCGCTCGGTGCGTTCAGTAACGATGCCTCCGTACCATGATTCTTTCCCGTCTACAACTTCTTCGTCTACTCGTTGGTCAAGAGTGCAAGTCATTCCGTAATTTAGCTCAAGATAGTATGGATCAAGTGGATGTGCCGAGAGGTACATGCCGATAAGTTCACGTTCGCGATCAAGCTTAGCTATATTTCGCCATGCAGGTGCCGGAATTATTTTGGGTCGAGCTTCATTATTTAGTTGGTCCTCTTCAAAGTCAAAAAGAGAAGCCTGCTGCTGTCTTTGAGCATTCTGATGCATAGCGCCATAGCGAAGTAAAACTTCGGGCACACTTTCGCCTGGGCGCTTTTCGTCGCCGTAAACGAGATCTTCACGTTTATAATCTTCAAAACAATCAAATGCACCGGCAAGTGCCAGATTTTCAAAAACGCGACGGTTTATTGCAGAGGATGGGACACGCTCTACAAAATCATATATATCTTTGAAGGGCTCGTCTGCGCGGGCCTTTACGATTTCTTCAACTACTGAATCTCCAATTCCACTAATAGCAGAAAGTCCAAAGCGTATGTCACCTGAACCAGTTACACCAAAATCACGAACGGATTCGTTAACATCAGGGCCCTTAACAACAATACCCATAGACTTACACTCATCCATAAAACCTCTCAATTTCGTGATATCAGTGCGGTTGTGTGTAAGAATTGCGGCCATGTATTCAGCCGGATAATGAGCTTTAAGATATCCCGTCTGATATGCAACCCAGGAATAGCAAGTCGCATGACTTTTATTGAAGGCGTACGATGCAAACTTCTTCCATTCCTCCCATATCTTTTCTAGCACCGCCTTATCATGTCCGTTTGCAGTTCCGCCTTTATAAAACAGGGTTTCTAGATCGTTCATCTTATCGATGAGCTTCTTACCCATAGCCTTACGCAGCGTATCGCTTTGTCCTCGTGTAAAACCTGCGAGCAGACGCGACAAGAGCATGACCTGTTCTTGATAAACCGTAATGCCATATGTATCCTTCAAATAACGTTCCATGATTGGAATATCGTAATTGATAGGCGAACGACCATGTTTTCGAGCAATGAACTCTGGAATGTTGTCCATAGGGCCCGGTCGATATAGGGCATTCATGGCGATAAGGTCCTCAAACTTGCTAGGCTTAAGTTCGCGGAGATATTTCTGCATACCCGCCGATTCAAACTGGAATGTACCAATTGTGCGACCTTGCGAATATAGCTCATATGTTTTTGGGTCCTCAATATCTATGTTATCGATATCTACTTCAATGCCTCGGGCTTGCTTGATATTGGCAATTGCAGTTTTTATGATAGACAAAGTTTTAAGACCCAAAAAGTCCATTTTAATAAGGCCGGTGTCTTCAATAACGCTACCTTCGTATTGTGTGACAAGTAGCGTGCCCTCTTCTTTATCATCCGCAGTAGATACGGGTACCCAGTCGCTGACAGGGTCTCGACAAATAATAACGCCACAAGCATGTACGCCAGTGTTTCGGACATTACCTTCAAGCTGCTTTGCGTATTTCAGAGTTTTGCGGATCAATGGATTATCGCTCTCTAATTCCGCTTTAAACGCATCGACATATTCATAGCAATTCTTAAGAGTCGGTTTGAGCTCTTTGCCATCCTTCATCGGCATATGTGCCGGAATTAGTTTTGCCAGTCGATTGGATTCAGGAATCGACAACTGCTCAACGCGTGCCACGTCTTTAATTGCCGATTTTGCAGCCATGGTGCCATACGTAATAATATGCGCAACATTAGGTTCGCCATATTTCTCGGTTACGTATTTCAACACTTTAGCGCGTCCATCATCGTCGAAGTCGACATCAATATCCGGAAGAGAGATACGATCAGGATTCAGAAAACGTTCAAAAAGAAGGTCATACTTAAGAGGGTCAATCTGAGTAATGCCGAGACAGTATGCAACTACGGAGCCCGCAGCAGAGCCACGACCCGGGCCAATGCTGACATCAAGTTGTTCGCGACCAGCACGGATAAAATCCTGTACGATTAAGAAGTAGCCCGGGAAGCCCATAGTCTTCATAATGTGCAATTCAAAGTTAACACGTTCGTCAACTTCTTCGCTCAGTGGGGTTCCATAACGCTTTTCAGCGCCTTCATAAGCAAGTTTACGGAGGTAGTCTGCTTCAAACTTGATTCGGTAAAGCTTCTCATACCCTCCTAGTTTTTTAATTTTATCCTCAGCTTGCTCTTGAGATAAAACTACATTACCGTGTTCGTCGCGAGTAAATTCATTAAACAAATCTTCTTCTGTAAGACGTTCACGATACTCTGCTTCAGTGCCAAAATCTTCGGGTATGGCAAAGTTTGGCATGATCGGTTCATGGTCAATTGAATAGTGTTCGACTTTTCGGACAATCTCAAGAGTATTTTCAATCGCCTCAGGTATATCTGCAAACAGCTCTGACATTTCCTGAGTTGTTTTAAACCACTCTTGTTTCGTATAGTGCATACGTTTTTCGTCATTTAGATTTGCCTTAGTCGAGATACAAATCAAATGGTCATGAGCTTCTGCATCTTCTGCGTTTACGAAATGCGTATCGTTGGTTGCAATTAGTTTTACATCATACTTACGAGCAATTCGTATAATTTCAGGCTCAATTGCCTTTTGGCGTTCGTATGTGTCCAGATCTGATCCCGGGGGGAGAATCAGACGTTGCAATTCGAGGTAATAATCATCGCCCATCAAATCCTTCCACCATTTAACAGCCTTTTCAGCGCCTTCAATATCTCCTGCTGTAAGAAGACGTGGTATTTCGCCACCTAAACATGCTGACGAAATTATAAGGCCTTCATGATGGGCCGCGATAGATGCTTTGTCTGTTCGCGGATGAAAATAAAAGCCATCGGTCCAAGATTCAGAAACTATCTTAATCAAGTTGCGATAACCGACTTTATTCTTCGCAAGAACGACAAGGTGTTTACCCTTATCACGTTTATCAGTGCGATCAGTTTTTGAGCCATTTGCAACGTACATTTCACAGCCAATTATTGGCGTGAAAATCCTTGATTTTTTCTCTGCAATTTGAGCTAAAACTTCGTCTCTAGATGGTGCGTCCTCAGCAGCTTTCCCTTCATCAATTTGCTTAAGAAGCTTTTCTAAATCCTTAATTTCGGATTTAATAGGCTTATTCTTCTTATTTACATAATTTGTAAACTCTTTAATACCATACATCACGCCATGATCAGTCAGAGCTACGCCAGGCATACCATCTTTTATAGCCTTATCAACGATGCCAGGAACCGAGGCCTGACCATCAAGAAGAGAATACTGACTATGTACATGTAAGTGAACAAATTGGCTCATAATTGGAGATTGTTTTACAAAAGTTTACGACTTCAAAGTTACTATTTTTTGGTCTTAAAGACAACTTATCAATATAAAAGTTATTAACCTCTGGCTGATTTTTAATTAAATTCATTGTCGCAATTTTAGAATATACGACTTACATTATCATGCTCAGCAAAATTATACCAATATTGAATCATTTTGCGGAACATGTTTTTAGTTATTTTTAATTCTCTTTGTCCGAGAAATAATGTAAATTTGCGAAGTGTTATAAATTATAATATTAGAAATATGAAAGCATGCATTTTTCTAGCTCCCGGATTTGAAGAAATCGAAGCTCTTGCCACTTGCGATGTACTTCGCCGTTGTGGCATGGAAGTAACATTAGTTTCAATTCTTGATGATATGACCGTTACCGGCTCAAACGGTATCAAAGTAGAAGCCGATTGTACAATCTCCAAGTTAAACACCTCAGATGTAGATTGGCTTATATGTCCAGGCGGTATGCCGGGTTCCACAAACTTATATGAATGCAAGAAATTTGTGGAATTACTCAAAGCGCACAAAGCTAGCGGTAAATATGTAGCCGCTATATGCGCTGCTCCAGCCGTAGTTTTAGCACAAGCAGGCCTTCTAAAAGATGCTAAAGCAACTTGCTATCCCGGATTTGAAAACTTGATAGCTGAGGGTGGGGCACAAATGCAGTCTGCTCGAGTCGTTGTCAGCGATAAAATTGTAACTGGTAATGGACCGTCTTCAGCTATACCATTTGCTCTAAAGATTGCCGAACTTTCATTCGGTTCAGAAGTCGCCAATCAAGTAGCAGATGGCATGTTAGTAAATTTTGACTAATATACTCTAATAATAAAGGTTGGGCTCGAAGCTCAACCTTTATTTTATCTCTTCCAAAAACCAGGCATTACTAAAACAAGTATCGTGTAAATTTCGAGTCTACCTATTAGCATTAATCCAGAGAGAATCCACTTAGCCGCTGCTGGTATTGAAGTATAGTTAGCTCCGTAGCCTGTCACTGACGCACCAAATCCGGTGTTGCTTATACAAGAAAATGAAGAAAAAAATGAATCAACTATAGGCATTCCAAAAAGTGATAATAATAAGCCACCGGCACAAAAACAAGCAAAATATAAACAAATAAATGCTACCACCTTTCGTACTAAGTCGGGATTAATCACTTCGCCATTAATGCGAACTGAACGTATATCTATCGGATGGGTTGCCAAGTATATTTCATTGGCAAGGAATTTTTTTAATACTATGATTCGGTCAATCTTAATACCTCCACTTGTTGAGCCAGCACAAGCGCCCGACATCATCATCATAAATGTTAAAGCTAACAAAAATGAACTAAACACTCCAAAGCCCGGAGCCATAAAACCGGTTGAAGTTATCGTAGAAACTACTTGAAAAAGCGGTCTAATTGTAATATCTTGCCAATCTGTACTTCCGGTGTTGAAATAGTGTGTAATAGAAAAAAGTAGAGTAAAGAGTAACACCGAACCAATATATACACGGACAACTTCATCGCGTTTCACTATGTGCCATTTCTGCATTGCAATTCTAAACACATTAGCTAAGTTCATACCACCTAAGAACATGAAAATTGTCACAACGATTACAACATAATCCGACTCGAATTCGCTAATTGAGCCAACACGAGATGAAAAGCCACCGGTTGAAAGTGTGCCAAAAGCGTGACAAATACTATCGAATAGCGACATTGGTCCAACCCACAAGAATACTATCATGATGATTGTGAGCGCAATATAAGCCCCCCAAAGCGCCATAGCTGTCTGTGAGATTCGCGGCATTATTTTATCATGCGTTATACCTGTCATCTCAGCATTAAACATTTGGACACCGCCAGCAGTATTTAAAGATGGCAAGATGGCTAGTGTGAAGAGTATAATGCCCATACCTCCGAGCCATTGCATTAGAGCTTGCCACATTCTAATGCCATAACTTGGCAAATTTGTAGTATCAATACTTGTTGCTCCTGTCGTTGTAAATGACGACATTGCTTCAAAAAATGCGCTGCTAAAATCTAGACTATGAGCGCAAAACATAAATGGCAAAAGGCCAAACAACGAAAAAAAGACCCATACCGAGGCTGTAAGTAAGAAGCCCTCGCGTTTGCCAATTCTATTTGATTCGGGTTTCTTAAACGCCATACCGAACCCAGAGGCTGCAGTTATTACAATGGTAATTAAAAATGCTAACCAATCGGATTCTTTAAAGTAAAAACTCGTCAGTAGAGGTATTAACATGAAAAGCGACTCTACAAGAAGCAGACCTCCAATTATACGTCGAAGCATTCCGTAGTTTATAGTCCTTTTCATTTTATTTAGTTAAAGAGTTTTTCAACCTTATGTAATGCGCCTGCCAAACAGAATATTAAGACTCTGTCGCCAGCTAAGAAATGGGTATTGCCATTAACAAGCATACCTTCATCTCCGCGTATAAGTGCCGCAAGAGTCATGCTTCGATCGAGTTTTAAGTCTTTAACCGCCGCTCGAGTAATTTTAGCTCCGGGTTTTACCTCTAATTCAGCAACTTCGGCATCAGTCAATGCCAAACATTTTGAAGTCGACGAATCGGCATCAAGCAAAAGTTGAAAAATTGTGCTTGATGCTAACAACTTTTTGTTCACAACCGTAGAAATACCGAGGCCTTCGGCTTGAGGAATAAATTGTATATCTTCTACTTCAGCGACACTCTTTGTGACTCCAAATTCTTTAGCTGTAAGAGTTGTAAGAATGTTTGATTCACTGCTTGGCGATAAAGCGACAAACGCATCTGCTTCGTCAACTGAAGCCTGAAGCAATACCTCTGGGTCGCGTGCATCTCCATGTATAATATTAGCTCGAGGACACTTTTCAGGCAATGATCGGCAAACTTCTCGATTATTATCGATGATTGTAAACTTAAACCTATCTCCTGCTATATCCGTCAAACGGATTGCTATTTTACTTCCCCCCATAATAACAACACGTTTAATACTGCGATTAACTTTTCCGCATTGTTCTATGAGTTCTTCAATATGGTCGCGAGTAGTAGTAATATACAGAACATCGCCGGCCATCATTATATCGTCACCTCGAGGTATAATCGTTTCGTGATTTCGTCTAATAGCTGAGACATGAAGTTGCGACATCGGGGGAATTTCCCTTAGCATTTTGCCTGAAAGCGGAGCATTGTCTCGAATTCTTACGCCTACCAAAATTATGCGTCCATCATGCAATTCAAACCAATTTCTGACCCACGAATGATCTAATGCCGTCGCAATTTCGCGAGCGGCAAGATATTCAGGGTAAATAAGTTTATCGACGCCCATACGTTTAATGGTCGGCTCATTATTAGGTTTCATGAACCCATAGTGAGATATACGCGCCACAGTTCGTTTAGCACCTAAACTTTTCGCAATAGAGCAAGCGACAATATTTTTATCTTCATGTGGGGTGACTGCTATAAAAAGGTCGCACGTTTCTACTCCGGCATCGCGAAGCGTGACAAATGACGTGGGCTGACCGACGACAGTCATTAAATTTAAAGTGTTATCTAGTATTGCCAGCTTTTCGCGATTTTCATCAAGAATCACAATATCTTGATTCTCATTGGAAAGAAGCTTGGCTAAATGTGTACCCACTTCACCGGCGCCTGCGATTACAATCTTCATTCTACAATATATTTAAAGATTGATTCTGCATCAATTCCACATAAATGTCGAAGTTGCGCCGGCGTACCTTGAGTGACGAATTTATCCGGTAAGCCCAGCCTAACAATTTTAGGAGAGTGACCGTGAGCGGTCATCCATTCGGCCACAGCGGCGCCCAAGCCTCCGTTAATAGTTCCATCTTCAACTGTAATTACTTTACAGCCAAGGTCGGCAACTTCTTTGAGAATAGATTCATCAATAGGCTTGAGAAAACGCATATCATACCATGCAACATCAATGCCCTGCTGTTGAGCCTTTTTAACGGCAATGGATACTTCAGCGCCAATTGTACCTATACTTAGTATAGCCACTTTGTCACCTGTTGTTTTTTTAATTCCTCGACCGATTTCGACTTCTTCAAGGTCGCAGTGCCAATCTTCAAGTTGTCCGCCACCGCGAGGATACCTAATTGCAAAAGGACCATATTTACCTGTTGCAGCAGTATACATTAATTTACGGAGATCGTGCTCATCAGCCGGTGCACTTACTATCACATTCGGTACAGATCGTAAGTATGCTAAATCAAGCGAACCGTGATGTGTCATTCCATCTTCGCCAACGAGCCCTGCTCGATCAATGCAGAAAACGACAGGAAGCCGTTGAATAGCTACATCATGAATAATATGATCATATGCTCGTTGCAAGAAACTTGAGTATATGGCGACAATAGGAATCATTCCATCCTTTGCAAGACCACCAGCGAATGTGACGGCATGACTTTCTGAAATACCGACATCGAAAACGCGCTCCGGCATTTCTTTTTGCAATATCGACATTGATGTGCCAGATGGCATTGCTGCAGTAATACCTACTATTCGCTTATCAGCTCTAGCAAGTTCCACCAAAGTTTTTCCGAAGACATCTTGATACTTAATAGGTGAACATTTCCCATTGATATCATCAATAAATCTTCGACCCGTTGCCGGATCAAACTTGCCCGGGGCATGCCAATTTGCAGGGTCTTTCTCTGCAGGTGCATAGCCCTTGCCCTTTATAGTGCGAAGATGCAATAAGCGTGGACCTTGCATGTCCTTAATATCGCGAAGCACTCGAACAATTCGAATTACATCATGACCATCAAAAGGTCCGAAATAACGAATATTAAGTCCTTCAAATATATTTTGCTCTTTGAATAAAAGGGATTTTAAGCTATTATTAAATCTCAAAATAGCGCTACGCCGAGCCTCTGTAACAATATGCAAGCGCTTTAGTATCTTATAAAGATTATAGCGCAATTTATTGTATGCAGGTGAGGTAGTAAGATGTGCTAGATATGAGTTTAATGAGCCTACATTTCTATCAATCGACATATCATTATCGTTAAGTATGATAAGCAGATTGTTAGGAGTGTTTGCAGCATTATTAATGCCTTCAAAAGCCAAACCACCACTAATCGAAGCATCACCAATGATAGCTATAACCTTGCGTTGCTCATCCTTAAGTCGTGCAGCCACTGCCATTCCTAAAGCGGCTGATATCGAATTAGATGCATGTCCTGCAGTAAATGTGTCGTATGGAGATTCTTCAGGATTTGGGAAACCGCTTATTCCACCCATCGTTCGATTGGTGTCAAAGCAATCTCGACGGCCTGTTAATATTTTGTGTCCATACGCTTGATGTCCTACATCCCAGACAAGGCGATCTTCGGGTGTGTCAAAAACATAGTGAAGGGCTACAGTTAGTTCTACAGCACCCATGCTCGATGCAAAATGACCTGGATTAACAGAGCATTTTGCTATCAGAAATTCACGAATTTCCTGACAAACTTGCGGAAGTGATTCTATAGGCAACTTACGCAAATCTGCAGGTGAATTTATCCTATCAAGCAAACGTTCGCTATTTTTTATTTGAGCCATTCCTTACATATTTCTTATACATCGGCACGAAAACAATTATAGCAGAAGCTATGATTACGAAAAGCAAGTAGGGCGTAATTTTTCCTGAACGCACCACCAATACTCCTACAGTCACAAACCATGCAATTGCAAGTAGTACAAATCTTATAATTACCGATGTTTTCATCTCAACGGCAAAGTTACACTTTTTTCGAATAATCACCAAATAATCGTATACGATGGTTTATATAGGATGTTGATATGGCTCTAGACTAAAAAAGCGCAAAATATTGTCCAAGAAGCAATATTTTGCGCTATAGATGAGCGGTAGACGGGGTTCGAACCCGCGACCCCCAGCTTGGGAAGCTAGTGCTCTACCAACTGAGCTACTACCGCATTTTTCTTGTATTTTGACCTCGCAAATTTATAAAGAAAAATTGACACGAACAAATAAATTAAAAATAGGTTGTCCGTCTATTGGCTATTTAATAAAAAAATAGTAACTTTGCACCGCTTTTTAGCAATCCCGTGTGATGGGAAATTAAGAAGCGTCTTAATTTTGAGTAACACATTATTAAACAAATGAAAACATTTAAACTTTCAGCTCAGCCCCGCGTTGAGCTCGGCAAGAAGGCTACTAAGGCCCTTCGCTCACAGAATCTGATCCCCGTTGTTCTCAATGGTGGTGAAATCGTAGAACTCCCCTATGCTAAAGCTCTCAAAGCTGGTGAAAAGCTGATCGAAATCGGCAACGGCAAGGGTTTGTTGACCACTGATCTTGTTGTAGCTGCTGATGCAGTTCGTAAACTGATCTACACTCCCGAAATCTTTGCAATTGAACTCGACATTAACGGTGAAACCCGTATGGCAGTTCTCAAGGATCTCCAGTTCGATCCCGTAAAGGATACTCTTCTTCATATTGATCTTCTCGAAGTAAACGATAAGAAGCCCGTTGTAGTTGAAGTACCCGTTAAGCTAGAAGGTCACGCAGAAGGTGTAAAGGCTGGTGGTAAGCTGAGCCTCTCTATGAAGAAACTTAAGGTTAAAGCTATCTACACCGACGTTCCCGAACGCCTCATCATCAACGTTGATACCCTCGGCCTCGGTAAATCACTCGCAGTTGGCGACCTGAGCTTCGAAAACCTCGAACTCGTAAACGCCAAGAACGCTGTTGTTTGCGCCGTTCAGCTCACTCGCGCCGCTCGTGGTGCTGCCGCTGCAGCCGCTGCAGCTGGTAAGTAATCTGGCGAGCGTCTACTGAATGAAGTACCTTATTGTTGGTCTGGGTAATATCGGTAATGAATATGCCGAGACCCGTCACAACATCGGTTTTATAATATTGGACGCCTTTGCGAAGGCGTCCAATATTAGTTTTAGCACCGAACGTTATGGCGATATTGGACGCGGACGTCTTAAGAACAAACAGCTAATTCTACTTAAGCCGTCAACATATATGAATCTTAGTGGAAGTGCCGTTAAATATTGGATGACTAAAGAAAATATTCCTTTAGAGAATATTTTAATTATTGTCGATGATATTGCACTGCCATTTGGGGCTATTCGTCTAAAAACTAAGGGTAGCGATGCGGGGCACAATGGCCTAAAAGATATAGCTCGTCAACTTGGAACAGAGGCTTATGCACGTATAAAATTTGGCATCGGTAATGAATTTGCTCGCGGTTGCCAAATCGATTATGTGCTCGGCCGATTCACAAATGAGCAGATGTCTGCCTTACCAGAACGAGCAGACATTGCTACGCAGTGTATTTCTGAATATGTCTTAGCCGGCGCTCAAAACGCAATGTGCAAGTTTAATAATAAATAAGATGCCACTTACCGAAGTCAGAGTCGATAAATGGTTGTGGGCTATGCGTATTTTTAAAACTCGCACCGTCGCAACTGATGCATGTAAAAAAGGACGAATTACAATTAACGCTGAAATAAATCCGGTGAAGCCAGCACGCATGATTCACATTGGCGATACAATACATGTGCGCAAGCCTCCGGTAACATATTCATTCAGAGTAAAACAGCTGACAGAAAACCGTCTAGGTGCCAAACTTGTTCCTGAGTATCTTGAGAATATAACGTCGCAAGATCAATATGATTTGCTCGATGTCGTAAAGATTTCAGGTTTTATTGACCGCCGAAAAGGATTAGGCCGTCCTACAAAGCGTGAAGGTCGCGAACTTGCACGCTTTACAGACTCTTATGCCTCTGATTCCGGCTGGGATTTCGATTTTGAAGACATTGGCGATGATGAATAATCATTAGCCCCGTGTAACCATAATTCACAATATATTTAACTCACATTTATTATGAGATTTGACGAGTTGGATCTTGATGATGACGTGCTTGATGCGCTAGATGCGATGAATTTTTCAGAATGCACACCAATTCAAGAAAAAGCAATCGACGTCGTACTTGATGGTAAAGATTTGATTGCCTGCGCACAAACCGGCACAGGCAAAACCGCCGCGTACCTACTGCCGATTATTAATAATCTAGCACACGAAGATTCAGCACGCGACGCTGTGAGATGCATAGTTATGGTGCCAACACATGAGCTAGCTCAACAAATTGACCGCCAATTACAGGGATTCTCGTATTTTTTACCAATAAGTAGCGTAGCTATTCATGGTGGAACTGACGGAAAAGACTTTGCACGCCAACAACAAGGCCTTAAAATGGGAGCAGATATTGTTATTGCTACCCCCGGACGATTGCTGGCGCATATGAAAATGGGATATGTAAACCTCTCAAAGGTTAATATTTTTGTGCTCGATGAAGCTGATCGTATGCTCGATATGGGCTTTTACGACGACATTTACCAGATAGCGACAAAACTTCCACGCGATCGCCAGACGTTAATGTTCTCAGCAACAATGCCCACTAAAATTCAGCATCTGGCTAAAAGCATTTTGAACGATCCTGTCGAAGTTAAAATTGCGGTTTCACGGCCAACAGAAAAAATCGATCAGTCAAAAGTCGTATGCTATGAGCCCCAGAAAACACCTGTTTTAAAACATCTTTTTAATACGGTTTTTTCAAAACGTGTAATTGTTTTTGCTGCTTCAAAACTTAAAGTTAAAGAACTTACGCGTGAATTACGTAAAGAAGGATGGAAGGCCGGAGAAATGCATAGTGACCTCGACCAGCCTAAACGCGAAGAGGTTATGAACGATTTCCGAACGGGCAAAGTCGATATTCTCATCGCTACCGATATCGTAGCGAGAGGTATAGACATCGATGATATTACGATGGTCGTAAACTACGATGTGCCTCGAGAAGCCGAAGATTATGTACACCGCATTGGACGTACTGCTCGAGCTAATAGTGATGGTAAAGCTGTTACGTTTGTTAGCGAACATGATCAACGAAAGTTTAAGTACATCGAAAAATTTCTTGGCTACCAAGTACGAATTGAAGAAATTCCAGAAGAGTTCGGAAAATTACCTACATATGATGGAAACGGTAATTATGGAAGACAGCGTGGAAGTTCAAAGCATAATAAATCGAGCCATAAAGAAAAAAATCATCGCAACAAACAACGCATCAATGATAAGGGCAAAGGTGAAACGTTGATTCAAAAATCTGGCGACACGACAAATTCGACTCAAGAAATCGTTAATCAACAAAATAAAACCCAAAAACAAAATAGGCGTAAATACTATTCTCGTAAACCAAAAAAAGAAACCGCTAAATAATTTTTTGAAAAATTAGACAGTATTTATTCCTTTTTAACGAGAAATTATTTAAATTTGCAATCGATTAAGTCAACTGCACTTAATTTACCTAACTTAAGTAATAAATTCTAAAACCAAAATAACCAATTTCACAGAACATGAAAAGAGTTTATTTGTTTGGTGACGGTAAGGCTGAAGGCAATGCCGAAATGAGAAACCTTCTCGGCGGCAAGGGTGCCAACCTTGCCGAGATGAACCTTCTCGGTATGCCCGTACCTCCCGGCTTCACCATTACTACCGACGTATGTACAGAATACACCCAGTTTGGAAAAGATGAAGTAGTGAAACGTCTCACAGAAGACGTTCACAACGCCATCAAGCACGTTGAAACTCTCACTGGTAAGGAATTCGATAATCCTGCTAATCCGCTGCTTGTATCAGTTCGCTCAGGTGCCCGCGCTTCAATGCCCGGCATGATGGATACCGTGTTAAATCTCGGTATGAACGACGCAACTGTAGAATCACTTGCAACTAAGAGTGGAAATCCTCGCTTTGCATGGGATAGCTATCGTCGTTTCGTTCAGATGTATGGCGACGTTGTTCTCGGAATGAAACCCAAGTCGAAAACCGACATCGATCCTTTCGAGGAAATCATGGATAAGGTGAAAGAAGAAAAGGGTGTAAAACTCGATACTGAACTCACTGTAGAAGACCTGAAAAACCTCGTGAAGCTCTTCAAAGGTGCTGTAAAAGAATACACCGGCAAAGACTTCCCCGATAGTGCATGGGAACAGCTTTGGGGCGGCATTTGCGCTGTATTCGATAGCTGGATGAACGAACGTGCGATCATCTATCGTCGCATGAACCAGATCCCCGAAGAGTGGGGTACTGCAGTCAATGTTCAGGCTATGGTTTATGGCAACATGGGCGACAATTCTGCAACTGGTGTTGCCTTCTCTCGCGACGCTGCAACTGGTGAAAACATATTCAATGGCGAATACCTGATTAACGCTCAAGGCGAAGACGTTGTTGCCGGCATTCGTACACCTCAGCAAATTACTATTGAAGGCTCTCGTCGCTGGGCTGCCCTTCAAGGCATCTCTGAAGAAGAACGTGCTTCAAAATATCCTTCGCTCGAAGAATCTATGCCTGTATGTGCTAAAGAACTCTTCGCTATCGCTGACCGCCTCGAAGCATATTATCGCGATATGCAGGATATGGAATTCACTATCCAAGACGGCAAACTGTGGATGCTCCAAACTCGTAACGGTAAACGCACCGGTGCTGCAATGGTTAAAATTGCTATGGATCTTCTTCGCGATGGCGTTATCGACGAAAAGACCGTGCTTAACCGCATGGAACCCCAAAAGCTTGACGAGCTCCTACACCCCGTATTTGCTAAATCTGCACTTAAGTCTGCAAAAGTAGTAGCTAAAGGCCTTCCGGCATCTCCCGGCGCTGCATGTGGTCAAGTAGTTTTCTCAGCTGAAGAAGCTGAAGCATGGGCAGAAAAGCGCCATAAAGTCGTTCTCGTTCGTATCGAAACTTCACCTGAAGACCTTCGCGGTATGGCCGTAGCTCAAGGTATCCTCACAATGCGTGGCGGTATGACTTCGCACGCAGCTGTTGTGGCACGTGGCATGGGTAAGTGCTGCGTATCAGGTGCCGGCGAAATTAAGATTGATTATGTAGCTAAGACCGTTGAAATGGACGGCAAAACATATGCAGAAGGTGATTGGATTTCGCTGAATGGCTCGACTGGCGAAGTGTATGATGGCCAGGTTGAAACAGCAGAACCCGCACTCGACGGCGACTTCGGCGCTATCATGGACCTCGCTGCTAAATACACTAAGACTTTAGTACGTACCAATGCCGATAGCCCTCGCGATGCAAAACAAGCTCGTAGCTTTGGTGCACAAGGTATTGGTCTCTGCCGCACCGAACACATGTTCTTTGAAGGCGACCGTATCAAGTCTGTACGTGAGATGATTCTTGCTTCAGATGTTGAAGGACGTCGTGCCGCTCTTGCCAAGCTTCTGCCTATGCAGCGTGGTGACTTCGAAGGAATCTTTGAAGCTATGGACGGCTATGGTGTTACTATTCGCCTCCTCGATCCCCCGTTGCACGAATTCGTTCCTCATCAGACTGCAACACAGAAGGAACTTGCTGAAGAGATGGGCCTGACACTCGAACAGGTAAAAGCTAAAGTTGATTCTCTTGAAGAATTTAACCCCATGCTTGGCCACCGTGGTTGCCGTCTCGGTATTACCTATCCGGAAATCACCGAAATGCAGGCTCGTGCAATCATTGAAGCAGCTCTCACTGTTAAGGAACGTGGTATCGACGTACATCCCGAAATCATGATTCCTCTGGTAGGTTCGCTCAAGGAAATCCAGAACCAAGCAGATGTAATCAATGCTACAGCTGCAAAAGTTTTCGAAGAACAAGGTCGTACTGTAGATTACAAAGTAGGTACAATGATTGAAGTACCTCGTGCAGCCCTGACTGCAGATCAGATTGCAACTGTAGCCGACTTCTTCTCGTTTGGTACCAATGACCTCACTCAGATGACCTTCGGTTTCTCACGCGACGATGCTCCCAAGTTCCTCAAGTTCTACAAAGAACATGGCGTCATTAAGACCGATCCGTTCGAAGTACTCGACCAGGAAGGTGTTGGCCAACTCGTTCGTATGGGCGTAGAAAAAGGTCGTGCTACTAAGCCCGAACTCAAAGTCGGAATCTGTGGCGAACACGGCGGCGAACCCTCGTCAGTTAAGTTCTGCGCCAAACTTGGCATGAACTACGTTAGCTGCTCACCCTATCGTGTGCCTATCGCACGCGTAGCAGCGGCGCAGGCAGCCATCGAAGATTAAGAGATAATCCCTTATAATAAGCCACTTAGGCGGTGTG
>CAYWAM010000003.1:0-82642 GCA_964456545.1 uncultured Bacteroides sp.
TTTTCGTTTCTTTACTATATATAATATAAGGACAACGCACGCTCGCCAACTACAAAAACAATTTTTACCATTCGCAAGAAATGGTATAATTAGAATTCTTGTAGAATTTTTTCAAGCTGAGGCAGTATAGGCTCAGCATTATCATTCATTATATAATATGTACGAGAATGTCGACGCTCCGGTGAAAGCTGGGAAGAAATACGGCTTTCAACTTCTTGGCGGTTCAAAGCGGAACGTGTCATCACACGAGCGATGCGCATTTCGACCGGAGCAACTACCTCAAGAACTGCATCGACCATTTCGGCCAACCTACATTTATACAATATAGCCGACTCCACAAAAGCAATAGGAGAAAACAAATTCTTAGCCCAACGCGCGACATCTTCTTCGACGGCAGTGTGTACGATTGAATTCAAACGCTTAAGAGCATCGGCATCATTAAAGACAATTTCAGAAAGCAAGCGTCGGTTAATGACACTATCAACTACTACCAGTGGATGAATCTGCGAGCACAACTGCTCATGAATAAACGCATCTTGGTCCATAATAGCCTTTGCACGACTATCACAATCGTAAACCGGATACCCCTTGGCTCGCAGAATTTGGCACACGATAGACTTACCCGCGCCTATTCCACCAGTGACACCAACAAGTTTGGTCATAGTTTTTCGATAATGAATTCGACACTATCCGACTCAAGTTGCACGCTATGCAAACCGGGCGAGACATCGCGTAGGCGCAATCTCATATTACGAGTAGCGCCAGTATGGTCAATCAAAGCAAAATCAGCAATGACACGCATTTTAGCCTCATAGTTTTCGTTCACATAGTCGCTCTGCGATATCAGATAGCGGACATTGACTGTGGCAGGAAAAGTAATAAGTCGCATACCGGCCGGAACATTCATAGTTTCGATCGCTACTTTGCGTGTTTTCAAAATCAGAGGTTCAACCTTAAAAGTAACATCGACACTATCAGGAATAACACGAGTTCCGGCTGGCGCCATTAGCGCCACCCTCTGTTTAGTAACCTCGTTAATACCCGAGAGATTGATTGGCTGAGTTGACACATTTACGACACGAGAAGATATACGATTGCACGAGAAAACTCGGACACTATCAACCGACAATTGAGGATTGCCAACAAGCACTGACTTCGGACCGGTCGTAACCGAATAATCGACTGCCACCGGAAGTAGGATTCCGGCTGACGTGGTATAATTAACTGTCAACGAGTCTGGAGACACCAACAAAACCGACGCTCCACCTAAAGCCGTACGTGCGAGAGCTTTCATGTCCGTATTAGACAATTTCACCGAATTGCGCGAGCGATAAAGGCGAAAATCAGCCGTCACAGTTGGCGGATTAGTAAACGCAAGTTTAAGACGCTGCGAACCTTGTGCACGCATGCTGATAGCCACGGTAGCCGGAGGTTCATTGATAAGCGTCACAGAATCGGGCACATTGGAGAGTTGAAAAGGCAAACGGACATCGCACTGCACTTCATCGTTTAGTGTCATCACAAACCAAAGTACAGTCGACGCACAAAGAAAAGCTAGAAAAACAAGAAAGTCATGACCGCGACGCGAATGCATCACAGCCACAACTTTATCGTAGTATTTCCTGATAATCACAGCAGGAAAGAGAGCGTAGCGCCTCGTAGGCAGCTATTACTTGCTGGAATCTTTAAGTTCTTTTACAGAGTTGTCAGTAGCAGGATAAATAGAACCTTTGTCGACAGAGATAGTAACGCCCTGTGCAATCTCAACAACAAAGCACTTTTCCTTAACGTCCTTAACGACGCCAAAGATACCACCAGCGGTAACCACCTTGTCGCCTTTTGTGAGAGCTTCGCGCTGTTTTTTGATTTCTTTCTGACGCTTCTGCTGAGGACGAATCATAAAGAACCACATTACGACAAAGAGCAGAGCAATCATACCAAGACTGCCAAAATCACCGGCCTGACCCGCAGCCTGCTGCAGAGGAATAAAGTTAATCATATCTATTTCAATTTAATGGTTATCAATTTAATTTAAATCACTTTGCATCATTAGGCTGAGCAGGCAAGAACGGCTTTGTAATCTCACCTTCATCGCTGAGCATCTTGATAATAGAGAACAACATGCCATTGATGAACGGGCCCGAGCGACGAGTCGAATAGTTGTTAGCTATTTCGATATACTCGTTGAGCGACACAGGAATAGGAATTGCCGGGAAGTTGACGATTTCAGCCAAGGCTGTAATCATAATGACAATATCCATGAACGCTAAGCGATCAGGATCCCAGTCAGAGCTAATGAAATGGTCGATATATCCGCGATACTTTTCGCGATTTTCGACTGCGCAGTTGAAGAGAGTTTCACCGAAAGCCTCGTCCTCGTCATCCTTAAACTGAGGCAAGAACGCATCAGCACAATTACCTTCTTCGCAAGTAGAGAATCGGCGCAAAGTCTTCAACACGAAAGTACCGACTGTAGACAAATCATCATTCCAGTAGATAGAAATACTTTCAAGTGCCTCATCGAGGTAATCCGAGGGAAGCACAATGTTGCGGAGGACCGAACGCCAAAATTCACAATCGCTACGCCAGTCAGCAGAAGGCGCTTCAACATATTCGCGATAAATATCCGAAGAAAGAATCAGATCGAGTAAGTTCTTAACAAGACCCTCTGACGAGAACCACGAGAACTTGTTATCCTCAACAAACTTCATGATAGTCGGATCTTCGCGCAGATAAGCAGCAAGGCGATTCTCAGCCAGGCGCATATTGGGGTTAAGATCTTCAGCTGATACCAAGTATTTACCCTTAGCTGCCTCAATGCGGTCGAGCTGCTCGTCGGTAAGCTGGACAATCAGCACAAATAGCGACAGATACAGCTTATAAGCTTGATCGAGCGACTCTTTAAGATCCTTACGCGCCTTCAGATAAGTTGTGCGAGAATCATTAAAAGAATTCAGCGTATCGATAGCAGCGCGTACGCCTTGATTGAGACCGGCGAGCGAGAAATCATCATTACGACGAAGAGCGTTAATCACGTCTTGATCCTTAAGGATAATAGTTTCAAGCACTACCGTCCAGAAGCGCACATCATCGTCGAGCGAACGCGAACGCTTGCGCGAATAATCCTTAAAGACAGCCGAGTCAACGATACGACGATACAGCGAAGGCATCACATCCTTCAAGCTATTCAAGTCAAAAATATCCTTGTAAACGGCAGTTTTGAGCTCGATGTTATCGGCAAGCGCACGACCTACTCGATTAGTACGCAAAGCCTTATCTATTTCGGGGATACGAAGATCTCGTTCCGGATTGTTTACACGGCAGCCCGAGAGCTCTTCAATCAACATAAGCATATCCATGTACGCCGAGTAGGCGAACCGACGGTCGCGCGAAGCTCCGGTCGGAGCCGCATTTATCTTGAATTCACTCCGAGAAAGAAGATACGAGTAGAGAATCTGTACTACTTTGATTCTGATTAAAATGCGATTTATCATAATGCTTATGTCCTATTCGATATTATTTCGTGGTGCAAAGTTACGAATAATTTATCAAGGAATTATAAAAAAGCCTTATCAAAATTTATAAAATTACTCAGCCGAGTCATTCTGCTCGGCTGCAAGCGGGTTCCAGCCCTGTGCGCGAAGCTGCATCGGCTGATTATCGCGAGTAATGAGCATGCATCCTTCAGCAGCTTCAGTCACATAACCGATAACGCGGACGCCTTCAATGGCTTTAACGCGATCGTGGTCGGTCAGTGGCACAGAGAATAGCAGTTCATAGTCCTCACCACCATTAAGGGCAGCCGTCGTAAGGTTCATATTGAGTTCTTCGGCCATCAGCGCAGTTTGATAATCAATCGGAATACGATCTTCGTAAACACAGCAGCCCACGCCGCTAGCCTTGCAAATATGCAATAGCTCCGACGACAAGCCATCGCTGACATCCATCATAGCTGTTGGCTTAATACCGGCAGCAGCCAAAGCTTCGACGATGTCGCGACGGGCCTCGGGCTTAAGCTGACGTTCGACCAAATACTCCTTGCCGGCAAAATCCGGTACAAATTCACGATTACCGGCCGAAGCCACCTTCTCACGCTCGAGAAGCTGCAAGCCCATGTAAGCCGCACCGAGGTCGCCGCTGACACAGAGAATATCCGTAGGGCGAGCGCCATCGCGGTAGACAATGCGATCGCGCGGAGCTTCGCCGATACAAGTAATTGAAATCACAAGGCCCTGGCGCGAAGCACAAGTGTCGCCGCCGACCAAGTCGACGTGATACTGCTCGCAAGCCAATCGAATACCGGCATAGAGCTCTTCGATATGTTCCAAAGAAAAACGACTCGAAATACCGAGCGACACCGTAATCTGCTTCGGCGTGCCGTTCATCGCAAATATATCGGAAAAGTTTACGACCGCACTCTTGTAGCCTAGATGTTTTAGCGGCACATAAGTCAAGTCGAAATGCACATTCTCGAGTAGCAGGTCGGTAGTCACAAGTTCATCGACATTATCGGGATGATGCAGCACCGCAGCATCATCACCAACGCCGCGCAGAGTCGATTCGTTTTCTTTCGGTAAGTTTTCTGTAAGGCGGTCGATAAGTCCGAACTCGCCCAATGATGAAATCTCTGACATTCTTTCGGTAATTACCTCAGTATATTAAACATCCGGGGCAGCACTTCTGCGGCTGCCCCGAGAACAAAAATTAGCAACGGTTTTACGAACGCTTCACCAGTTCGCGCATGATTGCCACAACGTAGGGCTGCGCTTTTTCAGCTGCGCGTTGCACTTCCTCGTGATCAGGCACTTCAGTGACATCTTTACCGCCAAGGTCAGTAATCACTGAGATACCGAACACACGCATCGAAGCGTGGTTGGCCACAATTACTTCAGGAACGGTCGACATACCCACTGCATCGCCACCGATTACACGGAAATACTCATATTCGGCCGGAGTCTCGAAAGTCGGGCCCGGAGTACCGACATATACGCCCGACATCACACGGATACCCTGTTCTTGAGCAATCGCACGAGCCTCAGCGATGAGCTTGTGGTCGTAAGCCTCGGTCATAGCAGGGAAGCGCGGACCCAGCTCGGCATAATTCTTGCCGCGCAACGGATTTTCGGGGAAGAGGTTGATGTGGTCGGTGATAATCATCACATCACCTACACGAAATTCCTTATTCATACCACCGGCAGCATTCGATACAAACAGAGTATCAACACCCAGCTGCTTGAACACGCGCACAGGGAAAGTCACCTGCTTCATGTCATAGCCTTCGTAATAGTGAAAACGGCCCTGCATAGCAATAACGCGTTTGCCACCCAGCGAACCGAAAATCAAATTACCACTGTGACCTTCAACAGTCGAAACCGGAAAATTAGGAATTTCAGTATAGGGTATGAATTGCTTATCTTCTATATAGTCGACGAGAGCTCCAAGTCCGGTACCAAGAATTATAGCCGTATCGGGCATCGGACCGGCAACGCGGCCCTGAAGGTATGCCGCTGTTTCTTTGATTTTATTCAGCATTGTTATTATATTTTAGTTATATAATATATGTATAACGAGTTTGTCACATTTATAGTTTCGTGCTTCATCCGCAGCTCGAATTCTTAATCAAACGCTTTACGGAATCGACAAACGACGCCGGTCCATAGCTAGTAAACTCAACCTTGACCGGCAAGTAGAACGTATGTGCACGCAATTCCGGCGGGAAATATGGATTCGCAGCCATTCTGACGGCGTCTTTCTCAGTCGTAATAAGCACCTTATTCACGCCCCTCATCGAGCGGAAACGTTCGAGCAGCAATTCCATGTCGCGACGCGTGTAGTTGTGATGATCCGAGAAGATATTTACGCGCACTCGCGGCTGAAAACTCTTTAGGTATCGCACAAATGGCCTTGGATTACCAATACCGGCGACAGCAAGTATCGAATCCGACGCACTCATCCAGTCGATACACGGCACCGAGGCTACCTGGTCGGGAAACAGCGGCACAAAGCCTTGATAAGCGTAGCGCGAGAAGAACAACTGTTGATAAGGGAACAGCTGCAAGTCGCGCATGTAAACTCGGTAGTCGATATCCTTCATAGTTTCAGGGCACTTCGACACCACCACCATATCAGCACGGTAAATACCACGCACAGATTCGCGCAATCTACCATAAGGGAGCATCTTGTCGCGAAACACAGGATGATTGCATTCTGTGATAAGAATTGACATTGTCGGCTTCACATAGCGATGCTGAAAGGCATCGTCGAGAATCACCAGATTGACATCCGGCACCAAGCGAAGGACCTCGCGAATAGCTTTCACACGGTCTTCCCCAACTGCCACGGTCACTTTGCCGTCAAATTTTCGATAGATTTGATATGATTCGTCACCGATATCCGACGGCTTCGAGTAAGGCGTAGCCAAAACGAAACCCTTAGTAGCACGCTTATAGCCTCGCGACACCACTGCAACATTATAGTTAAGTCGCAAAGCTTCCACCAAATATTCTGTATGGGGAGTTTTGCCCGTGCCGCCCACAGCCAAGTTGCCGACGACAATCACCGGCACATCAAAGCCATACTGTGGTAAAATATGAAAATCAAAGAGTTTGTTGCGCACATAGGTGATAGCGCCGTAAACTTTCGAACACGGCAGCAACACACACTTGGCAAACAACGAACGTCCTTTCATTTTTCTCATTAATTAATTTCGACAGGCATCATACGAGCCTGTATTGGATTCATAGTCGATAGATACTGCACCAGACGCAGCGTGCGCAAGGCAGCACCATCCATCGTCACACCACCATAAGTCACCGAGTGGCGAGCTTCGCGAACGAGCTGCATCATGAAGTCTTCTTCAATCTCCGGATAGTAGACCACTCGGTCAGCAGCCACACCGGCGGCCGAGGTTGCATCAGCGATTGCCTTATGCAGACCGCCAAGCTCATCGACCAAGCCAAGTTCTATAGCTTTGCCACCAACCCACACACGGCCTTCGGCAATCTGCTTCACCGAATCCTGAGGCATATCGCGCCCATCAGCCACGCGTTGGGTAAAAGTTTCGTAAATATCATTTACACCCGCTTGCAGAGCCACGAGCTGCTGCTCCGACATATTGCCATAGATATTCAGAGGCACTGCATTGGGATTTGACTGAACAGTCGAAATTGTAAGGCCGAGTTGATTAGATAGCAGGCCACTCACATCGGGTATGAGACCAAATACGCCAATCGAACCGGTCAGAGTCGAACGGTCGGCATAGATACGGTCGGCACCACACGAGATGTAGTAACCACCCGATGCCGCCATGTCGCCCATCGACACATAGAAGGGCTTGCCTGTCGATTTGAAATATTCAAGTGCTTCCCAGATTTGTTCGGAAGCAAAAGCACTGCCACCGCCTGAATTCACGCGCAGCACCAGACCCTTGACATTGTCGTCATCAGCCAGCTTTATAATCTGCGGAGTCATCACATCGCCCACGATGCCGCCTTCGCCCGAGTCAACGATATCGCCCACAGCAAAAAGCACAGCCAAGTGGCCCGACTTCGGACTGGCCGCCTTACGCTGACTCATATACTGCGTTGCAGTCACCAGCGGCAATTTATCATCACGGTCTAAGCCAACTCTTGCGCGCAGTTCGTCTTCAACCTTGCGACGATAGTCAAGCGCAGTCACAGCGCCCACCTCGCGCGCACGTTCTGCCGGCCAGCTGCTGATTATTGAATCAGCCCAAGCGGTCACTTCAGCCAGAGCAAGGCCTCGGTTAGCAGCTACAGCATTCGAAGTTACAGACCAAATTGTATCAACCATAGCTTGAGTTTGCAGACGCGACGCAGGACTCATTTCCTTTGCAAAGAAAGGCTCAACAGCACTTTTGAAGGTACCTACCCTCACTACATGCATCTTCACGCCAAGCTTATCGAGCAAGCCGGTGTAGAACATAGTCATCGAAGCCACACCATGCACGTCGACCGAGCCCATCGGGTTAAGATATACGTTATCTGCAGCCGAAGCAATCTGATAAGCCGACTGCGTATACGTATCACCGTAGGCAACTACCCACTTGCCCGACTGCTTGAACTGCTCAACAGCCTCGAGCAATTCCTCGCGCGAGGCGCTACCGACTGCAAGCGCTCCTCCGGTAAGGTATAGACCACTGATTTTACCATCGTTGGCTGCCAACTTTATAGCATCAATCATATCGACAAACGAATCACTTTCATTTTCGACTTCTTGAAGCATCTGCAGCCAGTCGGCCGGCTGATAGCGCTCTGATATGGCGCCATCAAGATTTATGTATAGTATTGACTTATCCGACAAAGAAATATCTGTCACCGACGACGACATCATCGAAGCGGCAATCGACGTAATAATGCAAACAAGCACCACAAAACCTATCAGGATTGAAATCCACAGACCGGCTATTGTGCCCAGCATAGATATAAAAAACTTTTTCAGCATATAAGTTCGCTTATTATTATCCGTGCAAAGATAATACTTTTAACTTAATTATTCAACTTTATTTTCACAATCTCCACATTTTAAGCCAATCATGTCATTTTTGATATATCCAGGCGAATAATCAAACTCGCACCAAAAACACAAACCCCTCACGACACTTATGAGAGCGGTTTCCATTTGACAACGATGTATATGCAACGCGCCCCGCTCAGCACTAGCCGACGGGGCGCGATATTACTTCTCGATGAAATGTCTTACTTGCGTGCGATGCGGAAGATAGCGCCTTCGATGAGCGACACGTAGACATCGCCGGTAGTCGGGTCTACATCAATACCATTAACCTCGCTCACACCTAAAGGCAAGCTCCACAGCACTTTCTGCGCTGCAGGGTCAACAGCTGTGACAATGCCTCGACGCGAACCGGCATACACCACTCCATTCTGCTCTACGACCACACATGGCGCGTGTTCATAGCCAAGTCCCATATCCACAAGCCAAGCCTCTTTAAAGTCGGGCACTGTAGCGTCAATGGCCACAAGTTCGCCATCCATCGTCTTTGCGTAGACAAGGCTGCCGTCGGCGCTATGGCCGAGGGCTTCGCGATATTTGTGGCTATTATCGCGCCACAGCTGACGACCGCTAGTGCGGTCAATAGCAGTCATATAGCGGTCGGGGGCTACAACATATACGCGCTCGGCGGTGATAACCGGCACCACGTTGCCCGGGCCGAGCATATTGGCCTTCTTGCCATTGTTCCACACCCATTTCAGCTTACCGGTGCGCAAGTCAAGGCAGCGCAGATTTGTATCCCACGCACCGAATACGAGGTCCGAGCCATCGACAGCCGGTGCAGCCTGGCAATAATTAAAAATCGAATCGTAGGTCCAACGCAACTTGCCGGTAGCACGGTCGCGCATTTCGATGCGCTTATAGCCACCCTGCACCCAGCCACGGTCAGTCATCAAGCCATCGGCCACATACGGACCCTCAGCCGATGGATACGTCTTATAAACTTTGCCGGTAGCAGCATCAACCACGCTCAAACCGGTAGCAGTCGGCACAGCAAGGCGTCCTTTGGCTAGCGACACCGGGCGAGAAAATAGCGACGCGCCTGTCGGTAAAGTCCATTTCAATTTATGGTCGTGCTTGCCCACAGCCTTTGCCTGACCAAGCGAATTTCCGAAGTAAACATTCTCAGCATCAATAGCCAAGCGAGTAAATACCGACGCGCTATCAGCCCACACTTGCTCTACCTCGAAGCCTTCGGGAGAAGTCCACTCGGCAGCCGCAGCCTCAACGCGTTTATGCTTGGTACTGACCGCAAAAGCATACTTCGGCTGGCGCGCATGGCCAATTTGCTTGTTATAGACGTTAACCCATTCAGGCGTCACCTCCACTATCGAATAGCCATAATCGCCATTCTTCATATCGAGTGCGCGGATCATACCACCCGGTATATCTCCGCCCTCGTAAGTGCGCCAGCGGTGATAGTGTCCATTGAGATGAGCCACCACCGGATAGTCCGACAACAAGTTGATGTATTCTACATAGTTATCAAGATCAGCCAGCAGCGGATAGTGATTAAGCGACAGTACGCGCTTGCCGGGTGTCACGCGCTCGGCAAGTGTGCTACGCAGCCAATGCAGGTCTTCTTGCTTGATATGGCCATCACCCATCTTCATATACGGGCCGCACGATATTCCGACAATCACCAGCGAGTCGACTTCGGTGACGAATCGATCGTTGCCCCATAGGTCGAAGAAAGTCTTTGTGGCACTTTGGCTCCACGTCAACTCATGGTTGCCCGGAATTACAAATAGCGGATGTGTGATTTGGTCGAGTATACTTTTCACGTTGGCCAGTTCTGTATCCGAGCCTTCGTTAGTAAGGTCGCCCAGCATGACCACCAGATCGTAGTCTCCGGCATTAATTTCGCGCACAGCTTCGCGCAGTTGCGGCTCTGATGCGTTGCCCGGTGTGATGTGTATATCACTCAAAATAGCCATTTTCTGTGCGTCGGCCGTCAGCGCTGCTACCAGCATGGCTCCGGCCATAAAGCACTTTCTAATAATTGTGTTCATTCAACATTTATTTAAGGTTATGGTGCAAAGTTACACATTTTCGACGGATTTATCCGATTTTTTCGTATCTTTGCACTCGACACATCTATTAAAAACATTATAGAAAATGGAAAAACGCGAAACAATTATAACACTAATTCAGAATTCCATTCAGAAGAATTGGGAATTCCCCGCGCTCTCCGATCTCCACGGCGCAAGCTTCCAGTATCGCGACGTTGCTCGCAAAATCGCAAAGCTTCACCTGCTCTTCGAACACGCAGGACTTGAACAGGGCGACAGAATCGCCTTCTGCGGTCGCAACTGCGCACACTGGTCTGTAGCATTCCTTTCGGCCCTCACCTATGGTGCCGTAGCCGTGCCTATCCTCCACGAATTCAAGCCCGACAACATACACAACCTTGTCACACACTCCGACGCGAAGCTCTTCTTCGTCGACAGCTCAATCTGGGAGAACCTCGAGCCCGATGCAATGCCCGACCTCAAGGGCGTGCTCAACATTGCCGACTTCTCGATGATCCTGTCGCGTTCCGAACGCCTCACCGAAGCTCGTAACAATCTCAACCGCCTCTTCGGCGAACGCTATCCCGAACGCTTCCAGCCCGCCGACGCTACCTACCGCCAGCCCGCCGACGTCAACGACATGGCCGTCATCAACTATACCTCCGGCTCTACCGGCTTCTCGAAGGGTGTAATTTTGTCGTACGACAGCTTGTGGTCAAACGTGCGCTTCGCCCTCGACAACATCACGTACATCAGACCCGGCGACGGCTCCATCTGCATGCTGCCGCTTGCACATATGTTCGGCCTCACCTTCGAGATGCTCCACATGCTCTCGCAAGGCGCACACATCTACTTCCTCACGCGCACACCGTCGCCCCGCATCATCATGGATGCCTTCGCCACAGTTCGTCCGAAACTTATCATCACCGTGCCGCTCATCATCGAGAAGATTATCAAGAGCCGCGTATTCCCGCTACTCGAGAAACCTCTCATGAAGGTGCTGCTCCACATCCCCGGTGTCGACGAACGTCTCCTCGGCAAGATTCGCGACAAACTCACTTCGACCTTCGGCGACAACCTCCACGAAATCATCATCGGCGGTGCCGCGCTCAACAAGGACGTTGAGACATTCTTGCGCCGCATCAAATTCCCCTTCACCGTCGGCTACGGCATGACAGAATGCGGCCCCCTCATCTCTTATGCACCCTGGGACCAGCAGCGCCCCGGCTCGTGCGGACGTATCGTCGACCGCATGGAGGCCCGCATCGAATCGTCCGACCCCGAAAACATCCCCGGCACTCTGTGGGTTCGCGGCACCAACGTCATGAAGGGCTACTACAAAAACGAAGAAGCTACCGAATCGACTTTCAACGATGGCTGGATGAGCACCGGCGACATTTGCCAGATGGACGCCGACGGATTCGTATATATCCGTGGCCGCAGCAAGACTATGATTCTCGGCCCCTCGGGTCAGAATATCTACCCCGAAGAAATCGAGCACGTAGTCAACAACATTCAGTACGTCAGCGAGTCACTCGTAGTCGACCGCAACGGCAGCCTCGTTGCCCTCATCTACCCCGACTACGAAACAGCCTTCAAGGATGGCTTGTCGAACTCTGCTCTCGAGGACCATTTGCGCCAAAACATCAAGCAAATCAACCCCGACCTGCCTGCCTACAGCCAAATCTCCGACATCAAACTGATGCAGGAGGAATTCGAAAAGACTCCTAAACGTTCAATAAAGCGTTACCTCTATCAGCTCTAACCGACAAGTCGCTATACGAATGAAAAAAGTAATAATTCTGACTGCCGCCGCGCTCACTTGCCTCTCGGCCTCAGCTATCACACCGCTGTGGCTCCGCGATGCTAAGATTTCACCCGACGGCTCAAAAATAGCATTCTGCTACAAAGGCGACATCTACACAGTCGCTGCTACCGGTGGCTCAGCCACGCGGCTCACAGCTTCGACTGACTACGAGGCCAACCCCGTCTGGAGCCCCGACTCGCGTTCTATCGCTTTTGCCAGTGACCGCAACGGCAACTTCGACATTTATATTATAGATGCTGCAGGTGGCACTCCACGTCGCCTGACCTTTAACTCTGCGGCCGAAATTCCCGAATCGTTCTCACCCGACGGCTCTGCTATTATGTACTCGGCCGCCATTCAGGACCCCGCTTCGAGCGCCATGTTCCCCTCGAGTCGCATGACCGAGCTCTACACAGTTGCTGTCAAAGGCAACGAAGCCCCCGTGCAGCTGCTCGGCACTCCAGCGCGCTTTGTCAGCTGGTTGCCCGACGGCAAGTCGTTCCTCTACCAGGACGTCAAAGGCTTCGAAGATGAATTCCGCAAGCATCACACATCGTCGGTGACTCGCGACATTTGGGTGTACGACACCAACACTCGTCGCCACACCAACCTGACGCAGCGCGGAGGCGAAGACACCAACCCTGTAGCCGGCACCGATGGCTCATTCTACTTCCTGAGCGAACGCAACGGCTCGACGGTCAACGTCTACTCGGCTACGATAGCCAACCCCACCGACGCCCGCGCCCTGACCTCGTTCAAGACTCACCCCGTGCGCTTCCTGTCGCGCGACAACAAGGGCACTCTCGCCTTCACTTACGACGGCGAAATCTACACTATGACTCCCGGAGCCAAGCCCGCTAAGGTTGCTATCGACCTCATCGACGACGCCACGCCCGACATCGAAAAAGTAGCGGTGCGCAGCGGCGCCTCGGAAGCCGTACCCTCGCCCGACGGCAAGACCATTGCCTTCATCTACCGCGGCAACGTATTCGTCACCGCCACCGACTACGCCACAACGCGCCAAGTGTCGGACACACCGGCTGCCGAGTCCGACCTCGCCTGGGCACCCGATGGCAAGACCCTCTACTACACCTCCGAACGCGATGGCCGATACAACATTTACAAGGCCGTGATGGCACGCCCCGACGACGAACCCGGCTGGGCACACGCCACCATCTTCCGCGAAGAACCCGTCTTCAAGGCCGACAAGCACGAGCGCGTCATGCCGCGCGTATCGCCCGACGGCAAATCGCTCGCCTTCATCCTCGATCGCCACGTGCTGGCTGTCATGGACATCAAGTCGGGCAAAGTGCGCAAGCTCACCGACGGCTCCACATATCTGCAGAACGACGGCCGTTTCCCCTACTCTTGGTCGCCCGACAGCAAGTGGATTACCCTCGAAGTAATCGCTCGCAAACACGACCCCTACACCGACATCGCTCTGCTCAACGTAGCCGACGGCTCTCTCACCAACCTCACCAATAGTGGCTACTTCGACGCTCAACCGCGCTTCGTGATGAACGGCAACGCTATCGTATTCGCTTCCGAACGCTACGGCATGCGCAACCACGCCTCGTGGGGCTCGATGATGGACGTAATGCTCGTATTCCTCAACCAGCAAGCCATGGACGAATACCAACTCAGCAAGGAGGACTACGAACTGCTCAAGGAAGCTCGCAAGAACAAGGACAAAAACAAAGATAAGGCTAAAGAATCCGACAAAGATAAAAAGGATAAAAACAAAGACGCTGACAAAAAAGACGACGACAAGAAGGACAAAGCCGATAGCAAAGACATAAAAGTCGAGCTCGACGGCATCACCGACCGCGTCGTGCGCGTAACCCCTATGTCGGTCGACCTCTCCGACGCTATCTTCACCGACGACGGCGAGACTCTCTACTACGTGGCTTCGATGCCCTCGGGCCGCCAGCTTTGGAAACTCAACCAGCGCGAAGACGAGCACAAGATGGTGTCGGCTCTTACCGGCCGCGCCGGCTTTGAAGCTACACCCGACGGCAAGAAGCTCTTCTTGCTCGGCTCCACCTTCCGCAAACTCGACCCCAAGTCGGGCAAGCTCACACCCATCACCTACTCGGCCACCATGTCGCTCAACCACGACGCTGAGCGCGAATTCATGTTCGACAACATGGCTCGCGAAGAAGGCGCCCGCTTCTACGTAGCCGACATGCACGGCATCGACTGGCCGACAATGACCGCGCACTACCGCCGTTTCCTCCCCTACATCAACAACAACTACGACTTTGCCGAGCTACTGAGCGAACTCCTTGGCGAACTCAACGTAAGCCACACCGGCGGCCGCTACACTCACATGGCGTCCAACGCCGACCGCACCGCCACCCTCGGCCTGCTCTACGACGTCAACCACGCCGGCAACGGCATGCGCGTAGCCGAAATACTACCCGGCGGACCGTTCGCCAACGCCGACACCAAGGTGGTTCCCGGCACCATCGTCGAATACATCAACGGCGCGCAAATCACACCCTCGGTCGACATGTCGACTCTGCTCACCGACCAGTCCGGCAAACGCACCCTCGTCGGCCTCCTCGACCCCACAACCGGCAACCGCTGGGAAGAAGTCGTGAAGCCCATTAGCGCCGGCCGCCAGAGTTCGCTGCTCTACGACCGCTGGGTCAAGAGCCGCGCTGCCGCTGTCGACTCGCTCTCGAACGGCCGACTCGGCTACGTACACATCCAGTCGATGGCCGACGAATCGTTCCGCCGCGTTTACTCCGACATCCTCGGCAAGTACAACGACCGCGAAGGCATCGTCATCGACGTGCGCTGGAATGGTGGCGGTCGCTTACACGAGGACATCGAAGTTCTCTTCTCCGGCCAAAAATACTTCACTCAGGAAATCCGCGGCACCGAATCGTGCGATATGCCCTCGCGTCGCTGGAACAAGCCTTCCATCATGGTAATGTGCGAAGCTTGCTACTCCAACGCTCACGGCACTCCTTGGGTCTACTCTCACCGAGGCCTCGGCAAACTTGTCGGCATGCCCGTCCCCGGCACCATGACTTCGGTCAACTGGGTTCGCATGCAGGATCCGAGCCTCATCTTCGGCATTCCCGTCATCGGCTATCGACTGCCCGACGGCTCGTTCCTCGAAAACCAACAGCTCGAGCCCGACTTCAAAGTTGCCAACGACCCGGCCGACATTGTCCTCGGAGTTGATGCACAACTCGAAACCGCTGTCACCGAACTCCTGCGACAAATCGACGCCGCAAAGAAGTAACAGCCCCTTAACTGACACTATCACAAGCCTCGGTTGACGCTCGTCGCTCACCGAGGCTTTTATTTGCACAAAATTGTGCATCGTAATAAATCGACGAACACCGCGCAGCCCGCAGAGCAGGCGTCTCGCCTGCGAAACGCCCGGCGTCGGTAACTTCCTCGACAAAGTCGACACATTCAAAACTCCCGCATTTGTGCAATAAAAAAGCTCACCTTGCAGAGTAAATTGAACTACATAGGAAAAGTCAGCCTTCGCAAAAAAAATAAAAGCGGCCTGCACCTACGCACTGACCGCAAATCTTTCGCAAACCATTGATTACAAATCAATTATTATTCATACTACATTATCTGTAAATGTATATATAAAAAAAATTATCCGTCATCACGACGAATAATCTTCTTACCTTAAATCTAATACCATGAAAAACTGATGCAAAGGTACACCTTTTATGTTATATAGCATAATTTTCAAACAAGAAAATTCAACCGTTTAACTCGTTTTAACTAAAACAAATACCATATAGACATTTCGTTAACAGCCGTTAACCAATCAGCTTTCAAGCCACCGATATTTCAAACAAAAATTGCGCAAAAACACCGAAGCTCTCTTTACTATTGTGCTG
The DNA here is from genome assembly GCA_964456545.1 of uncultured Bacteroides sp. Taxonomy (GTDB): domain Bacteria; phylum Bacteroidota; class Bacteroidia; order Bacteroidales; family Muribaculaceae; genus CAG-873. The sequence continues at coordinate 16,230 of CAYWAM010000003.1, forward strand.
AAAGAGGCGATTTTGATGTTTCGTCGAGAATTGTTATCTTTGCAAGTTGTAAATCTTTTGATTATGAAACTTGATATAGCAACTTTCCGAAAAGCTCATCCTATCTGGACAGCTTGGATTATAATAGCAATTTGCAGCCTGATTCTGGCTTTCGTGGTTCTTTCGTTTCTCAGCGCATGGACTCGCCACGGCGACGTAGTCACCATACCGGAAATCAAGCACATGACATACGCAGAAGCCGAGCTGACACTTGAGCGCAACGGCCTGCACATCGTCATCTCCGATTCTATCTACGACAAAACGTACAAACCGGGCACCGTCATCGACTGTGTACCTAAAGCCGGACAGGTCGTAAAAGATGGTCGCGATGTGTATGTAACCATCACTTCGTTCTCGCCCAAGCATGTCTCCATCTCGAGCCCGATTACCAACGTGTCGTCGCGCCAAGCTATCTCATATCTTTCAGCTATTGGCATCAACAGCATCCAACTAGTCAGCGTACCATCGCAGTACCCTGATCTAGTAGAACGCGCCCTAGTCAACGGAAAGCCGCTCAACGTCGGCGCAGTCATTCCGGTCGATGCAACTGTCATTCTTGAAGTAGGCACATGCATAGAGCCCGAACCCATCGACGGCGAAGAACTCGAATCACTACCCGAAGCCGAACAGGCCATCATCGAAGACCTCGGCCAATCGCAATATCTCGACATATGATTGAGGAAGACAACTTCATACCCGACGAAGAACTTGATGAATCATCAGCTTCTGATGATAACCGCGTAGTAATCATCGACGGCGACAACGAGCGCGAGCTCTACGAGCACTTTCGATTCGTGGCCGACAAGGGCCAAGAACTGCTGCGCGTCGACAAATTCCTCGTAGCCCGCCTTCAAAAATCATCTCGCAATCGAGTGCAGCAGGCCGCCGAAGCCGGATGCATCATCGTCAATGGCCGCACCGTCAAAAGCAACTATCGCGTCAAGCCCGACGACGTAGTGCAGGTAGTGATGGACCGCCCACGCTACGACTTCGAAGTCATCGCCGAAAACATACCGCTCGACATCGTCTACGAAGACGACACCGTGCTGGTGGTCAACAAGCCCGCCGGACTGGTCGTACACCCCGGCCACGGCAACTACTCAGGCACGCTGGTCAACGCCCTTGCCTGGCACTTCAAAGACAATCCAGACTACGATGTGAAAGACCCGCGCATGGGACTCGTGCACCGAATCGACAAAGACACATCGGGCTTGCTCGTAGTCGCTAAAACACCCGATGCAAAGACCGACCTAGGTCGCCAATTTTTCAATAAAACGACACGCCGCGAGTATGTAGCCGTGGTGTGGGGACGTCCAGACCCCGCCAACGGACGCATCGAAGGCAACATCGACCGCGACCCGCGCGACAGGCTCCGCATGGCCGTATTCCCCGAAGGCGACCGCGGCAAACACGCCGTCACACACTACTTCACGCTCGAGAACCTCGGACACGTCAGCGTAGTGAAATGCGTGCTCGAGACCGGCCGCACACACCAGATTCGCGTACACATGCGCCACATCGGGCACCCGCTGTTCAACGACGCCCGCTACGGCGGTGACCAGGTGCTCCGCGGGGTGCCATCGGCCACCTACAAATCATTCGTCAAAAATTGCATGGACTTGTGCCCGCGCCAGGCGCTGCACGCACGCACACTCGGATTCCGCCACCCGGTCACTGGCCAAGAAATGGACTTCTCCGCCCCGATTCCGGCCGACATGGAGGCTATGATTGAGCGCTGGCGCAACTACGCTACCGCCAACTAAAGTCGCAAACACATCAAAATAAACAAAACAGGCTCGCTACGATAGCGGGCCTGCATATTTTTTCCGAGTTAGTCGTAAGTCCGAGTTAGTCGTAAGCCTTTCGAGCTGCGTCGATTCGCAGCAGGATAAATAGCAGCAGCGTGAAGCCCCATAGCGACGAACCTCCGTAGCTAAAGAATGGTAGCGGAATACCAATCACCGGGCACAGCCCGATAACCATGCCGATATTGATGCAGAAGTGGAAAATGATGTACGACGCTACACAGTAGGCATACACACGGCCAAACGGACGCGGCTGACGCTCGGCTATCGATATAATTTTTAGCACCAAAGCCAAAAACAGAGCTATCACCACTAGCGAGCCTACGAAACCTTCTTCCTCGCCAATAGTGCAGTAGATAAAGTCGGTATGCTGCTCGGGCACATATTTCAGCTTCGTTTGCGTACCATTGAGGAAGCCCTTGCCAAACAAGCCTCCCGAGCCGATAGCGATCTTCGACTGGTTGACGTTATATCCCGCACCACGCAGGTCTTCCTCGATGCCCAGCACCACGCGGATGCGCTGCTGCTGGTGGGGCTGAAGCACACTCGTGAAGGCAAAGTTGACCGAGAACATAAACACGATGGCTATCAAACCCGTAGCGGCCGGTATGAATAACTTCTTGCGGTGGCGTGCAAATGCCATTATACACAAGTAAACAATAGCGACACCTACAGTCGATATAATGATAACTCGATACGGCAAATTCAGCTCAAACGCCGAATGAAGCAGCCATTGCACAGCCAATGTGCCTAGAAACCACAACAGCAGATTGCGCGGCAACTCAACTCGCTTCTCATATATAAACGACATGCCTATCAGTATCAGCATCACTAAACATAGCACAGCAAATTCACCGGAGGCAAGGCCTAAAAATCCAATAGACGTAAACTTAACCGTCACCACAAAGATAACGACGGAGAATAAGGCTGCAAACAATATTAGGCCACTCATACCCTCGCGGTAGAGGACAAAGAATAGCGACACATACGCTAGCGCCGAACCAGTTTCGTTCTGATTAAGAATTAGAGCAATCGGCACCAGAATAATCGCCACTGCCTTAACATAGTTAATTGGCTTGGCATTAAGCACGAAGTTGTAGCCACTAAATAGCTTGGCCATAGCCAGCGCCGTGGCCACCTTCGCAAACTCGGCCGGCTGCAAACTCATTGGGCCGATAACCAGCCACGAGCGCGAGCCTTTAATATCGGGTGCAATAAAAGGCGTCACAAGTAGCAAAGCCAACATTATAAAATAAATTGGATAGGCATACGTGTCGTAAATACGGTAATCGGTCATAATTACCACAAAACCGAGTACGAGCCCCAAACCAATCCATCGAGCTTGCTTACCCGAGAACTCATCAAACGATAGCATCGATGCATTGTCGAAGTCGTACGACGCTGCATAGATGCTTACCACACCTGCAATCACCATCAGCAGGTATATGACTACCGTCGTCCAGTCAAGGTGTCGAAACACCGACGGACTTTTATCTCTTTGACTTATCGACATAAGTTACGCGATGATTAAGCATTTGATATTCCATCGGCCGACGCGAAGTCGAGATGGTATCTGTCAGATATTTTTCCATCACAAGCGAGCCAATGGGCACACCTAGCGTGGCGCCAAAACCGCCATTTTCCACATACACAGCCACAGCTATCTTCGGGTTGTCGTAGGGAGCAAAACCCATGAACGCCGAGTGGTCGCGACCATGCGGGTTTTGCGCCGTACCGGTCTTACCGGCCACCTCTATGCCCGGAATAGCTGCGCGGCGACATGTACCACCGGTGACAGCCATGCGCATGCCTTCGGCCACCTCTGTATACCAGCGTTCATCGATAGTCGGACGGCGTCGTTCGAGCAATTCAGCCGGCATCACCGTATCCTGAATAGCCTTTACAACGTGAGGGGTGATAAACCAACCGCGATTAGCAATAGTGGCCGACAAATTCGCTATCTGCAAAGGAGTCGAAAGAATTTCACCTTGACCGATCGACACCGAGATTACGGTATTAGCGCTCCAGTGTCCCTCGCCATAAAATTTACTATAAAACTTAGCGTTAGGCAAGAAGCCACGGCTTTCGTGAGGAAGATCAACCCCCAAGCGGTAGCCATAACCCATCGAGACAAGGTGATTTTTCCACACCTCAAATGCTGTGGCCGGGTCGCCATACTTCGAACGCTTGTCAATCATACCCTTGAAGCCCCAGCAGAAAAAAGCGTTGCACGACGTCTGAAGCGCCGGCTTCAGAGGCAGAGGCGAGCCGTGACCGTGGCAACCCACACGCAGGCCACCATTGATATAACCACCTGCACAAGGATACATAGTCGACGTATTAATAATACCTTCCTGCAAGAGAATCAGGCCTTGTGTAGGCTTGAAAGTCGAACCCGGAGGATACGCACCACCGAGTGCACGGTCAAATAATGGCAACGAACGATCAGCTGTCAGCTTCTTGTAGTTCGCACCACGACTGCGGCCTACCAACAGGCGCGGGTCGTAAGTTGGCGACGACACCAAGCATAGTATCTCGCCGGTATTCGGCTCGATAGCGACAACGGCGCCACGCTTTCCCACCATCAAAGATTCGGCATATTGCTGCAATTTGATATCGATACTCAGCGTGAGGTCGTGGCCCGAGATAGGCTCAATGTCGCGCGCACCTCCTTCATAGCGACCCTGGATACGGCCGAGGGCGTCGCGCATCAGTACTTCCACACCTTTGACACCGCGCAGATAAGTCTCATACGAGCGCTCCACGCCCAAGTCGCCGGTATAGTCGCCAGGTGCATAATAGTCATCATTTTCGATATCTTTTTGCGACACTTCGCGAAGGTTGCCTAGCACGTTGGCCGCTGCGGCATAGTTATACTGTCGCAGGATACGCTTCTGAATAAAGAAGCCCGGAAAGCGATACAATTTCTCTTGGAGGCGTCCATAGTCCTGCGACGACAGCTGGGTAATCAAGCGCTGAGGCGTATACGACGAATAGCCGGGATTGAGGCGACGGTCGCGCATATCCTTAAAGCGCTGTATCAGCTGCTCGGGAGTAATATGGATTGTATTACAAAAGTCGATTGTGTCAAACTGCTGCACATCGCGCGGTATAATCATCACATCGTAAGCCGGCTGGTTGAACACCACCAACTCGCCTTTACGGTCATACATCAGACCGCGCGACGGGAATACTGTCTTTTCAAGGAATGCATTCGAATCGGCACTTTTCTTGTACCGTTCGTCCTGCAGCTGCAAATCGAAAAGCCTGATTGAAAATATTATCGCAATAACAATGAAAAAGCCTCCGATTACATACTTTCTCTTCTCGAGATTATAATCTTTTCTCATGTCGGCTTACAGTAAGACAAGCAAATGCGTAAATCATTATAAATGTGTAGACAGCCGATGCCAGCGTACGCATGACGAAAAGTTTCAGAATAAAGCATCCGGCGCCTTCGATTAAAAAGACCGTCATACTGTAAATCAGCGACATCGTGACCGCATACTTCAAGAACGCTGCCACTCCCATATTGCGCAGCGAGGGGCGCTGCTCAGCCAAGTCATTATCGATCGGCATATATAGATGGAAGACCGGACGGCGCACAAAGGTCAAAATTGTCGAGGCTAGCGCACTCACACCGGCCGTATCCGAAAGTATGTCGACCGTCAAACCCGTCACAAAGCCGATAGTCATTGCCAAGTTTGCGCTAAACGTCACCGGCAATGTAATAAGCATATAAATAAACACAAACGGCACTGCCACATCGAACAGCACCAAATTATTGAATACCAAAGCCTGCGCCGGTATCAGCACTAAAAAAAGCACCAGCAATGTCAGCGACGTCTTATTCATCGTGAACCGGGATTGATATTTGATTCTGAATTGCCGGTCAGCGGAGTATCCTCCACCGACGTAATCTCATCGCGGTAATTATTTACCACCACTTGCACGTTGCTCAAGCGCGAGAAGTCGGCAAATAGTTTAATTTTAAGTGTGAAGAAGTTTTCTTTACGATTATCGGCATCATTGATGATTACACCGACAGGTAAACCCGCCGGAAACACTGCCGAATAGCCCGACGTCACGATTGTATCGCCGGCAGCGAAAACTGTGTGTCGAGGCAACTCTTCAAGAAGAGCCATCGAAGGATCCTCACCATTCCACACTAGCGAACCAAAGTGCTCGCTATTCTTAATTTTACACGACAGACGAAAGTTGGGATTGAGCAGCGAGATGACGCGTGAATAATGCTCGCCTGCCACACTCACCGTGCCCACCACACCCGAGTGGTCGATAACACCCTGCTCGGGGCGCACACCATCGGCAGTACCCTTATTGATAGTCAGATAATTGTACGGGTGGTGTGTCGAGTTGTTGATTACGTTGGCCACGATAAAGTCAAAGTGAGCTACATTATCGGGGGTTGGCATCGTATCGACAAACGACGCAAGCTGCAAATTCTGCAACTGCTCGGTCAGATTCACTACGCGACTTTCAAGCTCGGCATTGCGGCGATTGAGGTCTTCATTGGTAGCACGCAAATCAAAATACGAACTAACATTATTACCCATATCGTAAACCGACCCCGACACAGCCGAAGCTGATGTCAGCCACAGATGCCGCCGATAGGGATCGCTACTCGACAGCAAAAGGCAGCTCACCACTACGTAAATGGCGAACACGAGCCACTTGCTGTAGTGGCGTAAAAACTCTATCAGATCTTTCATCTATATGCATAGGTCGCCGCAGTCGGGAATACCGACTGCGGCCTACCTTGTTATCAGCGGATAAGGAACGAGAACTTATTGATATTCTTCAGAGCTACACCTGTGCCCTTCGAAACGGAGAGCAACGGATCTTCAGCTACATGGAACTGAATACCGATTTTATCGGTGAAGCGCTTGTCGAGACCACGCAGCTGAGCACCGCCACCGGCCAGATAGATACCATTGCGCACCAAGTCGGCATACAATTCGGGCGGAGTCTGCTCCAGAGCGCTCAGCACTGCCGATTCAATCTTTGAAATAGTCTTCTCGATGCAGTGGCTAACTTCTTGGTAGCTTACGGGAATTTCCATAGGCAGCGCAGTCATCATATTGGGGCCGTGAACGATAAAGTCCTCGGGCGCATCCTCAAGTTCAGTCAGAGCCGAACCGACGTGCATCTTGATTTGCTCAGCTGTACGGACACCTACGCGCACGTTGTGGGCACGACGCATATGATTTTGAATATCCTCAGTGAGGTCATCACCTGCTACCGAAATACTCATATTCGACACGATGCCACCGAGCGAAATCACAGCAATTTCAGTGGTACCACCACCTATATCGACAATCATGTTACCTTCCGGAGCTTCTACGTCGAGGCCAATACCAAGAGCGGCAGCCATCGGTTCGTAAATCATGTAAACGTCGCGGCCACCGGCGTGCTCCGAAGAGTCGCGCACAGCGCGAATTTCGACTTCTGTCGAGCCCGACGGGATGCCTACCACCATGCGAAGCGACGGCGAGAACCAGTTCGAGCGGCTGCTGGCTTTCTTCACAAAGCCACGAATCATCAATTCAGCAGCATTAAAGTCTGCGATGACGCCCTGACGCAAGGGGCGCACGGTGCGAATACCCTTGTGGTTTTTACCTTCCATCAGGTGGGCCTCCGTGCCGACAGCTATAAGCTTATCGGTGCGGTTGTCGAGAGCCACAATCGACGGCTCGTTGATCACGATCTTGTCGTTGTGGATAATTATAGTGTTGGCTGTGCCAAGGTCAATGGCGATTTCCTTTGTAAGTGAAAACAGTCCCATTTATTATCTTAATATAAATAATGTATTAATTGTATCAATCAATGGCGGAAGTGGCGGAAGCCGGTCATCACCATTGTCATACCATTAGCGCGGCAGTATTCTACCGAGTCGTTATCGCGAATCGAGCCACCGGGCTGGATGATAGTGTCGATACCGGCAGCATGTGCTATTTCCACACAGTCAGCGAAGGGGAAGAAAGCATCTGATGCCAGGGTAGCGCCCTTAGTATCGAAACCGAAACTTTCGGCCTTAGCAATAGCTTGCTTCAGAGCGTCGACACGCGAGGTCTGACCTACGCCCGAGCCGAGCAGCATACCATCGCGTGCAATCACGATAGCATTGCTCTTCGAGTGCTTAACCAGCTTGTTAGCAAAGAGCATATCAGTGATTTTCTTATCATCGAGTTCACCCGATACCACCTTCAAGTCTTCGGCGGTCTCAACTTTGGTGTCGCGTTCTTGGCTGAGTACGCCGTTCAGAATCGAACGAACTACGCAAGCAGGACGTTCGCAAGGTTTGCGACGCAGGATGATGCGATTTTTCTTCTGAGTCAGGATAGCCATAGCCTCTTCAGAGTATTCGGGAGCGATGATTACCTCGAAGAAGATTTTGCCGATTTCTGCAGCCGCATCAGCGTCGACAGCGTGGTCCATTACGATAACACCACCGAAAGCCGATACGGGGTCGCCGGCCAGCGCGTCGCGCCAAGCTTCAGCGATGGTAGCGCGGCTAGCTACGCCACAGGCGTTGTTGTGCTTCAGGATTGCGCAGGTCACTGTGTCGTCGCCGGCAAATTCGTCAATCAACGAAACGGCCGAGTCGATATCGAGCAAGTTGTTGTACGACACCTCCTTACCATGAAGCTGCTCAAACATAGCATCGAAATCGCCGTAGAAGCGAGCTTGCTGATGAGGATTTTCACCGTAGCGAAGATCCTTAGCGTGGTTCACTGCCAAGCGGAAGGTGTCAGGAGTGGGCTCGGCTGTCACACTAGCCATGTAGTTGAAAATTGCGGTGTCATAGCCCGACGACACTGCAAATGCCTCGCGAGCGAGCAGTGCGCGCTCTTCGGCGGTAGTTGATGCGCCATGCTCCTTGAGCATGTCAAGCAGCAACGAGTATTGAGCCTTCGAAGCCACGATAGCTACGTCGGCGAAATTCTTAGCGGCTGCACGGATAAGCGAAATGCCGCCTATATCGATTTTTTCGATAATATCTTCATGTGATGCGCCCGAAGCTACAGTTGCCTCGAACGGATAGAGGTCGACGATTACCAAGTCAATAGCCGGAATAGCCATTTCAGCCATGATTGCCACATCGCCTTCGTTGTCGCGGCGGCCTAAGATACCACCGAACACTTTCGGGTGCAGAGTTTTAACTCGGCCACCCAGAATCGACGGATATCCCGTCAGGTCCTCAACTGCCTCACAGGCATAGCCCAGTTGCTCGATAAAGGCGCGCGTACCGCCTGTCGATATAAATGTTACACCATCTGCAGCCAGGCGCGACAGTATGTCGTCGAGGCCTTCCTTGTCAAAAACTGAAATAAGAGCTTTGCTGATTTTTTTTGTCTGAGCCATGATTGTTTTGAGAATTATACTATTGGCTTGCAAAGTTAGTAAAAAAACGCGACTTTATAAGACTATCGCATCCTAAAAATCCAAAAACCACATATAAAAATAAAAAGCTTCGAATACACGATACATAATCCGACGGCAACGCCGACACTTGCTTCCTTCGACATCGCGAGTCTGAGCTCAGAAGTGCTATTAGCGAAACGCCTTCACAAATGCTATGTTTATGTTAATTATTATTAATATTGTGATTTTCTCGATTGAAAATTATGCTTTATAACATAAAAAACGTAACTTTGCATCAGTTTTTCATGGTATTAGATTTAAAGTAGAAAAGATTATTCGTCGTGATGACGAATATTTTTTTTTGCACCTACACGAACCAACAATTGCTGAAGGCAAACAGCAGCAACTCCCCAAGCCGGAATTGCGCCCACTCCAATGTAGATTTACAACCACGCGAAAACAAAGCACAGCAGCTGCTGCACTTATCACAACAATATTCAACCAACGAATTTAGGCTTGAAGTATCGGAGCAATGCGGCGCAAGGCTGCCACAAAGCTATCGATTTCTTCAATCGTATTGTATGCGGCAAACGACGCACGCACAGTGCCTTCCACACCCAGAGCATGCATCAGCGGCTGAGCACAGTGGTGACCGGTGCGCACCGCAAATCCCATTTTGTCGAGAAGCATTCCCGTATCGTAGTGATGAGCGTTGCCGATGAGGAACGACACCACCGAGCACTTGTGCGGAGCTGTGCCAAAAATGCGCATACCCGGAATCTCCATCATCCGCTCTGTTGCATACTCGAGCAGATGGGCTTCGTGTGCGGCCAATTTATCTATACCTACCGCATGCATAAACTTCACGGCCTCGACAAAGGCAGCCGCTCCGACAAAATCAGGCGTGCCGGCTTCAAATTTGTAAGGAAGGTCGGCCCATGTCGTACCTTCAAACGATACATGACCAATCATCTCACCGCCACCCTGATAAGGCGGCATCTTTTCGAGCAATTCGCGACGACCATAAAGGATACCGATACCGGTCGGACCATACATCTTGTGCGACGAGAAAGCATAAAAGTCGCATCCAAGCGCCTGCACATCGACAGCTAAATGCGACACCGCCTGAGCGCCATCGACACAAACCACACAGCCATGACCGTGCGCTATCTCAATAAGTTCAGACACCGGATTTATCGTACCAAGCACATTCGACGCATGGCACACCGACACCAGCCGTGTACGCTCCGTGAACAGCGAACGATACACATCCAAGTCGAGGCAGCCGCGCTTGTCAATCGGCACGACTTTGATTTTCAGACCTCCGGCCTCGGCTGCAAGTTGCCAAGGCACGATATTGGAGTGATGCTCCATCACGGTAAGAATGATTTCGTCGCCCGGCACGAGGAGTTTGCAGTACGAAGCCGCAACGAGGTTGATAGCTTCGGTCGTGCCACGAGTGAAGATAATCTCATCGGTAGATGATGCATTGATAAATGCTCGTGCCGTCTCGCGGCCAAGTTCCATAGCGTCGGTCGCTTCTTGCGACAAGGTGTGCACTCCGCGGTGTACATTAGCTTTACGCATCGTATACGCTTGCTCGATTGCCTCGACTACACTGTCGGGCGCCTGCGAAGTGGCTGCATTGTCGAAATACACCAGCGGCTTGCCGCACACGGTGCGTTCAAGAATCGGAAACTGACGACGAATATCTTCTATAATCATAACTTACCTTTTAATAATAGATTACGGTTACCCGAATCTAATCAGACAGGACGACGACGTAGCGGTTCGATGCCACAACTCTCGCAGCTAGCCGAGCAACCGTTCAGACGGCGATCAAGCAACATACGCAGAGTCTGACGCAGCGGCTCATGATTGATTTTTTCCAAGCCATCGGCCATAAATGCGCTAATGAGCATCATTCGAGCCTCGGCCAGCGGAATACCACGCGAACGCATATAGAACAGGGCATCGCTATCAAGCTGACCGGTAGCCGAACCATGCGAGGCCTTCACATCGTCGCAGTTGATAATCAGCTGAGGCATTGCATGCATACGAGCCTGAGGCGACACCAGCAAGTTGCGATTGCTCTGATGTGCATCAGTGAAGCGTGCATGGGGCGCAACGGTCACCAGCCCTTCGAATGCACCTTGTGCTGAATCGAAAAGTACATATTTAAATAGTTGGTCGCTCGAACCATGCTCGTGATCATGCACCAAGAAGGTAGCATTGTCGACCACTTGCTCGCCACCGGCGATGACGAGTCCGCCAAGCGCCGTCGAGCATCCATCGCCGCAGTGAGCAGCGTGGTATTCATTGCGCGTGATACCACCGTCGAGCGTCACCGACATCACATTCAAGCGACTGCCGGCATCCTGAGCCGAAGCCATTACCGATGCGCGACGACAACGCGGAGTTGCCTCCTCCAAGTCGTAGAAATCGAGCTGAGAATCAGCGCCGAGCATCAAATCGACAGTGCGACACGACAAGTAATCGACTTCGGCCGTGCGCGGATGGTCGCACGCAATCACTGACAGCGAAGCACCGCGTTCGAGATGAACCACAACTCGACGAGCAGCCATCAGTGGCTGCGATGCATTGAAAAGCGATAGTATCTGCACCGGACGGTCGACTTGCATACCTGCAGCGACGTGAATGTACACGCCATCTTGCACAAACAGGTCGTTAAGCGCTACTACCGGGTTATCGTGGTCGAGTGCCGTGCGGTCGGCCAGCTCGGGGTGTTCTTTCAGAGCCTCAGCCAGCGACTTCACTTCCAAGCCTTCGGGCAGCGACAGATGAGGTGCGTGAAATGCATCGTTGACAACTGTCACTGCGTAGGTACCTACATTCGGGATATCGCATCCATGTACACCGCCGCGGCCGTCGTCGCCAAAATGCACGCGAGCAATATTAATACCATAGTCGGGCGCAAACATATCGTTGACGGAGACCTTCTCAAAGCCTTCGTCGCCACGCTCGGGCAGACGGCCCAAACTTTCGAGTCGACTATAAGCAGACTCGCGTCGGCGATTCAAAGCCTCCGGAGCATGCCCGTCGATAGTCGCACGATTGTCGCGATAAAGATTCAGATATTGAGTCAGCGCATTCATTGGTTGTCAACTTGTTCTTTAATCCAGTCGTAACCCTTTTCTTCGAGCTCTAAAGCAAGCTCCGGACCGCCCGAGTAGACGATACGACCCTTATAGAGAATATGTACGAAGTCGGGCTTTATATAGTCGAGCAGACGCTGATAGTGCGTAATCACAATGGTTGCATTGTCGGTGGTCTTGAGTTTATTAACACCCGAAGCCACTACGCGAAGGGCGTCGATATCGAGGCCTGAGTCTGTTTCGTCGAGAATCGACAGGCGCGGTTCGAGCATTGCCATTTGGAAAATCTCGTTGCGCTTCTTTTCGCCTCCCGAGAAGCCCTCATTGACCGAACGCGACGCCAATTTGTTGTCGAGCTCGACTATGGCTCGCTTCTGACGCATAAGCTTCAGAAAATCACCGGCCGACAAAGGTGCTTCGTTGAAATATTTGCGCTTGGCATTCAGCGCCGCGCGCATAAAGTTGACCATCGACACGCCGGGGATTTCCACCGGATACTGGAACGAGAGGAACAAGCCCTCGTGGCTGCGGTTTTCGGGTTGCATAGCCAGCAGGTCAAGACCATGGAAGGTAGCCGAGCCGCCGGTGACGGTGTAGCGCGGATGGCCGGCCAACACACCCGACAGCGTACTCTTGCCCGAGCCGTTGGGGCCCATGATTGCATGCACTTCGCCCGGACGGATTGTCAGGTCGATGCCGCGAAGAATTTCTTTGCCGTCGATACCGGCGCGCAGGTCCTTGACTTGCAGTAATATATTATCCATTGTCGTATAGTATTCTTAGTCTGTTTCGAAATTAATCATCCCACGCTTCCCTCGAGCGAAATCTGCAGCAACTTCTGTGCCTCGACAGCAAATTCCATCGGTAGCTTGTTCATCACTTCTTTAGCATATCCATTCACAATCAAGCCAATAGCTTCTTCGGTAGGAATACCGCGCTGATTGCAGTAGAACAGCTGGTCTTCGGAAATTTTCGACGTAGTGGCTTCGTGCTCGACCACTGCCGAGTCGTTCATCACGTCGATATATGGGAAAGTATGTGCGCCGCAGTCAGGGCCGAGCAGCAGCGAGTCGCATTGTGTATAGTTGCGGGCGCCTTCGGCCGAAGGGAGCACCTTCACCAAGCCGCGATAAGCATTTTCGCTTCGGCCGGCCGAAATACCTTTCGACACGATGGTCGAGTGCGTGCCGCGGCCTACATGAATCATCTTCGTACCCGTATCGGCTTGCTGGCGATTGCGAGTCACGGCCACGGAGTAGAATTCGCCCGTCGAATAGTTGCCTTTGAGCACACACGACGGATACTTCCACGTAATGGCCGAGCCGGTCTCGACCTGCGTCCACGAAAGCTTGGAGTAGTCGCCGCGGCAGAGACCGCGCTTGGTCACAAAGTTATAGATACCGCCGCGACCTTCAGCGTCGCCGGCATACCAGTTCTGTACGGTCGAATACTTCACTTCGGCTCGGTCTTCGACGATGATTTCCACGATGGCAGCGTGAAGCTGATTCTCGTCGCGCATCGGCGCTGTGCAACCTTCGAGGTAGCTCACGTAAGCATCGTCATCGGCCACGATGAGCGTACGCTCGAACTGGCCTGTACCCGACGCGTTGATACGGAAGTAGGTCGACAGCTCCATCGGGCAGCGAACACCTTTGGGTATATAGACAAACGAACCATCAGAGAACACCGCCGAGTTGAGCGCAGCATAGAAGTTGTCGCGATAGCTCACCACCGATCCCAGATATTTCTTCACCAAGTCGGGATAGTCCTTTACTGCTTCAGAAATCGAGCAGAAGATAATACCTAGCTTTGCCAACTTTTCGCGATGAGTGGTCTTGACCGACACCGAGTCCATCACGGCATCGACCGCCATACCCGAGAGTTGCTTCTGCTCCTCGAGCGGAATACCGAGGCGATTGAACGTATCGAGCAAGCCCGGGTCAACCTCATCGAGGCTCTTGGGACCTTCCTTAGTTTTCGGTTCGGCATAGTAGCTAATATCCTGGAAGTCAATTTCCGGAATCTGCAGATGCGCCCACGTCGGCGGCTGCAGCGTCAGCCAGTAGCGGTAAGCTTCCAGACGAAATTGGAGCAACCACTCCGGCTCGCCCTTGCGCTCCGATATGTGGCGCACGACGTCCTCCGAAAGTCCGCGCTCCAAAATGTCCGTGTCGATATCGCTCACGAACCCATATTTGTAATCGCCGGTAGTCGCGTCGTGAATCACGTCGCGTTCGCGGTCTTTTTCTATTTCGTTATTCTCCTTCATTTTCGCTTTATTTCGAAGTATCAACGCTCGGCACAGCTTGATTGTTATGCAGATTCGTCAAATAACCTAAAGAGGCTGGGGCCAAGTCGACTGCAACTTTCCGCCATGGCTTCGTCCATTTATTAAAATCGGAATCATCGCCCGTGGCAAGTATATAGACATTCAGCACTATCGACAGCACCAATCCCCATTCGAGTATCTTAAACGCAGCACCGGCCAAGCGGTCGATAATGCCTAGGTGCAAGCTATGAATTGTCAATTTAAGAATTCGAGCAATCACAAACACTGCCAGATAAGCCACTGCGAAGGCCAATCCATAGCCGGCTACGACACCGAACGCTGATGAGCTATCGGAAATCAAGGCCGTAAACGTAGGACCAAGCAAGCGTGCAGCTATTATACCGATAACTAGTGCAGCAATCGAGCCAATCTGAGCCACAACGCCCTTGGTGAAGCCCAAGAAGCCACCTACGACTATCAGTATTAATATTATAATGTCAATTGCTTCCATTCTTTTTCTCTAATTGGGCACAAAGTTACAACATTTTTTGCAAATCATTTCCCGACTTGAAGCTTTTCGCGCAGAAAGCGGCCTGTGACGCTCTCTGCATTGGCCATTATTTCTTCGGGCGTACCCGTCGCCACGATGTTGCCACCCGCATCGCCACCCTCCGGGCCGAGGTCGATAATGTGGTCGGCAGCTTTTATCACGTCGAGGTTATGCTCGATAATCACCAGGGTGTGTCCTTTAGCTATCAAGCGGTCAAACGACCTCAGCAGCACGCTTATATCATGGAAATGCAGACCTGTGGTAGGCTCATCAAATATGAACATCGTGGGCTTCGGACGCTCATCTGCTAAGAATGAAGCCAACTTCACGCGCTGATTTTCACCACCCGAGAGTGTCGACGATGATTGACCAAGCTTGATATAGCCAAGCCCCACATCGCTCAGCGGCTGCAAGCGGCGCACTATACGCTGCTCGGTAGCGCCATCTGATTCGCCGAAGAATTCGATAGCTTGGTTGACCGTCATGTCCAGTATGTCGTTAATGTCGAGTCCACGATACTTCACGTCGAGGACTTCGCGCTTGAAGCGCTTTCCACCACACGCCTCGCATGGGATGGTAACGTCAGCCAGAAACTGCATCGGAATAGTGATGGTGCCGTCGCCCTTGCATTCTTCGCAACGGCCACCCACTGTATTGAATGAGAAGTGAGCTGCAGTCAGGCTCAACTGACGCGCCGATTGCTGCGAGGCCATCAGTGCGCGAATTTCGTCATAAGCTTTCAGATAGGTCGCCGGATTCGAGCGAGTCGACTTGCCGATGGGATTTTGGTCGACAAATACTATGTCGCCTACTCTGCCTAGCGAACCCTGCAACTTACCGAAGCGACCGGGCTGCTCAGTAGTCACCTCAAGATGACGTCCCAGCGAGCGATACAATATGTTGCCAACGAGAGTCGACTTTCCCGAGCCACTCACGCCTGTGACGGCAGTCATCACTCCCAGAGGGAAACGCACGGTGACATCCTTGAGATTATTCTCCGTGGCGTGGGTCACCTCCACATAGTCTTTCCACTTACGGCGATGCTGCGGAACGTCTATCGTCAACTCGCCGCCGAGATACTTAGCCGTGTACGAACGAGCAGCCGAGCCTATCTCTGAGAGCGGACCGGCAAAGACGATTTCGCCGCCAAGACGACCGGCATCAGGGCCGACGTCGACCAGCATATCGGCCGAGCGCATGATTTCTTCGTCGTGTTCGACCACGACTACGGTATTGCCCAGTTTCTGAAGTTTCTTCAGCACGCCAATGAGGCGGTCGGTGTCGCGCGGATGCAGACCAATCGACGGCTCATCGAGAATATATAGCGAACCCACCAAGCTACTACCCAGCGAGGTCGCAAGATTGATGCGCTGACTTTCGCCACCCGAGAGCGAATTGCTCAGACGGTCGAGCGTCAAATAGCCCAGGCCCACTTCATCAAGATATCCCAGGCGGTTGTTTATTTCAGTGAGTAGTCGTGTTGCAATTTTGCTATCGTGCTCGTCGAGCTGCAGCTCTGCAAACCAGCGGCGCAGTTCCTTCACAGGCATGCGCACCAAGTCGGCAATAGTGCGGCCGGCGACCTTCACATACAGAGCTTCTTGACGCAGACGCGAGCCATGACATTCAGGACAAGTGGTCTTGGCGCGAAAGCGCGAGTACATCACACGATACTGTATCTTATGGCGTTGCGTCTCCATCCATTTGAAGAAGCCATCGATACCGACCCACTCGTCGAAGCCTTGCCAGAGCAAATCCTTCTCGTGCTGCGTGAGTTTGAAATATGGCCGATGAATGGGGAAGTCAACCTTCGATGCGTGACTGATAAACAAACGCTTCCACTCGCTCATCGTAGGGCCTCGCCATGGGGCAACGGCGTCATCATAGATTGACAATTCCTGATTAGGCACCACGAGCGACTCATCGATGCCAAGGGCCTTGCCAAATCCTTCGCAAGTCGGGCACGCCCCGTAGGGATTATTGAAGTTGAACATCTGGTCCGAAGGCTCCATGAACGTCAGCCCGTCGGCCTCAAAGCGTTTCGAAAAATCGTGACGAATGGGCTGAGTGGCACCAGAGGCAAACACCAGTAGAGCGCATCGGTCGTTACCTTCGTAGAAGGCTGTCTCGGCCGACTCGGCCAAGCGCGAAAGTTCGTCGCCTTCGTGCGCCACGGCCAAGCGGTCGACCAGCACATCGATTGTCGATGCATCATTGACCTCGGCTGCAGCGTCCTCAATATCGACAAAGCGACCATCGACCACGATGCGCGTAAATCCTTCTTTGCTAAGAATATCAAGCTGGACAGCGACGTCGCGACCGGCCGGGATATCGACCGGAGCTACTATAGCCATACGCGTTCCCTCGGGATACGACACAGCTGCGGCCAACACATCCTCCACGGTGTGCTTCTTCACCACATCACCCGAAACGGGCGAATAAGTGCGGCCGACGCGGCCAAAAAGCAGACGCAGATAGTCGTATATCTCGGTTGAAGTGCCGACAGTCGAACGCGGATTGCGCGTATTGACCTTCTGCTCGATGGCCACTGCCGGCGGCAGGCCGCGGATAAAGTCACACTCGGGCTTTGTCATCTTACCCAAGAACTGACGCGCATAGGCCGACAAGCTCTCGACATAGCGACGACGACCCTCGGCATAGAGGGTGTCAAACGCCAGCGACGATTTGCCCGAGCCGGACAAACCTGTAAACACGATAAACTGTCCGCGAGGCAACGTCAAATCTATGTTTTTCAGATTATTGACGCGTGCGCCCTTGATTGTGATATTCTTTTCCTGCATAACATACAAAGTTACGGCATTTTGCGGATTCCTGCAAGGTCATCAGACAATTCGACTGAAAAATTAACATAAATGGCCCGCCGAAGCGAGCCATTCGAGTATTAGAGTCAAATCTAATTTGATTCGGATTATTCCATCAGCTTGCGATAGCGGCGGCGAGGCAGCTCTTTGCCACCATTCTGAGCCTTCTTGAACTCTTCGTAGTCGCTGTACGAGCCTTCGTAGAAGACAACTTTGCCATCGCCTTCGAACGACAGAATGTGCGTACAGATACGGTCGAGGAACCAGCGGTCGTGGCTGACAACTACGGCGCAGCCTGCGAAGTCTTCGAGACCTTCCTCGAGCGCGCGCAGTGTGTTCACGTCGATATCATTGGTAGGTTCGTCGAGCAGAATGACGTTGCCTTCTTCCTTCAGCGCCATCGCCAGGTGCAGACGGTTGCGTTCGCCACCCGACAGCACGCCGATTTTCTTTTCCTGATCGGCACCGGTGAAGTTGAATTTCGACAGGTAAGCGCGAGCATTCACGTCGCGACCACCCATGCGGAAGCTTTCGACGCCCTGCGAGATTACCTCATAGACGCTCTTTTCGGGCACCAAGTCGTGGTGACGCTGGTCCACGTAGGCCACCTTGACGGTTTCGCCAACTTCAAACGTACCGGCATCGGGAGCTTCCTGCTTCATAATCAGACGGAAGAGCGTGGTCTTACCGGCACCGTTAGGGCCAATCACACCGACGATACCGGCTGGCGGCAGTGCAAAGTCGAGGTCTTTGAACAGCTGACGCTTGCCAAACGCCTTGGCGATACCCTTGGCTTCGATAACCTTATTACCCAGACGCGGACCGTTGGGAATAAAGATTTCCAGACGTTCTTCACGCTGCTTCTGGTCTTCGTTGAGCAGCTTATCGTAAGAATTCAGACGAGCCTTACCCTTAGCCTGACGAGCCTTCGGAGCCATGCGCACCCATTCGAGCTCGCGTTCGAGGGTCTTGCGACGCTTCGAGGCTTGCTTTTCTTCCTGAGCCATGCGCTTGGTCTTCTGGTCGAGCCACGACGAGTAGTTGCCCTTCCATGGAATACCTTCGCCGCGGTCGAGTTCGAGAATCCAACCGGCCACGTGGTCGAGGAAGTAGCGGTCGTGGGTGATTGCGATAACCGTACCGGGATACTGCTGCAGGTGCTGTTCGAGCCAGTCAATCGACTCGGCATCGAGGTGGTTGGTAGGTTCGTCGAGCAGCAGGATGTCGGGCTGCTGCAGCAACAGACGACACAGAGCCACGCGGCGACGTTCACCACCCGACAGAGTGTCGACATTCTGATCATCAGGCGGACACTGCAGCGCGTCCATGGCGCGTTCGAGCTTCGAATCAATGTTCCAAGCATCTGCAGCGTCGAGTTTATCCTGAAGTTCTGCCTGGCGAGCGAGCAGAGCATCAAAGTCGGCATCCGGATCGCCGAATGCAGCATTGACAGCATCGTACTCGGCCAGCATATCCATAATGGGCTGCACACCTTCACGCACTACCTCAATCACAGTCTTGCTGGGGTCGAGATGCGGTTCCTGCTCCAGATAGCCCACGCTGTAGCCGGGCGAGAACACTACTTCGCCCTGGTAATCCTTGTCAACGCCGGCTATAATCTTGAGCAGCGATGACTTACCGGAGCCGTTCAGACCGATAATGCCGATTTTGGCACCATAGAAGAACGACAGGTATATGTTCTTTAAAACAGTCTTTTGGGGAGGGTAGGTCTTGCTGACGCCTACCATCGAGAAAATTATTTTTTTATCGTCGGCCATATATGTCGAGTATTTATTTGATTACTTATGACGAGGAGCAAAGCGCACAGGATAGTCGGGACGCACCTTGCCGGCTACTATATTATTGAGTTTCGCACGAATCAGCTGCTTGCGGATACCCGAAACGTGGTCGATGTAAACCTTACCTTCGAGATGGTCGTACTCGTGCTGAATCACGCGGGCACCGAAGCCACTGAACACTTCGTCATGTTCCACGAAGTTTTCATCGAGCCAGCGAAGACGGATATTTTCGACACGGGTCACATTCTCCGACAGACCGGGCAAGCTCAGGCAGCCTTCGCCACGAGTCACGGCTTCGCCTTCGAGAACTTCGAGCTGCGGATTGATCAGCACCTTCTTGAAGCCGTCGAGTTCGGGAAACGTATCGGCCAGCGGCGAAGCGTCAATCACAACAATGCGGTCGTTGCGACCAATCTGCGGCGCTGCGAGGCCCACACCTTCCGAGTCGTACATAGTCTCGAACATATTGTCGAGCAGTTCTTTCAGACCGGGATAGTCGGGGGTAATATCCGTCGAGACTTTTCTCAGCACCGGATGACCATAAAGATAGATAGGGAGTTTCATCTTATAAATGTATGTCTAATTGTTCGTTTTTATGAAAACGACGAGTTCAGATAATCGTTCAGAAGGATTACGGCCGACATTTCATCGACGAGCGCTTTGTCGCGGCGTGCCATCTTGCGCAAGCCGCCATCGAGCATGGCGCGGTGGGCCAGCACCGACGTGAATCGTTCGTCGTAAAACTCAATCGGTGTAGGCGCTATCTCCTTGCGCAGGCGGTTGATGACCGGTGTCAGATAGCGCATCGACTCCGACGGCTCGCCCTTCATAGTCGTAGGCAATCCGACGATAATCTTATCGACCTGCTCGCGGCGTAAATAATCCTTCACAAAGTCGATTAAAGTAGATGTTGCTACAGTACACAATCCGCCCGCCGATATTCGCAGCGGGTCGGTCACGGCTAGGCCGCAACGCTTTCGTCCAAAGTCAATTGACAATAATCTCGCCATTTCGTTTGCAAAGTTACTACTTTTTTAGCGTTTTATCAAATCCACCATAATTAATAGATTTTCAATCGACGGACGATTGAATATGAAAAAAACGACTTAGCTTCACACCTTTTCATAAAAAGATTGCATCTTTCACAGAAATTGTATAACTTTGCACGCATATTAACCGGCAAAATCAACCGACTTTATATGCCCCAGAAAATCATCATTCTCGACTTTGGTTCGCAGACCACTCAGCTCATCGGCCGACGTGTGCGCGAACTGAACACGTACTGCGAAATTGTGCCCTACAATAAATATCCCGCCGACGACAGCGATGTCATCGGCGTGATTGTTTCCGGCAGTCCCTTCTCAGTTTACGACGAAAAAGCATTCAAGACCGACCTGGCCGCAATCAGCGCACGCCACCCGATGCTCGGCATCTGCTACGGCGCTCAGCTGCTTGCTTATCAGAGCGGAGGCACCGTCGAAAGCGCTCCCTCGCGCGAATATGGCCGAGCCATCCTCGGCGCAGTCAATGCCGACGAGCCGCTACTGAAAGGCGTCAACACCGGCGACACCGTGTGGATGAGCCACGGCGACACCATCACCAATCTGCCCGAAGGCTTCCGCATCATCGCCTCAACCGACAGCGTTGCCTGCGCCGCGTTCCGCGTCGAAGGTCGCGAAATCTGGGGCGTACAGTTCCACCCCGAAGTGTTCCACTCGACTTGCGGCACCACCCTGCTGGCCAACTTCGTCAACGACATCTGCGGCTCGCGCCAAGACTGGGATGCCGGCTCGTACATCGAATCGACAGTAGCCGAGCTCCGCGAGACACTCGGCAACGACAAAGTAGTGCTCGGCCTCAGCGGCGGCGTCGACTCGTCTGTAGCGGCGGTGCTAATCAACAAAGCCATCGGCGACCGCCTCACTTGCATCTTCGTCGACCACGGCCTGCTGCGCAAAGACGAATTCCGCAAAGTACTCGACGACTATCGCTGCCTCGGCCTCAATGTCAAAGGCGTCGACGCATCAGCCGAATTCTTCGAAGCACTCAAGGGCGTATCCGACCCCGAAAAGAAGCGCAAAATCATCGGCAAAGGCTTTATTGACGTATTCGACCGCGAAGCCCACAAAATTGAAGGCGTTCGCTGGCTCGCTCAGGGCACCATCTACCCCGACCGCATCGAATCGCTCTCTATCACCGGCACCGTCATCAAGAGCCACCACAACGTAGGCGGCCTGCCCGAAAAGATGAACCTCAAACTCTGCGAACCGCTCAAGTGGCTGTTCAAGGACGAAGTTCGAGGCGTCGGTCGCGCTCTGGGCATGCCCGCTCACCTCATTAATCGCCATCCCTTCCCGGGTCCCGGCTTGGCCGTGCGCATTCTGGGCGACATCACTCCCGAAAAGGTTCGCATACTACAAGAAGCCGACGACATCTTCATCAGCGGCCTCATCAACCGCGGCCTCTACGACCAAGTGTGGCAGGCAGGCGTAATCCTGCTTCCCGTGCAGAGCGTAGGCGTCATGGGCGATGAACGCACTTACGAAAATGCAGTTGCACTGCGCGCCGTGACCTCAACCGACGCCATGACAGCCGACTGGGCTCACCTGCCCTACGACTTCTTGGCCGAAGTATCGAACGACATTATCAACAAAGTGCGCGGAGTCAACCGCGTAACCTACGACATCTCGTCGAAACCGCCAGCAACCATCGAGTGGGAATAATCCCCATCGATTATCATATACGCCTCCACACAGCAGCACGCCATGTGGAGGCGTTTTTCTAAACACAAATCACTTGATTAATATATCGTAAACGATGCAACGTACATGGGCAACAAACTATTCCTGCAACTATATATAACACCGATTATTGCCACGTCTTCACAAACTCGCTGTCGCTGCAGTCAAGTGATTTTTACGGTTTTGGCGCAAATTTATATTTATCCCTCACACACTACGACACCGCCGGAGATGAGTGGAAACACAGCCTCACATCTTTCGACGCCAGCCTGACGGTTTAGCGGAACAAAGCCCCCCCCGTCACTCTCGCTTAATGGAGAAAACTACCCGGCAAATATCTGTTCGGACAGACCATTGGCAAAGACGAAAACGGCGATGCTCTTCAATTTGAGTACAAGCCCGACAAGCACTGGACTCTCGGTGTCAACTGGATGTATATGTTCGACAAAAAAGGTACGCGCTACCCTTCGCAAAGCCTCTCGGCGGTCAATCCTTTTACCGACGAGCGATACATCAAGAACGACGGCAATATGATAGTGCTCACAGTCAGCCACAGCGCCGACTGCGGCTCAATATTCCGCACCGCCCGACACTCGCTCAACAACAGCGACCAAGGCTCGTCGCTACTCAAATTCTGACCCGAATCGGCTGACGTTTCCTCATGCAAAAAACGCAAAATCTTCGTTCGATTTTGCGTTTTTTCTTACGGCGACAAACTTTTGTCTTAAAATAAGCCTCATTTACATAAATTAATACTTGTTATTCTTTTATATTCAATCATTTTTTACGAAATTTGCACTATAATATACTAAAGTATAATTTTACAATACAAAATACTATATAATCACCTGCAATGAAAAAAAGTCCCCTGCAGAAAGCCCGCGCGGCTTATCAGCCCAAACTCCCTATCGTTCTTCAGGGAGCAGTGAAAGCTGTCGAGGGCAAACCGACCGAATCGGTTGCCGACCAGAACGAGATCAAGCAACTCTTCCCCAATACTTACGGTCTGCCTGAACTCAAGTTTGAAAAGAACGCCACTCCCAGCGCAAGCCGCCCCATCAACGTTGGCGTAATCCTCTCGGGCGGCCAGGCCCCCGGCGGTCACAACGTAATCAGCGGCCTCTTCGACGGTATCAAGAAGATTCACCGCGACAGCCGCCTCTTCGGCTTCCTTATGGGCCCCGGCGGTCTCGTTGACCACAAATACATCGAACTCACCGCTGCCATCATCGACGAATATCGCAACACCGGCGGCTTCGACATCATCGGCTCGGGCCGTACCAAACTCGAAGAAAAAGCACAGTTCGACAAAGGCCTCGAAATCATCCGCGAACTCGGCATCAACGCCCTCGTAATCATCGGTGGCGACGACTCGAACACCAACGCTGCCGTTCTCGCCGAATACTACAAGTCGATCAACGCCGGCGTGCAGGTTATCGGCTGCCCCAAGACCATCGACGGCGACCTCAAGAACGAATGCATCGAAACTTCGTTCGGCTTCGACACCGCCACCAAGGTTTACTCGGAAGTTATCGGTAACATCCAGCGCGACTGCAACTCGGCTAAGAAATACTGGCACTTCATCAAACTGATGGGCCGCTCGGCTAGCCACATCGCCCTCGAATGCGCTCTGCAGACCCAACCCAACGTCTGCATCATCTCTGAGGAAGTTGAAGCAAAGAACATGACCCTCCAGGATGTCGTTAACCAGATTGCCGACATCGTTGCTGCCCGCGCTTCATACGGCAACAACTTCGGTACTGTCCTCATCCCCGAAGGCCTCATCGAATTCATCCCCGCTATCAAGAAGCTTATCAAGGAACTCAACAACGTACTCGCTACTGAAGAAGCAGCCGCTGTGAGCGCCGACAAGCTCGAAGACTTCATCAAGTCGCACATCTGCGCTGAAAACGCTGCTACCCTGGCTTCGCTGCCCGCTACCGTCGCTCGCCAGCTCATGCTCGACCGCGACCCCCACGGCAACGTACAGGTATCGCTCATCGAGACCGAAAAACTCCTCAGCGAAATGGTTGGCGACCGCCTCCAGGAAATGGCTAAGGAAGGCAAATTCGTCGGCAAGTTCTCGGCTCTCCACCACTTCTTCGGCTACGAAGGCCGCTGCGCCGATCCCTCGAACTTCGACGCTGACTACTGCTACGCTCTCGGCTACAACGCTGCATGCCTGATCAACGCAGGCGTTACCGGCTACATGTCGTCGATTCGCAACCTCGTTAAGCCTAGCGTTCAGTGGGTAGCCGGTGGTATTCCAATCACCATGATGATGAACATCGAGCACCGCAACGGCGCCGACAAGCCCGTTATCCAAAAGGCTCTCGTTCGTCTCGACGACGCACCCTTCCAGAAGTTCGCTTCAAAGCGCGACGACTGGGCTCTGAACACCTGCTACGTATATCCCGGCCCGATCCAGTACTTCGGCCCGGCAGAAGTGTGCGACCAGCCCTCGCTCACCCTTTCTTACGAGCACAAAGGCAAGTAATCAACACCGCCACGACGAGCCGGACTCCATGACGAGTTCGGACTCATCGGCGGTCAACGATAAAGATCCCGAATCTCAGCTTGCAGAAAGGCCTGCCAGGGAGAGCAATTCAGCTCAGGCAGGCCTTTCTTATTTTAACCTCATACCATTCTAAAAAAACACTCACTCCTTCACACCCCGCTTTGATATGAAGTTGCTTTATCGATTTTACCAATTTGTGATTATGATGCCCATAATGGCCATCATCACAATCATTACAGCCACTCTTACCACCCTATGCACTTTTATCGGACTGGGCCGGCAAATGGGATATTGGCTGCCAATGCTTTGGGCTCGCGCCTTCTGTGCACTCACTCTTGTAAAAATCGAAGTACGCGGACACGAACACATAGCTAAAGGACAATCATATGTATTCGTAGCCAACCACCAAGGCGCCTACGACATATTTGCCGTATACGGCTACCTCGGCCACAACTTTCGCTGGATGATGAAGAAATCGCTCGAGAAGATACCCTTCGTAGGACTTTCGTGCAAAGTATCAGGCCACATCTTTGTCGACAACTCATCGCCGGGCGCTATTCGCCACACCATGCAAGAAGCCGAGAAGCGCCTTGCTGGCGGCATGTCGGTAGTCGTATTTCCCGAAGGCTCGCGCACACTCGACGGACACATGCATCGCTTCAAACGCGGCGCCTACACTTTGGCCACAGAATTCAACTTACCCGTCGTTCCACTAACCATCGATGGTGCCTATGACGTGATGCCACGCAACGCGCGCCTACCACGCCCGGGCCGCATCATCCTCACAATTCACCAACCAATCACCCCTCCTGCCGAAGGCTACGACCTCCCTACCCTGATGGAGCAAAGCCGACAAGCTATAGCCTCAGCCCTTCCTGAACGCAACGCATAAGAGGTAGCCCCCCTACACAACGAAAACGCGACACACATAGCATGCGTCGCGTTGATTCATTATACATTAAAATCGGATTTTACCAACCGAGCGCTCGAAGGCGGCTGAACAAAGCATGCACCGGCAAGCCCATCACATTGTAGAAGCTACCATCTATACCCTTAATAGCCGCTGCGCCAATCCATTCCTGGATACCATAAGCACCCGCTTTATCATAAGGACGGTAGACATCGACATAATGCTCGATGTCTGACATCGGTACATCATCGAAATGCACATCCGTCGACTGGCCGAAAGACTCAGTCGTCGAAAGCGTAGTAATCGTCACACCGGTAACGACGTGATGCGTGCGGCCGCTAAGTCGCTGAAGCATCGCTATGGCTTCGTCGCGCGACGACGGCTTGCCCAAGATATCACCATCCACTATCACGACAGTATCAGCCGTGACAAGCACATCATCAGCCGTCTTAACAAATCCGGCATAAGCCTTCGCTTTCAAACTCGACAGATACACCGCAACCTCATCGGCCGGCATATCGGCCGGGAAAGACTCGTCGACCTCGATACCAGTGGCGATTTCGAAGTCAGGACTAATCATTTTCAACAATTCACGGCGACGAGGCGACGCCGATGCTAGAATAATATGTTTCATGAGCCAAACGCTACTGCTTGAGTAGGCCAGATGCCGCGAGCGCGCATCACCTCCTCGATTAATTCACGACCTACACCCTGACCGCCACAAGCATCAGTCACATAATCAGCTGCTTCAAGCGCATCGCGCGATGCATCGGCCGGAGCTACTGCAAGTCCGACATATCGCATGGGCTCAACGTCGGGCACATCATCGCCGGCGTATGCCACTTCTTCAGGACGCAGATCATTGTCGGCCATCCACTGCTTCAGCACAGCGAGCTTTTCAAGCTTGCCGCAAAAGAAATCTTTCACACCGCAAAGAGCAAACCGCTCGGCCAAGCCGGGGGCTACAGCGCCGGTGATAATAGCTATTTTCAGGCCTTGCTTCACAGCCTGCACTATAGCATAGCCATCCTTAAGATTGGCCATGCGACGCGGTATTCCATCATCGCCGAGTGGAATTACCGTGGGCGAAAGCACCCCGTCGACATCAAAAACAATGCCGCGAATCTGATGCAGCGGATAGTTGAATTTACTCATGATAATCTTTGAAAATTGCCTGGGTGATAGCTTCGTAAATAGCTCTATGCATGGGCGGTAGCGAACGAGCCTGCAATTCGGTGACAGCCACATCGCCGCGACGGGCCGGACCGGTCAGTGCATCGTGAGGCCCAACCGCAAACGCCTTCTCTATACTCACACGGGCCAAGGGCGCCACCACGTCGAGCGGATAACCGGCCTTGGCCAGCGCCTGCCTAGCGATTTCGAGAAGATAAATCGGGAAATTACTTGTCAGCACTCCGGCTACATGAAGCGACTTGCGCTGCTCGGAATCAGCATGATACACATGCAGACTCAAAATGCGAGCCAAATCATCTACTGCCGCAAGCACATCGGCATCTACCGCCTCGGTAAAGAATGGCACATCGGCTACGTTAACCTCGACATCGCGCGAGAAAGTCTGCAGCGGATATAGCACTCCGGCCGCACGAAAACGGCGCGAGAGGGTCTGCATCGGTACGCTACCCGACGTGTGTACGACCACAGCATCAGTCTCCGACATAGCTGCGACAACGTCGGCCACGGCTTTATCACTCACCGATATGACCACATAGTCGACATCCTTGCTAATTTGCGCAACCGGCTTGACGGCAGCTCCTATAAGGTCGGCAAGACGCCTAGCCGACTCTTCGTGAGCAGCCGAAACCGATACCACTTTGGCGCCGGCTGAGTGAAAAGCCAGCGCAAGCCGAGTAGCCACATTTCCGGCCCCGACTATTGCTATAGATGGCACTTGCGATTTCAATCTTCTTGCGAGGGTTTCCAGCGTTCGACGTGCACTCTCTCCCAAAGTAGCTTCGAGGGGTCGACGGGTCGACGCTCTTCATCGGGATGACCAACTGTGAGTATACACTCTACAATCATATCCGATGGTATGCCTAAGAGTTCGCGCACGATATCTTCAGCCGGTTCATCATCAGCTGTGAAGCGATTGCGAATCTGAATCCAACACGAACCGAGGCCCAGCGCAGCTGCTTGCAGATGCATATAGGCAGCAGCAATCGACATATCTTCGACATACATATCAGTCTTCTCGGGCGAGGCCACTACTACGATGGCCAGAGCGCATCCGGCAATGGGACGAGCGCCGGCAGCCTTGCACTCGGCCAAGCGAGCTAGCATATCTTTGTCATCTACAAGCACAAACTGCCATGGACGGCTACTCTTCGATGATGGCGAAAGCAGGCCTGCCTCGAGGATTGTCTTTACATCTTCGGGGCTAATTTCTTGCTCGGTATAGCGACGTATGCTATGCCGGCGGATAAATAAGTCGTGTAGTGATTCCATAAGCGATGGCTTCATCGGCGACATACCCACGAATCGGGATATTGCCGAGCAATGTTGCCTCGCTTTGCGGCCAAAGCAGCCGCCGACGATTGACCTGTGGCGACGTAGACTCTGTACCGTCCGTCAACGGTGAGTATGCCGAGGTTAAAATTATTATGATTCTTAATGTAGTCATCTGCCTCGGCTTGCGAAGCCAGCGAAGCTACAATCAAGAAATATCTATCGTTTTCATTAAGGCGCACTTCGGCCTCTTCTTCAGGCTCGTGTGTCACCGGCTTTGCGGCTTCAGCGACTTCTTCGGCCACGGGTGCAGCCTCTGTCACAGGGATAGCCTCTTCGGCCACAGGCGCAGCGGTCGATTCATTTGACTCGGAAGCATCAGCCACTTCAACCGACTCGCTCTCCGGAGTACTATTCACAACCAAAAGCAGCGGAGTGCGATTGCTACCGGGAAGTTCCACTACCGATGATTCAGGCACAGGGCCTACCGAAGCAAACTGCTCTGCCGGAGCAGCAGGCATAGCCGTGCGTACTACCCAAGCCAAAGCCAATACGCCACCCACAATCGAAGCGGCAACCGACACTCGGCGTAAAGCGGTGCGCCAGCCATTACGACGGATTTCAGCGCGTGCCACTTCGTGAGCCAATGTAGAAGCCGAAACCAATTCTTCAAGCTGGAAGCTTGGCAGCCACAACATGGCAGGCGACAGCCAAGCGGCCGTGCCGGGCACATAGTTGAGCATTCCATCAGGTGTGCGCATCAGTTGACCGGCCGAGCCTAGCGACAAGCGACCTGTCGATTCGAGCTCCGAACGCATAGCAGCCGTAGCAGTCGCCACACGAGCAGCCGCTGCTTCGACCGAAATACCATCACGACGCGACACTGACATAGCCAGCAGACCATCGGTGCGCGAGAGCTCGGGATTGAACGACAAGACACGACGAGGAGCTTTCCAGCAGCCCGTCGCCGAATCATATGCAGCAGATTCGCCATGACAAAGCACAGCACCGAGGCCCGGAACTATGACGCAGTCGTGGCTTTGCAGCAGATACTCGATATGTCGTATTAAGGATTTCACACCGCAAATTTACGACTTTTATTTTATATGCCCCAACTTTTTTTAATTCTTTTTATCGGCGTACTTTCTGCGAAATTCTTTAACTTTGTCACCCACAAAAAGATGAGACTATGAAGAAATTTTTTCTACCACTAATAATTTTCCTCGGAATGGTTACCGCAGCCGGTGCTTCGGCCTACACCACGGAAACACAAGCGGCCATCCCGACATCCATGCCCGAAGCCGATGCTGCTCGCATCGACACACTATTTGAAGAAGACCCGTATTTCATACTCATGGGCGAAGCCGACAGCGCCATCGTGCACCAACGTTGGGCCGAAGCTGTCCTCCGACTCAGCGACGTGCTTGCCGTGCGCCCCGACGACCCTTCGAACGCACTCATCCTCTACAACATGGGCATCTGCCACGGCCACTTAGGCAACGACTCACTAGCTCTCAGCTGCTTTGACAATTCGCTACAACTGGCGCCCAACATGCTGGTAACTCTACTCGCTCGCGGTAGGCAACTCCTAGCCATGAACCGCGACTACGAAGCCTTCGATTCATTCACACACGCCATCGAAGTCGACTCTATTTCGACCGAGGCTCGATTCTACCACGGCATGATGGCTCTGTTCGGCGGTAAAAGCGCCATAGCCGAGCAGGATTTCATGGTGCTCAAGCGCATAGCACCCTACTCCATCGACACAGCGACTGCGCTGGGCACACTCTTCTCGCTCACAGGTCGCGAGCGAGAGGCCCTGCCTTATCTTCGCAAGCTGATTGAGGACGCTCCCCAGCCCGAAACGTTCGCCTCGCTAGCCGGTTGCTACCTTGCCTTAGAACAGCTATCCGATGCCTCAGCCACCATAGCCGACGGACTCAACCGATACCCCGACGACCCCGAGCTCTACTACTACCGTGCTTGGCTTCGACGCGACCAATATCTACTCGACGAAGCACGCGCTGATGCTGCTAAAGCCATACGCCTCGGTGCTTCGCCGGCACGAGTCAATGCGCTGTTTGCCCGATAATCAACGGATACCTCTGCGATTGAGCTCGGCACGATAGCGCTGAGCGTTGCGCACATGCGTATCGTAGTCGGCCGCAAAATTATGATAGCCCGAGAAGTCCTCCTTTGCGCACATATACAAGTAATTGTGCTCCGGGGCATTGAGCACTGCGTCGAGTGTCGACTTGCGCGCAATGCGAATCGGGCCCGGCGGTAAGCCTGTATTTTTATAAGTATTATAAGGCGAGTTCACCTGCAGATGCTTACCGGTGATACGACGAAGCGTAAAGTCGCCAACGGCAAATTTCACCGTAGGGTCGGCTTGCAGCTTCATACCTTTTTTCACACGGTTCATATATAGCCGTGCAATGGTAGGTAATTCCTTTTCCTTGCTGCTTTCTTCCTCGACAATCGAAGCTACCGTAGCCACCTCTACAGGAGTCAGCCCAAGCCGCTCGGCTTTAGCCAACCGCTCGGGCGTCCAAAACTTATCGCGATCAGCAACAAGCTTTTCGATCACACGCTCCGGAGTATCAGTCCAGTAAAATTCATAGGTGTCCGGCACAAAGGCTGCAGCGAACTCTTGTTTGCGATGATAGTTAGAATCAGCCGCGAGCATCTTTTCAGCCGCAGCACGGAGCTCTTGCGGGGTCGCTTCGACTTTCGCTGCTACTTTGCGATATAGCTCGTCGAGCGTGCGCATATTGTTGAGAGTGACACGCACCGGTGTCTGGTAGCCTTTAGCCACAGCATTAGCCGTCGAAGCTGCCGACGCTCCCGGCTCTACGAGATACGAACCATGCGACTTCAGCGGGTCGCCCGACGCCGCAGCCCAGAGTCGATAAACCAGCGAGCCATATTCATCGCCCAGCGACGTCACCATCGAATCGCGCACACTTTCCTTCGAAGCATCCTTCGGTATATATAGGCGAGCTGCTGCCTCGCTTTCGAATTCCTTAGATATCATCCACAAGCCGGCAAGAGCCACAGCCACCGTCAGCGCGACCACTACAGCCACCCAGCGCATTATCTTCTTCATAATTGTCTCATATTTTTTTTGCAAAGATAACATTTTTCCGCCTAATATAGTTCCGCACCCCGACATTTCTCCACTTCCGAAAAAACAGCAACTGCAACAGCACCAACGAATCTACCAAAAGCATCGCCATCACAATTTAAAAGCGACGAAAAAAAATAAAAGTTTTTTTGAGTAGGTGATTAGTCAATTTCGAAGATTTATATTAACTTTGCGATAGAGAAATCTCAAAAAACAGTTAATAAACCGTACAACCAAATTTTTATGAGCAAGAAATACATTTGCACCGTATGTGGCTACGTTCACGAAGGTGATGCAGCCCCCGAAAAGTGCCCCCAATGCGGCGTTCCCGCCAGCAAGTTCAAAGAAGTCGATGAAACCGCTGCTGTAAAGTTCGTGACCGAACACGAAATCGGCGTAGCTAAGGGCTGCGACGAGCAGATGATTGCCGACCTCAACGCCCACTTCGCCGGCGAATGCAGCGAAGTAGGCCAATACCTGGCTATGGCTCGCCAGGCCGACCGCGAAGGCTATCCCGAAATCGCTGAAGCATTCAAGCGCTATGCTTGGGAAGAAGCCGAACACGCAGCCAAGTTTGCCGAGCTCCTCGGCGACGTGGTGTGGGACACCAAGACCAACCTCTACAAACGTATGCTGGCCGAAGCCGGTGCCAATGCCGACAAGATGCGCATCGCCGCTCGCGCTAAGCAGCTCAACCTCGACGCCATCCACGACACCGTTCACGAAATGGCTAAGGACGAAGCTCGCCACGGCAAGGGCTTCGAAGGTCTCTACAACCGCTATTTCGGCAAATAATCAGCCTCCGGCTTGATTCTCATACATGCGTCTCCTGCAGCCACCGCGCCGCAGGAGACGCTACTTTTTTTACCAAAAAGTAGTATTTTTCTTTCTATTTGGCGTTTATATCTCAAAAACCGACTTGTAGCACACAATGTTAACTGTTTTTTTCTTAACTTTGTCGGAAATTTTGTCGTAATGTCCAAGACTGCACTCATAAAGGAACTCGCTAAGATGTCGCACGAGCAACTCGAGCAGATTATCATCGATGCATACGAGGCTTCGAAGGAGACAAAGGCCTACTTTGACTTTTTCCTTAACCCCGATGTCGAGAAGCTGCATGAGCGCAAACTCGCTGCCGTCAGCAAGGAGCTCAGCCGACAAAAGTGGGGCTACTGCAAAGCACGAGTCACCATCATCAAAAAAGCAGTCAAAGACTTTGTCGGCTACAAACCCGGCGTGGAGCAGGTGCTCACGTTCATGTACGACGTACTGCGCCAATTCGGCACCGCTGACCGCTTCCTTCATCTATCCGGACCGCAAGAGCGCTACATAGCTTTTTTGGCTGCCGAAATGATAGATTACGGCAACACCAATATGTATGCCGACTTCGCCATAAGCCGGCTCAACAGCCTCATCGAAAACACCGAGTATCGCTCATACTTCCGACGCCTAGTCTCTGAAGTGTACGAACGCGGATAATAATACTTTTTGTTCCAAGCATGAAACGTCTACTATCAATCATCATAATCCTCATTTGCGCCGCATCAGTTGCATCGGTATTTGCCAAGCGCAAGACTCAGCTCGCTCCATCATATGCATGGCGCATAGAACCGCCACTGGGTCTGCGCGTTCCGGCCGAAATCGACACCCTACCCGACAACTATGCACAGCGGTCGATACCCTCAGGGCTATCCGACGCATGGGCTACGACCGGCAACCTAGGCGGCGCCGGCACTAACATGATTTTCGCCGAGCGCTCGGCCAATAGCCGTTTCTTCCTTGAAGACGCATTCAGCCAGTGGCTACCATCATACGACTCGCAGCGTTTCTACAATACGCGCATACCGATGACGCTGCTGAGCTATAACACCGGTGGCGGCCGCGAAAACGGACAAGACCGACTGCTGACTACCTTCTCAGGCAACATAAACAAGCGCGCTCAGGTAGGCGCCATGCTCGACTATCTTTACTCTAAAGGCTCATACGCCAACCAGGCCGCCAAGGACCTGGCCTGGGGCCTTTCGGGCTCATACATGGGCGAACGCTACGAGATGCAGTCGTTCTTCTACCACTACAACCTGGTCGCAAAGGAAAATGGCGGCATCTCCGACCCGCTCTACATCACCGACCCCGCACTGGTGCAAGGCGGCGTCACCAGCGTCGATCCGAAGAATATCCCCACAAAGTTGTCGGACGCGCACACTCGACTAGTCGGACAGCAATTCTATCTCAACCAGCGCTACAAAGTAGGCTTCTGGCAAGAAGAACGCGACTCAGTGACTGACTCTGTCACGCACCGCACATACATCCCCGTCACTTCGTTCATCTGGACTATGGCCTATCGCGATGGCCGACACACATTCCGCGACGATGCTCCGGGCGAGCTCCGAAACTTCTTCGCTAATACATATCTTGACCCGACTCGTACCAACGACCGCACATCCTATTGGAGCCTGTCAAACACATTCGGTGTCTCGCTGCTCGAAGGCTTCAACCGCTACGCCAAATTCGGCCTAGCCGCCTTCCTGACTTACGACATCGTGAAATATACTCAGACGGCCGACACTCTCGACCGCACCGGCCTTGAGTTGACACCTTTCCCCGAAGGCATCACAGGCATCGACCCACGACACTCTGAAAACAACATCACCGTCGGAGGACAGCTCACCAAGCAGCAAGGCTCTATTCTGACCTACGACGCTACTGCCCGATTCGGCATCACCGGACAGGTTGCCGGCGACATCGACATCGAAGGCCGATTCCGCACACGCTTCCCGCTTCTGGGCGACTCTGTCGCTATCACCGGCTTCGGCTCATTCTCTAACAAAGCCGCGCCCTACCTGATGAACAACTACCTCTCGAACCACTTCATCTGGAAAAACGACTTCGGCAAAGAACGCCGCGTAACATTCGGCGGCAACCTCGACTTGGACCACACCGACTCGCACCTTCAAGTCATGGTCGAAAACATACAGAATCATCTGTTCTTCAACTCCGACTTCATGCCTGAGCAACACGGCGGTAGCGTGCAAATCCTATCGGCGCGTTTACGCCAAAACCTGCGTGCAGGCATCTTGCATTGGGACAATTCGCTGACATTGCAAACGTCAACCAACGAAGACGTCATAGCGCTTCCGAAGTTTGCCGTTTATTCAAACCTGTACCTAAAATTCCGCATAGCCACGCTATTCGTGCAACTCGGCGTCGACTGCGACTACTACACCAAGTACTACGCACCCAAGTATCAACCTGCCACAGCCTCGTTTGCTAATCAGCACGAAGTGAAGCTAGGCAACTACCCATTCATGAATGCCTACGCAAACTTTAAGCTCAGCAAAACGCGTTTCTACGTGCTTTTCAGCCACATCAACCAAGGCTGGTTCAGCAAGAACTACTTCTCCGTAGTCGACTATCCGCTCAACCCCAGCCGCTTCCAAATCGGACTTTCGGTAGACTTCGCCAACTAAACACTATTTAACATAGCGGTACGCGATTTTTACACATATCGCGCAGTAACTTTGACGTCAGAAACGTTAAAGACCTAATCGCTATGTCACTATTAAGCTTTCTGGGCGAAATCGTCCTCTTCAAACAGATCTTCAAGCTGCTCGGATTCAAGCGCGAGCACGACTCCGAGTCGACAACCGTAAGCGATTCGAGACCAATAATCATCGATGAACCGGAAAATGACTATCTCAGCGAGATAAGCGATGAAGAACTAATTGAATTAGCATCATATCAAATGGACAACTCATCGGATGACAAGTCCGATGACGATAGCTACGACTACTACGACATAGGTAGCTATTCTCATGACTACGATGATGATGTGGTCGACACATATATCGACCATGAATACTTCGACGATTTATAATCACTCATTCTCCCACAAACAACTCCTCACCTATTGCTCTCTGAAATCGACAAGGCTGCGCCGGACCTATACCGACGCAGCCTTGCTACGTTACAGACGTGTGTGACTGTTTACTTCACAACTACCTTGCTAGCTTCACGGCCTTGCAGACGTACGTAAACGCCGGGCACGAGGTTCTGTTCTTCGACACGACGGCCGTTGAGGTCATAGTAAACCTCAGGGGCATAAGTGTTA
This sequence comes from uncultured Bacteroides sp., assembly GCA_964456545.1. Taxonomy (GTDB): domain Bacteria; phylum Bacteroidota; class Bacteroidia; order Bacteroidales; family Muribaculaceae; genus CAG-873. Next base: position 51,880 of record CAYWAM010000003.1, read on the forward strand.
TCAACCGAAACATTTGCCACGCCCGCCGGGTCGGGAGCGTAGAAACGGCTAATCTTATTGTCGCGGAGCACCACCACATGGAAGTTGCCACCGCCCTTACCATCGGCTACAGGGAAGCCGGTAGTGAGCACATTCTGAGCTTCACCGGTGAAATTGATACCGGTCATTGATACTTGCGCAGGTTCAGTGATACCATGGCTGACGTCGTAGAGCTGGCAGCTGAGCGAGCCTTCACCGGCCGACGCAAACGTCATCAGAGCATGGTCAGAGAAGCGGAAGAAACCGGCACCACGAGTATCCAGGGGTAAGTTGGTGTTCTCTGCATTGCAAGGAGTGCTCAGAGCGTGCTGGAATTCGTATTCGCGCATATGTTTCTTCGCACCATTGCCAATCAAGAAGAACTGGTGGCGGTTGGTGGGCGACAGCACAAAGCGATAATCGCCATCGAAATCTGAAGCGAAAGTCGAAGCCGGACGATGCACTTCAAAATCGCTAATAGCGTTATCCACAATTGAGCGAACTTCGGTATACATCACACCGCTCTTTGCGGTCGACACTGCACTCACGGCCACTTCGCCATCGTCGAGGTTGCCACGGAGCACGAATGTGCGACCGATGTAAGCACGGCGTTGTTCGCCGGCAGTCTGCGAGGTGAACAGCTCATGTGCAGTGCCTGTGGGCAGGCCGTTTTCGTCGCGGTCCCAGTAGTACATTGTGAACGTACCGCGTTCGTCGCCTTCGTCCACATACTGATCTTCATGCTGATTCTTGCTAAGATTAGATGCTACGAGCGTACCATTGCCTGCCACTTGAATATCGGCTACACCAAGAATAGGAGCAGCACAGCCGGTAAGGTCTACTTCGGTGAGCACCTTGCCATCTTTACTGTCGAGAACCACTACGGTAGCTTCGTCTTGAGCGTCGCGAGCAAGAACATAAACATGATCCTTATTCCAAATCAGACGTTCGGGAGTCTTACCAGCCAGTTGAGCGATTTCCACGTCGGTATAAGCCGCCGTCATGGCATAGTTTTCTTCCAGAGGCAGACCATCGGGAATCGGGCTGACGTAGTTGAGTTCTTCACCCGGGCGGCCATTATAGTAGCGGTCGGTCAGATACATCTTCGGATAGCTGGTCACGCCGGCTGTAACTTCTACATCCATCGGCTCGGTGTCGGAATAGTCGGGGTGAGTAGCTACCAACTGATACGTGCCCGGTTCGAGGTGGTAGAATACGAAAGCGCCATTGTAGAACTCATCGGTGGTGTAAGTTTGGATCTCGTCGCCATCCTTATAGAGGTGAACGGTGACGCCGTTGAGCGGTTTGAGCTCATCGTCAGAACCGGGAGCAGGCACATAGAGTTTGTGTTTGAACGTAGTGTGAGCATCGCGGGCAATACCATAGATTTCGCCGGTAGTCTCAAGTTCGCCCATTTCGAAATAATCCGACACACCGCGAGCATACTGGAAACCTTCAATCATATCGGCATCCCAGTTCATAGCGCGATGCATCGCCGGAGTATATGTATGGAAAAAGCCTTCAACCAGATAACCGGGGGTGCCATGCTTCAGCACGCCTAAGTAGCCACTATAGCCGAGTACATTCGACGAGCTCGAGCCGTGGCCCAAGAAGTCAATGTCGCCATAGATATATGTATAATTTTCCGACCAGCGCATATGTTCGATAGCATACGAGTGTTTCGACGAAACCTCGCACAGGTCATACGAGCCTTCGACAGCGTCGTTGCCATTGCCATTGCGGCCGCGATACATATATAGGTGATAGTTGCAAAGCGCATTATCCGACGCATTTGAGTGAATGGAAATGAACACGTCGAATTCGTTTTCCTCAACCTCGCAGCAGATTTCAGTCAAGCCACGATTGAAGTCGGCGCAATCCGGATTGTCGCGAACTTCAGAATTATTAATTTTCGGATTGTAAGGACCATTTTTGACGCGACTCATGACGATATTCTGCTCCAAATCGCGTGCGGCGCCGATGGTGTTGAGCGGGCCGGTCTGATTGCGTGTGCGATCAAACGGCACACCCATATCGATTAACTTCTCGAGCACGCCGAAGCCCTTAACGAGGTCGGTATTTGATTCGAAAAAGTTTGTAGTGTCAGTACCCGACGCGCTGTAGGGTTCCTTACCGATAATCTGACGGGGACGGTCGTCGGAAGTCCACGAACCATGACCGGGATTGATGTAAACGCGAATTTCATCGGGTGTCTGCGCAGCTGCAGTCGAACCCATAAGCAATAACGCTGCAGTAAAAATTTTAAAGTTCATAGCGATTGATTTATGGGTTATTTGAGGTTAATAACGTAGAGGTCGCCTTCAGCGGTCGAGAAGGTGATTTGCTTGCCGTCGGCCGTAGCCCAAGGATTGAACGCCTTGACAGAGCTATCGGTCAGTGTCTGCACTTTGCCATCGAGCGAAAGTGCCACAATCGACGACGACACCACTTCGTTGCCATCGAAAATATCATTCATTGCCACTACGGCGTCATTGCCCAGCCAAGCGGGAGCATGGAAGTAGCCGAGGCGGCGTACGTTCGAGCCATCAAGATCGCATACATAGCAACCATGACCTACCAGGAAGTAAGCCACCTTGGTGCCATCGGGCGACAGGTTGGGCCACAAGTACGAGCCTTTGCCCTGCGGGTCGAGGTTCTTTACAGTGCCATCGGGCAGAGTGAGTTCGAGATGGCCATAATGAATATTTACCACAGCTTGACCCTCAACAGCCGAAGTTGTAGCATTGCCGCGCAACTGGCGAGCGCTGAAACGGCCATTTTCACTCAGCGACAGAACACCGGCAGGCGACACGGTGAAGCCGGCGCAGTGGCGTGCCGGGCTGCTCAAATTGCGCGAATATCCGCTGCCGAGTTCTACAAGTCTCACTGCATAGTAGCGACGACGGTCTTTAGCTACAGTCGTTGATTTGAACACGATATTGCCACCATCGGGCGTGAACGACAGGTGCAGAGCCGAGCCATTGTCGGCCACCTTTTCGGTTGCGCCGGTCGTGAGGTCCACGCGGTGCAAAGAATTGTCGGCAAGGGTCGAAACTATGGCAAAACGGCCATCGGGGCTGATGCGCGGTATATTCACGTCAATACCGTCTTGCATAGGCACTTGAGCGACCGACTGCACCTCAACCACCTGGGCTCCGGCCAGCATCGACGCTGCACAAAATACCAAAGTAAGTAAAGATTTCTTCATGGTCAGGATATTATTAATAATTATAATAGGTTTTATAGAATTCGATATAGCGTATTAGCCACTTCAAAGTTACAATAATTAATTTTACACACAAAATACTATTAAAATCCATACCGATTTTAATAGTATTTAACTTTTAGCAAAACACCTGAACGCCCCACCCTAAGGCCCACTCTGCCCAAGGTATCCGTATATAAGAGCGTCACGAGCGCATCGCCGAGCGATACTGCTCGGGAGTGCATCCCACGAATTTAATAAAGACACGATGCAGAGCCTGCCGCGTACCAAATCCCGATTGTTCGGCCACCACATCAAGTTTGTCGGTAGTATTGATTAGTAGCTCTTTGGCATACGCCACACGGTATTCGTTGACGTACTCAAAGAATGTCTTGCCTTGGTGGCTATTAAAGAAGCGGCTAACATAGGTGCGATTAGAGTTGACCATCCCTACCACATCCGACAGCTTAAGGTGCGGATTTAGGAATACCTTCTTCTCTTCAAATAGCTGCTTAATGCTCTCATTCAGATTAGCAGATACATCGCCCAAGGTATCAGCCACCTCGCCGGTAACTACAGTATCGTCTGACTCGGCAAGGTCGTTCAACTCATCAATCACCGACTCATGACGATTGATGAAATAACAAATCGACATCCACAGAGCCAGCGTACCGACTAAATATAGAATTTCGATATTTATATCCGTAATCGTACAAGAGACCATCCAAAGTGCATAAATAGCGAAGAACGATATGAGTGTGAATTTAAGCCAATTGAGATTGATATTTTCATCGTACGAAAAACGTAGTTTTAAAATACGATGATACTTTGGAATGGCGAAAATTGCCCAAAAAGCATAGCCAAAGCCATATACACCACCAAGCGACACATCAATATAATAAAATATCGGGGATTGTGTGAGTACAAATAGGATTGGCAATAGTATAAATAACAATTCGCTATATAGCATCGCCTTATAATTAGCTCCCGGCCGACATAGTTCTTTAAGAATCAACGAATACAACGGCACTGCCACCATATCGACACATGTCATCACTCGCCAGAAAAATTGTTCGTAAACAACATCGGTCCAGATGAAAAACAAATCTTTGACGCATTGCACACAAAGAACGAACATCAAAAGTGACATCTTCCGCGAAATAGGCTCTCGATTCTTGCGCCAAAACGCCCACGACGTCATGCCGAAAAACATGACGCAAAGTCCGTAGAGAAAATTAATTATTGCGATAGCCATTTGCAAGATAGATTAAAATGGGTAGCCGATAGCGAGGTGGAAGGCAAGCGACTTGCCGAACGACTCCATGTTGTAATAGCCGCTGCGGCCGGTATCGTACGGAGCGTGGATGCCGATACCGAGGTCGGCTCGCACGACGAGCATCTCTATATCGAAGCGAAGGCCTGCACCGGTGCCGGTGGCGAGGTCGCGCAGGAAGTTGCGGCCGGTGAGTGTGCCGCCGGGGCGTGCGGGGTCGTCCTTGAGCAGCCACACGTTGCCGGCGTCAAAGAACACGGCACCGTGCAGCGCACCGGCTATCGGGAAGCGGTATTCAAGGTTGGCTTCAAACTTGAAGGTACCTGTCTTGTCGAAATAGTCCTCAGGAGTATCCGATGGCGCCTTATAGCTACCGGGACCTATTGAGCGCACGGTGAAGGCGCGCACCGAGTTGGCACCACCGACGTAGAATTGCTCGGCATAAGGCACCGCCGACGAATTGCCGTAGGCGTGTTCGGCACCCACTGCCACGCGACCCACCAAGTGGCTATTGAACCCGATGGTATGATTCCAAACGAGCTGCAGCTGACCTTTGATAAACTGCGAGAACGGTGTGTCAAAAAGTCTCTTTTCGCCTTTGACACCGGCCGCTCGCCACAGCCCCCAGAAGATGTTGCCGGCCTCCGACACGGTCAGCTGCACGTTGATGGCATTGCGCCGATTGAGCTGTCGGTCGTAGGTGTAGCTGTAAATCATCTGCGGTATGAACTGATTCTGGAAGCTCTGAGCCACTGCCGGATTAGCCACCATAATCGAGTCGAAATCGGCCGTCGTGTTAATCAGTTTTGTATATGTCAGTTTCAGCGGAGTGAACGTATTGCTCACATGGCGGCGCCAGCGCCAGTCGTAGTTGACCGAGGCGTTGAACTGCGCCATTTTGAAATAGTGCGGGCGGTTGAGCAAATCCATATTGAGCTGAAAGCGAGTCCAGTTGAGCTCGCGATGTGTGCGGCGGATAAAACGCGGGGCCAACAGGCGCGGGAAGGCCAGCGAGGCCGTCAAGCCGGCTTCGTAGGAGTTGAACACACCGCGACCGCTACCGTGGCCCGTCTGCCACTCGTAAGCTCCGGTGAGTTGCACGGACAGTTGCTCGCCACCGCCAAAGATATTGCGGTTGGTGATTCCCAGCGTCAGGCCCGGGCCGATGTAGCTATTGCTCTTCGACGATGCATTTACTTCAATTGAGGCCTCGAGCGGTGCGTCGAAACGGCAGTTGACCTGCACATTGAGCGTGGGCTCGGTGGCCGTGGTGTCGGGCACGGCAGAAATGTCGATAGAGCGGAAAATTCCCAAGCGAGCCAGGTAAGTCTGCGTGCGATTCATGTTGCGCACGGAGAATACGCGTCCCTCGCGGAAAGTGACACACTCCGGAATCAGAGCTCGGCGCAAGCGCGTCGGTTGCATCTGCACCAATGTCATGTCAGGGCGCAGCTCTATGGTGTCGGGGCTCTGGTCGCCTTCGTAGCGGTTAACTACCACGGTCGTGTGGCCGGTGAGATATCGTTTGCGAGCAAAAGGCGGCACGTTTGTCGCCAGGTCGAGCCGCAAGGCTATGTTGCCGGGATTGGCCACGGAGTCGGCCAAGTATTCGATATAGTCGGGCTGAAAGAAGTAGTAGCCACGATTGCGCAGCTCGTTGGTGATGCGCATACGCGCCACCGTGAGCGAGTCGGTCGAGAATCGGCTACCCGGGCGCAGGTATGTATCCTTCGCGGCAATCGAATCAATCAGATGTAGCAACTGAGTGGTGTCGGCCGGCAGTTCGACTCGCTCGATGGGGAAGGCGCGGCCCGGATTGACAGTATATATCACCTTGGCTTTGCGCTTGTTGCGCGGATGCACCAACTCGTAGGTGGCCGTGCCGCGGAAGAAGCCGTTGTTGTCGAGAATTTGCTCAATCATACGGGCGCGCACCTGCGGACGCACGTCCGACACCAGCACCGGCTCCTCGGCAAACGTCTCGTAGAGCCAGTGGCGCAAGCCGCTTTCGGGGTTGGGCCAGTGATTGTAGGCCCACAGACCGATTGGAAATGGATAGCGCCATCGCATGATTTTCAGATAGTTATTGGGGGCCACATCGACAGTCGTCAGAATCGACTCCTTCAGTTCGTCTGATACCTCATAGAGCGAATCGGTGCCCACGACGTCGTACTTGATAGAGCCGGTGCCGGTGTAGAGCAATTCGCCCTCGGGAATTTTCGAAGTCGTAGAGCAAGCCGCCGACACAAAGGTCAGCAATGCCATCGTTATCCGTATGAGAGTCTTATTCTTCATTAGTCGTAGTAGTGGCCGGCGCGGCAGTCGAACGACGCTCGCGACGGAACAGTTCGCGAAGCGACGTCAGCTTGCGTTTATAGACGTAGCCCACACCGGTGCGGATGATTTCTCCCTCGAGGATGCTTTCGTAGCCCGTGTGGCGGAACAAGCGCAGATACATCGTGCGCGCATCGTTGAGGAAGTATTCGAATGATATATCTTTGATGAGGTTTTGCGAGAAATTCTCGTCGGCATCGGCATCGGTGGAGTAGTTGCCTCCGACCACGATTTTGAAGCGGTCGTTGAATAGCGACTTCGACACCTGATAGCTGTAGCTGGTAGTTGTCGAGGTCGAGCCGTTGACGGTGCTGTCGTATTGGTCGACACCGAAGCTGAGGTCGACGCCCTTGATGGTGCGCGCGGCCCACGAATTAATTTGCGACGAGAGGAACGAGTAGAGAGCATTGCCCGACAAATTGCCCGAGCCGGAAGTGCTCGGACCGGTGTACATGCCGTAGAGCAACATATTCATCGCCTGGTTGGCACGCTGTTCGGCGCTCATCGACTGCAGTTCGTTGGCCACGGTGACGTCGTCGTCGGTCGAGAGGTCGAATACGACATTCATGTTGTTGAGCGTGCCGGTCACGGCCAGCGACACGTCGAAGTTGACCAAACGCGAATTTTGCCCGGTCTGTGTCACGTTGGCCTTCACCACGTCGATAGCCCGGATGTTGAGCGCCGGGTCAAGCATATCGCCATTGAAAGCTATGTATGAGTCCTCCTGGAAGTTAAATAGCTTTTCGCCCATGAACGGCGGCGTGTAGCGAGCAAAGCCACCGGTGATGTTGATGCGGCCGGTGAGTCGCGGGTCGCTGAAAGGCAGCATCGACATATTCACGGTGCCTTCAGGCAGCAAGCGCACCTTGTTGTGACCGTCCGACGACAAATCTACGTTAATCGTCGAGCCTGTGTTGATAGTCAGTGCGGCCTGCATTATCATAGCCATAGAGCCATCAACGATAGAGTCGGCAGCAGCTACGGCCAGTGTGTCGGTAAAGTTGACGAATTTCACCAAGTCGGCCGTCGATTGGCTTTGAATGACAGCCTCGGCATCAGACATCACGTAGGTGATATTCGTGCCGGGCAGCACGCTCAGTGCGGCATTCACGCGCATAAAGTTCATATTTCCCTTGACCGACGCGTCGACATCGACCAACCCGCGACCATAGACCGAAGCACCGCGCGAAGCCTTCTTCGTGTCGCATAGCAAGAACTCGTCGGCGCCAAGCGTGAGGTCAACCTCGGGCGACGACATATCTTTGAGATTGACAGTACCATTCAGAGCTAGCGGATTGCCATTGACGCCGCTGATTGCAAAGTCGCGGAAGGTAACCATATTGTCGACAACCGGCACTTCGACGCCGCTCACCGGATAAGTGGTGCCGGTCATAGCCAGCTTCACCTCGGTAGAGTCAAATCGGAGCCAGCCATTCAAGTCGGGTTGAGAGCCCGAGCCGGTGATGTCCATGCGGCCATTGAGTGTGCCGCTCAGCGTGGCCACTCCGGCAGGGAGGAAGGGGTTCACCGACTTGAGCGGGAAGTGAATCATAGAGAAATCGAGCGCCAGAGGCGAGCCGGCGGTGGAATCGTTCAGCGCCCCGGCCAGAGTGATGGTGCGAGCACCGTCGATCGACAAATCGGCACCGGCCCTGATGCGGCCGGCCAGGTCGGTATTGACATTGAGATCGGCGCCGATGGTGCCTACGCGCTGACGGTCGTACATAAAGTCGGCGAGCGTCACCGCTCCGTCGCCATTGACGTTACCATGGTCAGTCGACACGCGCAGATTGGCACTCAACTTGCCCTCCATAGGCGGTGCAAATGGGTTGAGCTTAATCCAATCAGCAATATTAATATCGACGATGTCGACTACGAGGTCTTCTTGATGCTCTTCCTCGCCCTCGACGTGATTTGTATAGACGGCAAGCGACGAGCCTGCACCTTGCATGTGCAAGTTGGCGTCGATGTGGTTGTGTTCGAACGACCATTTAATGTAGTTATCCTCATTGGCCTCCCAGGGCTGATAAGCGATAGTCGGGTCGGTGGGGTCGATGCACAGCACCAACGTAGAGTCGTTCAGACTCAAATCGAAGCCCACGTCGTAGCCGGTGCGTCCGGCGATATTCTGCTGCGCGATGGTCATGCCCAGTCGGTTGTCGGCCACATAGCCGTCGAGCTGCACGTGTGCCCACTCGTCGAACGTGCCGGGGCGGTTGTCGACCTTGCCGGCGAGAATCATTCGAGGTCCATACTGCGCTATGTCGAGGCCGATAGTGTCGAGGCGCATCGTCTCGGTGTGAAATTCGACGACGTTGGCGTTTAGCGATAGCGATGAGTCATTGGCCGCCGTCATCGACAGAGCCCGCAGACCCATCTTCGACTGACCGAGAATGTCGGTGATGAAATTGTTAGAACCGGCATTGACGTCAAGCACAAATGGCGGCAACACGCGCTGCACGCGCTCGATGTCGACCACACGGCGAGCGATTTCATCGTCGATTACGGGCGCGAGCTGAGCCATACGCTCCACGATGGTGTCGAGCGAGGCTTCCGAACTGAGGAATGCGTAGAGGTCGCGGTTGTGCAGCATGGCATTCGTAGTCGAATCGGTAGCGTTCAGAGTGGCCGTGACGCTGTTGAGGTTGATGCGGCCCAGCGAATCAGTGTAGGCCAAGTTGTGCAGCACCAGGCGCGCTGCAATATCGCCAATCTCGGGTTCAATCGTGGCATTGGCCGAGAGGTTGGCGTCGATAATCGTCTGCGACGGCGACAAGCCCAGCGCTCGCAGGTCGGTATGGAGGTCGGTCAGGTCGGCTGTCCAGGTGTAGGCGTTGCCGGTGAGGTTGCCCGAGGCATTTAGGTCGAAGCGCGCAGCCGGGTCGGCGGATTTGAGCGCCACGTCGGCCTGACCGTCGGCAAGCGACACCTGTCCGGCTATATTGCTGTAAACATGGCCCATATATTCGGCCCGTGCCACCTCGAGCGTGGCATCGAGCGTAGTGGTCGGTGCGAAGAAATCGAGCCCGCGGCCGTCGGCTACCATATTGACGGTGACGTCGCCGGCACCCAACGCCGGCATGAAGGCTCCGACCGGGAACGCATCCGTCGACAAATCGAGCTGATAGCCCTCGGCGTTGCCGTCCCATAGGGCCACGAGGCTGACAAGGCCTTCGTCGGTATGTGCTTCGAGGTGGCCGTCGACGACACCATTGGTCATAGTCATAGCGCCATCGAGCGTCGTATGTGGTATGGCGATTGTGGCTGCCGTGGCCGAGTCGAGCACGGCGTTCTTGATGGGGTTCAAATCGATTAAAGCTCCCGACAGGGCCAAGTTGCCGCTCATGCGATTGGGGTCGAAGACACGGCGCAGGCGTCCGTCGGCTTTGAGCTTTGCGCAGCCGTTGATTGCCACGCCGAGAGTGCGGATATCGAGGTCGCCGGCTGTGCCCTTGATGTCGGCTTCGGCATAGAGACGACCGTCGGCAGGCAGCCCGGCCAGGAAAGGCTTGGCCACCGGAAACATCAAAGCCAAGTCGGACATCGCCACATAGCCGTCGGCGTCGAGGCTGAGCGGCGTCGAGGGTTCGGTGGTGAGGTCGCCCATGCCCAAGAGGCCCGACACGGCGAGGTCGGTCCGAGCATCCGACGCGATGACGAAGTCGCTGAACGCAAGGCCGGCCGAATCAATAGCCAGCGTGCCTGCGGCGCTAAGGTCCACACCGCAGCGCTCGCGAGCGCTGAAAGTCAGCGGCACTCTGATGCACTCGGCGCGGTTGTAGAAATGACTGATGCCGAGCTCGAGCGAGTCGGCTTCAATGTATGCAAAATCAAGGCCTGGCTGCGGCGTCACCCCTCGGGTTGTGTACAGCGCGCGGCCACCTGAAAATCCTATAGTATCGACACTCAGCGTCCACGGTTCCGACGTGGATTCCGATGGAGGTATCACCGGCGTAGCCGCCACAGTGGCCGAGTCGGGCGCGATGTATGCTACCTGCAAGCCGCGGCCGGTGAACGACTTCACGTCGATAGTCTGCGCAGCCATGTCGATAGCGCCGCCGCACATCAGACCATCGGGGATTGCAGCACCCAGCGAATCGATAGTCGGCAACATCCGCATATCTACGGCGAAATCAGCAAGGCGCATCTGCCGGATATTGATTTTCATCGTCGACGGCTCGGCGGCGGCCGTATCGGCCACTTCGGGCGTCGGCACCGGATTCATGGTCATCGACACACGGCCATGAGCGATGAGGCCGTCGTCGACATTGATATTCATAGTTTTGAGCACGATAGCAGCGTCGGCAAGAGCAATCGAGTCGGCATTTATAGTCATATACATGGCCGAGTCGGGCCCGCCGATACTCAGTCGGGCCTCGCCAAGAGTCGCATCGGTGATGCTTGCTCGGCCATCGAGCAGCGGCCACACTTCCACCGAGGCCGTCAGGCGCTCAGCTTCGATAAGCTGCGGGCCGGGCATAGCGAGGCGTAGCCCACGAGCTTCGACATCGAGCGGAAAATGCAAGCGGAAAGCATCGAGCGACACACGCAAGTCGCCTTCGGCCATCGTGGCATTGACATAGCGACACAGCAACTCCTGGCTCCACGACGAATAAAGCAATACACCGACGGCAGATATAGCTAACACTACGACCATGAGCGCCTTAGCTGCTATCTTGCCTACTTTTTTTATTACGGCTGTTGCTTTCACTTGGTGTGATGAATATGAATTTGTGCTACTCCTTTTTAACCAAAAACATGGTATTTTAGTTCATACTTCTGATTTTGAATTTCAAAGATAAGTATTTTTTCACAAACCAAAGCAATTTCTCGCCACTTTTTCCATCCCCAATGCGCAGGTGCAAACCAAAACGTAAAAATTTCGAGCCGGTTTTTTGCTAACCACTAAACTTTTTAGCAACTTTGCACTGATAAAGGATGAATGATATGCACAGAATATTACTTTCTGCCGCAACGGTGTTTGTATCAATAATCGGCCTCGCTCAATCGGCCAACGAGCGTATTGCCACCGCCATGAACACAAGCGACTGGCTCGCGTTGGATTCAATCTACAACGCTACGCCTCACGACTCGATAGACAGCTTCCTCGATGTCTTTTCGCGAGCGCTGATTGGGAACCGACTCAATCGGCCCGACGTTGCGATACCGGCTTTCGAAGAATTGCTGAACGACTATTCAGCCGGACTCGATTTGAGCAACCTGCTGAATTCAAGCGTCTTGTTCGCGATGGATCTAAGCAAAGTGGGCAATAACGCAAAGGCGGCAGCGGTAGTCGCATCTGTGCTTGAGGCCACAAAACAGCACCTCGACAGCGCAGCAATCGCCGGCATGCAGCAATGCATCGACCGGTACACGGCGCTGACAGACTTCACACCTTATTCCGTTTCGTTTTCAGAGTCGCAAGGTGTGATTCCTTTCGATATTGTCGCCGTCGGCAATCCTGACAAAGGATCTATGCTGATGCAGCTCGCAGACTGTCGCATTAACGACAAACAGGCAAAAATCAATTTCGACACCGGCGCCGGAGTCAATATAATTTCCGACTCGCTGGCACGCGACTATGGCCTTATCTTTCTGAACGCTTACCAGTCGATACATGGTATCGCGACACGCAAGGCTCAACAGGCTATCGCAAAAGAACTACGAATTGGAAATATCATCATCCGCGATGTGCCATTCCTTGTCGTCGACTTGACTTTGGATAACGAGGAAGCTAACAAATACACCGACGACTTCAGCATCATCGTAGGCAGCGAACTGATGCTGCGCTTGAACGACCTGACTATTGATTTCGCCAAGCGTCAGATAACCGTGCCGTCGACGGCGCCGACCCGCAGCGGCGAACGGCCAAATATGTTTTTTTCTCCTCAAATGCACATGGTAACGAATGGCGAAATACATAATCAGAAAATCCAAGTTTGCATTGATACAGGCGACGCGTCGTACGGGGCATTGAACGGCGATTTCTTTGAGCGAAACAAAGAGCATGTGCTGAAAAATGCCACGACCGACACCGTTCGCACCGCCGGCATCGGTGGAGTCAAAATTCAGAAATGTTATCGACTCCCTCGCGTCGCCGCTCGCATCGCCGACGGCACGGTTACTATTCCCAATATGGTAATTAACACCGAAGACAACGCCTTGGCAAGCGACTATGAGTGCAATCTCGGTTTGAAATCGCTCATGCTATTCGAAAAAATCCGTTTCAACTTAGTCGACTTCACCATTACGACCTATCCGACTGAAATATCAGCATTTACCTCACCGATACAAACAGCACCAACCTTCAAGCTCGCAACCAAGAAGAAGAGCGCGTGGCAGACGGCTGCGATTGTTGGCCTCTCCGTGGCCAACGGCTTGCTTAACACCAACGCACCGACCGCACCGGACCTCTGAGCCGCCCTCGTTTTATAGCCGAAATCCAACCTTTTTGTTGATTTAAGTTAATTATGCAGTGAGTGGTGGGCTGCAGATGATGATAAATCGCAGTTTTTTGCGTAACTTTGCTGACGGAAAAATGCTATCGTCAAAAAATGAACACGCAAACGCATACCATCGCCATCAGTAAAGACACCGTCAGCGAAATGCCTACGGTGACTTACGACGGCGGCATCACAGTGGTGGACACGCCGGAATTGGCCCGCGTGGCACTGCGCGAGCTCACTCGCGCCCGCGTCGTAGGGTTCGACACCGAGACACGCCCTTCGTTCCATCGTGGCCGCCTCCACAATGTGGCCTTGCTCCAGCTGTCGACCGACGACCATTGCTTCCTGTTTCGCCTAAATATTCTTGGCATCTCCGACGGCCTGCGCCGATTCCTTGAGAATCCGGAAATCATCAAAATCGGGCTGTCGGTACACGACGACTTCTCCGTGATGCGGCGTCTGTCGCCCGAACTCGACCCCCAAGGATTCATCGACTTACAGGAATACGTCAAATATTTCAACATCAGCGATATATCACTTCAGAAAATCTACGCTATCATCTTCGGCGAGCGCATCTCGAAGACCCAGCGACTCACCAACTGGGAAGCCGAAGAGCTCACCACCGCGCAGCAGACCTACGCAGCTATCGACGCCTGGGCCTGCTTGAGGCTATATCGCCGCCTACGCTCCGGCGCTTTCGACCCCGACGAATCGCCCTACATAGTCGACCGCTCGATTCTCAACTGCAATGGCCAGATACCCTCGCACAAAGATGAAAACCACTAAGCGACATATCATCATACCGGCAGCGCTGCTCGTCTACCTTTGCGCCATGGCCTACGTCGGACTCGACGGCGTACGCTCGGGCCAAACGTCAATCGCACAATACGTCGGCACGATTGTTATCACCTTAGCCATCATCGTGATTCTGTACTTCATAATCAAAAAACGCGACAGACTACGCGACCAACGGCGACGCGACATCGAAAATTCAAACAACAACATAAAACATTGAACTACAATGGCTAAAAAAGCTCTTCTGATCATCCTCGACGGATGGGGCATCGGCGACCACAAGCACGACGATGCTATCTTCAACACTCCCACACCCTACTGGGACTACCTGCTCAACACATATCCTCACTCGCAGCTCCAAGCTTCGGGCGAAAACGTCGGCCTGCCCGACGGCCAGATGGGCAACTCGGAAGTCGGCCACCTCAACATCGGTGCCGGCCGCATCGTATACCAGGACCTGGTGAAAATCAACAAGTCAATCCAGTCGGGCTCTATTCTCGAAAACCCGCAGATTAAAGCCGCATACGAATACGCTGCTCGCACCGGCAAGGGCCTCCACCTGATGGGTCTTACCTCGAACGGTGGCGTACACTCGTCGCTCGACCACGTATTCGCTCTGTGCGACATCGCCAAGAAATACGACCTCAAGAACGTATACCTCCACTGCTTCATGGACGGCCGCGACACCGACCCCCGCAGCGGCAAAGGCTTCATCGAACAGCTGCAGAACCACTGCAACGCGTCGGCCGGCCAAATTGCATCAATCGTAGGCCGCTACTACGCAATGGACCGCGACAAACGCTGGGAACGCGTCAAGAAAGCATACGACCTGCTCATCGAAGGCAAGGGCGCTCAAGCCACCGACATGGTCAAGGCCATGCAGGATAGCTACGACAACGGCATCACCGACGAGTTCATCGAACCCATCAACAACGCCAACGTCGACGGCACCATCAAGGAAGGCGACGTAGTAATCTTCTTCAACTACCGCAACGACCGCGCCAAAGAGCTCACCGTAGTACTCACCCAGCAGGATATGCCCGAAGAAGGCATGCACACCATCCCCGGCCTGCAGTACTACTGCATGACTCCGTACGACTCGTCGTTCAAGGGCGTGCACATCATCTTCGACAAGGAAGACGTCAGCAACACCCTGGCCGAATACCTCTCGAACCTGGGCAAAAAGCAACTCCACATCGCCGAAACCGAAAAGTATGCCCACGTGACATTCTTCTTCAACGGCGGCCGCGAACAAGCCTTCGACGGCGAAGACCGCACACTGGTGCCCTCGCCCAAGGTTGCTACCTACGACCTCAAGCCCGAAATGAGCGCCTACGAAGTGAAGGACAAACTCACCGACGCCATCAAGGAATGCAAATACGACTTCATCGTCGTGAACTTCGCAAACGGCGACATGGTGGGCCACACCGGCATCTACCCCGCTATCCAGAAGGCTGTCGAAACTCTCGACAACTGCCTCCACGACGTAGTTGAAACCGCCAAGGCCAACGACTACGAAGCCATCATCATCGCCGACCACGGCAACGCCGACCGCGCCGAAAACGCCGACGGCACCCCCAACACCGCCCACTCGCTCAACCCCGTGCCCTTCGTTTACATCACCGAAAACAAGGAAGCACACACCGAGGACGGTATCTTGGCCGACGTAGCTCCCTCGATTCTCCACATCATGGGCCTCGAACAGCCCAAGGAGATGACCGGCAACGACCTGATTAAGTAAGTAATCACCCACCCACTCTGATACACGCCGCGGGGCATATCGACTGTCGATATGCCCCGCGCTGCTTTATTCATACGCTACCTACTCTTGCAAGAAGCGGTAAGCGCGAAGATATTTGTTGTAGCGAGCGGCCATGGGCTCGTCGAGCTCGTGCAGACGGAAAACGTCGAGGTTGTCCTCAAGGTCGTGGAGCTTAACGACGCGCCCGAGCGGATTTTGCTTGGCACGAGCCACAAAGTCCTCGTAGCTCTCGCCATCGCGGTTGGTCACCGAAAGCACGCCATCGACCACCGACTGCGGAAAACCCTCGGCAAGGAGGTATTCCGGCGTCACGTCGGTATCTTCGATAGTGTCGTGGAGCAAAGCCACCATCTTCTCTTCGTCGGTAGTGCAACGCATAGCCACGCGCATCGGATGCTGAAAATAGGCGCACCCCATCTTGTCGCGCTGGCCGGCATGCTTCGTCACACAAATCAGTGCTGCCTTGTCGAGCAACGCAGCATTCGTCTTTGTCAAATCATCGAGCTGTCCCATAAAAAATTCTTATTTTAAACCTTCAGTGATTCTCGAGAAATTCTTCATACAAGGCCATAATGCCATAACATTGTAGACTCGTCCTCAAGTTGCCGATAAGTATTCGAAGCATATTTCTGTTGAAGAGCAAAGTTAATCAAATTTTCAGAAAAGCGAAACGTTCGGCAAAATTTATAGAATGAAAAAGTGCCGCACCTTGTAACTAAGGGCGGCACTTCGGCTATGTTGGTTTAAGGGTTGGTCAGAAGAAGTATGTGACGCGGACAGACCAGTTGCGGTTGCGAGCCGAGAAGTCGTCGAGCAGACGTGTCTTCAGAGCGTAAGTCATACCCCAGGTATATGAGCCGGTCACCTGCCAGCGACGTAGAATTTCGAAGCCGACGCCTGCTGTAAGTCCCAGTTCACCTCCGGCGTAGTCGATAGCTTTGCAATTGCCATGCGCTGCAAGGATAGTGAAGTCGGGGCCACCGTAGACGAAAGGTGCAACCTTTTCTTCAAGGCCATTCATACGAGTCCATTTGAAACGAAGATGCAGCGGAATCTGAATGTAGTGCAGGTAGAGACGCTCGTTGCCATATCCTTCGTAAGCCCAAATAGGCTTTTCGCCGAGATTGACACTGGCGCCAAGCTGGTTGTACTGCAAACCCAAGTCAATGCCGAAGCCGATACCAGGGAACATCAACTCGCCGACAACGCCTGCACCATAGCCTGCACCACCCGAGACGCCTACGAGCTCCTGTTTAAACTCAAGATTTGAGATATTCACACCGGCCGTAGCACCATAACGAAATTGGGCATTAGCTACCGTGGGCGCAACTGCGGCCACAATGGCCATTATAGCGAGTATTACAATTTTCTTCATCAGATGTATATTCGTTTTGCAAAGTTGGGGCAAAGTTAGTCAATTTTCACGCGGCCGAGGCCGCTTTAGGTGTTAAAAACCTATAAATTGATTAACCGCCGAAGTTGTCGTAGTGAATGTTTTCGGGATCTACACCGAGGCTATCGAGCATCTTGTTGACTGCGGCACTCATCGGGCCGGGGCCACACATGTAGTATTCGATATCTTCGGGTTCAGGATGATTCTTGAGATATGTCTCATAGATGACCTGATGAACGAATCCTGCGGTATACTTCACGCCGGCTGCATCAGCTGCTGGGTCGGGACGGTCGAGAGCGAGGTGGAACTTGAAGTTGGGGAATTCCTTTTCGAGCTGCAAGAAATCGTCGAGATAGAACACTTCGTTCAGAGCGCGAGCGCCGTAGAAGTAGTTCATGACGCGGTCGGTGGTGTGGAGCGTCTTGGTAAGGTGCATGATTTGAGCACGCAGAGGAGCCATACCTGCACCGCCACCTATCCACATCATCTCGTTCTTGGTGTTGTAGATGGGGTGGAAATCGCCGTAAGGGCCACTCATGAGCACCTTGTCGCCGGGCTTGAGAGTAAAGATATACGACGAAGCAATACCGGGATTGACGTCCATGAAGCCTACCTGAGGTTTCGGCTTGAAGGGCGGTGTAGCGATACGCACGGTGAGCATGATGCGGTCGCCCTCGGCCGGATAGTTGGCCATAGAGTAAGCGCGCACGGTGGTTTCCTTATTGACGCAGCGCAGACCGAAGAGGCCGAATTTCTCCCAAGCGGGCAGATATTCGTCGCCAATCGAAGCCTTGTCGATGTCGCGATTGTAGTCGATATCGAATGTCGGAATCTTAATTTGCGCATACGAACCGGGCTCGAAGTTCATGTGTTCGCCGGCGGGGAGCGCCACAATGAATTCTTTGATGAACGTAGCTACGTTCTTGTTCGAAATCACGGTACATTCCCATTCCTTAACTTCGAGGGCCGAAGCAGGCACTTCGATATCCATGTTTTCCTTGACCTTAACTTGGCAAGCGAGGCGCCAGTTGTCCTTAACTTCTTTGCGAGTCAGGTGCACGGCCTCGGTGGGGAGAATCTCGCCACCACCGGTCTCAACCTGCACACGGCACTGACCGCACGAACCTTTGCCACCGCAAGCCGAGGGCAAAAATACGTCGCACGAAGCCATCGTAGTCAGCAGCGAGCCACCGGCCGGAGCGTTGAAGGTCTTCGAATTGTTGACATTGATAGCCACATCACCGCTATGCACCAGAAATTTCTTTGCCACCAGCAGGATAGCCACCAGCAGCAAGGTGATAACCAAGAAAATGCCTACGCCGGCAATAAGCGTCGACGACATCAGCGAGGCTGTTATAAATAAGCTGTTCATAGTGATATGACCGATCAAAGTTTAATACCGAGGAAGCTCATGAAGGCGATACCCATCAGAGCGGTAATGATGAATGTGATGCCGATGCCACGCAGCGGTGCAGGCACCTTGGAGTACGATGCAACGCGCTCGCGGATAGCAGCCACTGCTACGATGGCCAGAAGCCAACCGAGGCCCCAACCCGCACCGGAGCTAAGGGCGGTCCACACCGAGGCAAAGTCGCGCTGCTGCATGAACAGCGAGCCACCCAGAATGGCGCAGTTCACCGCAATCAGCGGCAAGAAAATACCGAGCGACGCGTAGAGCGAGGGGCTGAATTTCTCGACGGCCATTTCGACAAGCTGTGTCATCGAAGCGACAACGGCTATGAAGAGAATCAGCGACAGGAAGCTGAGGTCGACTTCGGCATATTCGGGGCCGAGCCACGCCAGCGCACCCGGCTGCAGCACATAGGTGTTGAGCAGATAGTTGATAGGCAGCGTTATCACGAGCATGAACGTGACGGCGATACCAAGCCCGAAGGCTGTCTTGACATTCTTGCTCACTGCCAGGAACGAGCACATGCCCAGGAAGTAAGCGAAAATCATGTTGTCGATAAAAATCGACCGGATGAAAATATTGAGGTTTTCCATAATGTCAGCGAATTAGCGAGCTTATCATTCCTGGAGATCTTTGTTGATAGAACGGTGTACCCAGATGATGCAGGCCACCACAATCAGAGCCATCGGCGGCATAATCATCAGACCGTTGTTGGCATAACCGGCTTCGTAGAACGACTGCGGAATCACCTGGCAGCCGAAAAGTGTGCCGCTACCGAGCAGTTCGCGGAAGAAGGCCACGATTACGAGAATGATGGTATAGCCGATGCCGTTGCCGACACCGTCGAGGAACGATGCCCAAGGGCGATTAGCCATAGCGAAGGCTTCGAGGCGACCCATCAGAATACAGTTTGTGATAATCAGGCCGATGAACACCGAGAGCTGCACGCTCACGTCGTAGGCATAAGCCTTGAGCAGCTCGCTGACAATGATTACCAGACCGGCTACCACTACGAGCTGAACGATGATACGGATTGAGGTCGGGATAGTGTTGCGAATCAGCGAGATGATGACGTTGCTAAATGCGAGCACGGCAATCACCGACAAGCCCATCACGATGGCGGGCTCAAGCTTGGCCGTAACAGCCAGAGCCGAGCAAATACCCAGAATCTGGACTACGACCGGGTTATTTTTCGAAAACGGATTGAAAAATACCGATTTATTTGATACTTTCTCTGCCATGGCTTACTTTCTAAGAGATTGAAGGAATGCAGCATAGGGGCGGAGGCAGTCGTCGATCATCGAGCCGACAGCCTTCGATGTGATAGTGCCACCCGAGATACCGTCGACGTAGTCTTCGTCGCCGGCAGGCTTCTGGCCGGGCTTCACGACTGCAATAGGCATGAACTGCTCGTCCTTGAAGATATGCTTATTGAGGAATTTGTCGCTAAATTCGGTCTTGGCGATTTCAGCGCCCAGGCCGGGGGTCTCGCTGGCATGAGCGAAATAGGCGCCATAGACGGTCGAGCCGTCGCTATCGAGAGCAACATATCCCCAAATCGGACCCCAAAGGCCGGCACCGTATACGGGCAGGATGTATTTCACACCGGCTTCGGGCATCGTAGCTACGTAGACGGGCAGACTACGCTCTGCAGCTGCGAGTTTGATTTGCGAAGCCACGTCGATGTCGAATGCATTGCCTTCGACACGCTCGCCGGCTTCGTTTACGATATAGCTATCGGTGATATACTGCTGATAGTCAGCTTTCACTTGGTCGGCCGCGGGCACCACGTGCACCGAGGCAAGAATCTGACGCATCTTATCGGCCGCGATATTGTCGTTCTGGCGGTCTTTGAGCGATATTGATGTAAAGGCCAGGGCAGCGCCCACTACCACCACCAATACGATGATGTAGATGACCGTGTAAAGATTACTCTGCCTGTTCATGACTGTGTTGACTTAGAGGTTAGACGGGCCAAGCGGCGACGCTTGTTGGCGTTGACCACGCACCAGTCGATCAGCGGAGCGAATACGTTCATCAGCAGCACTGCGAGCATGGCGCCTTCGGGGTAGCCGTTGTTATATGTGCGAATCAGTACGGCAACCACACCAATGAGGAAGCCGTAGATATACTTGCCGGTAGTGGTGCGAGCGGCAGTCACCGGGTCGGTAGCCATGAACACGATGGCGAAAGCAAAGCCGCCGAAGACCAGATGGTCAATCGGATTCATGAACGAAGCCGGATAAGTCGGAGTGGCAAATGTGTGAGCAATCCAGCCCATGGCCAGCGCGCCGACGACGCCCGAGAGCATGATGCGCCACGAAGCGATGCCCGTAAGCAGCAGAATCGCAGCACCAATCAGGATGCAGATAACAGATGTCTCGCCGAACGAGCCTGGAATCAAGCCTACGAAAGCATCCCAAGCCGTAATCACGTTGCCGGCGATGCCGGTAATCTCGGGAGCAGCGTTGCCTGAGGCCGTAGCGACCTGTCCCAGCGGAGTAGCGCATGTGAAGCCATCAGCTACCGCAGGGCCGAATCCAAACATCTGGCCGGTAGCTACGAACACGCTGTCGCCCGACATCTTAGCCGGATAGGCAAAGAAGAGGAATGCGCGCGCCGTCAGGGCCACATTTACTATATTATAACCTGTGCCGCCGAACACTTCCTTAGCGAAAATTACCGCAAAGGCGGTAGCCACGGCGAGCATCCACAGGGGCACGTCGACCGGACAAATCATCGGCAGGATGATACCGGTGACGAGGAAACCTTCCTGAATCTCTTCGCGACGCATCTGCGCTACGATAAATTCGATGCCCAGACCCACCACATAGGCTACAACTACCTTGGGCAGGATGGCCAGGAAGCCGTACAGCATCAGCGACCAGAAGGGGAAATCGGTCGCTCCGGCGGCCAGCCAGTGCTGATAGCCGGTGTTGTACATACCAAACAGGAAACACGGCAGCAGTGCCAAAATCACGATAATCATCGTGCGCTTGGAGTCGACGCTGTCGTGGATGTGTGTTGTCAGTTTACGCGCCGACGTCGTACGCGGCGTGTACAAGAAAGTCTCGAAGCCGTCGAATACCGACTGTAGCGCGGCAAAGCGCCCACCGGGTCGGAAATTCGGTTCAATGCGGTCGAGATATTTACGCAACTTGCTCATTGCTTAATATTTATTTGTTTACTCTAACTCTTTACGCAAATAATCAAGGCCGTCGCGCACAATCTGCTGCACGGGCAACTTCGATGTGTCGACAAATTCACAGAGGGCCAAATCCTCGGGAGCCACTTCATAGATGCCCAGGGCTTCCATGTCGTCGATATTCTGCGACAGGATAGCTTTGAGCAGGTATTCGGCCATAACGTCCATCGGCAGCACCTTGTCGTACTCGCCGCTCATAATCATGGCACGGCGGCCACCGTTGAGGCGAGCGTCGGGACTGAAGAGGCGACGCAGACCGCGCAGCGGCAGCGAGCTATGCACGCTGAGCTTCGACGGAGCGATTGATGCCCAACCCATGAATTCGGCTACGTCGTCGCCTTCGGCGATGACAGATACTTGGCGATAGGGATACTGTAGGTAGCCTTCGGCTTCGCTGACAGCGATGCCGGAGAGCACGTTGCCGCTGATGATGCGCTGGTGGCGGTTGTCTTCTTTGAGGCGACCGGCCGTCAAAGCCTTAATATCGGCACCGACTACAGTCGAGACAACAGCAGGCGAGGCCACTTCAGGGCCAGTCACAGCGACGGTCACATTCGGGTCATACTCGCCGGTGAGCATCAGGCGTCCAATCTTGCAGAGCGTGGTGACGTCGAGCGCCCACACGGTCTCGCCCTTGTTTACGGGAGCGATGTTGGCAATCTGGATACCCACGTTACCGGCCGGGTGCGGACCGCTGACTTCCACCATCTCGGCACCGGCCACTGCGCCATACTTCCAATCGGCATCGTGGCTGATGTAAACCTTGCCGCTGGTCAGCGATGCAAGGGCTTTGACACCGGCAGCGAGTGCTTTTGCAGCGTCGTCGCCGAGCGTAGCAGCAGGCGAGAGGGCCAGAGGCGCGGTGTCCATAGCGGTCACAAAGATATCACGAGGCGACTGGGCCGGGGTAGCGACTACGTCGAACGGACGGCGACGAATCATCGCCATCAGGCCCGACTGAGCCAGCAGCTCGGCTACAGGTTTCGACGTGTCGAATTTTGCAACCTCGCCTTTATGGTTGTTTTCAACAACGACACGGAGGATTTTGCGACGTTCGCCACGAACAACAGCCTTGACTTTACCACTGACGGGCGACACCAAGCGCAAATCGGCGCATACCTTGTCGTGCATCAGCGGCGAGCCAATCTCTACGGCATCACCTTCTTTCACATCAAGTTTCGGCGTAAAGCCGGGAAAATCGTCGGGCACGATGGCACAGGTCACCGGCTCAACCTCTTTCACAATACTATTGGACTCAACCGCGCCTTCGAGCGCCAGATCCAGTCCTTTTTTCAGCTTTAATATCATCTGATTTTCGGAATTTGTAAAATTCGGCACAAAATTAGCAAATTATCCCTAAATCAGCAAACAAAACACAGCTAAACAGCCAAATTAAAAACAAAAATATACAAACAAATTTGAGCACGACACACACGGTCGAGCATACGGCATCATAAAAAAACAATCAGAGTCGACAGATTGCTCCGAGGACTCCGATTGCTTTATAGCATACTTCAAAATCAGCGAATGCGGTCGGCCGAGGCTAGCAGTTGCTTATCGTGCTTCATGCCGCGATATGCACGCCAGCTGCAGATGAATGCCACGAGCAGCAGGCACAGGCCACCGGAAATCAGGGGCGAAGCGCCTTCGTAGGCCTGAGTGAGCACGAGTAGCGCAGTGACGGCCGAAGCAGCTATCAAGCCCATCGACAGCAGAGTCAGACGCATCTGGCGACGCAGGTCGCGATACATGAAGATAGTGATAATCAGCAGCAAAGCCGTAGCAATGTTGAGCACAAGCAGAGCGGGTGCGTCAGCGACATAAATCGCCACTGCAGCTTCGCCGGAGGTGGCGCCGTAGGGAATGAAACAGTTGACAGCGACCAGAATAGCCGCAATCAGAAGCATCAGCGATTGTATACGTTGGATTTGCATAATTCAGTTGAGTTTAGGAGGTTAATAATGTGTTATTTCGTGGATGAATCGGTAGCGTAGCGGATAGCTTCGAGAATGAGGGTATCATCGGCCGTGTCGACACCGGCAGCAGAGAGCTCGGCTGCATCGGCTGCAAGGTCAGCAGCGAGGTCGGTGGCCGATTTTCCCGAAGTCTGAATCGACAGGATATAGTAGTTGATAGCTTCGCGCATTTGCCGACGGGCGCGGGCCGTATGGCCGGCATTGAGATAGTCTTCGGCCGTAGGATTCTCGGCTACTAGTGTAGCATAGTTGGCAGCAGCCTCATCGAGTTTACCATTAAGCAGCTGCGTCCAAGCCAGTCCGCGGCGAGCAGCTTTACTTGCCGGGTCGAGATATAGGGCCTTGTGGAAGAGCGGCTCGGCCTCGTCGGGGCGGCGAGCTTCGACGAGCGTATTGCCAAGTGCGAGGGCATTACGAGCATCCTCAGGATTGAGTTCTTCCAGACGACGGTATACCGAAATTGCGCGACGAGCCTCGCCCAGCGCACGATAAGTGCGAGCAAGGCGGCCCAGCAGCCAAGTACTTGAGGAGCCAAGCATATCGGCTTCCTCGTAGAATGACAATGCCTCGGCAAAGTTGCCGGTCATCTCCAAGCAGTAACCTATCTTCTGAGCACGCTCGGCATTCGGTTCCTCGGACGCATCAATTTTCTTAAAAATCAGCGCGGCTTCAGACCAAAAGCCATGTTTAAGATTGAACTCGGCAATCATGTTCAGCGTATCCGTATCATCGAAACCGCCGGCCAGCGAGTCGATGCTCATCAAATCGATGCCATGGGCAAAGGGGTTGAAAAAGTCGGCTTTTCGGCTGAAGAGGTTATAGAAGCGATACATATCGCGCAAGTAGCCATTGATCACGGAAGCGCGGCGCGTGCCCGTGTCGGCCTTTTCAAGCTCAGAAAGCATGTCGCGCATCTGCGAGCCCTGGGTTTCCATAGCCGAAAATATGGTGTCGCGATGCTCGGTCGGGGCGCTGGCCATTGCCATCATTACCGAGAACTTATCGCTATCGCATAAGAAAGGCAGACGAGCAATCTGAGACGAGGCCGTACCCTCAAAATTATCAGCCGAAGCCACTTCGGAATGTCCGGCCGAGAAAGGCAAGAACCAGTTAGCCGCTTCGCGGAAGAATGGGAAATATTTTAGAGCTCTAAAAGTAGTCATGTACACGTCGCCACCCTCAGCCTGTAATTCAGTCATTTCGCGCAGCTTGTCGCCTAGGCCGTCGCGGCCGAGCAGATCGTTCCACTCCGGATTGCCACCCTCGGCAATCTCCATTGGGTCGAAATTGTCGGAAAATTTATCTTTAATTTCCGGTGCGAGTTTGGTTAGCGTCGGGATGATATCGTTGCTGAGACGGTCGTTGATGCGAGCAGTATCGCGAGTGCGCATGAATTCGATTGCAGCGATTTTGAGGTCAGATGCCCAGCTAGGCGATTCCTTAGCCGCGGCCAGCACATCGAGCAATCGGCGCGACATCTGGCGTCGGCGAAAGCGGAATGCAAAGACGCAGAATCCAATCAGAGCGCGCAAGGCCACCGCGTCGGATTCGGCATCGATATAGATACGAAGCAAGGCTTCGGCGCGGCGTTCGTCGTAGTATTCGAGTGCGCCAAGCGACAAAGCCGCCACGGCCAGAGCACGCGGAGGCATGGGCAACCCGGGTTCGAGAACAAATTCACGGACTGCAGCCACATCCTCGGCAGTCAGCGGATGCGAGGTCCAGAGACGGTCAAATAGCTCGATAGCCAAGTTTTCGGCCGCGAGCGAGCGGCGCGGATTCGCAATCGATGTAATATCGGTATCTAAGCGCCTGAGCTCGGCACAGAGGGCGGCTACAGTCGTAGCAAGCGACTGGCCGGGGCGAGCAGCAAATCGGCGCAACGTGCTGAAATATAGCGACGAGCCCTCGGCAATCAGAGCCCTGCGAGCAAGCTTATCGGCAATCGTGCGAGCCTGTGCCGCGATTGAAGCATAGACTTGGTCGCGCTCGGGGTCGTCGGCTCCGGTCGAGAGATACGACAACATGGCGCGATAGTTATCTTCCAAGCGGTCGATTTCCGTGGTGATTTCCCACGTCAAGCCGCCTTCGCTAAACGAGCGCATAGCCGCAAAGGCATCGTGCAAGTCGCCACGATTGATACTCAGCGCCACGTCGCTCTGAAACTTACGTATATCTTTTTCTTTCAATTTCGAGTAGAATCAATTTTCGACTTCAGGTCGCTGACACAGAAGTCAATAAAACTTTCGGCAATCTGGCGTTGGCGTTCTTCGGATAGCTTTGGAGCAGCCGCCATCGGCATATCAATAAGTTCTATCACACGGTCGACAAAGTTAGCGAACAAGCTGCAGCGTTCGGGGTCGAACACGCCTTGTTGGCAACCTTCTTGCAGCAAGTCGGCCATCAGAGCCGACTCTTTGTCAGCCGCCAAGCGATTGATGCGTTCGAGTCGACGGATATCGAAAAGCAACCAATTTTTCAGCGTCGAAGCCGTCTGATTTTTCGAATGATAAATGCGACAGCGCAGAAATTCGGCCAAGCGCACATCTACCGGTCCGCTACCTTTTGCAATGTCGCGCAGCGAGGCCACCAGCTGTTCGCTTTCGGCTTCGAGAACGGCATTGTAGATTTCTTTTTTATTACGAAAATAGGTGTAAATAGTGCGGCGGCCACGGTCCGACGCATTAGCTATGTCGTTCATCGTGGTCTTTTCCACACCTTTGTGTGCGAAAAGCTGTCGCGCTACTTCTATAAGTTTATCTCTTGTTTTTAACGCCATGGGAATGCAAAGTTACTTTTTTTTTCGAGATTTTACCATATAAACGACTACAATTTGTTAAATTTGCAGTCACATGGGGGCTCTCGGGCCTGCAATACTAACACATACGACATGAAACAGATATTCGTAACACTGAGCGCTCTGATGCTCATGGCCCTACCCGCCAAAGCACAGACAAATATCCTCAATATAGAGAATGGCGAGGCCACCACTGTCGGCATCTTCGTCAAAGACCTGTCGACGGGCAAAGTGCTGGCCGACCACAATGGCCACTTGGCCATGACTCCGGCCAGCACCACCAAGACGCTGACCACGGCCACTGCCCTGCAGCTGCTGGGAGCCGACTTCCGCTTCCACACCACCGTAGGGCTGACGGGCCACCGCTCGCCCACCGACCCCAGCTGCTGGGAGGGCGACATCGTAATCAAAGCATGCGGCGACCCCACACTCGAAAGCCGCGAACTCGAATCAGCCCAGGGACTCACCGACTCTATCGTAGCAGCCATCAAGCGCCAAGGCATCGCCTCATTTACCGGAGCAGTGACCATCGTCGACGACATGAAGGACAGCGGCCCGCTCGCAAAGTGGGAATGCGAAGATATACCTTGGTACTACGGCGTAGGCCTCTACGGACTAAACTATCGCGACAACTACGTGCGTGCCTACCCCGATAGCGGCATGACCACCCCTCCGAGTGTTCTTGACTTCGACGTACGCACCTGGGCCGAGCCATCGACCGACCAGATGCGCGGCATCTACGACAACACCCTCACAGTGTGGGCATCGGCCTCGACGCGCCTCAAGAAAAACTGGAGCATACAGACCTCGAACCCCAACCCGGCCTACACCTACGCCAACGTCTTGAGCGATGCGCTGCAGGCAGCCGGCATCGAAAACGGCACAACCGCAACCGTCGAAAATACCGACACCACATTCACGACAATCTACACACACCAATCGCCGGCAGCGGCAGAGATAATGAAAAGCTTGATGAAGCGCTCCGACAACCTTTTTGCCGAAGGTATGCTTCGCGCACTCGTGCCCGGTGGTAGCCGCGACGAATGCCTCGCTGCCGAGCTCGACTACTGGCGCGGCAACGGACTGAACGTCAAAGCCACTACAATACTCGACGGTAGCGGACTGTCGCGCGCCGACCGATTCTCGCCCCGATTCATGAGCGGCCTGCTCGAATACATGGCCCAGGACGACGATATCGACACATTCATCACCTTCTTCCCGATAGCCGGCGTCGATGGCGGCCTCGAAAACTTCGGCAACAATTCCTCGCTCAAGGGTCGCTTGGTGGTGAAAACCGGCAGTATGAGCGGCGTACAGTGCTATGCCGGCTACTACCTCGGACGCGATGGCAAGCCCACCCACACGGTCGTAGTGATGGTCAATGGCTTCTTCTGCCCCCGCGCAACTCTGAAAAATCAAATCGTGAAATACCTACTTAATATATTGTAATAATGACTTCAACTGACTCGAATATGAATAACCTGGAAAAACTAATCAGACTGAATGTCGAGCTTGAAGGCATCCTACGCGTGCTCCAAGCTCGCCAATCTGACGAAGCACTGACCGCAGCTCGCGAAAAATTTGCTGAGTTTTCGACTCTCTTCGGTAGCTTAACCGACGAGGAGTATGTAGCAGAGGTAGCTGACGTTGCTGAGGTTGCTGAGGTTGCTGAGGTTGCTGAGGTAGCTGAGGTAGCTGACGTAGCTGACGAATCAGATGAATCTTGTAAGACTTATAAATCTTACACACCCGACGACGCTGCCGACGCTCCTGCGATAGATGAGTGCATCGTCGTCGAAGACCACACCAACACTCAGGCTGCAGCTTACGCCGACGGCTACCGCGACATCCGACGCAACCTGACGCTGAACGATAAGTTCATGTTCAAGCGCGAGCTATTCAACGACTCGACCGAAGAATTCAACGACACGCTCGACCTAATTTCGGCTATGAGCTCATACGACGAAGCGCTCGAATACCTCTGCGACGACCTGGCTTGGGACCCCGAAGCACCGGCCGTCAAAGAGTTCTTAAATCTCGCCGCCAACTATTTCAACACCAAACGATAAGCCATGGCCGGAAAGCTATACATCGTGCCCACACCGGTGGGTAATATGTCGGACATGACTCCCCGCGCAGTCGAAGTACTCCGCGAAGCCGACTTGATTTTGGCCGAAGACACTCGCACCAGCGCCGTGCTGATGCAGCGCTTCGACATCACCACACCGATGCTGAGCCACCATAAATTCAACGAGCACGCCACCAGCGAAGCGTTGGCGACTCGCATCGCCGCCGGCGAAAACATCGCGCTGGTATCCGACGCCGGCACCCCGGGCATCTCCGACCCCGGCTTCATGCTCTCGCGCGAGTGTCGCCGCCTAGGCGTAGAAGTAATCACGCTACCCGGCCCCACGGCATTCGTGCCGGCGCTGGTATCGTCGGGCCTGCCATGCGACCGCTTCGTGTTCGAAGGATTCCTGCCGCCCAAGAAGGGGCGCGCCACACGCATTGCCGCCCTGGCCGAGGATTCGCGCACATTTATCATCTACGAATCACCTCTGAGATTGGTCAAGACACTCGAGCAGCTCGCCGAAGCCTGCGGAGCCGACCGCCCCGCCTCGGTAAGTCGCGAGATTTCGAAACTCCACGAATCGACCATGCGAGGCACACTGGCCGAGCTGGCCGAGCACTACCGCGCTAACGCTCCGCGCGGCGAGATTGTAATCATCGTACAGGGCCACACAGCACCCGAAGCGAAAGTACACAAAAATAAATATCGCCCCGATTCAGAATAACTATTAATACGTTATAGATATGAAGAAAATCGTAATGCTCCTAGCCGTCGCTGCTCTGATGGCCTCTTGCTCAAAGAAATCGCCCGCTGACAACGTCACGTCCGAACAAGCTATGCAGGAAGCAACCCGCGCAGA
Source organism: uncultured Bacteroides sp. (assembly GCA_964456545.1). Lineage (GTDB taxonomy): Bacteria > Bacteroidota > Bacteroidia > Bacteroidales > Muribaculaceae > CAG-873. Next base: position 81,425 of record CAYWAM010000003.1, read on the forward strand.
GCTCGAATCGGCAATTGCCGACCGCGACCAACTCCTCGGCCTAGTCAACGAAATTTCGTCGAATATGGACCAAATCAAGCGCCTCGAAAACATCCTCACCGTGAGCGACGGCTCTTCGAGCGAAGCTGCATCGCAGCGCTCGCAGATTGAAGCCGATATTGCCGCCATTCAGGCCACACTGCAGCAGCGTCGCGAACAGCTCGCCCAGCTCGAGGAACGCCTTAACCGCTCGAACCTCAACAACAAAAACCTGCAGTCGACTATCACCGCTCTTAACAGCCAAATCAAAAACCAGGAAGAGGAGATTGCTTCGCTCACCAAAAACCTCACCGAAGCTCGCGAGCAAATCGGCTCGCTCACCGAAGCTGTCGACTCGCTCAGCACCACCGTCAGCAACGTAATCGACGAACGCAACATTGCCCAGCAGGAAGTTGAAGACGTCACCGCCGAACTCAACACCTGCTACTACGTAGCTGCCAACAAATCAGAACTCAAGGAGCACAAAATCATTGAGACAGGCTTCCTGCGCAAAGCAAAATTGCTCAAGGGCGACTTCGACCAAAGCTTCTTCCAGACCGCCAATAAGCAGACTCTCAGCGAGCTCAACCTGCACTCGAAGAAAGCCGAAGTGAAGACCAACCACCCGGCCGAATCTTACCGCATCGACGAAGTCAACGGCAGCAAAGTGCTGCGCATTCTCGACCCGGCCAAGTTCTGGAGCCTCACCAACTATCTGGTAATCCAAATCGACTAAACACAACTGCCGCCTCGAGCGGCACCGACCCTAAACAATCAGCGCGGATACCCCGAACCCCCGGAGTATCCGCGCTTTTTCTCTTACGGCTTGAATAGAAGCCGCTCCATATTTGCTATCAGAGATTATTTACGCATCCAAGCATCACCGCTGCGCCCGGCGCCGTGTGGCGAATGGCGAAGTAGCTACAGCGGATGGTCGAACGTCACGCGCACTTGCTGAAGCTCCTGCTCACCGCCGGTCGACGTGGCAATAAACACACCCGTCGCAGCCAAAGCCTCGGCTCCATCTTCGTCGACGCTGGACGACGCATTCTGCTTGATTTCGACTTCGGCCAACTTCACGTCTCCGGGAAAGCCCATCGTAGTAAACGTAGCATCAGCCAATGCCGACGTTAGGCCATCATAAATATCAGAAAGTGCCAATTCCGACCGCACATCGAATCGGGGCAGGTCTACATCGAC
>CAYWAM010000003.1:82742-97528 GCA_964456545.1 uncultured Bacteroides sp.
TCATCGGCACTTGCTCAGCGGCATCGCGGCCGGCAAACTGCTCGGTAGCCGCCAGCGCCCCTGCCATAACCTTTAATGCTTTCATAGACATGTATGATATTATTTTTTAGCAAAACAAGAAATTTCAAAACCTTTGTCAAGCCCGCTATTAAAATCTGCGGAAATTTTACAAAAAAGCACTTTTACACCAAACAAAACGACATTTTGGTCAATTTTAATGCAACAGTCACAAAAAACAACATAAAAGCACGGCTATAAACATTTGTAATTGAATATAAAATAATGTTAATTGAGCGACATTTTCGCCTATAAATAGCGAAAAAAACTTGCATGAAATCTAAAATGGCGCTAACTTTGCCACAGATAACTGAATCACCTATCCGCTTAGTCTTAGACCAAATTATTTACGCATTTACTTCAATCCGATTAGAATCTAAGCTAAGGCATATCCCCGAAGGCACACTCGCGAGATTTTAGCCCTGGATAAAATAGGTGCTGTGATAAGTAAGTATGATATAATCTCTGCACATTAAAATGCTATAAGACAACTCTATTCTAATCACCAATTATGCCTATCGGCTTAGGTCCTTATCATTGTTGAAATGACGGGGACTTTTTTTTGTGCTTATTTTCGATTTTTGAAAACATTTGAGTAACTTTGTGGATTAATTAACCAACATATAACTATGCTTCTATCAATGACTGGCTTCGGCAAAGCTACTGCCGAGGTTAATTGCAAAAAAATAACCGTCGAGGTCAAATCGTTAAATTCTAAACAGATGGACCTCTCAGCCCGCATTCCGTCGTCGCTCCGTAGCTACGAGATAGAGCTGCGCAACATTGTAGCTCGTGAGTTGCAGCGCGGCAAAGCCGACCTGAGCGTGAGCTGCGAAGCAATGGCCGGAGCCCCTGCACCGGTAAAACTCAATCTGACCGCCCTGACCCAGTATAAGAAAAATCTCGACGAGACAGCCGCTGCCCTTGGCATCGAGCTGACAGCGTCGGACATCATGCCCCTGCTTATGCGTTTCCCGGACGTAATGATTAGCGAAGGCGACGAAGACAACTCACCCGAAATCGAGGCCGCTCTGACCGACACTTGCCGCAAGGCCGTCGAAGAACTCAACGCACACCGACGCGCCGAAGGCGAGCGTCTGGAAGTGTTCTTCGCCGAGCGCATCAAGGCCATCGGCGAGCTGCTCGAAGCCATCGCACCCTACGAGGCTGAGCGCGTGCCGCGCATCCGCGAACGCATCGAAGAAGGCCTTGCGCGAATCCCCGTGGCCGAATACGACAAGGGCCGCCTGGAGCAGGAGATGATTTTCTACATCGAGAAGCTCGATGTCAACGAAGAGCGCCAACGCCTGAGCCAGCACCTGCGCTACTTCCTCGAGACCATGGATGCCGAGCCCGGCCAAGGCAAGAAACTGGGCTTCATCGCACAGGAAATGGGCCGCGAAATCAACACCCTCGGCTCGAAGAGCAACCACGCCGACATGCAGCGCATCGTCGTGAAGATGAAGGACATTCTTGAACAAATCAAGGAGCAGGTGCTCAACGTGCTCTAAACCCTCTACCACACCAACTCACACCGATGAGCGCCGCACGCAAAATATGCATCGCCACGAGCACCCGCGCCGACTGGGGGCTGCTGCAGCCGCTGGCTGAGCGCCTGAAGGCCGAGCCGGGCGTAGACCTGCGCATCCTCGCCACGAACATGCACTTGATGGAGAAATACGGTGCCACAGCCTCGGAAATCGAGGCGGCCGGATTCGCTATCGATGAGCGCGTGCCGATGCCCGATGCCGGCAGCGACTCACCGGCAGCATGCGCACTGGCAGCCGCAGCCTGCCTCGACGGCACGGCTCGCGCACTGGACCGCATGCGCCCCGACGCCATCGTCATCCTGGGCGATCGCTACGAGATGCTGGCCGTGGCCTCGGCGGCCGCGCTGATGCACACGCCGATTGTGCACATCTCGGGCGGCGAAGTCACCGAAGGAGCCATTGACGACTCGCTGCGCCACGCTATCACCAAGCTGGCGTCGCTGCACCTCACAGCCACCGAGCCCTATCGTCGCCGCGTCATACAAATGGGCGAGCAGCCCGGCCGAGTAGTCAACGTCGGCGCCTTGGGCGTGTGGAACGCCTTCAACCAGCAGCTACCCACACCGACCGAAGTGCTCGAAAGCCTCGACATCGCCGGCTCGCCCGACATAGCCTTGGTGACATTCCACCCCACTACGCTCGACCCGGAAGACCCCGGTGTGCGCTTCGACGCACTCACCGCGGCTCTCGACCGATTTCCGCAGCTCCACATCATAGTCACCTACCCCAACAGCGACCCTCGGTCGGCCGTGGTCATCGACCGCATAGCCGCTTGGCGCGACCGTCAACCCGAACGCGTGACGGCAGTTAAATCGCTCGGCATGAAGCGCTATCTGACCGCATCGGCCATGGCTCGAGTGGTGATTGGCAACTCTTCGAGCGGCGTGGTCGAAGTCCCCTCGGCCGGCACACCCACCGTCGACATCGGCATTCGCCAGAAAGGGCGCATCGCCGCACAGTCGGTGATACACTGCGGCGACTCGGCCGACGACATCGCCGCCGCCATAGCCGAAGCACTGTCGCCCCGCATGCAGCAGCTAGCCGCCAAGCGCGACAATCCCTACGCGCGCCCCGACACCGTGGAGCTGGCCGCTCGCACCATCATCGAATTCGTAAACTCCTCAGACCACGCGCCCAAGCGCTTCTACGACCTGCCATGCTGACGCCACTCTACATCATACCTGCCCGCGGAGGCAGCAAAGGCATCCCGCGCAAGAACATCAAACCACTCGGAGGCCGCCCGCTGATACACTACTCCATCGACGCCGCACGCCGCGCCGGAGCCGACGACCGCCACATCATCCTCTCGACCGACGACGACGAAATCGCCGCCACCGGCCGCCTTGCCGGCCTGCCTGTCGACTACATGCGTCCGGCCGAGTTAGCTACCGACACGGCCGGCAGCCGCGAGGTGATAATCGACGCCATGAACTATGCCGACCGCGCCGGCATCGCCTACGACTGCGTGGTGCTGCTGCAGCCGACATCGCCGCTGCGCACTGCCGCCGACATCCGCGCCGCCCTCGACCGCTACCGCGCCGACATCGACATGGTGGTAACCGTGGTTGAAGCCGCCTCGAACCCCTACTACAACTGCTTCGAGACCGACCCCGACACCGGCTTCCTGCACATATCCAAAGGCGACGGCCTCTACACCCGTCGGCAGGACGCCCCGGCAGCCTGGGAGTACAACGGCGCCGTGTACGTCATCAATCCGGCCTCGATTCGTGTCATGGCTTTAGGAGCCTTCCCGCGCCGCGTAGCCTCGCCGATGCCTCACGAACGCAGCGTCGACCTCGACACGCCACTCGACTGGCTCGTAGCCGAAGAAATCATCAAAAATCAATCGCCAAAATAAGTATATGAGTATGCGCAACCTCATCAACGAACATTCGACGCTACTCGAAGCGCTAGCCCTGCTCAACTCGCTGCCGGCAAGCGCTATGACCCTGTTTGTGACTGACAGCCACGGAGCCGTCACCGGCTCGCTCACCGACGGCGACATACGCCGCGCTCTGCTCTCAGGCCACAGCCTCGAAAGCCCCGTAGCCGACGCCGCCTGCCACTCGTTCAAGGCACTGCGCGGCGACGAATCCGACGTCGAACTCATTCGCGACTGCCGCCGCATGGGCATCAAACTGCTGCCGCGCCTCAACGCCGACGGCACTCCGGCCGAAATCGTCGACCTGAGCACCGTGCGCTCGCGGCTACCGCTCTCGGCCATCTTAATGGCCGGCGGCAAGGGCGAACGCCTGCGTCCGATGACGCTCACCACGCCCAAGCCACTACTCACCATCGAAGGCAAAGCCATCATCGACTACAACATCGAAGCGCTGGCGGCCGTCGGGGTGACAAACATCACCGTCACCACTCGCTACCTGGCCGACCAGCTCGACGAGCACTTCGCCCGCCCCGTGGCCGGCGTCGACGTGCGCACCGTGCGCGAAGATATGCCCCTGGGCACCATCGGCTCGGCACGCCTAGCCGACATTCCTGCCGAAGGCAACACGCTGGTGATGAATTCCGACTTGATTACAACCATAGCGTTCGAGGAACTATACCTAAAGCACCGCGACTCAGAGGCCGACGCCACCATTGCCGTCATCCCCTACCAGGTGTCGGTGCCCTACGCCATACTGACACTCGACGGCGACCGCGTCACCGGCATCGCCGAGAAGCCGGCCTACTCGTACTACGCCAACGCCGGCATATACATATTCCGCAACAAGCTGCTACGCGGGCTGACGCCCGACAAGCGCACCGACGCCACCGACCTCATCGACGAAATCATAGCGTCGGGCGGCAAAGTGGCCTACTACCCCATCAAAGGCACCTGGATTGATGTGGGCTCACCCACTGACTTCCGCCAGGCGGCCGAACTGATGCGACATCACAACAATCTATCACGCTAACACCACACCGACATGGCAGATTCAAATTTCATTGACTACGTAAAGATACTTTGCCGCTCGGGCAAAGGCGGCGCCGGCTCGCGCCACTTCTACCGCGCTAAATATGTACCCAAAGGCGGCCCCGACGGCGGCGATGGCGGCCGTGGCGGCCACATCATACTTCGCGGCAACGCCCACATGTGGACACTGCTGCCACTGAAATATCGCCGACACATCTTTGCCGGCGACGGCGAGAGCGGCTCAGGCGGCCGTAGTTTCGGCAAGGACGGCGAAGACGTCATCGTCGACGTGCCCTGCGGCACAGTCGTCTACGACGCCGAGTCGGGCGAATACCTCGCCGAGGTGACCCGCGACGGACAGCAAGTGAAACTGCTGCGCGGAGGTCGCGGCGGCCTTGGCAACTGGCACTTCAAATCGCCGACCAACCGCACACCGCGCTATGCTCAGCCGGGCGAGCCCGCCATCGAACGTAGCATCGTGCTGGAGCTGAAGGTGCTGGCTGATGTGGGCCTCGTAGGCTTCCCGAACGCCGGCAAGTCGACCCTGCTATCGGCCGTATCGGCAGCTCGCCCTAAGATTGCCGACTACCCCTTCACCACCATGGAGCCACAGCTGGGCATCGTGGCCTATCGCGACAACCGCTCGTTCGTCATGGCCGACATTCCCGGCATCATCGAGGGCGCCAGCGAGGGTAAGGGCCTGGGCCTGCGCTTCCTGCGCCACATCGAGCGCAACGCCGTGCTGCTATTCATGGTCCCGGCCGACGCCGATGACATCACCGAGCAGTACAATATCCTGCTCGAGGAGCTGCGCAAGTTCAACCCGCAGCTACTCGACAAGCACCGCCTACTGGCCGTCACCAAGAGCGACATGCTCGACGACGAGCTCATGGAAGAAATGCGCAAGACGCTGCCTACCGACATCCCGTCGGTATTCATCTCGTCGGTAGCCGGATTTGGCATCACCGAGCTGAAGGATATGCTCTGGCGCGCCGTCACCGACGACTCCAACCGCCTGGCCACTATCGACATCGTGCAGCAGCCGCTCGACGACCAGCACCGCGTCGGCGAGGAGGATGACTTCATCTTCCAATACACGCCCGGCGAGAACGATGATGAAGAAATCTACGACGAAGATTTCGAAGGCGAAGACCTGCAGCACATCAGCAGCGAAAGCTGGGGCGAAGACATCGAATTCGACTATGACGACGCCGAATGGGAATATTCCGACGACGACAACCCCGAAGCCGACCCGGAAAAGCATCCCGGTAAATGACGCTCGAGCAGCTCAACCGACATATCGCACAAAGCCTCGCCGACGCACTGGGCGCCGGCGAGGCCAAAGCTACCGCACGCCTGCTGATGGAGGACGTGCTCGGTGCCACACCAACGAAAATCTTCACCGACGGCCACCGCACCGTAGAGCCGGAGACCGAAGGACGCATGCAGGCGCTCGTCGACCGCATAGCCGCAGGCGAGCCGCCGCAGTACGTGGTGGGGCAGGCTCAGTTTATGGGCATGACGCTGAAGGTTAGCCCGGATGTGCTGATTCCGCGCCCCGAGACCGCACAGCTCGTCGACATGATCACCGACGACTACGCCGGCCGCGCCGACCTGCACATCATCGACTGCGGCACCGGCTCGGGCTGCATAGCCATAGCCCTGGCTCGCGCCCTCCCCTTCGCTCGGATAGAAGCCATCGACATATCGGCCCGAGCGCTAGCCGTGGCCGAAGACAACGCCCGCCGCCTGGGTGTGCGCATCGACTTCGTGCGCGCCGACCTGCTGGCCATGCCCGAGCGCGCGAGCCACGACCTCGACATCATCGTGTCGAATCCGCCATATATCGCCGATAGCGAAGAAGCCGACATGGAGCGTCGCGTCGTCGACTACGAACCGCACACGGCTCTATTTGTCCCCGACGACGACCCGCTGCGCTTCTACCGCGCCATAGCCCGGATGGGCCGGGGCCGACTTCGCAGCGGTGGCCGGCTCTACTTCGAAATCAATCCGCTCTTCGCCGAGCCGCTCGCTCGCATGCTCGCCGACATGGGCTACACCGACATCGACATCGCGCCCGACTACCTGGGCCGCAAACGCTTTGCTCGCGCCACCTCGCTATGATTCAACGCCGACCCATCACAGCCGAAGTAGCTTACACACGCCTCGAAGCGCTGTGCAACCGTGCCGAGCACTCATCGGGCGAGCTGCGCAAGCGCCTGCGCACCTGGGGCATCGCGCCGAGCGCAGCCGAGCGCATCATCGAGCGGTTGCAAGCAAATCGCCTGCTCGACGACGCCCGATTCGCCCGAATGTTCGTACGCGAAAAGATTGAATACTGCGGCTGGGGTCGCCGCAAGATAGCCGTGGCGCTCTACACAAAAGGCGTCGACCGCGACACCGCCGCCGAAGCACTCGACGACATCGACCTCGAAAGCTACGACCGCCACCTGCTGAGCATCGTCGGCCGCAAGCTGCGCTCGCTCCCCGAACCCGACTCCTACGAATCGCGCACCAAGGCATTTCGCTTTGCCGTAGGCCGCGGATTCGAGCCCGACCGTGTCATCAAAGCATTAGAATCTCTCAAATCCCAAAATATAGACTAACCGTCAATGGACAGCATCAAGCAACAAATCGACCAACTACGCGCCGATATCGAACGCCACAATCACAACTACTACGTGGACAACTCGCCCACGATTTCCGACTACGACTACGACATGATGATGAAGGAGCTGGAAGCACTCGAGAAGGCGCATCCGGAGTACGACGACCCTCTGTCGCCCACACATCGCGTAGGCTCGGATATCAGCGACGGCTTCCGCCAAGTAGCACACGTGTATCCGATGCTATCGCTGGCCAACACTTACTCGATGGACGACGTAGACCAGTGGGTGAGCCGCATGCTCGAAGCGCTGCCCGGCCAGAAAGTCGACATCGTGGGCGAGCTGAAATTCGACGGCACCGGCATATCGCTCATCTACGAGCATGGCCGACTGCTGCGAGCCGTGACTCGCGGCGATGGCACGCAGGGCGACGACGTCACCGAAAACGTAAAGACCATCCGCTCGATACCACTGCAACTCACCGGCGAAGGCTGGCCCGATTTCTTTGAAATCCGCGGCGAGATAGTGCTGCCCTACAAATCCTTTGAACGCATCAACGCTGAGCGCGCCTTCAACGAAGAACCGCTCTTCGCCAACCCGCGCAACGCCGCCGCCGGCACCCTGAAGCTGCTCAACCCGGCCGAAGTAGCCCGCCGTGGCCTCGACGCCTACCTCTACTACCTGCTGGGCGACAATCTGCCCTGCGACAACCACTACGACAACATGATGATGGCTCGAAGCTGGGGCTTCAAAGTGTCAGACGCTATGACCTGCCTCGACAGCCTCGAAGCCGTAGACCAATACATCCGCCACTGGGACACGGCGCGCCGCGAGCTACCCGTAGCCACCGACGGCTTGGTATTCAAAGTCAACTCGCGCCGCCAGCAACTCAACCTGGGCTTCACAGCCAAGTCGCCACGCTGGGCCGTGGCCTATAAGTTTCCGGCCGAGCGCGCGCTGACCCGCCTGCGCTTCGTGTCGTTCGACGTGGGCCGCATGGGCATCATCACGCCCGTAGCCAACCTGGAGCCGGTGCTACTGTCGGGCACCATCGTCAAGCGCGCTTCGCTTCACAACGAAGACATCATGCGCCAACTCGACATCCGCCACGACGATATGCTCTACGTAGAAAAAGGGGGCGAAATCATACCGAAAATCACCGGCGTCGACACCAACGCGCGCAGCGAAGGCGCGGCACCGGTAGAATTCGTAAGCCACTGCCCGGCATGCGGCACTCAGCTGATTCGCATCGAAGGCGAGGCCGCCTGGCAGTGTCCCAACAAATATGGCTGCCCGCCTCAGATTATCGGCCGCATCGAGCACTTCGTAGGTCGCCGCATGATGAACATCGACGGCATCGGCGAGGAAACCGCCGCCGCACTCTACAATGCCGGCTTGGTCAACGACTTCAGCGACCTCTACGACTTGCGACCCAACGACCTGATGCTCATCGAAGGCTTCGCCACCAAGAGCGCCGAGCGCGTAGTGGCCGGCATTGAAGCCAGCAAAGAAGTGCCATTCGAGCGCGTGGTATTCGCTCTGTCGATTCCCTACGTAGGCGAGACCACGGCGCGCAAGATAGCCCGCGCCACGGGCAATATCGACGAACTGATGACGTGGCCGGCCGAGCGCCTCGAAGCCATCGAGGACGTGGGCCCGCGCATCGCTGCCTCGATTATCGACTACTTCAGCCGCGACGTCAACCGCCGCGCAGTCGAGCGTCTGCGCGCTGCCGGCGTCACCATGTCAATGCCTGAAGGCTCTGATGAGGAGCGCACCGACCTGCTCGGCGGCAAGGCATTCGTCATCAGCGGTGTCTTTGCCCTGCACAGCCGCGACGAATACAAAGCCATGATTGAAGCCAACGGCGGACGCAACGTCGGCTCTATCTCCAAGAAGACCGACTACGTGCTCGCCGGCGAAAACATGGGGCCGGCCAAGCTTGAGAAGGCTTCGAAGCTGGGCATTCCAATCATCGACGAGCAAACCTTCTTGCAAATGCTCGCACCGGAAGCATAGCAGCCACCGGCTTGACACGCATAACGCACATACACAAAGCGGCCGACCACGTAGCAATTCGGGTCGGCCGCTTTTGTTAGTCGTGACAGTTACATTATTTCTTCTTGAATTTTGCGCCTGCGTAGATGTTTTCGTATTTGTCCAAAAGGTCAGACATGGTGTTGAGAGTCTGATTGTTGGCAAAAGTCGCTACTTTCTGAACAATGGTAATCACGCGCGAAGCGTCGAGGGTAAGAGTCAGCACACCGGTAGCATCTTTGGTGGCAACTGCCGAGATTTTGCCAAGATTGATTTTGCCGGCAGCTTGGAATTGCAGAGTCAGCTCGCCCGAGTCGCTATTTTTGACAGCGACGCCCGTCAAAGTAAACTTCTTAGCCTTAATGGTGAAGTTACCTTCAGCATCAAATGTAATATTAATTGTATTGAGTCCAAGACGCTTGTAGTAAGGAGCCAGTTTGCTCTCAGCAGCAGCCGAAGCAGCTACGCCGCCGGCCTTAGCCAGAGCATCGTCGCTTTTGAATGAAACCGCAGGCGATTTATACTGCCATGTTCCTTCCAAGTCCTTAATTTCAAATTTGCTCGACGAGGTGACCGAGCTGACAACCCCCGAAAGAAAATCGAGCGGGCTCGAGGCCAGCAAGCTAGGCGTGCTCAGCACCAAAACGGCAAAAAGTGTAATTAGTGTACGTTTCATATCTTAATTTCTTTTATCAATTCATCAGATTTGATTTCGCTGTCGATACTTTCCCAAACAGAATTTTTCGACTTGAATTCGGGGACAATACGCTTCATTTCAGCCACGATATCATGATATTCGCCACGTTCGGTACATTCGGTGAGTGCGCTGATGTGGGCCGACACATCGTCGTAGTCGTAGACGCGCACCTTGGCTATCATAATCTTGTTGTGGCAAGTAGCCATAGTCATTTCCTTGTCGTTGAGAAGCTCTTCGTAGAGTTTCTCGCCCGGACGCAGACCGGTCTCGACAATCTCGATATCCTCGCCCGGACGCAAGCCCGATAGCGAAATCATGCGCTCGGCCAGGTCGTAGATTCTGACAGGTTGGCCCATGTCGAAAACGTAAATTTCGCCACCATTGCCCATCGTACCGGCTTGCAGCACGAGCGAACAAGCCTCGGGTATGGTCATGAAGTATCGGATAATATCGCGGTGCGTCACAGTGACAGGGCCGCCCTGCTCTATCTGACGACGGAACAGAGGAATTACCGAACCATTCGAGCCAAGGACGTTGCCAAAACGAGTGGTAATGAATCGCGTATTTCGGCGCCCATCAGGGTTGCGACGCGAGAGGTGATAGAAGAGCGATTGCACATAGATTTCGGCAATGCGCTTCGACGCGCCCATCACGTTGGTCGGGTTCACAGCCTTATCCGTAGACACCATCACAAACTTTTCGACACCGAAATCGACGGCCAAGTCGGCTAGATTTTTCGTACCGATAACGTTTGTCATGATAGCTTCCGACGGATTGCGCTCCATCATAGGCACATGCTTGTAGGCCGCTGCATGAAAAACGTAGCGCGGCTGATAGCGCTTGAACGCTTGCTCGACACGTAGGCGATTGGCCACATCGGCAATGAACAAGTGAATCTTCACATCGGGGTGCTGCTGCTCCATCATCAGCTGCAGCTCGTGCATCGGAGTTTCGGCTTGGTCAAGCAGCACAATTTCGCGAGCACGCATAGCAGCTACTTGGTTGACAATTTCCGAGCCAATCGAACCGGCAGCGCCGGTCACCATTACCACTTGGTCGCGGAGCACGTTTTCGACTTCGGTAGTATCGGTCTTGATGACATCGCGACCCAGCAGGTCTTCAATATGGATGTCGCGCACGTTGGCCGAGACGTTGGTCGATGCGCTGTCGGCTTCGTTATCGAACTTCTCGACTCCACTGTACATCAGCAGCTGAATGTTGTTCTTCAGAAATATGTCAGCGGCTCCGCTACGGATAAACTTAAGCTGAATCGCCGGGAAAATCAATCGTTTGCAATTATAATGCTGGAAAATATCGCCAATTGTCTCCGGATTATATGCAAGGACGGGTATATCATTGATATACTTCGTATTTAATTCGGATGAGAGGGTCAGCAAAGCTACGACCTGAAACGAGCCATCGATTTCAGCATTGAGCTGCGAAGCGACGGCAAACGAATTGACCGACGAGCCAAGCACGATGACACGCTTGCGTCGCTTTTCAACATCTAAGAACTGTCGATAGAAATACTTGATGGCCAAGCGCACCAGCATCAGCGACGAAAACGACATCAAGCCTATTACGAAGATATTCCAAAGATTGAAACACGGACTGCCGGTGGCCACAAAGCACACTCCGGAAATCGCCGTAAGCAGCATCGACGACGCAAGTACCAGCACAACGATGCGGTACATATCCTCGACCATCGAAAGGCGGACGATGTAGCGATACGTGTGTACTAGCAGCATCATAGCCATGTACACGCCGAATATTACAGCCCCTCGAACCAGCGGAGTGTCAAATGCGCCAATAGAATACAGATTCGAATCAGGATTACATGTATAAGTAATCAGGCAGCTCAGCGCCACCAACATCAAGTCTACGCCCAGCACCAGCCATCGCGGAGAAGGTGCCGACATAAATTTATTAACCAATAAGTTATGGCTAATTCTCTCAATTATACGATCTTTCATCAACATTATCCTTAAATTTGCCACATAGCAATATAGCACTTCAAAGCAGTTCTCTCAATAAAAAGTACTCGGAAATATTGGATATAGAATCTGGCTTTACTAATATCCAATGCCAAGAAAATGTGAATTAGTCTACAAAATTACGCTAAATTTCTTACAAATGCAATTTTCAGATCGTCATTTTGGTCGCAGGGGGGGGTATTAGATTGTGGACCAGTGTGTTACGAGAATTACAATTAATATCACAACGAATATAAAGAATTACGATTGGTATTAGCCTAAAAAGCTTAAAGCAATTCTATGCCGGCTCGGGCACAGAGTGCCACTTGCTCGGGGGGCCAAATTGAGGCTTGCACTTCGCCAATGTGGGCTTTTTGGAGCAGAAACATACACATGCGGCTTTGGCCAATGCCGCCACCAATCGAGCAAGGTAGCTCGCCGGCGAGCAAGCGGCGATGGAAGTCGAGCGATGCGCGCTCGGTGCAGTGCGAAGCCTCGAGCTGGCGAGCGAGGGAGTCGGCCGTGACGCGGATACCCATTGACGAGAGCTCTACCGAACGGCCAAGCACCGTATCCCAGACGATAAGGTCGCCGTTGAGCCCGACATAGCCGTCGGCCGTGGGTGTGCTCCAATCATCGTAGTCGGGTGCGCGGTGATCGTGCGGTAGTCCGTCGGATAGCGGCGCGCCTATGCCGATGATGAATATAGCGCCATGCTCGCACGCGGCACGGTGTTCTCGCTCTTGTGGCGATAGGTCGGGATAGAGCTGCAGCAACTCTTCGGCGTGTAAGAATGTAATGTGCTCGGGCAGGCGCGGAGTGATGTGCGGAAATTGCTCGTATACGGCCAATTCGGTTTGGCGAATGGCGTGGTAGATTTTTTCGACAGTCTGTTTGAGATAGAGCACGGTGCGGTCGGTGCTACGTATGGTCTGCTCCCAATCCCATTGGTCGACGTAGAGCGAGTGCAAGTTATCGAGCTCTTCGTCGGCACGGATGGCGTTCATGTCGGTGTAAATGCCATAGCCGGGCGCTATGTCGTAGGCGCCGAGTTTTACACGTTTCCACTTAGCCAGCGAGTGCACCACTTCGGCACGACGGTCGCCGAGAGCCTTCACGGGAAAACTGACGGGCCGTTCGACGCCGTTGAGGTCGTCATTAAGTCCGGTACCCGACATCACAAACAGCGGAGCGGTGACACGGCGGAGGCCGAGCGCCTTGGCCAGTGCTTGCTGGAAGTGCTGCTTTATCATTTTAATAGCCACTTCGGTGGTCTCGGGTAGCAATTTGCGATTATATCGCTGGGGTATTATGAGGGCCATATCTTGTGATTTACGTCTACAGAATTATCAAAATGAAAAATAACTTCGCGAATATAGTCACTTTTTGCCACTTTACAAAATATTTCACAAGCAAAAAGCACGATTAATAATCCATCCACGTTCATTTCCACATCGACTCTGCAACACGTCGCGACGCGAAAAAGCGCAGTCACCGCTACGCTGGTATTATCTACCCGTATTATGGCGATAATATCCACAAACAGCTTATAGAAGCATCGCCGGCTAGTAAAATTTAATCAAGAAGTGCGCCACCATAGGGGGAGTTTAACCCCGGAATCTGAGTTATCTTTGCAGCAAAATAACCCGATTCCACAAAATGAATACAACCAAATGAGCGAAAAGTACGGTGCCGAAGCAGTCGATGATTATATGGATTTCAACGACTCGCTCGACAACTTCGAAGTCATCGCGTAGCGCTTTGCCTGCAAAGAAATGGTAATGTGTTCCGCCGTAGCTGATACTGCCCGACCCACTTCAGAGTCTTTCCGAAAGACAACCTTTAGCTCGACGAGGCTCCGACCGAGTCAAAGGCTCTTTTTGCGTGAGATTTAAATGTTTTTAACCATTAATCCCAGAACTTTTTTGTCAAAAAAAACGTTTTGATTTTGACTATCGCGAAAATTATAGTAATTTTGCGGTATAAAAATATCCTGTCGTGACTGAACGGCTACGTGAAAAGTGCGTAGCTCACAAGTGTAGGTTACGCAGGACTATTTTTTTGCCCTTTTGGTTCGTGTTAAATTGCGCGTATGATGCTTGGGCTTGAAACTCCAATGCCTATAAATCTGGAACCAACGGTCGCTATCTTCCTTTATTGGCGTACTTATGCCAATATTGAAATCAGGGTAAATCTCACGAATTTTTGCATTTATATACTTGTATAGCTTTAGCTTGAGGATTGTTCGTTTGCCAGGTCTTTCATCTCCATCAGACTTCAACTTATCCTTTTCATTTAGTTTGAAGCATATCGCTCCAAGTACCACATCCATAAACTGTAAAGGTAAGTGTGTTTTTGAATCAACCTCTGAAATACCCTTTTCTACAAAATGCACTCCTTTAGCCTTGAAGTCATGGTCGTTGTTTAGGCTATACAAATGAGCTACAAAATTTCGCTTATCCTCTTGGTTCAAAGGTATCTCATCAAGATATAAGCGCATACCTTCTTTATCTTCTGCAAAGATTAACCCAAACGCATATTTTATGAACTGATAATATAAAATCGGGTATTCCTCTTTGCGTTTTTCTGCCGTTAACTCGGGTTCATATTGATTATGGCGGAAGAATATTCTTATTTTTAATAGTCCTTCCTTTCCCATTTCAAACAATTCATCTACAAGACGAACATACTTGTCGTAATGGTAAGCATTAACTTTTTGCCATTTAATTTCATCTTGTATATTCAGCTCGTTCTTAATCTTTTCCATGCGTTGAAGTACAATCTCTTTGTGTTGAGATTGCACCAATATTCCTCCATAAAAATTGGAGTAGTACATTCCGTGTTTATCGCTTTCGTCGAGCCAAATATGGATCATATTATATATGTGAAGTTCTTATTTGCAAAGTTAGCACTTTTTCATCGATTTTAGTGTCTTTTCGGCTCCATATCTATAGC
>CAYWAM010000004.1:0-9529 GCA_964456545.1 uncultured Bacteroides sp.
AAAATTTCCGTGATTTTGAGACAACCATAGCACCTCTCTCGACTATAACATAAATCCCAATATTCAGGAGGCTGTTCATTTTGACACAGCCTCCATCATGTATAAATACATGGTGTCGGACACCTCTCGGCGCGTCGCAAGCAATATAGCGAGCAATCGGCAAAGGACAGTATGTGTTTTTCGCTTGCAAGTACGGCTAAGATTTGTTAATTTTGCAAATCAAACTTACAGAGATGAACGTCAAAGAATCAATGCGAGAGATACTCGAAGCCGAGAGCCGCGCCATCATGTCGATCCCCGTCACTGACGGATACGAACGCGCCGTAGAGCTTATCGTAGAGCACGTACACCATCTGGGTGGCAAGCTCATAACCTCAGGCATGGGCAAAGCCGGCCAAATTGCTATGAATATCGCCACGACATTCTCGTCGACGGGCACACCGGCAGTGAACCTACACCCGGCCGAAGCCCAGCACGGCGATTTAGGCGTAATGCAACCTCACGACGTGATGCTGCTGATTTCCAATTCAGGCAAGACAAGCGAAATCGTAGAGCTGGTCAACCTAGCTCGCGGCTTGTATAGCAACGTGCCGCTGATTGTAATCACCGGCAAAGCCGACAGCCCCCTAGCCGGCATGGCCGACGTAGCACTAATCACCGGTCCCGAGCCCGAAGTGTGCCCTCTGGGCCTCACACCCACTACCTCGACCACGATGATGACCGTCATCGGCGACGTGCTGGTTGTCAACGTCATGAAAGCCATTGGCTTCAATCGTGCCGACTACGCTCGCCGTCACCACGGTGGCTATCTGGGCCAAGCCGCACGCGGCGAACATACCGGCGCCGATAAAAAATAATCATGAATAAAATTATCTGTATCGGCGAGTGCGCACTCGACATCGTATTTGGCACCGAGCGCCCCATAGGCTCGATTCTCGGCGGCCGCATAGCCATGGCTGCTATGCACATGGCGCGCAAAGGCCTTCCGGTAGTGATGGCTTCTGAGACATCGGCCGACCCGATTGGCGACATGCTGGTCGGATACCTGACCGATGCCGGAGTCGACTGCTCAGCAGTTGACCGATTCACGCAAGGACACTCGCCGCTGACAGTGTTCACACCCTCGGAGACTCCCGAAGCCTACAAAGCCACGCGCTATGAAAACTACGGCGATGGCGGCTTCGATATCGTATGGCCACGTGTCGACGACCGCACTATCGTGGTATACGGCGGCTACTACACTCTTGACGAGCGCATGCGCACGCGACTCGTCCCCTTCCTGCAAAGCTGCTGCGACCACAAAGCCATCATGGTCTACGTACCGGGCTTTCGCCCCGACCGCTGCAGTCGCATAACACGAGTGATGCCCGCCATCTTCGAGAACCTCGAATTTGCCGACATGGTAGTCACCCGCTCCGAAGACCTTCAACACATCTTCGGCGCTGCCGACGGCAACACATGCTACCGCAATCACATCGACTACTATTGTCACTCGATGATCAACGTCGACCCCACAGCCGCCACACTTGCCTACTACACCGGCAAGGAATCAACAAAAATAGACCTTCCGACCAATATCGGCGGTTCGCTACTGCTCAACGCAGGCATTATCGCAGGCGTAGCAGGTGCAATTTTCGACCGCGACCTTTATGCCGCCAATCTCGACGGCGCTTCCGAAGAAATCCGCTCAGCCATCTTACGCCATGTGGCCGACGAAGCCATTGCCGCTTCGGCCAACGTGCAAGACGACTGGCAATTGAAAATATAACTTATGTCAACAGGATTAAACAACAGCCTACCCAACCCGTTCAACGCTGAAATCGACGGAGATGTACGCGTAGCCATCGTCACCGCCGAGTGGAACGGACACATCACCGGCGCACTAACCGAAGGATGCGTTGCCACCCTTCACGAACACGGCATCGACGACGACCTAATCGACTGCTATAGCGTGCCCGGAGCCGTAGAACTCACATTCGCCGCATCGTCACTCATCGAAACGGGCGCCTACGATGTAATCATCGTCTTCGGATGTGTAATCCGCGGCGGCACTCCCCACTTCGACTACGTATGCCAAAGCGTCACTCAAGGCATCACCTCGCTGAATGCCGACTGCGACATACCCGTCATCTTCGGCGTACTCACCGTCGATTGCGAACAAGACGCACTCGACCGCGCCGGTGGTTGCCTCGGCAACAAAGGCTCTGAAGCAGCCGATGCAGCCCTCAAGATGCACGCTTTCGCCCAGAAAGTCAAAAATATATGAAACGCCTAATCTACATATTAATTGCCATCGTAGCCATGGCTTGCAGCTCGACTGCTACCGACGACCCGGTGGCCAAAGCCACTGCAGCCCTGGCCGCCGGAAACCAAAAAAGCTGCCAGAAGACCTGCGACGCACTGCTAGCCGACACAGCTGCTTTCAATGAGCTTACGGTCTCTCAACTTTGCCAGTTGGCCGAGATGTACGTGCAGCTATCTGACGAACCGGGCGCCAACGACGGCGCTGCCGTGCGCTGCCTCAACCGCGCTCGCTCGCTCGATGCCGACTCCGTAGCCAACTACTTGGCCTCATGCTCGTCGGACGGCGCTTCGCAGCTGATAACACTCACATTCGTAGGCTCGTATCTCGAAATGCCTCGCGACTCGCTCGTAGGCGTCGAAGACGAAATCGCTGACTCTATTCACGTACAACACACCGACCACGAATGATGACCGACGACTGGCGCGAAAAACTAATGGGTCTCCGAGCCGATATGCCCGAAGCCGATAGCCCGGCCGAGCCGGAGGTTGCGACCGAACCTAAAACCACTCAAAAGGAGCGACTCGACATTATAGTCGAACGCAAAGGTCGCGGTGGCAAGGTTGCCACCATCATCGCCGGATTCACCATCGCTGACGAAGAAATCGACAGCGTAGCCTCACGCCTGAAAAAGGTGCTCGGCGTGGGAGGCTCATGCCGCGGTGGCGAAATTCTCATACAGGGCGACCGCGGACAGGCCGTGAGCCGCGCTCTGACCGAGATGGGCTTCAAAAACCGCATCATCTAATCACTCCTCAAACTACCCTCTATGTTGACAATTTCTGAAGCAATCGCCCGACGAATATCGACCCGCACGTTCACCGACCAAGCGGTGCCTGCCGGCTTGCTTGAGGAATTGTGTGCCGACAGCCCGACACTCACCGTGCTCGACCCTGATGCACTCGGTTCGGGGCGTGTAGGCACATACGGCATCATCAAGGGCCGCCCACGCTATGTAGCCGTGGCGGCCGACGACCAGCTGCAAGCCGGCATCGAAGGCGAGCGACTCGTCGTGGAGCTCACTCGACACGGCTTGGCTACCTGCTGGATTAGCGGCACGTTCAACCGCTCATTGACTCGCCGCACCGCCGGCCACGACATCGCAGCCGTCATCGCCGTGGGATATGCCGCGCCACGCGCCGGGCTGATTGAGCGAGTGATGCGCAGCGCCGTTCACGCTCGCAGCCGCCGCCCGCTTTCCGAGCTGATTATCGCCGGCGCTATGCCCGAGCACTTGACCGAAGCCGTCGAAGCCATTCGACTGGCACCCAGCGCTTGCAACCGCCAACCCTGGCGCATTGCGTTCAATCCGTCAGGCTCAGTCGACATATTCGGCGACCCCAAAGATTCGATGCTGCTGCTCGACTGCGGCATCGGCCTTTGCCACTTCTTGTTGATGCGCCCCGACTACCGACTGGAGCCCAATACCGGCACTTACACCGGCCTGGCCCCTATCGCTTCCCTCATTCCCAACGAATTAACCACCTAAAGTCTTACCCTAAATGCCTGCATTCGACATCAACTACCTCGGCTGCGGTTCAGCCACCCCTACGGCTTACCATCTGCCTTCGTGCCAAGTCATCGACTTTCGCGGCCAACTCATGATGATCGACTGCGGCGAAGGTGCGCAGTTGCAATTCAAGCGCATGCGTCTGAAGCTCAACCGCCTCACCCACATATTCATATCGCACCTCCACGGCGACCACTTCCTGGGCCTGCCGGGCCTGCTATCGACCATGGCCCTGCACGACATCAGCGGCACCATCACCGTGCACACCTTTGCCGAAGGCGCCGACGTGCTCGACCGCATACTGCGCGTCTTCTGCCGCGAACGCCCCTACACCATCGAATACGACATCCTCGAGCCGGGCCAAGCGACCATCGTCGACGACAAGTCGCTCACCGTCGAGACCTTCCCGCTCGACCACCGCGTGCCCGCCGTCGGATTCCTGTTCAAAGAAAAACCGGGCCAACGACACATCATCGGCGACATGGTACGCTACCACGAAGTACCCGTAAGCCGCATGAACGATATTAAGAATGGCGCCGACTTCGTTCGTCCCGACGGCCGAGTCATCCCCAACGCCATGCTCACCACCGACCCCACACCTGCTCGCAGCTACGCCTACTGCAGCGACACAGCCTATAAGCCGGCCATCGCCGAATGGGTGCGCGGCGTCGACACACTCTACCACGAAGCGACCTACTGCGACGACTGCCTGGCCAAGGCCAAAACTCGCGGACACTCCACTGCCTCGCAAGCCGGGCTGATTGCCACGGCCGCAGGCGCTCGCCGCCTCGTGCTCGGACACTACTCTAAGGTCTACCACGACATCAACCAATTTGCCCGCGAAGCCGCCAACACCTTCAGCGGCGAAATCGTAGCCGCCAACGAAGGCCTCACACTCAACCTCTGACGCATCTATAAGAATGATTACCCCCGACGATATATATTATATGAAGATGGCGCTCGGCGAAGCTCGCCAAGCCATGGCCGAGGATGAAATTCCCGTCGGAGCCATCGTAGTGGCCGGCGGACGCATCGTAGGACGCGGCCACAACCTCACGGAGACCCTCCGCGATGTCACCGCTCACGCCGAAATGCAAGCTATCACCGCTGCGGCCAACGAACGTGGAGGCAAATATCTCGACGACGCCACGCTCTACGTCACCCTGGAGCCATGCCTGATGTGCGCCGGCGCCATAGGCTGGAGCCAAATCCGACGCATCGTCATCGGCGCCGGCGACGAACGCCGCGGCTATCGGTCGCTCACATCCGCTTCGCCTTTTCACCCAAAGGCCGAAGTCGAATGGGGCGTCATGGCCGACGAATGCGCCGCACTGATTGTTGACTTCTTCAAAAAACGACGCTGATGCACTACTTTCTCATAGCCGGCGAAGCCTCGGGCGACCTGCACGCCTCGCAACTGATGCAGCAACTGGCCGCAGCCGACCCGCAAGCACGCTTTACATTCCTGGGCGGCGACCTCATGGCCGACGTGGCCGGGCACGCCCCCATTATCCACTATCGCGAAATGGCCTACATGGGCTTCAGCGAAGTGCTCCGCAACTTAGGCAAGGTGCGCAAAAACCTCGCCACGGCTCGCCATGCCGTCGTCGACTCCAAACCCGACGCGCTGATTCTGATTGACTATCCGAGCTTCAACCTCAAAGTTGCCGAGACTGCCGCCAAGGCCTCGATTCCCACATACTATTATATATCGCCCAAAATTTGGGCTTGGAAGCAGTGGCGCGTAAAAGCCATACGCCGACTGATGCGCCGCGTGCTGTGTATCCTACCCTTCGAGCCCGACTTTTACCGCAGCCACGACTACGACCAAGCCACCTATGTAGGCAATCCGTCGGTCGAAGAAATCGAACGCGCACTAGCCGACACACCCTCGCGCGAGGAATTCGCAGCCACTCACGGCCTGCGAGCCAACCGCCCGTTCATAGCCCTGCTGCCCGGCAGCCGCCGCGGCGAAATCCGCTGCAACCTGCCGGTGATGGATGCCGTAGCGCGTCAATTCCCGGGCTACACCATCGTCGTAGCCGGAGCGCCGGCCATCGACGACAGTGTCTACAGCGGACTGACCAAGTTCAAAGTCGTGCGTAGTGCCACCCACGAGCTGCTGGCACACGCCCATGCCGCCCTGGTCACATCGGGCACCGCCACCCTAGAGGCCGCCCTTGCCGGCGTGCCACAAGTGGTGATGTACCGCTCAAACGGCTCAAAGCTGGCCTACAACCTGATGAAGCGCCTGCTGAAAGTACGCTTCGTGTCGCTACCCAACCTAATCGCCGACCGCGAAATCATACCCGAGATGCTCCTCCACTTCTGCACCCCTCAAGCCGTGACCGAACGTCTGCAGCAACTCACGCCCAACAACTCGCCGGCACGCGCCGCTCAGCTCGAAGGATACCAACAGATGCGCGACATCCTCGGCCCGGCGGGAGCATCAGAGCGCGCAGCATCGCTAATCATCAACGACTTACGCAATGAAAAATAAATATCCCGAACTCCCCGAGCAGCGTCCGCTGCGCGTCCTCTTCGTGTGCCTTGGCAATATCTGCCGCTCGCCGGCCGCTGAAGGCATCTTCCGCGCCATTGTCGAGCGCGAAGGCGCCGCCGACCGGTGGGTAATAGATTCGGCCGGCATCGGCGCCTGGCACACCGGCCAGCTGCCCGACAACCGCATGCGCATCCACGCTCGCCGCCGCGGCTTCGAACTAACCCACCGCGCGCGCCAGGTGCGCACCACCGACTTCGACGACTTTGACATCATCATCGGCATGGATTCGAGCAACATATCCGACCTGCGCGAACTGGCGCCATCGCCCGAAGCCATGGCCAAAATCCATCCGATGAGCGACTGGATGGGCAACATAGCTACACGCTACGACCACGTGCCCGATCCCTACTACGAAGGCGCCGAAGGCTTCGAACTCGTGCTCGACTTGCTCACCGACGCCCTCGAAAACCTCTTCAACCAAGCGCAAAAAAAGTAATCTTCCCCCTACACTAAATATCTATCAATAACATGTCATTCTCCGATTCCAAACCTCACTACGCGCTCCTCGACGGCCTTCGCGGCGTCGCAGCTCTCCTTGTAGTATTCTACCACATACACGAGGGCTTTGCCTTCGCCTCGGGCGCGCCCGTTATCGGCACCATCAACCACGGCTACCTCGCCGTCGACTTCTTCTTCATGCTCTCGGGCTTCGTCATCGGATACGCCTACGACGACCGCCTGCACCGCTCGATGTCGCTCGCCGACTTCGCCCGCCGACGCCTCATCCGCCTGCACCCCATGGTGATATTCGGCGCTATCTTCGGCACCATCTGCTTCGCCATCCAAGGCTGCACTCAGTGGGATGGCACGCAAGTGAGCTGGACCTCAATCATGCTGTCTCTGCTGTGCGCCATGCTCTTCATACCGGCCATTCCCGGTTGCTCCTACGAAGTGCGCGGCAACGGCGAAGCCTTCCCGCTCAACGGCCCGGCATGGTCGCTTTTCTTCGAATACATCGGCAACATCATCTACGCGCTCGTCATCAGCCGCTGCCGCACTCGCGTGGTCGGCGCACTGACCGTGGTACTCGGTCTGTGCCTTGCTGCCTACACCTGGACCGACGCCTCCGGCGCCGGCTCGCTCAGCGTGGGCTGGACCATGGCCGACTACGGCATCCTGACCGGCTCGCTGCGCATGCTATTCCCATTCACATGCGGCATATTCCTGTCGCGCATCTTCAAGCCCGTAGCCATCAAGGGCGCATTCTGGATTTGCTCAGCAGCCCTGCTGGCCCTGTTCATTGTGCCTGTCCTTCCGACCGACGGCGCAATCTGCCTCAACGGCGTGTACGAATCGGCCTGCATCATCGTAGCCTTCCCCATCCTGGTATGGCTCGGCGCTTCGGGCCAGACTCGCGACGCCTTCTCCAACCGCGTGTGCAAGTTCCTGGGCGACATTTCGTTCCCGCTCTACATCACTCACTACCCGGTGATGTACCTCTTCTACAAATGGCTCATGGACACCGAGCAGTACACCCTGGCCGAAACCTGGCCCGTAGCAATAGGTGTCATGGCTCTGAACATCCTGGTGGCATACGCCGCCCTGCGACTCTACGACGAGCCTGTGCGCCGTTGGCTCTCGCGCCGTAAATAAGAACAAATCACTAACACTCAACAATAAAAACGACATGAGCGAACTCTTAGCCCAATACCATCTGTCGGGGCTCGTCATAGGCCTCGGCACATTCTTGATAATCGGACTATTCCACCCCATCGTGATTAAAAGCGAATACTACTTCGGCACACGTTGCTGGTGGTGGTTTGCCTTGCTGGGCGTGGCCATGTGCGCCCTGTCGCTACTGGTCGACGACATTATGTGGTCGACTCTGGCCGGTGTCGTCGGCTTCTCGTCGTTCTGGAGCATCCTCGAAATCTTCGAACAGCGCCAGCGCGTAATCAAAGGCTGGTTCCCGATGAACCCGCGCCGCGCCTCCGAATACCCCCCAAAACAATCGTAAACCGACATCCCTCCCAAAAAAAATGGCCGGCTCTTACCACGAAGTGCCGGTCATTTTTTATTTACGATTAAGCAAGACGCGCTGTTACGACTTGCTGATGCGGTCTATTTCAGCCAACTCTTCAGCCGAGAAAGTCGTGTTTTTGATAGCCTTGAGGTTGCGCTCGATTTGCTCGACGGAGCTGGCGCCGATGATTACGCTCGTCACGAGGTCGTCCTTGAGTAGCCAGGCCAGAGCCATTTCGGCCAGCGACTGTCCGCGACGACGAGCCACCTCGTTGAGTTGGCGAACTTTGTCGAGCGTTCCTTCTGTGAGCTGTTCCTTTTTCAAGTATCCACCGCGAGCCACGCGCGAGTCGGCCGGGATGCCGTCGAGATAACGGTCAGTGAGCAATCCTTGGGCCAACGGCGAGAATGCAATAAATCCCGAACCGGCAGCTTTCGCTCCGGCCAGGATACCCTCTTCCTCAGGCTCGCGATTTAAGATATTATAGCGACCTTGATAGAGCAGACACGGCACCTTGCTATCGGCCAGATATTTATACGCAAACTCAGCTGCATCCTTAGGATATTTCGAAATGCCGACATATAGAGCCTTGCCTTGGCGCACGATGTCGACAAGAGCCTGCAGCGTCTCTTCGAGCGGCGTGTCGGGGTCGTAGCGGTGCGAATAGAAGATATCGACATAGTCGAGCTTCATACGCTTCAAACTCTGTTCGAGGCTTGCAAAGAGATACTTACGCGAGCCCCACTCACCGTAGGGGCCGGGCCACATGTCGTGTCCGGCTTTTGTGGAGATAAACAGCTCGTCGCGATAGGGGCGGAACGACTTCTCCATAATCAAGCCAAACGTTTCCTCGGCCGAACCGTAGCTTGGGCCATAGTTGTTGGCTAAATCGAAGTGCGTGATGCCATGGTCGAAGGCGTAGTGAGCCTTCTTGAGCGAGTTCGACAGCAAGTCTACGTCGCCAAAGTTGTGCCACAATCCGAGCGAAATTTCGGGCAAAAGTATGCCACTGCGGCCGCTACGACGATAGCGCATACCATTTTCATAGCGGTTTTCAGCAGGTGAATAAATCGGTGGTATCATTTCCGTATATATTTAGATCTGAATAAATTCATTAGCGTGTCGGGCAATAGTGTGCGTCGGTCGAAGACCGGTGCACGGTGCCGCAGGCAATTGAACCGACCGCAAATT
>CAYWAM010000004.1:9629-89647 GCA_964456545.1 uncultured Bacteroides sp.
CGTCGGTCGAAGACCGGTGCACGGTGCCGCAGGCAATTGAACCGACCGCAAATTTACTGATTTTTTTAGTCCAACGTAAAAAAACGGTTGAAAATAATTGCCAACATATAAACAAACGCCGCTAAAAAAATTCCATACCACGATAAATAATATTTCTCGACCGATGAAAATGTGAACTGACTATATTGATTAAAATTTGGAGATTAGTGCCAAAAACACCATCTAAAGTTTGGGTATTTGCGTCATAATCAGCACCTTTGCCACACTGATTTCAAAAACATAGTTTAATTTATTTACGATTAAGGTCGGATTCTCACAATAATAGATTATACGATTTGTAAATAGATAACGGACAGATTATATTATTTTAGACACCCGACGGAGAGACGAAGATTGAAGTTCGACTCTCTAAAGAGACTGTGTGGCTCACGGCTGACCAGATGGCTGAACTATTTCAGCGCTACCGCTCAACCATACAACGGCATATCAAAAAAATCTATGATGAAGGTGAGCTGACCGCTGATTCAACTTGTGCATTTTTTGCACAAGTTCAAACGGAAGGAAAACTACAGGTCGAGCGTAAGATTACCATTTACAACCTTGACATGATCATCAGCGTGGGGTATCGCGGTCAACTCGTTTATCTACACAACTACACAAAAAAAGCGCATCGGCCGGATGACTGATGCGCTTTGAAGTTGAGGTTCCTAGCAGAATCGAACTGCTGTGCACGGTTTTGCAGACCGTTGCCTAACCACTCGGCCAAGGAACCCTTGGTTAGCGAGTGCAAAGTTACGTAAAGATTTCGAATCACACAAATTTTTAAGCCAACTTTTAATAATTATTTGCCAAATCTATCATTTAAGTAGTTAAATGTGCCGATATCTGTTTGTAATTCGGGGAATTTGCAGTAATTTTGAAGTCCGTTTCGAAAAACCTATAATTTCACGCAAGCAATTATCATGAACTTACTGAAAAAAAGTGCACTCCTCCTCATGGCCGCAGTGTGCGGTATCGGTGTCGCTCAAGCCGAAGCTCCGGCTGGATATTACACCAGTTGCGAAGGCAAAAGCGGGCAAGCGCTATTATCAGCTCTGCACTCAGTGGTCGGAAATCCTAAAGTACTTAGCTACGGCGGACTGTGGACCCTCTATAAAACCTCCGACACACGCGCCGACGGCACCATCTGGGACATGTATTCGACCAGTAAATATAAATACAAGACCGACCAATGTGGCACTTACTCAGTCATAGGCGACTGCTACAACCGCGAGCATTCCTTCCCGAAAAGCTGGTTTAACGATGCATCACCGATGGTATCAGACGCCTACCACATCTATCCGACCGACGGCAAAGTCAACGGCCAGCGCAGCAACTTCCCCTTCGGCGAGTGCGCCAACGGCACATATGTACCATCTAACGGCAGCGTGAAGCCACTGGGCAAGCTCGGCACATCTACTTTCCCGGGCTATTCCGGCAGGGTTTTCGAGCCCGACAATGAATACAAGGGCGACTTCGCACGTTCATATTTCTACATGGCGGCTGCCTACTACTCGCGAATCAGCTCGTGGAGTAGCGATATGTTGGCTAAAAACAGCTACCCTGCGTTCACGACTTGGGCCCTCAATCTGCTGCTCAAGTGGCATCGCCAGGACCCCGTGAGCGACAAAGAAATCAAGCGCAACGATGCAGTAGCAAAAAGCCAGTCGAATCGCAACCCGTTCATTGACCACCCCGAACTCGTCGAATACATCTGGGGCGACAAGCAAGGCATGGGATGGACTCCCGGCGGCGTCAGCGAACCTACTCTCAACCAGCCAATCGACGGCTCGACCCTTGATTTAGGCACTACAGTGGCCGGATATTCGCGCACCGCATCGCTAAAAGTCCTCGGCGCAGCTCTTGAAAGCGACGTCACACTGAGCGTTGACAACGCTGCATTCAGCGTATCACCTGCGACAATAACCAAGGCATCGGCCCACAGCGGAGCCACAGCCACCATTACATACAACCCGACTGCAGACGGCAACCACAACGCCACACTGACCGTGACATCGGGCAGCCTGACTTCGCGCGTCAGCCTCAAAGGCTCAGCCATCAGCTCACTACCCGTCGGCCCCGTCACCACCTACGACGACCGCTCGTTTGTAGCCACTTGGAGCAACGTAGGCGATGCCGACGCTAACGGCCAGTACACGCTCAACGTGTGCCTCAATGGCGAATCAATCGATGGCTATCCCATGTCGGTCGATGCAGCCGACGAAGCCTTCTTGGTAGAAGACCTCGAGGCCGAAACCACATACACCTACACTATCAGCTCGCAACACCTGCAATCGGAAGTTATATCTGTCACTACCGCAGAGCCTCAGCCGCGCGTGACATTCCTCTTCGATGGCGAACTCTACTTCACCGCCGAACCGGGCGAACCCTCTGAAGCCGCCGAGCTACTCGTATTCATCGAAAACATCGAACAAGCACTGAAGGTTGAAGTAACTGCACCGTTCGAACTCTCGACCGATAAGTCGACCTGGAGCAGCAGCATCAGCCTCGACCCTGAAGAAGACCGCCTATACATGCGCGTCAACTCGGCTAATGCCGGACACTTCCAGACCTCGATAATAGCAACCGTCGGCGACTATTTCAATGACGATGCCGAAGCCGAAGCCGAAGTGTCGGCCGGCATTGCCTTCCACGAAGACTTCGAACCGGTCGATGCTACTGCCAGCAATTACAATAAGCACACATACACAGGCTCAGCTTGCGAGTGGGAAATGAACGACGCAGGCATCTGGTCTACCGACAATGCCTACATGGGCAACCAGGCCGTGCGCATGGGCAAGACCGCATCATCAGAAATCACAGCTATCGAAGACCACAACGGCGGATTCGGCGTCGTAAGCCTCTGGACTGCTGTCTGGAACAACGATGGCGAAGTTAAATACGAACTCGAATACTCGACCGATGGCGGCAAGACCTGGCAGAGCGCCGGCACAGGCACCATCAACTCGACTACCTACACCGAGCAGAAATTCACAGTCAACGTAGCCGGTAGCGCACGTCTGCGCGTGCGCCAGACATCGGGCAAGCGCTTCATGATTGACGAAATCAGCGCCACCAAGTACTCGAACCTCGTACCCGACGCCGTAGCCGACTACCACCGCTGGGATGCCTTCTGCCGCGACGGCAAGCTCGTAATCGAAGCCGATGAAACCATCGTAGCCACTGTCTACAACATTGACGGCTCGACAACATTCGCCGGCACGATCAATGCAGGCGAAAGCACACTAACCTTGACGCCAGGACTCTACATAGTATCTGTCGACGACTTTGCCCGTCGAGTCCTCGTCAAGTAAGATAAAGAAATTTTCAGATCACATAAGTGAATCATAGGTAGAAGCGCGACCACTCGAGAGAGTCGTCGCGCTTCATTTTTATGCAAAATTCCGTTTTTGAACTTTTTTCAGTCAAACTCGATATTTAACCGCTCGGGGTTACTGATAATCGCATGAAAATTGCTACCTTTGCAACATAATTAAGAAAGCGAAAATCGACAGATATGGACAATCAGTTTGAAATGGTGGCCAAAACCTTCGCCGGACTCGAAGGTGTGTTGGCCGAAGAACTCCGGGCACTCGGAGCCGCCAATGTGGTGCCCGGCAGGCGCATGGTGTCATTTGAAGGCGACCTTGCCACACTCTATAAGGCAAATATTGCATGCCGCACCGCACTGCGCATTCTCAAGCCATTCTACAAATTCAAAGCGCGCGACCCCGAGCGCCTGTACGAAATGGTGAAAGAATTCAACTGGGGTTCGATGCTGTCGATTGACAAGACATTCGCCATCGACACGGTGACCAATAGCGACGAATTCAGCCACTCGCGATTCGTCACATATAAAGTTAAGGATGCTATCGTCGACTGGTTCAAAGACCGCTATGGCGAAGACAAGCGCCCCGGTGTGCGTCTGGTCGATGCCGACGTAATGATAAACGTGCACATCAACGGCACCGACGTGACCCTTTCGCTTGACTCATCCGGCGAATCGCTACACAAACGCGGCTACCGCGTAGCACAAACCGAAGCTCCTATCAACGAAGTACTCGCTGCCGGCATCATAATGCTTAGCGGTTGGCGCGGCGAATCGCCCCTCGTCGACCCCATGTGCGGCTCGGGCACATTCCTGATTGAAGCGGCCCTCATTGCTGCCAATATCAACCCCGGCATCTACCGCCGCGGCTTTGCTTTTGAGCGTTGGAAAGACTTCGACGCCGAACTTTTCGACCACATCTACAACGATGATAGCGGCGAACGCGACGTAAAATTCAAAATCTACGGTGCCGACATCTCGCCCAAAGCAATCAAAATTGCTACCGAAAATATTAAGAGCGCCGGCGTAGCAAAATACATCGACCTGCAGTGCCGCGCCATCTCCACATGGACCGAAGCACCTCAGCCCGCCGGCATGCTGGTAACCAACCCACCCTACGGCGAACGCATCAGCGCTCCCGACATGGACGCGCTGTACCAAACCATCGGTTCGAAACTCAAACACGTGTTCACCGGCTACCACGCTTGGATTATCGGCTACCGCGACGAATACTTCGCTCGCATCGGCCTGGCTCCCAGCCAGAAACTCCCGCTCTACAACGGCGCACTGGAATGCTCGCTGCGCGAATACGTAATCTTCGAAGGCGACCGCAAGAGCTTCGTTCGCGCCGGCGGTAAAATTGGCCACGGCCCTGCCGAACGCGCTGCAAGCGACCGTCGCGACGACCGCAAGGGACGCCGCACCGGTGACCGCAAAGACGACCGTAAAGGCCGTTTCAACGAGCGTGCCGGCGATGACCGCTACACCGAGCGCACCAAAGACCGCCGATTCAAAGACCGCCAAGCAGCAACTCCGACGTTCGAAGCCGACCCCGAAAATCCGCTGGCTAAGCGTCGCAACCCCCATGCGCTGAAAATGCTAATCGGCAAGCAGCCCTCGCTCAAGCCTCAAGAAGGCCCAATCATGCGCTCGCGTGGCTGGAAAAAGAAATCAGAATAATTAAAAACCTCATACATCACCACCTTATCCTAAGTACGACATGAACATCCTGCTCCTTGGCTCAGGCGGCCGCGAATCGGCCCTGGCCCGTAAAATCTCTGAAAGTCCGCGCTGCTCGCAGCTTTGGATTGCTCCCGGCAATGGCGGCACCGATGCCTATGGCATCAATCTGCCTAACGTAAGCCCGCTCGACTTTAAGACCTTGGAGCAGACAGTGGCTGACCTGGCCATTGACCTCATCGTCGTCGGAAACGAAGACCCGCTGGTAGCCGGTATCTACGACTATTTCGCCGAACGCGGCGTCAAAGTAGTAGGTCCGTCGAAAGCTGCCGCTCAACTCGAAGGCAGCAAAGACTTCGCTAAAGACTTCATGAGCCGCCACGGCATCCCCACCGCCGGCCACATGACAGTGACTCCCGAAAACATCGAAGCCGGATACGCCTACCTCGAAAGTCTCAAAGCACCCTATGTACTCAAAGCCGACGGACTTGCTGCCGGCAAGGGTGTGCTCATCGTACCCACCCTCGACGAAGCTCGCAAATCTCTCGACGAAATGCTCGCCGGCCAGTTTGGCAAAGCATCGCAAAAGGTAGTGATTGAAGAATTTATGTCGGGCATCGAATGCTCTGTGTTCGTGCTCACCGATGGCAATGGCGGCTACCGCATTCTGCCCGTCGCAAAGGATTATAAGCGCGTAGGCGAAGGCGATACCGGCCTCAACACCGGCGGCATGGGCGCCGTAAGCCCCGTACCGTTTGCCGACGACACTTTCATGGAAAAGGTCGAGACACGCATCATTCGTCCGACAATCAAAGGCTTGCTCGATGAAGGCCTCATCTACCGCGGCTTCATCTTCCTGGGCCTCATCAAAGTAGACGGCGAACCCCGCGTGATTGAATACAACGTGCGCATGGGCGACCCCGAGACAGAAGTCGTGATGCCCCGACTGGCATCTGACTTAGTCGACCTTCTCGAAGGCGTAGCCAATGGCAATCTCGGCAATATTCCGGCCGAAATCCGCCAAGAAGCAGCTGCCACCGTGATCGCAGTGGCGGGCGGCTACCCCGGTTCTTATCGCAAGGGCCTACCCATCAGCGGCAACCTGCAACCGGCCGACAGCATCGTATTCCACGCCGGCACCGCCAAGAACGCTGAAGGCGAGCTACTGACCGCCGGCGGCCGCGTACTAGCCATCACCTCGCTGGCCCCCACACTCGAAGAAGCCCTCGCTAAGAGCTACCACTCGCTCGAAGATATAAAGTTCGACGACATGTACTTCCGCCGCGACATAGGCCGCGACGTGCTCTAATCGCCGCACCACCTACGACCCATGTTGAAACCCGACGCCGTATCGCGCAGCCTTCATGGCAAACTCGCCGCAGTGGCAATGTTTGTCATCGCTGCAGTGTACATACTGGCGTCGGGGCATATTAATACACCTCTACCTCCGCAACTAGCACAAGGTTTAGGTTTACCTTCACCGACCGAGTGGGCACTCAGCCCCCTCGCTTCGACAGTTGTCAGTGTATGCTTCAACCTACTGACAATGCTGCTCATACTGTTCATAAACAAGACTTACAACTTGCTCCGAACAGTCACTTGGCTACCAGTCGGGCTATTTGCAATCATGCAAGGGGCCATACCCCAACAAGTCATATCTCTCAACTCCGGCTCGCTAGTTGGCCTGGTGATTATCACGTGCTTGTTCATGATGTTTGACACATACGACAATCATTCGTCGACTCGCACCATCTTCTCCACGTTCCTATTACTAGCCCTAGCCGCTACCACACAATATTGCTTTGCCATCTTCATCCCACTCTTTTGGGTTATATGCGTGCAGATGCGCGTACTGACATTGCGAGGCTTCATTGCCTCGGCTCTCGGCATACTCACCGTGTGGATCAACTTGCCGGCATTTGGCATTGTCGACATCACCAACATCCAAGTCCCTGATATCGACAGCATCTTCACCGCTGCCGACGGCCACACAGCCCTCTACCTGATGACCGTCTGCGGCATCACCACGCTGATGTTCATTGCCTCTGTCACGGCCAACGCTCTGAAGACTCTTGCCTACAACGCACGTTCGCGCGCACTCAACGGCGCCCTACTGCTCGTATCGCTCTTGGCAATACTGGCTATTATCTTCGACTACAACAACTGCTTTGCCTACGTAGCACTGCTCAATTTCAGCGCAGCGTATCAGATAACTCACTACTTCGTCAACCACCGCTACGAACGTCAGTACATAGCCGTGCTCGGCATAATCGGCGTCTACATAGCCCTTTATTTCTGGAGATTATCATTATGAAACGTATTACAGTCGTTGCCGACTCGCATATCCCCTACCTGGAGTCGCTCAATGAAATTGCCGACCTGCGTCTACTGCCTCCGACAGACATCACCCCCGCTGCCGTAGCCGATGCTGACGCTCTGCTTGTACGCACCCGCACTCGCTGCAATGCCGAGCTTCTCGAAGGCTCTCGCGTACGCTTCGTAGGCACCGCCACCATCGGGCTCGACCATATCGACCAAGCATGGTGCAGCGCCAACGGCATCACGACAGTGAACGCGCCCGGCTGCAACGCTCCGGCCGTGGCTCAATACGTATTCTCATCGTTGATGCACATCGCCAACCGCCCGCTCCGCCAGTATACGCTGGGCATCGTGGGCGTAGGCCACGTAGGCCGCATCGTGGAGCAATGGGCGCGCGCGCTGGAAATGCGTGTACTCAGATGCGACCCGCCACGCCAGCGAGCCGAAGGCGGCGATGACTGGGCAACACTCGACGACCTCGCCCGAGAAGCCGACATCATCACCTTTCACACTCCGCTAACTACTGAAGGACCGGATGCCACGCATCACTTAGCCGACGAACGTTTTTTCAGCTCTCTGCGCCGCGCTCCTATCATAATCAACGCTGCTCGCGGAGCAGTTGCCGACACTGCGGCCTGGAAGGAAGCAATAAGCAACGGCTATGTGGGCGCTTCCATCATTGATTGCTGGGAAGGCGAACCCAACATTGACCTAGAGCTGCTCGACATGGCCGACATCGCCACACCGCACATTGCCGGATACAGCGAAGCCGGCAAGAAACGTGCTTCGCAAATGGTGATCGATGCTCTGACCGACTCTTTTGGCCTTCCTCGCCTCGACACCGGTCTCAACGTGCCACCCGTGCCGGTATCAATCACTCCTAGCGTAGCCCTTAACGGCTATAACCCACTGGTCGACACAAATATGCTACGCGAAACTCCCGACGACTTCGAAAATCTCCGCGACCACTACAACCTTCGTCGCGAATTGCGCGAAGCCATAGCCAACTGAACAACAGGGCCACTGAATTTGTTGTTATCAGCAACAAAACTGTCGAAAATATGAGCAACTTTTTTGAAATCATAGGCGAAGACCGTCCGACACTTGTCGACTTCTTTGCCACATGGTGCGGCCCTTGCAAAATGCAAGCACCGATTCTCGAGCAAGTAAAAGCCAGCATTGGCGACCGAGCCACCATCCTGAAAGTCGACATTGACACAAACCAAGAGCTGGCTGCTCAGTATGGCGTACGAAGCGTACCGACGCTAATTGTATTCCGTAAGGGCGAGATAATCTGGCGCGCCTCAGGCATTCAACAAGCATCCACACTCGAAGCGATACTCACTCGCTAATCGACTCCACTCCTACCGATTATAAATCGGACGAAAGGGGCAGTGTGGGATGATACGTGTCGATATGACGACGTTTTTTGGCATCTAAAATTTCGTCGACGGCAAAGAATATACCACTCTCCTCTACGTTGCCAAATTCATCGTTAATTGCCGTACCAAACATACGCATCGTAGGCGACAGGCCCATGTAAGCATTGACCAACGGCGGGATATTATCGCCGTGAGCTCGAACGCGTGCGTTCAGAATCAAATAATCTTCCTTAAAATCATCGGAGGTGAAAATCTTTTCCATTTCACGCGGATCACTGTTGAACGGCAGAGGTGTGATGGGGCGCACTAGATGGTCAGGATCAGGGAAATGCTTGTGAAGGAAATACAAGATCATATCACGGCACTCCTCTGTGTAATTAGGATACATCGTGACCTTACCGAAAAGATACTTAATACCGGGGTGGACCACCGTGAGACTACCCAAGCCATCCCAAAGATTATCTAACGCGTAAAGTGCCTTAGCTCCGGCATGCGACGACTGATACTCCGGCCTCACAAACGAACGACCAAGCTCAATGGTGTAAGGCAAATAATCCTTGATAAACTTTTCGGAAAAATTGAACATATGAGCCGTAGCGATACGTGGACGACCGTGCTCGTCTGTGCGAATATCCTTGCCACAGATGTAGCGATAGCCTCCAAGAATCTGCTTGCCGACAGGGTCCCATACCAATAGCTGCTGACAAGCCGGCTGCATGGTATCGAACTCGTCGATATCACAATCCTTACCCGTGCCACCACCTGCCAGTCGGAAGGCTATTTCTCGCAGACGACCTATCTCGCGCATTACATTCGGCGAGTTGTGAGCATCTACTACATATATCTGATTGCCGCCCTTATTGGTGTCGCGCAGAAATCGCTCCGGGGTGAGCTCGCGTTCGATCAGTTCGGTTGGTACGGGGTTTATGATTTTTTGGTTCATTTCTCCAAGTTATTTCTTTGACTTAAGGTCTTATAAATTCATTACATAATCGCGCAACTCCGCTGCTACTGTCTCTGCATCGCCCATGAGCGTAGCTGAGTCGATAGGGGTGCCACACACTATTTCAAATTCCTTGCCGCGCGCCTTGAAAATCTCGCCGGGCAAAAGAGCCATCTCGACGTTGAGCTTGATGCCCAGTCGCTCGCGCAAATTTGCCAAGCGATAGAAGCGCGAGCTGTTGCGGCCCTTGAAATGCAGAGGAATGATTGGACGCCCTGTCTGGCGCGCTTTCTGCACAAACATCTTTTTCCACTCCAAGTCGGCCACTACTCCGCCTCTACGACGCGAGCATAATCCGGCCGGAAATATAATCACCGGACGGTCGTCGGCAAAAGCTCGGTCAATCGCTGCGATAGAAGCTCGCGACTGCCCTCCATGCTTATTGATTGGCAAAAACACTTCGCGCAGAGGCTCCACAGCCATCAGCAAGTCGTTGACGATAAAGCGAGGCTCTAGGCCGTGGCGACGTGTCGCCCAATCAATTAAGGCCATGCCATCGAGCCCACCCAGCGGATGGTTGCTGACATAAATCACGCGGCGCTGCTCAGGTGCGAGCAGGCGCTCTTCATGACTGACTGCCACACTCACGCCAAGATGCTGCAGAACCAAACGGCAGAAATCAGCGCCTCGGGCCGGATAAACCTCGCGAAGCATATCATTGAGCTCGTCCTGACGAATCAGCCGCTTGAGCCAACTTACCACGAAGCCGGGCACACAGCGCGTAGCCTTACGCTCGCGCAGTACCGCACCGAGGTCGATATTTATAGGCCCGGTCGAGGATCTATCTTCTGCGTTTTTCATTCTGCTTGCAAAATTAATAAAATTTTATGAGCACACAAACAGCAAAGTCCCGCCAAGCTCCACATCTGCACACCAATTAGAAAACTGTGCATAGCTATTTGCTATCGAAAAGCCGAATGACAACATCTGTCGCAACCGCAGCCATCCGCCAGCAAATTCAAGCCGACGCCGATTTGTCAAGAAAAGCACAAGCAAAGCACCCTCCTGCTCCACCAAAAAACGCTGCATTGAATGAGTAGAAAATGCCATGAGCGACGATTTGTCAAGAAAAGCACAAGCAAATCAGACAAATTTAACTACCTTTGCGTTACCTTATGAAAATGACCACGACTACCATCGCTATTGCCGTTGCCACTTGCTTTGCAACGATTGCTGCGTCATCCTATGTGCTGCCCGGTGCAGGCATGGGGTTGTCGGTCGTAGCCTACGCCGTAATCATAGCAGTGGCATTGTGTGTGCTGCGCGCAAGCGGCATCGACTCCGCGACGACACGGATAATCACACTGATATCATCCACACTATCCGTGGCTTTAGCCATCGTAAATATCAACTATTTCACGGCCGCTGTCGGGCATACGGCCGCTGACCCGGTTCTACAAAATTTCGATGCTATGCGCGACTGGACCTGGGCATGCCACCTAGTCTTCGGCGACCCCGAGCCCGACCTATTCATTTCGGGCATGTCATACGTGACTGCCGGCATTCTTTGGGCATTTGGGCGCTCAATTGCGTACCCCATCTTTTTCGTTTCGCTATGCTATGCTATCTCGATAGTAATGATTGGCTCTATAGCCTATAAGCTAACCGACCGCCGCGAAGTCGGCACCATAGCAATGGCCGTGGGAGCCATGATGTGCTTCCTTTTAGCCCACAGCTCCGTGCTGGTCAAAGACCTACCGGTGACATGCATGTTTGCTATAACTATCCACCGCATAGTTTGCATCTACCGACAACACCGCAGCTTCACCTTCAAGGACTTAGCCATACTAACACCAACCTTGGTCCTACTGCTATTAGCACGGCACAACATGGCGTTTATGCTCACCATCGGATGCTTACTTTTCATGGTCGACGCAAACCGACGTACACGCCTTAGCCTTGTAATACTAGCAGGTGTAGCCCTCATAGGTGGACAAATAGTCAACCGCATGATTATGCCGTCGCCCGACAACATAATAAACACAATCAGCGCTGAGAAGTGCGCCCTCATGATACTCCACGACGACACCACACGACCCTGGGACAACATCGTGGGCGACTACACTCAGCTACCTTTCTACATCAAGGTGCTATGGCTGCCTATTTCAGTTGCAATTCAGTTCCTACTACCATTCCCATGGGGCTTTGAGCGCCACATGTGCTTTGGCCCGGGCGTCGCGATTGCCCACTTTAGCTACTTCTGGTATGCAGCCGGGGCCCTTATACTCTATTGGATATTTGCATGTGCACGCAAAGCCCCCCGCAGCCAGCAACTACTGATTGCTTGGGGCGTAATGCTAACCATAATCACCGCCTACATGTCATCGGGTCGCATCGCTCGCTATTGCCTACCCTATCTACCTCTGCTACTACCGGCAGCCGCCATAGTCATTGCCGACTGCCGCCAACGCCGCTCTCTTTGGATTTGGCTAGGCATATTCACGACGCTTTTGGCTGCTGCACTAATCATCTGCTATTCAATGCAACATCCGTCATGAAGATATCAATCATAACAGCAACGCTCAACGAAGCGGCCGCGCTGCGCAGAGCCCTACAAAGTGTCGCTGACCAGCACTATACCGAGCTTGAGCATATCGTCATTGACGGCTTGTCGACCGACAACACGGCAAGCGTCGTCAGCGAATTTCCATGCGTGAAGTTCGTACAGCGCCAACGTCGCGGTGTCTACGACGCTCTCAACTATGGTTTCAGCATAGCCACCGGCGAAATTCTAGGATTTGTCCACGGCAATGACCTAATGCCACAGCATAACATTCTTGACGAAATAAACCGCCAATTTGAAGCCGACCCTGAACTCGACTTTATATACGGAGACATGCGCTACGTGAAACCCGGCACACGCAAACACATACGCATATACTACGCAGGCAATTTCCACCCCAAACAGCTCTCGGGCGGCGTAGTTCCACCCCACCCCACTCTATACATACGCGCCAAAGCTTTTGAAAAGGTAGGGCCATATCGCCTCGACATGCCCAACGCAGCCGATTTCGACTACTGGATTCGTCTTTTTACAAACAAGGAGCTTAAAGGCAAATACCTGCCCCTTATCCTAGCCGAAATGTCGACTGGCGGCCGTTCGAACACTTTCATGTCGCGTATTTGGTTCAACAATCAAGAGAAATTAAAAGCGCTGCGCCAAAATGGCCTACCGGCCAACTATATGCGCCTGTTTTTCAAATATTTCATGGTTATTAAAAATATTATTTTCGGCCCCAATTATGAACGATAAACCAACCCTGCGAGTAATCACCGACGACTGCGCATTCGTACTACCCTACATCAAGCGCGAAATGGCCGACTTCGACATAGTCGGAGCTGAAGAAAAAGCCGACCACACCGTATTTATCACTCAACAAAAGGAGCGATTAGCCGAAAAGCCAGCCGAAGCAGCCGGATTTTTCTGCCCAAATATCGTAGGTACGGGCATGACGGGCAAGCCCATGGAGATTGCCAAAGCAATAGCTGGCGGGCGCCTCTATCACATCGCTGGCAACGAGGCTCGCATATCTACCATACATGCATCCGACGTGGCTCGTGCCATAGCTTTGGCATACAACTCATCATCCAATCATACGGTGACCGACCTCTCTGACCCAACATATGAGCAACTGGCAGAAGCTTTAACTACTCGCATCGACGGCCGACGGATATACAAGTTGAAACGCATCTGGGCCCGCTTTCTGATGCCTAGCAAGCTCATCGCGCTAATAACCACCGACGACCTTGCCGACGGCAAAGACTTTGCGGCCGAATTCAGCTTTAGCCCGACACCGGTTGTCAAATATGTCACAACTCACATTTACGACGATGAAAGCCTCTGAGTTTCTAAAGGTTACCGGTTCGTCGATTCTGGCCTGCGCTAAGATTTTGCTTTCATCGCACCGTACAAAGGGTACACCTCACGCAGCGGACCCCAAAAAGCCGCTCATTATCCTGGCTAATGGCCCGTCGCTGCGCAAGACACTGGCTGAGCACTCGGAAAATTTGCAAAATGCCACCACTATGTGCGTCAACTTCATGGCTAACGCACCGGAATTTACAGCTATCCGCCCCGACTACTACGTTCTTGCCGACCCTCACTTTTTCACCGGTACGCAGCATGAAAACGTCGTGTCACTATGGCGCAATATTAGCCATGCCGACTGGCCAATGACCCTATTTGTACCTACATCAAGGTTGAAAATCACTCAAACTCTTCTTGGCCCAAAGACAAACGTAAAAATCGCAACATTCAACTGCGTAGGTATCGACGCTTTCGCTTGGCTTGAAGACATGGCATTTTCATCAGGCAGAGCTATGCCTCGACCACGCAACGTGCTGATTCCATCGATTATGCTTGGAATTCAGTCGGGATACGAAGAAATCTATCTCACCGGAGCTGACCACTCGTGGCTCGAAACTATTCGTGTCGACGAAAATAACAATGTCATATCGGTGCAGCCTCATTTCTACAAAGACTCAGAAGCCGAAAAAAGTCGAAGTGTCACCGAATACAAAGGTTACCACCTACACGACATTCTGAAAAGCTTCTACATCGCATTCAACAGTTACCACCAAATTGCGCGATTCGCACAGAAAAAAGGTGTCAAAATTTATAACTCAACCGAGGGTAGCTACATCGACGCATTTCCACGCAAGCAACTCGACATATAACAAATATCGGCTAATAAAAAAGTCGGGCCTCGCGGCTCGACTTTTTTGTGTGTTGGTCTAACACTAAATACCTAAAACCATTTTTTAATCCTTGTAAATTCCTTCTGAATAATCCTTAATAATATCCTTGAATCTTAGACCTAAAAATTATTTACATTGCAAATTTAGCATCTAAGCAAGCGAAAAATTAACTTATCAAAGGATAATATAAATAGATTTTGAAATTTTACAAAGGTTATCATTTGACTATCAATCGTTTTGCAACTATAGAAAACGTCGGAAATATAAGTGCTAACTTAAGCGATTTGGCCAATTTTAAGGATGTTTTCCTCGAAATTGTCGCGATCAAGAGCACGAGATTTTACACGATTGCGGTACGTATACACAGTCGTAAGCGACAGACCCAAAAATTTAGATATTCGTGTAGAATCAACTACTCCCAAGCGCATAAAAGCTATAATTCGCATTTCAGGCGAAAGACGATCGGCAGCCGGCTGAGCGAGTGGCTTATCAGGCAACAACAAAGCATTGAGCTGGTCGACAAAACCGGGGAATATCTTCAACACAGCGGCATCGAAGGCTTCAAAAAATCGCTCATGACTTTCAGACAGCCATCGCCCCGACTCCACATCATTATACAAATCCTTTGATTGTCCGGCCTTCAATTTGCGCCCCACAAGGCGATTAAAATCCTCCATGCTCTCAAGGTGTACCGAACATATCTCAAGTAGCTGATTAATATATAGCTCGCGGTTTGCCACATTATCAGCCAGTAATTGTATTTGCTTATCAGACTTAGCCACACGACGACACTTTCTGACATACAACACCGCTAGGCCAATCGTGGCAAGTGCACAAAGTCCGACAATCAATAAATATATATTTCGCGAGTCAGCTTCACGCTTTAATATATGTCGGTTGACTT
The DNA here is from genome assembly GCA_964456545.1 of uncultured Bacteroides sp. Classification (GTDB taxonomy): domain Bacteria; phylum Bacteroidota; class Bacteroidia; order Bacteroidales; family Muribaculaceae; genus CAG-873. Next base: position 24,983 of record CAYWAM010000004.1, read on the forward strand.
CTGTTAACGGCTTGATAATATCCGCACTAAGCATCGTAGAGCCGGAGTGTTTCAATACCTCGGCAGCAGCATTCAGATAACTATAAGCTCGATCAACATCGCCATCGCTGAAAAGTTCCGACGCTAAAGCCACCAACGATTGAGGCTCTCCATTTGCCGTACGCACATCCGATGCCGCCGACAGCGCTAAATAAAAAAGGTATTCATCGCGCGACGTTGGCTTATTTTTATAAAAAGAAGCCAACATATTAGCAACAATAGAATAAGCCTCGAATTCAGGCGTAATGCGCTCAAACACTTCATTAAGTTCACCGACACCCAAAGTCGTATCATTGTTCACATAGTAAATTTGCGCATCAGTAATGCGACGGGCCAACGTACCTTCTGCAAAAAATACTGAAAGCGAATCGAGCGACTCGAGAGCCTTAGTGCGATAATTCGTCTGAGTAACATTAAATGCCTGCTGCTGTAAAGCCCTCAGGCAAGTCTGACCTAAAATCGAATAATACGAAATCGAGTCAGCGCGTCGAAAACCCTCAACATCAACCGACTCAAGTACTTGAATAGCGTCAGCAAAGAGCATTCTGCGATGCAACATCCATGCATAGTCAAGTGCAACTAGATTTTGCGCGCGAGCATCATTATCATCCACAGCCAGCCGATAAGCTTTCTGAACAAAAAGATAAGCTGAATCGACATCAATTTCTACTAACGCATTGCTCAGTTTGCGACAAACGTCAAATGACTTCGTCGCGTCAAAGCAGCGACGAAGCGAATCGACATAAGCAAGTCGTAGACCTCGATAAAACTCACGTTTTTCAACTGCACCATCCAAGTCGTCAATTGCTTTTTGCAAACGCTCGGGACGCACTGAAGCACTCATCACTTGCGATTGCATCAAGGAAACGAGTAAAAAAAAGCAGAGAAGTAGTAATCGTGGTGTTTTCATGCTGCAAAGTTAGTAATATTTTCGGAAAAAGCACTTATACAATTCTCAATTTTTACTTATATTTTCTAAATGCTATTATTTTGATATTCAGAGTAAAGAGTATCTATACAATTTATATTGCCTCAAGAAGTCCATATACTAGCTTGCCAAGCGAGCACAAAGGTAGTAACTTTGCATTGTCGAAAGAACGGAACAACACCGCTGACTCGACTCCGATAAGGACAATTAAGGTAAAAAAGATTACAATTTGGTTTAAGGTTTTAAAGGTTATCATGCTGGCGGCTTCTCGTGAGAGAGGCCCAGTTTGTTTTTATACCTACCCCTAACTTAAATTGGCGAAAAAGAATCGCCATGCGACAAAGCATTTAAAAGAATTTTTAGTTACGGCGCAAGCGAGCCGACGGAATATTGAGCCGTTCGCGATACTTAGCCACCGTGCGCCGCGCTATGTCAATTCCTTCATCAGATAGTGCAGCACAAATAGCATCGTCGGTGAGGGGTGCCGCCGAATCCTCATGCTCGATAATCCGCTTAATCGCCGCTAAAACGGCATGCGACGATGTTTCGCTATTATCGCCGGAAGCTTCGCTAAAAAGCGACTTAAGCAAGAAATTGCCTTGAGGCGTAGATACATACTTCGATGCTGTCGCTCGAGAAATCACACTTAAATCAAGACCTGTCAGAGCTTTCACATCCTTCAAAACCATCGGACGAAGACTACTACGGTCGAAGTTTTGGAAGAAATCGGGTTGTAGCCGCACTATCGCCTCCATCACATCGAGAAGAGTCTGTGTGCGACGACGCGACATATCTATGAATGCCAATGCCTCGTCGCGACGTTCTTTAATAAATGCCATCTCATCAGGACGGCCGGCATCAATCTGAAACGAGCGCTCCACGGCAAGTTCGGGAACATTTCCGGCAAGCGCCACTGATACACGACCATTATGGTCAACTTCGACAAAGAAGTCGGGCGATATTTGGCGAGTGCGGTCAGCGCTAGCCGAAAGCTCAAGCAACGAACCCGGCTTTGGGTTTAAGCCCTGAACGACTTTTCGTGCAGCATCTACTCGCTCGCGCGGTAACCCTAAGCGGTCGAAATGCCGTTTTGAATATAGTTCAAACTTATCTTCAACAATCATGCGCGCATCAGCCACATCTTGGCGCGACCCATCCTTTCTGTCGAGCTGCAGCAGCAAGCAGTCGCGCAAATTAAATGCAGCGATGCCGGGCGGATCGAGCGAGCGCACCACACTGAGCACTTGCTCCACATCAGTATCGACGACGTCGAGCCCCGTTGCGATAGCTATATCATCAGCAATCTGTATTACCGAGCGCGTCAGATATCCATTACTATCGATATTACCAATAATATATGTAGCTATAGCACGGCCACGGGCATCCAGCTCTATCAAATCAAGCTGTCGCTCAAGCAGTTCATAGCCCGAAGCAGTATCGTCAGCCTGACCCGACCCGTGCGTAAAATCCTCGTAAAGCGAGCCTTGTTGCCGACCTTGAGGGAATGATGGCATATCATCCTCATTGGCATAATCGCCCTGTTGCAGTTGCTCGGCCGTCTCATTAAAAGCGTCATCGCCTGACTCAGCCGCTTCGCCTGCTTGAGGTTCTACGACTTCAAGGGCCGGATTTTCGTCGATAGTGCGCCGAATTTCATCCTCAAACTCGGCAGCAGACATTTCCAACACGCGACCGAAGGCCACTTGCTGCGGATTGAGCTTAAGTCCTAGCTGCTGCTGTTGTGTCTGTGTTTGCGACTGTCGAGACATAATCAATTATTGTAATAGCAAAGGTAATACATTTACGGCAAATGACAAAAATAGCATAATAATTATCTTTTTTTTGTAATTGCGAAAAAAATGACTAAATTTGAGGCTCAAATGCGCCTGCGGGCAAAACTTAAATAAACTATGGAAATGCTTGATCCCGATTTGGCTTCTGTAAAAGCCGAAGAAACCACCCTCCCAACAGCTGCACCCGCCGAAGCCGGTGCCACTACTGAAGAAACTGAAAAGCCGGCACTCGTCGACAACACCGACCCCGAAGAAGTCGTAGAAGACGAAATGACCGAAGCCGAAAACGCTGAAGTCGCCGTAGAAATGACGCACGACCAGCTCGTGACGCTTTGTCGAGAAATCGCCGAGCGCGACGCAGCAGATATCGCCGCCGATGAAGTGCGCCGTCTACGCCAGCAGATCAATGCTTTCCTGAAAACTGAGCCCGAAGCCGAAGAAGAGCTCCGCGGACTCGTCAACGCCATCCGCGATAAGAAAGCAGCTTACACCGCCGAGCAAGAAGCTCTCAAAGCTGCCAACCTCGAACGCAAGCAGGCCATCATCGCCGAAATCATCGCACTGGCCGAAGACACCGACAACGTAAATCGCACATTCCCGCGCTACCGCGAGCTGCAAGAAGAATTCAACGCCATCGGCGAAGTGCCCGCAACCGACGACACCGCCATATGGAAAAAATTCCAGGAAGCACGCGAACACTACTCCGACAACCTCAAAATCAATAAAGAACTTCGCGACTACGACTTCAAGAAGAACCTCGAAAGCAAGCAACTACTGCTCGACGAAGCCGAGAGCCTGCTCACCGACGACGACATCATCACATCGTATCGCCGCCTGCAGGAGCTACATAACAAGTGGCGCCGAATTGGTCCCGTAGCTAAAGAATTCCGCGAAGAAATCTGGGATAAATTCAAAACTGCCTCGGCCGAAATCAACAAACGCTACCAAGCTCACTTCGAAGCTCGAAAAGCTCGCGAAGCAGAAAACGAAGCCGGCAAGTCGGCTCTGATTGCCGAACTCGAAGCCATCGACCTGACCGCTATCAAATCGTTCACCGCCTGGGACGAAGCCACCAAACAAGTGATGGACCTCCAGCAGAAATGGCGCACATACGGCTACGCTTCGAAAAAGATGAACAAAGCCCTCTTTGCCCAGTTCCGCGAATTATGCGATAAATTCTTTGCTGCCAAAGCTGAATACTTCCAGACCACTCGCGAAGAGCTTGCCAACAACCTCGCCCGTAAGACTGCGCTGGCCGAACGCGCCGAAGCGCTCAAAGATAGCACCGACTGGAAAGCCGCTACCGACGAATTCGTAGCACTGCAGAAAGAATGGAAAACCATCGGCACCGTAGCAAAGAAATATAGCGATGCCGTCTGGAAGCGCTTCTTAGCCGCTTGCGACTACTTCTTCGAACAGAAAAAGAAAGCCAACTCCGGCGCTCGTCGCGAAGAAAACGACAACCTAAAAGCCAAGCGCGAAGTAATCGCCGCACTGGCCGAAATCACCGACGAGACCCCGCGCGAAGAAGCTATCGAGCGTATGCGCCAGCTACAGGAACGTTGGAAAGAAATCGGACACGTTCCCTTCCGCGAAAAAGACAAAGTCTACGACGCTTATCGCCAACAGCTCGACGCTATTCGCGACCAGCTCAACCTGCGCCGCAATCAGGCTCGCATGGAACGCTTCCAGCAGACCGTCAGCGCTATCGAAGGCGACGACAACAAGCTCTACCGCGAACGCGAAAAACTCACTCGCGCTCTCGAAGCTCGCCGTCAGGAACTCCGCACCTACGAAAACAATCTCGGATTCCTGTCGTCGAAGAGCAAATCGGGCAACTCGATGCTCAAAGAATTCGAACGCAAAGCCGACGCACTGCGCGCCGACATCGCCGACCTCGAAGAAAAAATCAAGGTCGTTACCTCTAAGCTTTAACAATCGACACCACTGTTGGCCGCCCGCACCGACCCCCTCGGAGCAGGCGGCCTCTAATAGTGGCTATATGACAGGAATTTGAATAATCAAGGCCAAAGATACGGACGATATGTAAGACCCGCACTCACCGCCGTCGACTGGGTGCTGGTCAACTTCTTTTTCTTAGTGACGCTACTCATATACCCGAGTATGATCAGCAGCGCCGCGTCCATCGGCTTTTTATTGTTGTTTGTCAACCTCAGCTTCATTCCTATAATCATCCGCGTATGGCGGCGAGGCGACGACCTCCGAGCCATTCAGCTCGACCGCGTCGCAGTCGACTCCATGGCCACCATAGGGCTCTACGCGCTATTTTTCACGTCGCTCATCACGCTGACCGACATCGCCCACCTGCCGCCGCGCTTTTTCTTCACATACTACGGCATGCTCTTCGCATCGCAGGTAGTGTGGTCTCTGGCCTCGCGGCGCCTTATTAAAAGCTACCGCCGCCGCGGCTTCAACTACAAGCGCGTAGTCATCGTCGGCACAAACGCCACCGCTCGCCGACTCTACGACCAGATGCTCAGCGACCCCGGATTCGGCTACAAAATCATGGGGTTCTTCGACAAAGAGTGGCGTCCCGACTTTGTAGGTCGCTACTGCGGCACGCTCGACTCGCTCGACTCTTTCGTCAAAGCCAACGCCATCGACCAAATCTACTACACAATGCCCGGGCACGCCGAGATGCTAACGAAGGTCGTAAAAGTCGCCGACGACAACGTAGTCGACTTCTTCTACGTGCCACAAATCTCGCAGTACATCTCGCGAAGCTTCCAGATGGACACCATCGGAGCCGTACCCGTGCTATCGCTGCGTCGCAACCCTCTCAAGAAATCCATCAACCGACTGGTAAAACGTGGATTCGACATCGTATTCTCGTCGCTATTCCTCTGTTTCTACCCGCTCATCTACACGCCTATTGCCATTGCCATCAAACTGAGCTCGCCCGGCCCGGTATATTTCCGGCAAAAGCGCACCGGCTACCGAGGCTCCGACTTCTGGTGCCTCAAATTCCGAACTATGCGCGTCAACGTCGATGCCGACAAGGCACAAGCCACGCGCGACGACCCACGCAAGACTCGCCTAGGCGACTTCCTGCGCCGCACATCGCTCGACGAGCTGCCTCAGTTTATCAACGTACTGAAAGGCGAAATGTCGGTCGTAGGCCCTCGCCCGCACATGGTGAAACACACCGAAGAATACTCCAAAATCGTCGACCAATACATGGTGCGCCACCTCGTCAAGCCGGGTATCACCGGTTGGGCACAAGTCAACGGCTACCGCGGCCTCACCGACGAAGTTTGGAAGATGGAAAAGCGTGTACAATACGACGTCTGGTACATCGAAAACTGGACGTTCCTACTCGATATGAAGATCATCGTGCGCACGGTGATCAACGCCATCAATGGCGAAAGCAATGCGTTTTAATAACAATTTTAACTACAGATCGATAATCAAGTATTAAGTATTTAGCGCTCATAGGTACAGAGCGCATGGTGATTAGAGCCTCAACGGCCATTATTAGAACAAATCCTTCCGCGGGCGCCAGCACCTCACGCCCACGGCATTGTTGTATGTCAGCACAGTCAAGTTTGCAGGAGCCACGCCGGCGGCCTAGCTACCGACGACCTGCCGATGCAACATAAACTAAGCAGGTGCATAGATTGTTTTAAATATAATAATTGATTAATACCCATTATGAGCAAACAAATCACTGAGCAGGAAGCGCTCGAATACCACCGTCGGCTGAGACCCGGCAAGATTGAAGTCGTACCCACCAAGCCCTATAACTCTCCTCGCGACCTCTCGCTAGCTTACTCGCCGGGCGTAGCCTTCCCTTGCTTAGCCATCAAAGACCGCCCGACCGACTCCTACGAATACACCAATCGAGGCAATCTGGTAGCCGTCATCAGCAACGGCACTGCAGTCCTCGGCCTCGGCGACATAGGCGCTGAAGCCTCCAAACCGGTCATGGAAGGCAAAGCGCTGCTATTCAAAATATTTGCCGGCCTCGACGCCTTCGACATCGAAATTAACGAAAAAGACCCCAAGCGCTTCGTCGAAATCGTAAAATCGCTGGCTCCCACCTTCGGCGGCATCAACCTCGAGGATATCAAAGCACCCGAATGCTTCGAAATCGAAGATTCGCTCAAGCAGGAATGTTCAATACCCGTGATGCACGACGACCAGCACGGCACAGCCATCATATCGGCTGCCGGCCTGCTCAATGCCCTCGAATTGCAAGCTAAGAACATCGGCGACGTGCGCCTCGTAGTCAACGGTGCCGGAGCGGCGGCAATGGCCTGCACCAACCTCTACTGCGCCCTAGGCCTTAAGCGCGAGAACATCATCATGTGCGACTCGAAAGGCGTAATCCACGCCGGCCGCACCGACCTCAACGAATTTAAGCGCCACTTTGCCATCTCGCGCACCGACCTGCACACACTGGCCGATGCCGTGCGCGGTGCCGACGTCTTCCTCGGCCTATCCGTGGCCGATGTGCTCACCCCCGAGATGGTGCAGTCTATGGCTCCGCGCCCTATCGTCTTCGCCCTGGCCAATCCCGACCCCGAAATCGCCTACGAAGCCGCCATAGGCTCGCGCACCGACCTCATCTTCGCCACCGGCCGCTCTGACTATCCCAACCAAATCAACAACGTACTCGGCTTCCCCTACATCTTCCGTGCTGCACTCGACTGCCGCGCCACATGCATCAACGAAGAGATGAAGAAAGCCGCTGCAATCGCCATTGCCGCACTCGCACACGAGCCCGTGCCCGGCGACCTTGCCTCTGCTTATGGCGAGCCAGACCTGCACTTCGGCAGCCGCTATATCCTGCCTAAGCCTTTTGACCGCCGACTGCTCACCACCGTAGCTCCGGCCATCATCGCTGCCGCCGAAGCCTCGGGCGTAGCACGCCGACACATCGACGACTACGAAGCCTACGCTCGCAGCCTCGAATACATAAAATGCACCGATGATGCCCTGATTCGCTACCTCATCAAAGCGCAATCAGAGTGTAGCTTCACACCGAAGCAACGCCGATAATCGCGCTCACAAACACACATAATCAACGCGGCCGGACTCGCAGCTCACCATGCAGTCCGGCTGCGCTATTTATGCTCATTTACAGCCTGGCAAAAAAGTCGAAAAATTCATATAAATTTCAGAATTATTGGCTATCTTTGTCGCATATGAAACGACCGTATAACATCAGCCCGAGCCTCGTGCTCTTCGTCGGCCTCATCATCCTCTGGATTCCATGGCTTGGCGAAACCCTGTTTTACTCAAAAGGCGAGCCTCGCGAAGCCATTGTTGCAATATCGATGCTACAGTCGGGCGACTGGATTCTACCCGAAAGCTGCGGCTCAGACATACCGTACAAGCCGCCATTTCTGGCTTGGCTCATCGCCATTTTCGCCAAGATATTCAACTTCGGCGTAGTCAACGAATTCGTCGCGCGCCTACCATCGGCCATCGCAGCCATTGCCATGGTCATGGGCGGCTTCTTCTGGGCGCGGCGCGAGCGCGGCGAGCGCTTCGCCCTCATCATGGCCATCGTGCTAGCCACCTCGGTCGAAGTATATCGAGCAGCGGTAGCCTGCCGCGTCGACATGGTGCTGACAGCCTGTATGGTCGGGGCCATCTACCTCTTATACCGAATTCAAGCGACTGCCGCTCAAGGCAACGCCCGGCGCTATGCGGCAGCCACACTGCTACTGACCTGCGCCGTGCTCACAAAGGGGCCGGTCGGCGCCCTGCTCCCATGCTTCGTCATGGGCATCTACTACCTGCTGAGCGGCGAGCGCTTCTTCCCTACTCTCGCCAAGATGCTAGGCCTCTCGATAGCGGCCTGCATCATACCAGCCGTGTGGTACTACCTTGCATGGCTCGATGGCGGAGACTCATTCCTAGCCCTCGTATGGGAAGAAAACTTCGAGCGCCTCACCGGCACGATGCCCTACGAATCGCACGTCAACCCATTCTGGTACAACTTCCAGACCATCATCGTAGGCATGCTGCCGTGGACTCTGCTAGCGCTGTTTGCCATAGCAGCATGGCGTCGATTCAAACGTCAGCCACTCAAGCCGGCCGGACGCCTGGCTCTGACTGTCATCGTAGTCGTGACGCTATTCTACTGCATCCCGGCCAGCAAACGCAGCGTATATCTGCTCCCCATTTACCCCTTCTTGGCCTACGGCGTAGCCTCATTGGCCGAAGGGCTTAAAGGCACACGCATCTGCCGCTTCTACACCTACATAATAGGAGTTGTAGCAATCGTGGCTCCGCTGGTCGCAGTAGCTACAAGCGACATGCCCATCGCCGGATTCACAATGGAAAAATCGCCATTTTGGGCCTTCTTGCTGCTCGTCATTCCTCAGATTTCGGCAGCCATGTGGTGGCTACACAGAGACAAAGACGACAGTATTTATGGCGCTTGCATCATCACCACAGCACTCCTCACATGCTACGGAGGCGCTATGATGCCGGTAGCCGTCAACCGCCTCTCAGATAAAGACGATGCCGCGCGAATCGAAGCCATCGCAGGCGATAGCCCGATTTACGTCGCAGGACCCGATAAAATCGTCGCAAACGCCTACGGCATCAGTTTCTACACCAACGACCGCTTGCGCCGTCTGACGGACATTACAAAGGCCGTATCGCTGCCCGTCGGCACCGTGCTAATCTTCCCCAAACCGGCCGACACCCTAGGCCTGCCCGACTGCTATCGCCTCGAGCTTCTCAAAAGCCGTCTGGCCGACACGCGCCGTCCCGCCTGGATAGCCATCAAAGAAAAGTAATACCAAACGCCGTCTTCGGCACACTCCGCGCAGCCCGATAACCGCCGAAGGCGCTTTGCTTTGCAAAGAGAAAACCACATAGCCCCTCCGCGCATGCGGTTTGGAAGCAATGAATAAAGGCCGACCGCTTGTCAAAGCCGTCGGCCTTCATTTTACGCCAAACTCCGAGGGGGGCATACGTTAATCCTCAAGGAACGGCGTAGCCTGTTCGATAAGGGCCTGCAGGGCATTCTCAATCTCTTTATTCGCCTTCTTAATTCGCCCTCTTGCGAATATGCCACCTTTCACCGGATGCGTCTTTACTGCTCCGGTAATGGTTTTCAATCGGGTGTCGAGGGTTAGTTTTCCTCCGGCCTCTTTGGCTTTAGCGTTGACGCTCGCGACCGCCGGCGATAGACATTCCACGTCGCCCGAAAGGTATAATTCAACCTCGCAAGCATTATCCCAAGCCTCTTTGAAATCATTGCAAACAAAACAGTAACCAACGTCGACATTATCTATTCCGTTTTCGGCAAACGATGATTTAAACTCGGCAGCAATGCGCTTGCAGTCTTCAATCGACGTGATATCTATGTTGTCGTGCAAAGCCGAGAAAAGCACCGGTCGGTTGCTTATCAAGCTCAAGCCACCCACAGCCATGCCGCATTCGTCGAAAAACGGCTGTAGCGCAGTGTTTTCGTCGATAGGATAGATGTGCACCACTTCGCAAGGATTTGACTTGACATGTCCGACGGCTAAAATCAAAGCCTCTTCAATAGTTTGGCACGTTTCATTGTCTTTCAGCGTCCGTTTCGGAATCCTTGTGCCCGGCGACTTCGGCTCGGACTTAGAGACATGATTTGACGCGTTGCATACACCTCCAGTTTGTCGATAATCACATGTACTCATATTGTTTTCCTTATTGGTTTAATTGAGCCGCAAAGGTAATACACTAGACCGCAGTCTATATTCGCAAACGCCAAAAAACACTAAGATATCAAAAAAGCGCGGCTCAGAAACGAGTCGCGCTTTTTGGGAGGGTATTATCGCTTTAATTATTTCACGATGTGGAAGAGTTTATTAACATCGAACTCTTCAATGTTGGGATTGACTCTATAAGTGGTCTGAGGAGCGATGCGGAATTTACTCTTAGCGCATGCATTGAAACGCGAAGCGCTGATTGCCTTAAACTGATTCTTAGCCTTGGCCGGAGCAGAAGCAGAGCCTTCAAAGTCGAAGAAAATTACTGCTGTAGGCTCGTCATCATAAGCGTAACCGAACTTTTCAGAATCGTCATAACCAAAGAGTGCGGGGTTGATTTCGAGATAACCATCATTCCATTCCTGGCCATAACCTTTCGAAATAATTTCGTCGTCACCTGCACCAAGCGATGCGAAATAGCCGGCTAGATTAGAGATATAGAAGTTGTAGGTAGCACCCTGAGAATATGTAAAGCCAGAATACTGAGGAGCAATCTTCACACAGCTTTCATTCGCTGCATCAATGACGATGTCGGTAGGTGTTGTGTTCGAATTGAGCTGAGTCATCACAAGTGCACAATTTTCATCTGTCCAAGGGCTCTTCAGGCGATAGAGACCCGGGGTAGTAGTGCTGACCTGGCCTTGTACCGACCATCCGAGTTGATCATATGAGTAAATATGATCTTCGTCAGCACCTATTATAAATGAAGGCATTACCCAAGCATCGACAATTTCAACTGAGCAGCAGTTTTTCCATTCGGAAGCGCCACCGGCAACATTGAACTGCACATAGTCAGCATCTTCTGGCTCATCACCATTGTACGTAACACCTACAGCATAGAATGTACCGGTTCCTTCAATAGGAATTTCTACCTGAAGGTCCTTGCCGGGAGCAAGTTCGACTGCAGTAACGGCACCTGAGATAATGGCGTTAAGAAGCTCCTTAGGAGTGCTATATTCGTTCGAAGCAGCAAACAGAGCCTTCGTAGCATTTTCACCTACATTTGCAGTAAGCAGCGCGCTCATGCTTTCGTCGGGATTGATAAGAGTACCCTTGTAGCCGAGTTCGATGCTATAGTCAGCATATTCACCAAGCTGCAGGTATTCGTAGCCATAAGGAGTGTTGCCATTAAGGGTATAGTGTGTACCGTCAGATGTAACGATAAAGTAGTAAACTACGATTTCGAAAAGACCACTTTCGGGGTTAAAAGTCGAAAGAGCCTCTGCCTTAGCTATAGTTTCAGCATCGGCACCGGCAAACATGCAATACTGGTCGTATGACATTACTACGAGATTGCACTCGCCAAGACCTTCAACATTCACTACACAACCTGTAAACTGCTCGGGAATAGAAACATAGTCGTTAGCCATATTCCAGTTGATATACAGCGGAGAGCTATAGCCCCAATATTCAACCAAGAACTGAGCCTGATCAGGCTTTTCGGCGTTGTAGCGAACCCATACGGGCAGGTCGGGGTCATCACCGGTCACGAAGTATGATAGGCCAAGAGCATAGGTCCAAGTACCAAGACCTGTTTTGTCGAAGGCTTGCCATTCGCCCCAAGCTTCAGCGCGAACTACGCTGAGGGTTAAAGTGGTATTGCCATAGTTAAAGGCAGGAGAGCCTTCGCCTACTGCCAGCGAGAGGGTATAAGTAGTCGAGGTAGGCATCGAAGCTGCATCGACGGGGATTACGAGTTCGGTGGTCGATTCGTTAGCTGCGAATGTCACCTGAGCAGGCACTTGGATAGGGCTTTCTTCAGCAGTCAGCACAGCACCATTAACCGAAACGGTTGATGCCAACGAATAAGTGGCTGCATCGGTCAGACCGTTGCGCGAAACGGTCACAGTCATTGATGTAGAAGCAGTCTCCAGCTCCACCGAGGAGGGTTGCGACGGGAAGTAAACGCCATTGCTTTGTGCGCCGGGCGTGTAATCATCATCGTCATCGCAGGCGGTAAAGCCCAGCGACATAGCTGTCGCAGCTGCAATCAACGTATATTTGAAGAATTTCATAATTTACTATTGAATGAAGTTGATGAAAAATTATTGCGGAATAGCCTGGGGAGCAGAAGCCGACGGGTTATTGTCGCTTTCAGAAATTGCACGGTTGGCAGTGATTTCATTCTGCGGGATGCAATAGATGAAACCATCGAAACCGGAATCGAGCTTATAGTTCCAGTCGTCCATGGCTGCACCACCGGTGCGGTCGATACCACGGTTGAGACGCATCACGTCGAACCAAGCGAGACCTTCGCCCCACAATTCGATGCTACGCTGACGCACGATTTCGTTTTGAACTTCTTCCGCCGAAGCACCTGCGAATGAGTAAGCGGGGTCGCGATAAGTCTTAACAAAGCTAGCGAGCTGAGCTGCACCTTCAGCGGGGTTACCTGCCATAGCAGTACCTTCGGCCTGGATGAAGTACATTTCTTCGACACGCATCAGAGGCACTTCGTAAGCACCGCAGTAGCCACCCATGTCGCCGTAGTCGCCGAATTTAACCTGAGTGTAAGGCATGATGTACTGACTCATTGCGCTATAGAGGGTGCTGGGGTCCTCAGCGATATACTGGGTGAGGTATTCTTGCTGAGCCTTGCTCAAGTTGGGTGAAGTATAGTTTTCATCAAGGAACCAGCCCTTACGAACGTCGGTCGTGGGGATTGATTCAAAGAGTTTCTTGTTGATCCAACGCCAGCCGCCAAAGTTAGCATAGCCATCGGTGAAAGTACCGATCTGCGAAGGCCAGTTACAGATACCGGTGGTGACAGGGCGGTCGCTTTCAGCAACGTAGATACCCCACATCCAAGAGCTAGCATCCGAATTATCTACACCGGGAGCCGAAACATCAGCGATTGAATAGGGAGCTCCACCGTGAATAGCGATAGCCTTAGCAGCATCGTTAGCAGCTTCCTGATACTTGTGCATGGTCAGGTAAACACGAGCGCGCATACCGTAGGCAACGGCGAGGTTGGCCATACGTTTGGGCTTAATACTCATGACACGTTCGCGAGTAGTCGACGAACCTTCGAACAAAGCGATAGCTTCGTTGATATCTTTGAGAATCTGGTCGTAGACCTCTTCGCAAGTAGCGCGAGGGGCACCATTCTCTGCAGCGTCCTGTTCGTTTTCATCGGTGATGATAGGCACGCAGAGAGCCTGGGGATTCAGAGCATAGTTGAACTGATAGAGCTGAGCAAGTACCCAGTAGTCAAACGCGCGAACGGTAAGAGCCTGAGCGCGATAGAACTTCAGTTCTTCGATTTCGGTATCAGCAGGGATAGTAACAGCGAGAGCGTTGCAGAGCGAAATCTGCTTGTACATGTGATACCAAGTGTAGTTGGTAGATATACCGTTGGGAGTACGCTGATAGAAGCTGAACCAGTAAACGTGCGACGAAGTGTAAGGAATCTTAGCCAGGTAAGAGTCGGTCTGGCTGTCGAGACCGCTCATAATCGAAGGATAACCATATTCCCAGTGCTGACCGCCATAAACCTGGCCGAAGTAGCTACCAAACTGCGACGACACAGCATTAACAGCAGCGGAAGCCATCTCGGGGTTCTGGGCCAGAGTATTTTCCTTCTGGCCAGTCGTCACGCTACTGCCCCAGTATTCAGTGTCGAGGTCAGAGCAAGACACCACTGTCGAGGCAATAAGCGCAAGTGACAGATATTTTGTTATAGCTTTCATTGTAGTCAAAATTTTCTTCGTTAGAGATTAGAACGAGATGTTGATACCGCCCGAAAGGGTGCGAATAGGAGAGTAGGTGTAGTTCTCAGACGAGCCGAAGCCTTGGCGGGGGTCAAGACCCTTGCGACGCGACCAGAGAGCGAGGTTTTCACCCGAGAAGTATACACGAACCGAGCCGAGCTGGAGCTTCGAGGTGAGGCTCTGAGGCAGAGTGTAACCGAAAGTCACGTTGTTGAGCGACAGATAGTTGCTCGAAGTAAGGAATGTCTTTTCGGTGACTGCCGTAGCGTACTGATAGCCGGTATTGGTATAGAGCTTCGGAATATTGGTGTTCTGATTATCTTCAGTCCATGCATTGAGCAGGTCTTTGTGCATGTTCATACCAACATTGGTACCGGGCTGCATCACGTTCTGATAGCCGTAGTCAATCAGGCGGCCACCGAGCTGATAAGAGAAGGTAGCTGAGAGGTCGAAACCGTAGGCATCAACATTGAAGCCAAAACCACCATATACCTTGGGCAGGAGGTTGCCGGTGCACTTGCGGTGAGTGTCGAGAGCGGTCTGATATTCACCGGTACGATACATTTCACCGGTTTCGGGATTCTTGGCCCAGAAGAGACGGCCACCGAGTTCGCCTACACCACCAGCGGCAACGACTTCGTCGAGTTCGGCCTGGTTGTGAACGATGCCTGCATCTTCTACGAGGTAGTACTGATACATCGATTCACCTTCCTTGAACCAGTGGGTATTCGAGTAGCGCCAGAAGTCGCAGTCGAACTGTTCGTTGTAGGTCATGATTTCGGGAGCAAGTTTCAGAATCTTGTTGCCCTGGAAGGTAGCATTTGCGAAGATGTCAACAGTCACGTCCTTAGTGTTAACGGGACGGTAGTTAAGTTCGATTTCGAAACCGTTGTTACGCATCGAACCAACGTTCTTAGGCATCGACGAGTAGCCGAGTGAGGGCGAAACGGGGATGCTGAAGAGCATATCAGAAGTCTGACGGTTGTAGTATTCGGCTGTACCGCTCAGCATGCCTTTGAAGAAGCTGAAGTCGAAACCGATGTTGAATGCGTTAGATTTTTCCCAGGTTACATCGGGGTTACCTTTGTAAGAGAGCACACCATCTGACCAAACGCCGTCTGAACCGGAAATCTGATACTGGTCAGCGTATGCGATGTAGTTGCTACCGATAAGGTCATTACCGTTCTGACCGAACGATGCCTTGAATTTCAACTGGTCGACGTTAGTGAAGTCTTCCATGAAATGTTCCTTGGCGATATCCCAACCGGCGCTGGCCGAGAAGAATGTACCCCAACGCTTGTCTTCAGCGAAACGCGAAGAAGCGCCGCGACGAACCGAACCCGAAACGAAGTAGCGGTCGTTGAAGTTATAGCGAACACGACCGATGATAGCACGGTGAACGAGGTTAGCAGCCGTACCATAACCACGACGGTCATCGCTGGTGTTGTTTACAACGGGCACGAAGGGCTGGTAGAGGTTATAACCGGTAGCCTGGATACCTTCCGAGTGGAAGTCTTCGTTTTCGTAACCGGCCATGATGGTAACATTGTGTACATCATTGAATGTCTTGGTGTATTCAGCGATGCCCTGGAAAGTCAGAGTGCGCAGACGGTCTGTTGCCTGGTATACACCGCCGCCGGCAGTTGAGTTCTGACCATAGAAGGGGTTAGAGAGGCTGCTATAGCGAGTATTGTCAATGAACAGGCCGGCAGTACCGGTGATAGTCAGACCAGCCAGCGGAGTCAGACGAGCTGACCACTTGCCGTCGAAGATGTCGCAGTAGTAGCGGTTAATGTCGTAGATGAGGTTGCCGGTCGGGTTACCGCTCTGCGAACGCATAGCGCCCATGAGGCCGTTGCCGTAGTCGTGGCCGTCGCCGTAGTCATAGACAGGCTTGTTGCCGAGAGCTGCATCGCGCAATACCTGACCATCGACGCCGCGAACGAACATCGGGTATACAGGAGCGATACCATTGACAAAGTAGAAGGTGTTGACAGTCGAAGCACCGCCATTGGTCTGGTTGTCGGGGCTACCGGTGTCATAATAAGTGTACATGATTGACGAGTTCAGCTTCAACCAATCGTTAACCTTGAAGTCAACAGCGGCACGAGTGCTGAAACGCTTGAAGTCAGAAGCGTAGATAATACCTTCGTCGCCCAGGTAAGTACCCGAGAGGTAGTAGCTGATACGTTCGGTACCACCGGTCACCGACATGTTGTATTCCTGACGAAGACCCTTGGTGAGTGCATATTTTTCCCAATCGTCGACCTTGAAGAAGTAGCGACCATTGCTATAGCCTTCGGTAGCATTGGGGTTGAACTTACCGTCAGCACCGAAGTAGTTTTGACCTTCGGGAACAGTAAAGGTAGTATAACCGAGGTTGGGGAATACAGCATTTGCAGCGTAAGCAGCAGCTGCTTCTTTTGTACGACCGTTGTAGTAGTACTGTGTATTATAGATAGCTTGGTAGTAAGTTTCAAGATACTGACGAGTGTCAGAAATTACGTCATAGTTGGGAAGCATGCGCGAGTTCTGGCCCCAACGCATGTCGATAGTCACGCGTGCGGAACCCTCACGGCCACGCTTTGTAGTGATCTGAATTACACCGTTGGCACCACGTTCGCCATACAGAGCGGTCGAAGCAGCATCCTTCAGGACTGTAATTGCTTCGATATCGGTAGTCGGGATAGCAGCGATATCACCATTGTAAGGCATACCGTCGACTACATAAAGAGGCGAGCTCGAAGTATTGATAGAACCAATACCGCGAATGAGGACCGATGAAGAGCTACCGGGCTGGCCGTTAGAGCTCTGGGTGATCACACCCGACATCTTACCCGACAGGGCGTTTGTCACGTTTGATACGAGAACGTCTTGGAGCTGATCGGCTTTCACAACCGAAGCAGAACCGGTGTACTCAGCCTTCTTCACGGTACCGTAAGCTACGGCAATCACTTCGTCGAGGCCCATTGTGCTCGACTGGAGTTTAATGACCAGTTTAGCGTCTGAGATTTTTACTGTCTGAGTCTGGTAGCCAATGTACGAGATTGTCAGGTGCTTTGCCGACTCAGGAACTACGATGGTAAAGTCGCCGTCGATATCGGTAGTAACGCCCATGGCGTCAGTTCCCGCTGTCACTGACACGCCGATCAGCGGCTCGTCATTTTCGGCGTCGAGTACTGTACCTTTGACCGTACGCGTCTGAGCCGACGCACACAGGCCTATGGACAGCACTGCCACGAGTAAAAGAAACAGCTTTTTCATACTAAAAAATAGTTAGACATAGAATAAATAAAGTGATAATTTTCCAAGTTTTTGAAGCATTCCGCGACATTGCGCGAAAACTTATGTGTGCAAAGATAATCACTTTTCAACAAATTTTAGCAAAAAATCGGCAAAATTTTTCGAATTTAACACTTAAAACGTCGTTTTTTTTACGATTTTACTTTCACTTTTCACTAAAAAGCCCCTTACGAGCTTAATACTTAGATGATTAAAATTGTAAGCTGACAAAAGTGATTTTTATGCCGAAAAACATTTCTCATCGACATTATCCTTAGACAGCCCTGCAGAGAGCCGCCGACCTTGAGCCGCCGCCGAGCTCAAAGCCGGAAGTCGCCAACCACGAGTCGAGCCCGGGCTATTACAGATTTTTCAACGTTTTTTATGCGCGACGCCGCATTTTTTTCGTAACTTTGTCGTGCAGGCCGAAGCCCGCATTTACACATTAATTATATATAATATGGCAAACTGGTTTGAATGTAAAGTAAGATACGATAAAATCCAAGAGAATGGCGCAGCCAAAAAAGTGACGGAACCCTACCTGGTCGACGCCCTATCATTCACCGAGGCAGAAGCACGCATCACCGAAGAGCAGCGCCCGTTCATCTCTGGCACATTCGACGTTGCGGCCGTGAAGCGCTCGCGAATCGCCGAAATCGGATTCTACGACGACGGCGACCGCTGGTACCTCGTAAAAGTCGGCTTCATCACCATCGACGAAAAGACCGGCGCTGAAAAGCGCTCGGTGTCGCAGATACTGATTCAGGCTTCAGACTTCAAGTCGGCCTACGATAACATCCTCGACCACATGAAAGGCTCGGCAGCCGACTACGACATCGTATCTATCAGCGAAACTCCGCTGATGGACGTCTACCGCATGAAAGTGAAAGAATAATGCCAATAGCCGAGCGCATATCAGCAATTCGCGAGACGTTGCCCGAAGGCGTGACACTCGTAGCCGTGTCGAAATTTCACCCGGCCGACGTCATCGCCCAGGCATACGCCGCCGGACAGCGCGTCTTCGGCGAAAGCCGCGTGCGCGAACTGCTCGACAAGCGCGCCGCCCTGCCCGACGACATCCACTGGCACTTCATCGGCCACTTGCAGACCAACAAAGCCAAGGCCCTAGTCGGCAACGCCGAGCTGATTGAAAGCATCGACTCGCAGCGACTGCTCGACTTGGTCGATAGCATAGCCGCCGCTCGAGGCATCTGCCAGCGAGTGCTGCTGCAAGTACACGTAGCCGCCGAAGAGACCAAGACCGGCTTCGCACCCGACGAGCTGCTCGACTACTTCGCCGCTCGCCGCTTCGAATCGCTACGCGCAACTCGCCTGTGCGGCATCATGGGCATGGCCACCAACACCGACGACATGGCACGCGTGCGAGCCGATTTCGAAGCCATCGCTGCGCTGCGCCGCCGCATCCTCGAGCTTTGCCCCGACCTGCAAGGCTTCGACACCGTGTCGATGGGCATGAGCGGCGACTACCCGCTGGCCATCGAGGCCGGCTCGACAATGGTGCGCGTCGGCACGGCCATCTTCGGCGAGCGCGAATACTAGCCAACGAAGCCTAAGGCTCGACCGGGGCGCAATTTATGACACATTTTACCTGCTAAAGCAACGGCATTTCATAAAAAATAGCTATCTTTGCAGAAAATAACAACCTCTTAACCCTAAATCAAAAAACAAAACGACCTATGTCAAAGACAACAGCAAAAGAGCATCGCAGCTATAAGCTGCCGATTGCTATCATGTTTGCCCTCTTTTTCATGATAGCCTTCGTCACCGGCTACCAGAATCCTCTGGGCGAAGTTATCAAAAAGATGACTGGCGGCAACGTCGTGCTCTCGCAGCTCGGCACCCTCGCCAACTTTATCGCATACGCATTCATGGGATACCCCGCCGGCAAATTGCTTGAAAACAAGGGCTATCGCATCACCGCTCTTTCTGCTGTATCCGTCGGCTTCGTAGGCGTGTTAATTACATACCTGTCGGGCTTCGTCGGAGCTGACACCACCGCCGTAATCGTCTATCTGATTGGCGCATTCGTAGCCGGCTTCTCGATGTGTATGCTCAATGCCGTTGTCAACCCGATGCTCAACTCGCTCGGTCGCGACCAAAAGCAAGGCAACCAGCTGGTACAGTTCGGCGGCACTTGCAACTCACTGGGCGCCACCTTAGCTCCCGTGATTGTCGGTGGCCTCATCGGTGGCTCGGCCAGCTCAATCGCTTCGGCCAACCCCGTCTTCTACATGGCCATGGGCATCTTCGCAGCCGCATTCCTGGTAATCTACTTCTCGAACCTACCCGAATCGCCCGAGCTGGGCAAGAAGCGCGACAAAGCCGCTGAGCCCCGCGTGGCCGAAGCCCTCAAATACTCCAACCTTCGTTGGGGCCTGGTTGCCATCTTCTGCTACGTAGGCATCGAAGTAGGCATCGCCAACTGGACAATGCAATATCTCGTTAGCGACCAAAACATCGAACTAGCCAACCCCGGCTTCACCGCAGCCGCTATCGCCGGCACCGTGGTAGGCATGTACTGGCTATTCATGCTCATCGGCCGTTTCATCGGTGGCCTCGTCGGCGGTAAGATATCGTCGCGCGCCATGCTCACCTTCACCTCTGTAGCCGCCATCGTGCTGCTCGTGCTCGGCATCACCGTATCAGGCGAAGCAAGCTTCATCGGCTTCGACTCTGCCAATATGCTCTTCTCGACCGTAAACGTACCGCTGAGCGCCCTCTTCTTCGTATGCTGCGGTCTGTGCACCTCAGTGATGTGGGGCGCAATCTTCAACCTCTCAGTTGAAGGCCTCGGCAAGTACACAGCCATCGCATCGGGCCTGTTCATGGCTATGGTTTGCGGCGGCGGCATCCTACCCGCTATCCAGGGCATCTTCGCCAAGGACTCGATACTCGGCAGCTTCTGGCTCATCGTAGTCCTGTCGGCTTATCTGCTCTTATACGCTCTCTACCTGTCGCGTCCCGACAAGAAAGCTGAATAATAACCCATCATGGGAGCATTATACCTCCGGGACTCCCGGGGATATAATGCTTCCTCATTATATCGGACAAACCGGCCCGGAGCCGACCCCGAGATAAATCAACTTCTTAACTTACACGTACAAATGGACACAAACGTCATGAATCACGCGGCCGACAACATTCGAATTATCGCCGCAGCAATGGTCGAAAAAGCCAAATCAGGACACCCCGGCGGAGCTATGGGTGGCGCAGACTTTGTAAACACACTCTACTCGCGCTTCCTGATTACCGACCCCGACGATCCAACTTGGCCCGCCCGCGACCGTTTCTTCCTCGACCCCGGCCACATGTCGCCGATGCTTTATGCCGTCCTCGCCCTGACGGGTAAGTACACTATCGAAGAGCTCCAGCAATTCCGCCAGTGGGGCAGCGTCACTCCCGGCCACCCCGAAGTAGACCCGCTCCGCGGCATCGAAAACTCAAGCGGCCCCCTCGGCCAAGGCCACACCATGGCCGTCGGCGCAGCACTGGCCGAACGCTTCATCGCCGCACACTTCGGCGAAGTCTATGCCCACAAGACCTACGCCTTCATCTCTGACGGCGGTATCCAAGAAGAAATCTCGCAAGGTGCAGGCCGCATAGCCGGCTACCTCGGCCTGGCCAACCTCATCATGTTCTACGACTGCAACGGCGTGCAGCTCTCGACCGACGTTGACGAAGTCGACGAAGAAGACTACGCCGCAAAGTACAAGGCTTGGGGCTGGAACGTAATCGACATCAACGGCAACGACCCCGCACAGCTCGAAAGCGCCCTCACCGAAGCTCAAAAAGAAACCAAGCGCCCCACCCTCATCATCGGCCGAACCATCATGGGCAAAGGCTGCGTGAAAGCCGACGGCGCTAACTTCGAAGGCCAATGCTCGACCCACGGCCAGCCGCTGAGCAAGAGTGGCGCCGACTTCGCCGCCACCGTAGCCAACCTCGGAGGCAACCCCGAAGATCCTTGGCAGATTTTCGAAGACACCAAAGCTCTATACGCTGCTCGCGAAGCCGAGCTACGCGAAATCGTAGCAAAGCGCCGCGCCGAAATCGCAGCCTGGGCTGCTGCCAACCCCGAACTCGCTGCCGAATTCGAAAAATGGATGAACGGCCGCATGCCTGCCATCAACTTCAGCGAAATCACCAACAAGGCCAACATCGCTACTCGCACCGCATCGGCCAACGTCATTGATTGGCTCGCTCGCAACGTGCCCAACATGATTGTATCGTCGGCCGACTTGGCCAACTCTGATAAGACCGAAGCCTTCCTGAAAGTGCGCGGAGCATTCACCCCCGGCAAATTCGACGGAGCATTCCTCCACGCCGGTGTGGCCGAGCTCACCATGGCCTCTATCATGAACGGCATCGCCCTCCACGGCGGCATACAGACCGCCTGCGGCACATTCTTCGTATTCTCTGACTACATGAAGCCCGCCGTGCGCATGGCCGCCCTGCAGCAGCTCCCTGTAAAATACGTCTGGACACACGACTCATTCCGCGTAGGCGAAGACGGCCCCACTCACGAGCCCATCGAACAGGAAGCTCAAATCCGTCTGCTCGAAGAAATTCGCAACTTCGAAGGCCGCCCATCGCTGCTCGTACTGCGCCCGGCCGACACCGCCGAGACCATGATTTGCTGGGACATGGCTATGCAGAACGACGCTACCCCGACCGCGCTGATTCTCACTCGCCAGGACATCAACGACCTGCCCTCGACCACAGGCGACCGCCTCGCCGACGCTGCCGGCGTACGCCGCGGTGGCTACACCGTCGTTGCCGCTGAAGATCCGAAGGTAATCCTGGTTGCCAACGGCTCGGAAGTGTCGCTGCTCAACACCGTAGCCGAAATGCTCGCTGCCGACGGCATTGCCGCCAGCGTAGTATCGATGCCCTCAGTCGGCCTGTTCAACGAACAAGCCGCTGCCTATCGCCACAGCGTACTGACTCCCGGCGTGCCCCACTTCGGCCTCACCGCCGGCCTGCCCTCGACCCTGCGCGCAATTCGCGGCTTCGACGGCGAAGTCTACGGCCTGTCTCGCTTCGGTGCCTCAGCTCCTTACAAAGTGCTCGACGAAAAATTCGGCTACACTCCGCAAAACATTTACGAACACGTCCGCGCCTTGCTGAAACTCTAATCAAAGCGCTAACTAATCCATAGCTCTAAATAATTGGCCAAAAACGCGTTTTTTGGCCAATTTTGCATATTTTTTCACATTTTTTAGTGCAAATTCCAATAAATGTTCGTAACTTAGCGGCCTAAAAGCTACAATAGGCTTCAGACGAAAATTTTAATCAACAAACATATCTAACTAATTTTTCCTATGAAGAAGATTACTTTAATCGCTGCTGCATGTGCCCTGGCATTCGCTCCTATGTCTGCCCAGGAAACACAGACTCAGGCCGATCCCTCACAGGGCTACCTGATGAACTCTTTCAAGGACAACTGGTTCATCACAGCTCAGGGTGGTGTAAACGTTAACTTCTCGCGCCACGACATCGTTCGCGATTTCTCTGACCGCTTCGCTCCCAACGCCGGCCTCTACATCGGCAAGTGGTTCACCCCCGTATTCGGTGGTCGCCTCGGTGTTGATTGGATGAGCCTCAAGGGTATGGGCACTGCCGGTGCTGATGGCTACCTGCCCGTAGAACACCAGACTGAAGGCTACTACAAGACCCGCCAGATGGCCGTAGGTCCTACCTTCGACCTTATGGTAAACCTGACCAACCTCTTCTGCGGCTACAAAGCTGACCGCGTATACAATCTCTCGCTCTACGGCGGTGCCGGTGGCTACTGGATGCTCGGCCGCACCCTCGACACCAAGGGCGACGCTGATGGTTGGGAAACAAAAGACAAAGTCCTCACTTTCCGTGCCGGCATCATCAACTCGTTCAACGTTAGCAAGCGCGTTCAGCTGTCGCTCGACCTCCGTGCTTCGGCTTACGACGCAACTTGCGACGACGTTAAGGACAACGTAAACCGCACCTACCTCGACGTACAGGCTTACCTCGGCGTTAGCTACCTCTTCGGCAAGACCAACTGGAGCGCTCCCGTGGTTCCCGTTTGCCCGCCCGCTCAGAACTGCGACGCAGTTATCGCTCGCCTCGCTGCTTCAGAAGCTCGCGTAGCTGACCTCGAAAACGCACTCCGCGAATGCCTCAACCGTCCTGCTACCGTACAGACCGTAGAAGAAAAGGCTCCCCTGGCCACCATCTACTACCCCATCAACGTGTACAGCCTCACCCGCTCGGACAAGAACGTTATCGGCGCTATTGCTAACGTAATGAAGCAGAACCCCAACACCAAGTACGTTCTCACCGGCTGGGCCGACAACTACACCGGTACCCCCGAATACAACGAAACTCTGCGCCACAACCGTGTAAACGGCGTTTACAAGCAACTCGTTAAACTCGGCGTTTCGGAATCGCAGCTCACCGCTACCACCAACAACGGCAGCCTCTGCAACATCACCGTTGACGGCGAAAAGTACGTATCGCTCGACCGCGCTGTCACCATCGAAGAAGCTGAATAAGCATCTTTAAAACATACAGCATACAAGACTCCCGCGCCACCACGGTGCGGGAGTCTTATTTTTTAGCCATAAGCCAACCCTTAAATCTGAAAGCAATACACAATCTGCATAAGAAATAACTCTACATTTTCTTTGCATTGTTCGACACATTACTTATCTTTGCGTAGTTTCACTTCTTATTTGCATTATTTCTATGAATAGTCTTTACACATTAACACTTGTGGCAATATTCAGCACCGCAACGGCCGCTGCGACCACACACCAGCGCACACTGTTAGACACCTCGCCCATCTCGTTACCACTAAGCACTACGACTACCGCAAAGAAAGCACCTGCAGGCGCTGAGACGGCGAAACCACACGACTGGCAAAAACTAGGCATAGGCAAATACACCGACGACCTACTCACCACCTTCTTCGAAGGTCAACCGAGCACCTACTACGTAGAAGTCGAAAAAGACGCTGCCAACGAAGGCTATTATCGCATCGTCGAACCAATTCGCTCGAACCCCGACATAGCCTACTACGGCAATTACATCACAAACGACGAATCAATCCGATACATAGTCATCGATGCCACGAACCCTGAAAAAGTCATCATCGAACCATCAGACCTCGGCATAGTAATCAACAACGAGGAGTACTACATGTATTCGTACACCTGGCTTGCCAAAACCGGAGTAATCGACGAGTCTGTAATATCGTCATACGGATTCAATGGACTATTAGAAGATAACGTAATATCATTCTCAACGCCTATTTCGCTATGGGTCACAAACTCGTCGCTTGACCCGCAGGGAAAAGGATACCCCGGCAACACAAACGGAGCGTGGCGCCTCGCACTCCCCGGTGCAAAAGACTATTCGATAGACCTGCTAGGCGGCTCATGGTGCCCCACCGATGGTAAAGCTCTGGTATCAGCCTGGGCCGGCGCCGACGTAGCCGACATTGTGGCCGGCGCCGTCACAGACATGACCGACGAAGCTCAGCTAGCAGCCATACTGACGGATCCTACACATCTCACATCACAACAAGGCGCATTAATCGACTTACCGACCAACCTGAAGCCTTGCCAACCGGTATATATCGTAGCCTACACACTCGACAGCGACGGAAAAACACAAGAGTGCGACTACACCATAGTATATGCACCGGATGCCACCACCGGCTGGAAAGACCTTCCGGGCAAAGCCCGATTCTATGACTACACTGTGACCCACGCCTACAATTTCACGCCTCACGAGATTGAAGTCGATGTGCAAGAAGATGAGTCAACTCCCGGCCGCTATCGCATTGTCAACCCATTTGCCAACACAGAGAGCAACACGCTGACACCGTCAGTGCATGGCCACCACGACCATTATATGTATTTTGACGCTTCAGACCCCAACTGCGTCATCGTGGAAGAAGGCCCGGTGGGCTACATCACCGAGACCGACGGCGATTTTCGAATCTCGTCGCGCGCCGCACAGATGCTCGCTCAGGGCAGCACAAAAGCCCAAATCAAAGATCTGAGCTATGGAGGCATCCTAAAGGACAATCGAATAACCTTCCCATTCGTAGCAT
Organism: uncultured Bacteroides sp.; assembly: GCA_964456545.1. GTDB lineage: Bacteria > Bacteroidota > Bacteroidia > Bacteroidales > Muribaculaceae > CAG-873. Next base: position 50,587 of record CAYWAM010000004.1, read on the forward strand.
ACCTCTACGCAGGCTTTCTCATCGAAGGCCCCGATTACTGGATGAATGTCAACTTCACCGACTTATATGGCTCGTACACCTCAGGCCCGATGTATCTCGATCTCACCGACGTACTTGGCGTATCAGACCTCAACGCCGACTGCTCCGACGGCCCGGCCGTCTATTACAACCTGCAAGGCCTACCCATCACCTCGCCCGAGCCAGGCCAACTGGTAATCCGACGCACAGCGACTTCAACCACCAAGCTCATATACCAATAAAACGAACATCAATATCACAACAAAGGGGACCGACTCTGAGCCGATCCCCTTTGCGCATATATAAGGGAGAAAATTATTTCTTAACCTTGGTGGTATCAGCAGCTGCTGCGGGAGCTACCGAGCCATAGCGACGGTTGAGTTCTTCGATAACAACGTCGGTGATATCGAGACGCGGATTTGCGAAATAAGTAACAGTGTCGTCGAGGACAGCATCGATATTGTTACCAACGCAGATGTCGCGGATGACGTTACGAATCGAGTCGTTCAGACGCTGAGTCTGCAGAGCTGCATAGCGGTCCATTTCTTCGAGACGCTGGCTGCTCCACTGCTGAGCTTGATTCTGCATGTTGAGGAATTCGCGCTGGTCGCTTTCGGCGCTCTGCTGCGACAGATATACGTTATTGTTGATTTTCTGCTGAATAGTCTGATAAAGGCGCTGCAGCTGATTGTCCTTAGCGGCCGCCTGGTTCTGGAAGTCGAGCATCATCTTTTGGCGCTCGGCAAAGAGCTCCTGGGCCAGGGTATAGTTTTGACCGATGCGGTTCATGTTGACATAGCGGATGTTGATGGCGGCGGCAGTATCGCCGGGCAGCATAGCTGTTTCGGCTTTGTTGCCATCGTTCGAACAGCTGGCCATAGTCATAGCGCAAACAGCCATGAACGCAGCAACTGCAAATGTAAATTTCTTCATAATGAACTTGTGATGGTTCTAAGTTATATGGTTTTTAATAATATTTCAATCGCGTTCGGATGAAGCGCAACGCACACCGCGGCGACGAAGTTCGGGCGACGAATGAGCGTGCATGCTTGGAAACTTTCCACCCTTGACAAAAAACACCTTTACGCCTAAAAGCAAAATGGCCAGCGCAAGTAGTCCAATAGTCAAAAGTAGCAATTTCATATCCTAATTTTTAAATTCTGTGCAAATATAAGAAACGTTCGTTAAATTTTGGGCTTTTATCAATTTTATTTTGTAACTTAGAGCGCTGAAATAAATAAATTTAACATTCGGCCACATTCATTAACCGTTCTTAAAACTTTATAGATACCTTTTTTGCCAACTCAAAAAATATAAACCGAATATGACAATCAAAGATCTCCAGCCTGCTCTGGTTTTTGATATTTTCGACCAGATCACAAAGGTTCCTCGCCCTTCTAAAAAAGAAGGCAAAATACGCCAGTTCCTTCTTGACTTTGCTGCCAAGCATGGCATCGCAGCCAAGACCGACGCCATCGGCAACGTGGTCATGACCAAGCCCGCAAGCGCCGGCCACGAACAGGCCCCGGTCGTTATCCTCCAGGCCCACATGGACATGGTGTGCGAATCTAACGACAAAAACTTCGACTTCGACAACTCTCCCATCACCACAATTGTCGACGGTGAATGGCTGCGTGCCGACGGCACCACCCTCGGCGCCGACAACGGCATCGGCATGGCTGCCGCTCTGGCCGCTCTGGTCGACGAATCTCTCGTACACGGCCCCCTCGAATGCCTCTTCACCGTTGACGAAGAGACAGGCCTCACCGGTGCCAATAACCTCGGCGACGGCATGATTTCCGGCAAATACCTCATCAACCTCGACTCTGAGGACGATGCCGAAATCTTCGTAGGCTGCGCTGGCGGTGTCGACACCACCTGCACCTTCCACTACGAACGCTCGTTGGCCCCCACCGACTTCCACTACTTCAAACTCGACATCGCCAAGGGCCTCGGCGGCCACTCGGGCGGCGACATCCACCTGGGCCGCGCCAACGCCAACAAACTGCTGGTTCGCTTCCTCTGGACCGTCGGCAAGAAATTCGAGCTCTCGCTGGCCGAAATCGACGGTGGCAACCTCCGCAACGCAATTCCGCGCGCTGCTCATGCAGTATTCGGCGTACACACTTCGTCGAAGGACGATATCATGGCTATGTTCAACCAGTACGTAGCTGATATCAAAGACGAATACGATGGCATCGAACCCACACTCGAAATCACTATCGCCACAGCCGAACGCCCCGAATTCACCATCGACGCCACCACCACTACTCGCCTCATCGAAGCTCTGTACTCAGCCCCCCACGGCGTAGTTTCGATGAGCCGCGACCTCGAAGGCCTCGTTGAGACCTCGACCAACCTCGCATCTGTAAAGATGCCCGCAGAGGGCGAAATCCTCGTCACCACCTCGCAGCGTTCGTCGGTAGAGTCGCGCAAGTGGGACATCGCCAACCAAGTTGAAGCCGTCTTCACACTCGCCGGCGCCACTGTCACCCACGGCGATGGCTACCCCGGCTGGAAGCCCAACATGAAGTCGACCATCATGCAGCTCGCATCTGAAGCATACGAAGAACTCTACGGCATCAAACCCGCCGTAAAGGCTATCCACGCCGGCCTCGAGTGCGGCCTATTCAGAGAAAAAATGCCGCAGCTCGACATGATTTCGTTTGGCCCGACCCTGCAAGGTGTTCACTCGCCCAGCGAACGCATGCACATTCCGGCAGTCGAACGCTTCTGGGGCCAGCTCAAACGCACCCTCGAAAAAGTAGCAGACCTCAAGGCTTAACAACACTATAAAAAGTCCGGGAACATTGCCTAGCCACAGGCAGTCCCGGACTTTTTTTCTCACTTACAAAGGCTCTTGTCTCGACAAGCACCTTTACTACCCACAAAACACTTTCTCCGCATGAACCACCGCAGCACACTCCCTGCCATGACACTTGCCGCCCTCTTCGGGTCGGTTTGCTGCTCGCGCCCGTCGCAAGCAGGTGCTCAAAACCTATTCAGCACGCCACCCGACTCGATCACATACATCGACCCCGACCGAGAGTTCTTCGTCATCGGCAACGACACGGTGCGTCTGCGGTTCACCAACCCCGACGACAGCCAGCGCCACGGCCCACTCACCGAGCAAGACATCATCGAAGTAGCAGCCGAACTTGGAGTCGAAGTCCCGGCCATCAAAGCCGTAATCGACATTGAGACCGGCTCCACACGCCGCGGATTTTGGACCGAAGGCAAGCCTATAATCAACTTCGACTTAGTAGTCTTCCGCAAAATGGCCGCCAAAAATCGCATAAATCTGTCGGGCTACACCACAAGCCACAGCGTCATCTTCGCTCGCCCCAACATCAGCCGCTACGGCTCTCAACAAGCCGCTCAGCAAGCTCGCCTAGACGCTGCTATGGACATCGACAGCCTATCAGCTATTGAAGGCACTTTCTGGGGCATGTTCCAGCTTGGCGGCTTCAATTGGAAGTTATGCGGCACCAGTTCACCGGAAGAATTCGTCAAACTGATGAGTCGCTCCGAACGCGACCAGCTTGAACTCTTCGGCGAATTCATCACTCGCAGTGGCCTACTCCCCTCGCTCAAAGCTAAGAATTGGAGCGCATTTGCTCGCGGCTACAACGGCCCGGCCTATGCCGAACGCGGCTACCACCGGCGCCTCGCCTCGTCATATAACAAACACAACCAAAAGCAAAAACAACTATAAAAGCTCAAAATCACTCAGACAATTACGCTTGTTGAAATAGCCAAATTGCACATTCTGAACAGTTTGTGCAATTCCGTAAAAATTCTTAATATTTTTATACACTTCAGCGGCGAATTGTCAATATTTGTTAACGCTACATCGTTTTTAAGACTCTTTTGTTCGTTTACTTGAGCAAAAGGGGCTACCTTTGCAAACACTTTACTGAGCTTATACTCAATTATGAACAATAATGTACTGACTTCACTGGCTGCGGGACAGCGCCGCCAATTTGGTGATAAGCGAGACGCTTATCGCTATCGCGACTCCCAAACCGGTAAATGGCTCGGCCGCTCATGGGCCGAATTCGACACCGATATCAGCCATGCAGCATGCGCACTCGAGACTCTCGGCATCAGCCCGGAGGATATGATTGCCATCTTTTCGGCTAATTGCCCTCAGATACTCATCACCGACACAGCCTGCTTCCGCAACCGCGCAATTCCTGTGTCAATCTACTCCACCAGCAGCCCCGAACAGGTAAGCTACATCGTTAACGACTCTGGCGCACGCATGCTCTTCGTAGGCGACCAAAAGCAATACGACACTGCTCGCTCTATTGCCTCGCAATGCCCACGTCTGGAACGCATCGTACTTTTCGACGACTCAATCCAAATCGCCACCGACGATCGCACATCCATGCACTTCGCCGACCTCCTCGCCCTCGGCGCATCAGCTTCAGACCTCTGCCGCGCTGAAGTAGAAGCTCGCACCAAGGCTGCTTCACCCGACGACATAGCGACTCTAATCTACACCTCTGGCACTACCGGCGAACCCAAAGGCGCCATCTTGCCACACAGCTGCTTCAACGCTTGCTTCAAAATCCACACAGAGCTGCTCACGACGATTTCGACAGACGACACCTCGCTGTCGTTTCTCCCCCTAAGCCACATCTTCGAAAAGGCATGGACCTACTTCTGCCTCCATTCAGGCATCATCGTCTACGTCAACTCGAACCCCAAAGAAATCACCCAGTCGCTGCGCGAAGTACACCCCTCGTGCATGTGCGCTGTACCCCGCTTCTGGGAGAAGGCCTACGCCGCAATTCAAGACAAGCTCGCCGGAGCTAAGGGCGTGCAGAAAGCGCTCATCAAACACGCACTCAAAGTAGGTGCCGAGCGCAACCTGCGCTACGCTCGCCTAGGCAAAAAAGCACCTATGCTGCTCGAGATGCAATATCGCTTCTTCGACAAGCGCATATTTGCAGCCATCCGCGGCGCCATGGGCGTCGACCGTGGCAACCTCTTCCCCACCGCCGGAGCACCCCTGTCGGCCAACATTGTCGAGTTTTTCCACACCATCGGCGTCAACATTGTCATCGGCTACGGCTTGAGCGAAACCACTGCCACCGTGTCATGCTTCCCCAACGTCGGATATGAAATCGGCACCGTTGGCAAGACAATCCCCGAAGTAAACGTTCGCATCGGCGAAGAAAACGAAATTCAAATCAAAGCGCCCACCGTCATGCGCGGCTACTACAACCGCCCCGATGAGACCGCCAAGGCATTCACCGCCGACGGCTGGCTGCGAACCGGCGACGCCGGCTACATCGACGAATCAGGTGCCCTCGTGCTCACCGAGCGCATCAAAGACCTCTTCAAGACCTCCAATGGCAAATACATCGCTCCGCAAGCCATCGAAAGCCGCCTGGGCGAAGACCGCTTCATCGAGCAAGTAGCCGTAATCGGCGACCGCCGTAAATACGTCACCGCCATCATCATCCCGGCCTTCGAAGCGCTCAAAGACTATGCCCATCGCCATAAGATTGATTTCAAAAACGTCGACGACCTCATCAACAACGCAGAGATTCGCCAATTCTTTGCAAATCGCATCGAACAACTGCAGCATGGCTTAGCCAACTTCGAAAAAATCAAGCGCTTCACACTGCTGTCACGTGAATTCACCATCGAAAACGGCGAACTCACCAACACGCTGAAACTGCGCCGCGCAGCCATCAACCTCCGCTACGCCAGCCAGATTGAAGCAATGTACTGCTAATCAAGAAACAACCAAATACCAATAGCTTCCGAGTCGCTCGGAAGCTATTTTTTTGCTCTTTACTCGACCACCCTGCCGGAATCTGCAAATATGATAATTATTCAACTACTTTTAGCTAAAAATAAACTCACAAGGCTTCAGTAATTCAAAACATTATTGTTATCTTTGCCACCGAAACGAAACCATATAAACACAAAGTGTAGTACATGAAATTACCTAAAGCCATCACCTTAGCAGCTATAGCCATGGCAGCAAGCACATCGTTGATTAACGCCGAGACCTCAATCACATGGTCGACTCTCGGCAACGGCACCGACGCAAATCAGAAACCGACCTACATCCAGCGATTTGTAGTCAAAGGCGACCTCAATTTCGACCGTCTGGCATTCAATCAGTTTGCTCGCGACATGCGCACCGTCGACCCGGCCTTCAAGCTTGTCGAAATCGTGCCCGGATACTACTGCGTTGACTCTGACCTATTCCACAGCGGAGCCGACTCAGTCGTTGTCGACATCGAGACAGCCGGCTCGCTGCGAAGCATTTGCTACACACCCGAAGGCGTTCACATCGTGCGCGACGGCAAAGCCGCACCCGTCACATACACTCGCAACGACATCACGGCCGACCCATCGATGTGGGTTCTGCCTAGCGGTGCCGACGTCATGCCCTACGGCCAGCAAATCTATGTGCGCAATACTGAATTGGCACCTCAGACCACTGACTTCTACGACGTGATTCCTTCGTTTAAGAGCGTAACCCTAACCGACGGCAAAGCCGCACCCGTGACTCGAATCACCACAGCCGACGTACCCCAAGGCGCGCCCGGCGCATGGCGTGCCACTATCGCCAATGGCCGAGTACACATCGAAGCCGCCAAGGCCGACCTCCCCTTGGCCAAACGTCGCATCGAAGCACTTGGACTCTCCGACGGCCGTCCGGCACCCGCTGCTATCATCACCGACCGCCCCGACTTCCCTTATCGAGGCTTGATGATTGACATCTCGCGCAACTACCAGACTCCGGCACAACTCGACCGCATACTGCACTTGATGGCTCGCTATGGCCTCAACGTACTTCACTTCCACTTCAGCGACGACGAAGCTTGGCGCCTTGAAATCCCCGGCCTGCCCGAACTCACCGAAGTTGGCGGCCGCCGCGGCTACACCACCGACGAATCAGAGCACATGGCCCAAATTTTCTGCGGCGACGGCAATCCCGACAACCCCGCAGGCTCGTCGAATGGCTATTTCACCCGCGACGAATTCATAGCCATGCTGCGCACAGCAAACTCGCTCGGCATCACCGTGCTGCCCGAAATCGAATCGCCCGGCCATGCCCGCGCAGCCATCAAAGCCATGGAAAAGCGCCTGCGCGCCACCGGCGACGACACTTACCGCCTCATCGACCCCGCCGACACATCAGTCTACACCTCGGCCCAAGCCTTCCACGACAACGTGATGAATCCCGCCATCCCCGGCCCCGTACGCTTCATGAAACACGTCGGCATTGAGCTCTGCAAGATGTACGAAGACGCCGGGCTGAAGATTCCGGCAATCCACATCGGCGGCGACGAAGTGGCCATGGGAGCCTGGAAAGGCAGCCCTATAGCACAACGCTACATGGCCGAACGCGGCATCACCAACGAACGCGACCTGCACCTAATCTTCGTTCGCGAAGTCATCGACGAATACACCAAACTCGGCATTCCAATCTCAGGCTGGCAAGAAGTTGCCGTAGGCCACGACGACGAATACAACAAAGCCGTCAGCCCCCACACCTTCAGCGTACACTGCTGGAGCACCCTCGGCAAGCAGAAATCAGTCACCAGCCAGAGCGCCTTGGCCGGATTCCCCACCGTGCTGTGCAACGTCAACCACTTCTACGTAGACCTCTGCTACTCTTCTCACCCCTATGAACGCGGCCTCTCGTGGGGCGGCTACGTCGACGAATTTGCATCCCTCGCCGGATATCCCCGCCAGCTCTGCCCCGTTGACGACAAGACATTTGCGAATGTCATCGGTGTTTCGGCTCAACTATTCTCCGAGACAGTCCGCTCGGGCGAGATGCTCGAATCATACCTTCTGCCCAAGATGCTCGGCCTAGCCGAACGCGGCTGGAATGGTGAAAAGACATACACCGACGCAGAGTTCAACGCCGTAATCAACAATCGCGAAGTTCCCTACTGGCAGGCCGCGGGCTACAACTTCCACCTCCGCCAGCCGGGTATCGCAGCTATTGACGGCAAAATCATCATGAACACCTCATATCCGGCTTCGCTGAAGCCCGTAGTGCGCTACACTACCGACGGCTCAAATCCCACCGCACAGTCGCCGGCCTACACCGGACCTATCGACGCCGCCGGCATCAGCCAAGTGCGCGCCGCCACCTTCATCGGCGACAAGCAGTCGGTCGTAACCCTTTTCTACGCCAACAAGAAGTAATCAGCGACTTCTTTTGGTCTGCAACAGAAGCTGCGCCAGGTTCCTACTCCGACAATTCTCATTTCATGGCGACCCCACGCGAGGCTCCATGATATTCGATACCGCAAAGGCCGCATTTTGAGCGGCCTTTGTTATTTTCTGTTTTGCCGTTTGCCTGATATTTGTTAACTTTGCGCATTGAAAACACTTAGCGAATATGAACATATCCTATAAATGGCTCAAAGACTATCTCGACATAGCTCTGGAGCCGTCAGCTGTGGCCGACGACCTCACCTCTATTGGTCTTGAAACCGGCGCGGTCGAGCGCGTTGAATCAATCAAAGGCGGCCTGCGCGGCATCGTAGTCGGCAAAGTGCTTACCTGCATCGAACATCCCGACAGCGACCACCTACATATCACCACCGTAGACCTCGGCGATGGCCAGCCCACCCAGATCGTGTGCGGCGCGCCCAACGTAGCCGCCGGACAGACCGTCGTGGTTGCCACCGTAGGCACCGTTCTCTACGACGGCGACAAAGAATTCAAAATCAAAAAATCAAAGATACGCGGTGTCGAATCGTCGGGCATGATTTGTGCTGAAGACGAAATCGGCGTTGGTTCGTCGCACGACGGCATCATGGTCCTCGACGACTCCGTAGCGGCCGGTACACCTGCGGCCGAATACTTCGGCCTCACCGACGACTATGTGCTCGAAGTCGACCTCACCCCCAACCGCATCGACGCAGCCTCGCACTTCGGCGTAGCTCGCGACCTGGCTGCCTACCTCGACTGCCATGAGCCCGCCAATGCTCCCAAGCTCAAGCGCCCGTCGGCCGAAGGATTCAACATCGACAATCCCGCCGCTAAAGGCGTAGAAGTCGCTGTCGAAGCGCCCGAAGCCTGCACACGCTACTGCGGCGTCACCATCGAAGGCGTCAAGGTCACCGAAAGCCCCGATTGGCTCAAGGACCGCCTCAACATCATCGGCCTTCGCCCCATCAACAACGTAGTCGACATCACCAACTACATACTGCACGCCTTCGGACAGCCCCTGCACGCCTTCGACCGCGCCCACATCGGCGGCGACCGCATCGTGGTGCGCAAAGCTGCAGCCGGCGACAAGTTCACCACACTCGACGGAGTTGAGCGCACACTCGATGCTGCCGACTTGATGATTTGCGACGCCGAGCGTCCAATGTGCATTGCCGGCGTTTTTGGCGGCCTCGATTCAGGCGTCACCGAAGCTACCACTTCCGTATTCCTCGAGAGCGCTTGCTTCAACCCCACCTCTGTGCGCAAGACCGCACGCCGCCACGGCCTGTCGACCGACTCTTCGTTCCGATTCGAACGCGGCGTCGACCCCAACCAGTGCGAGCTCTACCTCGAAATCGCCGCTAACATGATTAAGGAACTAGCAGGCGGCCAGATTGTAGGCCACGTCACCGACATCTATCCGCAAGTTGTAGAGCCTGCCAAAGTCGAACTCAGCTACGGTGCCATCACTCGCATGCTTGGCCAAGAAATTCCCGCCGCCACTGTCGACTCGATTCTGAAATCGCTCGAAATCGAAATCACCGGCCGCACCGATGCCGACGGCGGCACACTCTCGCTGGCCGTGCCCACCTATCGCGTCGACGTGACTCGCCCCTGCGACGTAGTCGAAGACATCCTCCGCATCTACGGCTACAACAACATCGCAATCCCCACTGCGCTCCACGCCTCGCTGTCGTTCAAGACTCCGACCGACGCAGCTGATGACCTCCGCCGCACACTGGCCAACTGCCTCACCGGCGCCGGATACACCGAAATACTCAACAACTCGCTCACGGCCAAAGCCTACTACGAGCCGTTGACATCATATCCCGCAACTGCTTGCGTCGAACTGCTCAACCCGCTGAGCCAGGACCTCAACGTCATGCGTCAGACCCTGCTCTTCGGTGGCCTCGAATCGCTAGCTCACAACATCAATCGTCGCTCGGCCGACCTGGCCATGTACGAGACCGGCAACGTCTACACTCTGCGTAGCAACGAAGCGCCCACCGCCGAAGCACCCCTGAAGCCCTACGCCGAACACTCGCGCCTGGCTCTGTGGCTCACCGGCCGCCGCCGTGCCGCTTCGTGGGACCGCGCTGCCGAAGATGCCACATTCTTCGACCTCAAGGCTACTGTCGAACTCGTGCTCACCCGCTGCGGTCTCGACAGCCGCATGGTCACCATCAAGACTCCCGAGCAGGTGCTCGATATCTACTCGACCGCACTAGCCATCGAAAGCCGCAACGGCAAACTCCTTGGCACTATGGGTATCGTAGCTGCCGACGTGCTGCGTCGCCTCGACATCAAGCAGCCCGTGTTCTTCGCCGAACTCGACCTGCAGGCCCTCACCGACATGGCTGCCAAGGCTACCACCACCTTCAAGCCCCTGCCTAAGACACAAGCCGTGAAGCGCGATCTCTCGCTCCTGCTCGATAACGCCACCACCATGGCCGACGTCGAACGCGTAATCCGCCAGACCGAGAAGAAGCTCCTGCGCGACGTCGCACTCTTCGACGTATACGAAGGCAAAGGCCTACCCGAAGGCAAAAAGTCATACGCCGTGACTCTCACACTGCGCGACGACGAAAAGACTCTCAACGACAACGTCACCGACGCCGTCATGAACAAGGTCATCGCTGCCCTGCGCAAGCAACTCGGAGCCGAACTCCGCTAATCAATCAGTCAATAATCAATTAACAAACAAATACTTTAAAATATACTCCAATGGGAAGAGCATTTGAATACCGCAAAGCCCGCAAGCTCAAACGCTGGGGCAACATGTCGCGTACATTCACCCGCATAGGCAAGGAAATCACCATCGCCGCCAAAGCCGGTGGCCCCGATCCTTCGACCAACCCGCGCCTCCGCGCTCTGATGCAGAACGCCAAGGCCGCCAATATGCCCAAGGACACCGTAGAACGTGCCATCAAGAAAGCCACCGACAAGGACGCCGGCGACTACAAGGAAATCACCTACGAAGGATACGGCCCCTTCGGTATCGCCATCTTCGTTGAAGCCGCTACCGACAACAACACCCGCACCGTAGCCAACGTTCGCTCGTACTTTACCAAATTCGGCGGTTCGCTCGGCACTCAGGGCTCGCTAACCTTCCTGTTCGACCACAAGTCGGTATTCAAAATCAAGCCCAAAGACGGCATCTCGCTCGAAGACCTCGAACTGGAACTCATCGACTACGGTGTTGACGAACTCGTCGACGACGAAGACGAAGAAGGCAACGCTCTGATCGCCCTCTATGGCGGCTTCGAAGACTTCCCCGGCATCCAGAAATACCTCGAAGAAAACGGCTTCGAAATCGTATCTTCTGAATTCGAACGCATCCCCAACGACGTCAAGGAAGTTACCCCCGAACAGCGCGAAACTCTCAACAAACTGCTCGAGAAACTCGAAGACGACGAAGACGTGCAGAACGTATTCCACAACATGGCCGAATCCGACGAAGAATAAGACTCGACCCCAACATACCACAAGCAGCCGACCCCGACGGGCCGGCTGCTCTTATTTTAACGGTAAAGCAGCGAAATTCTACTTACCAAGAATATTTTTGTACTCGATGGGCATTACCTTAATAAACTCGGCAGCATACTTACTCCAGTCGCGCAGCATCGCAGCGGCCAGGCGGCTACGAGTGTATTCGTAGTGAGCCTCGACATACTTATGTAGCTCCGAACGGTCGGCCGCGCTCTCGACGAGCGTCAGCTCCACAGAGTCCATGTTGCAGTTGAAATCCAAATTATGGTCCGGGTCCCACACATAAGCTACACCGCCGCTCATACCGGCTGCGAAGTTGCGACCCGTCGGGCCCAGCACCACCGTGCGTCCGCCTGTCATGTACTCGCAGCAGTGGTCGCCTACGCCTTCGACCACAGCCACTGCGCCGCTATTGCGCACGCAGAAACGCTCGCCGACACGGCCGCAGATATAGACCTCGCCCGACGTAGCACCATACAGAATCGTGTTGCCGGCGATGATATTTTCTTCTGGCGAATAGGTGACATCGGCCGGAGGCACCACTACTATCTTGCCGCCCGAGAGGCCCTTGCCGAGATAGTCGTTGGCATCGCCCTCGAGGTTGAACGTGACGCCCTTGCACAAGAACGCGCCAAAGCTTTGTCCGGCCGAGCCGGCAAATAGTATATTAATCGTATTGTCAGGCAACTGCTTTTCCGAACAATTCTTCACGATATAGCCACTGAGCATCGCTCCCACGCTGCGGTCAGTATTAGCAATCGGCGATTTAAACTGAATGGGGAGATGACTCTTGATGGAGTGCTCCGAAGCCGCTATCAGGAATTCATCCTTCAAGCCCACAGGCAGCGCTTGGCATTCGCCTTGCCACTTGCGTGCGTAGTCCTTCGTATTTGCATCGTGGAGCAAACGGCTTAAGTCGATTTTACCCAATCGGCCATCGAAATGCTTCTGACGGAGCAAATCGCACCGCCCTACTATCTCACCTAGCGAACGATAACCAAGCGCCGCAAGATACTCGCGAACCTCACGAGCCACAAACAGCAGATAGTTGACCACATACCGATAATCACCACGATACTTGGCTCGTAATTCGGCACACTGGGTGGCGATACCTACAGGGCAGGTGTTGGTGTGGCACTTTCGATCCATAACGCAGCCGAGAGCCACCATCAGAGCCGTCGAGAAACCATATTCCTCGGCACCGAGCAAGGCACTCACCACTATGTCGCGACCATTCTTCAAGCCGCCGTCGCACTGTATGCGCACCTTGCCTCGCAGATTGTTCAGAATCAGCGTCTGTTGGATTTCAGCCAAGCCAAATTCCATCGGCAAGCCGGCATAGTGAATCGAGCTTGCAGGCGATGCACCCGTGCCACCATCGGCACCGCTGATAACGATGGTATCGGCCTTAGCCTTGGCCACACCGGCCGCAATAGTGCCCACACCGCTCTCTGCCACCAATTTCACATTGATTGAAGCACGCGGATTCACATTCTTCAAGTCGAAAATCAACTGCGATAGGTCTTCAATAGAGTAAATATCATGATGAGGAGGCGGTGAAATCAGCGTGATACCCGGTATCGAATGGCGAGTCTTCGCTATCATCTCGTCGACCTTGAATCCGGGCAACTGACCGCCCTCGCCGGGCTTAGCACCCTGAGCTACTTTGATTTGGATTTCGTCGGCATCGACCAGATATTCGGTAGTGACACCGAAACGACCCGATGCGACTTGCTTCGTGGCACTACGCAGCGCCACACCGCAGCGCGTGGCTGAGAAGCGCGTGGGGTCTTCGCCGCCCTCGCCTGTATTACTTCGACACCCGAGCGAATTCATTGCCATGGCAATATCCTCGTGCGCTTCGCGGCTTATGGCGCCAAACGAGATGGCCCCACCGACGAAACGGCGCACGATGTCGCGCTCCGACTCAACTTCGTCGACCGGTATCGGCTCGCGGTCGCTCCGCAGCTCCATAAGGTTGCGCATGAACATCGGATGCTCCGGATTGTCGGCCATTGCCGAAAATTCCTTATACTGCTCGTAATCGTCGGCACGCACAGCCTTCTGTAGCGTGGCGATTATCTTAGGATACCACGCATGCTGCTCGCCGCCTTTGCGATAGCGATACTTGCCGAAGTCATCGAGTTCGGGCTCTTGTTCATCCGTGTTGGCAAAGCCCTTGGCATGGCGCAGCAAAGTATCGTGAGCCACATCCTCGAGAGTGACACCCTCGATTTTCGACACGCCGCCACCAAAGTACTTTTCGAGCAACGACGACGAGATGCCAATACTCTCGAATAGCATCGAGCCGCGATAGCTGCGAATAGTCGAAATACCCATCTTCGAGATTATCTTCATCAGGCCCTTATCGATAGCCTCAATGTAGTATCGCTTAGCCGTACAATAATCAAGCTGCAATTCGTGGCGCTTGACCAAATCGTCGAGTATTGCAAAGGCCATATACGGATTGACACCGCTGGCACCATAGCCCGTGAGCAGAGCCACGTCCATCACTTGCATCACCTCGCCGGTCTCAACAATGACGGCCGTCTGCGAGCGTTTCTTGCACTTAATCAGATGATGATGCACTGCCGACATCACTATCAGCGATGGTATCGGCGCGTGCTCGGCATCGACAGATTTGTCACTGAGAATAATATAGTTATAACCCTTATCGACCGTCTGCTCTACTTGGCTGCACAGACTTTCGATTGCACGCTGCATACCAGCCACACCCTCCGATGCTTTAAACACCATATCGAGCGTGATAGTGCGGAAGCCTTTGTAGGCTAGATTTTTCAGATTGTCGAGGTCGGTATTCGAAATAATCGGGCTAGGAAGTTCCACCACTTTACACATTTCGGGCGTAGCTTCCAAGATATTGCCCGACACCGCACCGATATAGTCGGTAAGCGACATCACCGTGTACTCGCGCAGCGGGTCAATGGCCGGGTTGGTCACCTGTGCAAACATCTGGCGGAAGTAGTCGAAAAAGCGCTGAGGCCGATTGGAGAGAATCGCTATCGGCACATCGGCACCCATCGACATGGTGGGCTCCTGATGTTTGTTCACCATCGGTTTTAAGATTAGCTCTACGTCCTCTTTGTTGTAGCCAAATGTCAGCAGGCGCTGCGTGAAGTGGTCAATATCGTGGCGCAACTTGCGACCACTGTGGATTTTATCGAGCACCACCAGGTTTTTCTGCAACCAATCGCGGTAGGGATGTTCCTCGGCCAAAGTCGACTTTATCTCGTCGTTGCGAATAAGGCGACCGTTATCCAAGTCGACCAAAAACATCTTGCCCGGCTGCAGGCGGCCCTTCTCGGTGATAATCGCCGAGTCTATATCGAGCACTCCGGTCTCAGATGCCATCACGAGCATGCCATTCTGCGTGATTACGTAGCGCGCCGGGCGCAGGCCGTTGCGGTCGAGCAAGCCACCGGCGTAGTGGCCGTCGGAGAACATCACCGCCGCCGGACCGTCCCACGGCTCCATGAAGATACTGTGATACTCGTAAAAACTCTTTATGCGAGTCGACAGCGAGTCCTTGTCGCCGTAGCTTTCCGGAATCAGCATCGCCAGTGCATGAGGCAGCGACATGCCGCATTTCACGAAGAATTCCACCGTATTGTCAAGCGACGCACTGTCGCTCATACCCTCTTGAATGATTGGCGAAATGTCGGCCATATCGCCCAAGTTATGCGGCTTGAGCACCGACTCTTTGGTCTGCATCCACAGGCGGTTGCCCTTGATGGTGTTGATTTCGCCATTGTGAGCGATGAATCGAAACGGCTGCGCCAGGCGCCACATCGGAAACGTATTGGTCGAGAAGCGCGAATGCACCAAGGCCAGTGCACTGGTGAAGTACGGATTCATCAAGTCCGGGAAGTAGTAGCGCAGCTGCAGCGACGTCAGCATACCTTTATATATAAGTGTGCGCGTCGACAAGCTTACGATGTAGCAGCTATCCTTGTCCTTAATCGAGGACTCGAGCACACGCTTTTCGATTTTCTTGCCAACCACATAAAGCAGACTCTGAAGATGCGCTTCATAAACCTTCACGTCGATACCTATATCCTCCTTGCCACATATAAAAATCTGCTTGATTAGAGGCTCGCTCTGCGCCGCATCATGACCCAGAACCGACGAATTCACAGGCACATCGCGCTGATGCATCAACGTCAAGCCGACCTCCGATATAGCTTCGCGCACGATACTGATAAACTGCTCGTAGTCCGACTCGTCCTTCGGCATAAACAGCATACCCACACCATATCGACCTCGCTCGGGCACCGGTATGCCATTGAGCAAGATAAACTCATGAGGAATTTGCACCATGATACCTGCACCGTCGCCCGTCTTATTGTCGGCTCCTTCCGCTCCGCGGTGAGTCATATGTTCGAGCACTTGCAAGGCATTTTCCACCACATCGTGGTACTTGGCTCCTTTGATATTCACAATCAGCCCCACACCACACGCATCGTGCTCATTCGCAGGGTCATACAATCCGGTTATGTTCATATTATACGATTATCAAAAATCTGTCATCCGCTTTCAATTTTTTGCTTTTTCTACTACACTTGGTGCGGAATCGGTTACAAAGTTATAAATATATAATGGAATCGCAATAGCAAAATTGATATTTTGTAAAATAAAACCCACTTTTTCTTTCATTTTTCACGTTTTCACCCCGATATTGAAATATTTTGCAATTATATCCCCAATTTAAAAGGCACATCAAACCCGCACTACTAAAATATTTGCGTATGCTATCCTATCTCAACAAGCCAGCCGGTTAATAACGCAACGATAAGCCCTCGGCACACTTTTTGCTTGCGTATATTACATAAACTTCCATATCTACGTTGCCACATCTTCAAAAAATTGGTAACTTTGTGAGAAATTATACAATCAAATGAAAAATAACGACCGCTTGCCGGTGCTATTGCTTACCGGCTATCTTGGCAGCGGCAAGACAACGCTGCTCAATCGCATTCTCAACAATCGCCGCGGCATTCGCTTTGCCGTCATTGTCAATGATATAGGCGAAGTAAACATTGACGCCGAACTCATCCAAAAGGGTGGCATCGTCGGTGGACAAGGCGATGGCGACCTCGTAGCCCTACAAAACGGCTGCATCTGCTGCACGCTACAGATGGACCTCGTCAAGCAGCTGATGGAAATTGCCGACTCACGCAAATTCGATTATATCGTCATCGAAGCCAGCGGCATCTGCGAACCCGAGCCAATCGCCCGCACCATCGCCATGATTCCGCGCATGCTCGGCGAAGGACAGCACGGTCCGATACCTACACTCGACTGCATCACCACCGTGGTCGACGCCCTACGCATGAGCAGCGAATTCGGCTGCGGCGACCGCCTCGAGCGCTCAAATATCGACGAAGACGACATCGAAAACCTTGTCATCAGCCAAATTGAATTCTGCAACACAATCATACTCAACAAGATTTCAGAAGTCAGCGAACACGACGCCGAACACATACGTCGCATCATTCGCGCCCTGCAACCTAAAGCTGAAATTATCGACTGCGACTGGGCCGACGTCGACCTCGACCTGCTGGTACACACACACCAGTTTAACTACGACAGCGTAGCCACCTCTGCCGCTTGGATTACCGAGCTCGAGCGCCCCGCCACCGAAGAGGAAGAAGAGGAAGCTCACCACGAGCACCATCACCATCATCACCACCACCATCATGATGACGAGCATGACGAGCACCATGAGCATGAGCACGAGCATCACCACCATGACGATGACGAGCACCACGAGCACGAGCATCACCACCATGACGATGACGAGCACCATGAGCATGAGCACGAGCATCACCACGAGCACGGCGAGGACTGCCACTGCCACCACTGCTGCCATCATCACCACCACGGCGAGGGCGAAGCCGAAGAATACGGCATCAGCACTTTCGTCTACTACCGACGCCGAGCATTCGACCTCAACAAATTCGACTACTTCGTGGGCAAGCACTGGCCTGCGAGCGTAATCCGCGCCAAGGGCGTCGTTTACTTCGACACCAACTCCGACATGTCGTACCTATTCGAGCAAGCCGGCATCCAAAAGAAAGTAAGCGAGGCCGGACGCTGGTTCGCAACAGCTCCCGAAGAAGAACTACGCGAGATGATGGCCAACGACCCCTCAATTGCTCGCGACTGGGACCCCGAGTACGGCGACCGAATGATTAAGCTGGTCTTCATAGGACAAAAAATGGACCGCGAAGCTATAATCGCAGCCCTCGACGCTTGCCTCGTATAGCAAAATACGACAAAATATTCGTTGAAAAGTGAAATTACTCATTTTTTAACGAATATTTTGCTAAGATTTTAGTAATTTTGTCGCCTAAATTATAAGCAATGGAACAGGTAATCGCAATTGACACGGCAACAAAGCTAAAAGAACATACTATTGAGTTCAGCAACCTGAAGGACTCATACGTATTTTGCAACTTTTTCAAAGGATGCGGCACACACCTCGCTATAGAAGAAAAGCCTCTAAAACTCGAAGGCGCACTGATGATTCTCGTCAGAGGCGGAACCGGATTCGACATTGAAATCAACCTTGAGCCCTACCATGTAGAGCCCAACACATTCGTGTCGGTATTTCCGGGCAATGTGGTGCAAATCAAAAAGACACTACCCGAAGATTTCGAGGCAAGCCTGCTATTCCTGAACAATACATTCTTGCAAAACGTTAATATCAACATGTCGGCAATTCGCATGCCGTCAATGATAAAGAAGCCCACGCCGGTGATGCAGCTCGACAAAGCCGAGACCGACCTACTCTACAAGTACTTCGAGTTGCTGGGCCTAAACACCCACGACGAGACCGATTACCACATCAACAAGAGCATAGCCTCAAGCCTCATTGCTGCGACATTCTACCAGGTCATTCAATTCATGCACAAGCGCATCATCGACATGGCCGAAGATACGCGCCACAGTGGCAGCCGACGCAACGAATACGTGCGCGACTTCATCCGACTGGTACACATGCACTACGTGCGCGAGCGCTCCGTATCGTTTTATGCCGACAAGCTATTCATCTCGCCCAAGTACCTCTCGCTCCTGGTCAAGGAAGCAACCGGCCGCTCAGCCTCGCGCTGGATTGATGACTACGTGCTCATGGAAGCCAAAAACCTGCTGCGCTTCTCGGGCAAGAACATCCAGCAAGTAGCCTATGCGCTGAACTTCTCGACACAATCGTCGTTCGGCAAGTACTTCAAGCACCTGACCGGCATGTCGCCCACCGAATATCAAAAATCGTAAACGCACCTCCAAAATATGTCAGAACAAGCAACTAACAATACTACTGAAGCCCCGAAGGCCGTAAAGCGTACCGTACTCGACGTAGACGACGTCATCTCAATGGTGCCCCGCCTCCAAGGCCACGAAAAGCTCGTTGAAAAACTCCTGCACTGGCTCGACGTCGATAAAGTCAACGACGTGCACGACCGCGGCTTCGACCACCCCGGCCCGCCGTTCGTCAAATTCCTCCTCGACGACTTCAACATCAAGCTGCGCATCGACAACGAAGAGGTACTCAACAACCTCCCCGAAGGTGCATTTATCACCGTATCAAACCACCCCTTCGGTGCTCTCGACGGCATCACCCTCATCCACCTCATCGCATCGCGCCGCCCCGAATACAAAGTCATGGTCAACATGGTGCTCAACCGCATCACCGCCATGCAGCCCAACTTCATCGCCGTGGACCAATCGGCCAGCGACGACCCCGCCAAGAAAGCCGTTTCGATTCAAGGCATCAAAAAAGCCATAGTACAAGTTCGCCGCGGCAACCCCATCGGCTTCTTCCCGGCCGGTGCAATGTCGAAGGTCAACTGGAAGTGGCAGCTCATCGACCGCCCATGGCAGCCCTCTATCATCCGACTAATCGAGCAGCTCAAGGTGCCCGTGATTCCAATTTTCTTCCACGGCTCCAACTCGTTCATGTTCAACTTCTTGGGCGTAACATGCTGGCAACTGCGCACCTTGCGTCTACCCTCGGAAGTATGGCGTAAGTGCAACTCCACACTCCACATCAGCGTCGGCGATCCCATCTCAGTCGAAGAGCAACTTAAGCACCAGGGTTCTATCGAAGAATTCGGCGAATACCTCAAGTCGCAAACATACGCATTACGCAATCTGAAATGACATTGCCATCCAACCAGTCGGCCGACGTACTTCAGGCCAAACAGCGCTTCGGCATCGTAGGCAACGCTCCGGCACTCGTCGCTGCCGTGAGCCGCACCATACGCGTGGCGCCTATCGACCTGTCAGTGCTAATCGTCGGTGAAAGCGGCACCGGCAAGGAATTTTTTCCACAAATTATCCATGCCTACAGCCCGCGCAAACATGCCAAATATATAGCCGTCAACTGTGGCGCTATACCCGAGGGCACTATCGACTCCGAGCTGTTCGGCCACGAAAAAGGGTCGTTCACCGGTGCCGTAGCCTCGCGCAAAGGCTACTTCGAAGAGGCCGACGGTGGCACCATTTTCCTTGACGAGGTAGCCGAGCTGCCGCTCACTACTCAGGCCCGCTTGCTGCGTGTGCTTCAGAGTGGCGAATTCATCAAAGTCGGCTCGTCGACCGTACAGAAGACAAATATCCGCGTCGTGGCAGCCACCAACGTAGATATGCAGCGCGCCGTGGCCGAAGGTCGCTTCCGCGAAGACCTCTATTATCGCCTTTCGACCGTGCAAATCAGCATACCACCGCTGCGCGACCGTGGCAACGACATCGCTCTGCTCGCGCGCAAATTCGCTGCCGACTTTGCCGAGCGCTGGCGCTTGCCGGCTATCACCCTAGGCGACGATGCTCGCGCAGCCCTACTGCGCTATCGCTGGCCCGGCAACGTGCGCCAAATCAAGAGCGTCATCGAGCAGATTGCGCTATTCGAAGCCGGAAACACAATCGACGTCGACACGCTGCGCCATTACCTGCCCGCCGGCTCTGAAATCACCGCACCGGCCGTAATCAGCCAAGACGCAAACACATACCAACGCGAGCGCGAGATGCTATTCAACCTCATCCTGCGCCTACAGAATCGCGTCGACGAGCTCGAAAAACGACTCGAAAACAAACCGCTCGAAAACGACAGCGCATCAATCGACGCGTCTATCGCTGCGCAAAAGAATCACTTCTCGTTTATTAGCCGCCATCAGCTCAACCCTACCCAAGAATCATACTCAATTGCTGACGACAGCGTAGACAACGACGTGATAGACGCTCCCTACTTCGAGAGCGAACCCGAGCAACCCGAAGTAAATTCTGTCGCCGAGCCCAAGCGACCCATCTCGCTACAGGAACAAGAGCAACAAGCCATCCAAGACGCGCTCGCCCGACATAGCGGACATCGCAAGTCCGCCGCCGAAGAACTGAAAATTTCCGAGCGAACACTTTACCGAAAAATCAAAGAATATGGAATCGACTGACACCGCCAAGGCCTCATCAGGTTGCTTTTCAAATATGATAGCACGAATGAAATCGCGCACGGCTCGCCTCACGGCCATGTTGAGCGGCATTGCCATAGCTTTATCGCTGACACTCTACTCGTGCGTCAGCTACACATTCCACGGCTCGGCAATGGACTACTCGGTATACCACACCATCTCGGTAAGCGACTTCCCCATACGCGCAGCACTCGTATACCCGCCGCTGCAGCAAACATTTGAAAATGAGCTCCTCGACTACATCGCACGCAACACACGCTTGCAGACAATCGAAAACGGCTCATCAGATATCATGATCGAAGGCGAAATAACCGGATACACACTCACTCCGCAAGCCGTCACCGAAAATGCTATCGCCGCACAGACACGACTCACCATCACGGTCCGTGTCAAATACACCGACCTCAAGAACGATAAGAACAACGTCGACCAATCGTTCTCGGCATACCGCGATTTCGACTCCTCGCTCATGCTCACCGATGTGCAAGACAGCCTGTGCGAAGAAATTGCTAAAGAACTCGTCGACCTAATCTTCAACGCCACGTTAGGCAACTGGTAATGAACACGCTCACGCAACTGCTACCCAAGATATCGCACCAACCCGACGCACTCACCGACGAAGACTGCGCCACACTGCGCCGTGCCGTACGCGACTACCCTGCCTCGGCCGTTGCCGCTGCGCTTCTCCTCAAATATGCCGATAGTCATCTACAAACCGACGAACGCGATGCTCTGCGCCGCCGCGTAGCGCTGCAAGGCGGCGACCGCGACCGGCTCATCAGCGCTATCGACCCCTCGGGCCTCGGATTCAACGATTTCTATCCTCCAGAGCCCGAAGTACGCAAACCGGCCACCGACCAAGCCATCGAGACCTTTCTCGAAACGTATGGCCATCGCTCGGCTGAAGAAGACGCACTACTCGAGCGCATGATTTTCAATCCGGTACCCGACTATGCCGAGACTCTAGCCCGCACCGAACCCATCGGCGAAAGCCACGCCGAACCGGGCAGCCAAGATTCACTAATCGACGCATTCCTGGCCGCCAATCCCGCATCCGACATGCAGACCGAGCTCCCTACCGAGCTCCCCGCCACCGACGATGCGCCCAAAACCACCGAGCCGGCCCAGCACCGACGCGAGCACCAACCCGAACCGGCAGCCGACGGCCTACTAAGCGAAAGTTTAGCTAAAATTTTCATAAAACAAGGCCGTTATGACCGTGCTTATGAAATTATTAGCAATTTAAATTTGAATTATCCGGAAAAAAGTGTTTACTTTGCAGTTCAATTGCGATTCCTGCGCAAATTGATGATAAATCAAAGATACGCAGCCGAGTCGCAAAATCAATCTAAAGGATAAACCAACAGACAGATATGTACGTAGTAATCATCGTTTTGACCGTTATCGTTGCGGTGCTTCTCATTGGCATCGTACTGATTCAGAAATCAAAAGGCGGCGGTCTTTCGTCGCAGTTCGGCAATGCAGGCTCAGTGATGGGCGTGCGTCAGACCAACAGCTTCCTCGAAAAGACCACATGGACTCTGGCCGCTCTGATTGTTGTTCTCTCAATCGCATCGGCTTACACCATGCCTAAGAGCAGCAGCGAATCTGCTATCCGTAGCGAAGCTCCTGCTAGCCAGCCGTCAGTTCCCGCCAACCAGTTCGAGACTGCTCCCGCTGTAGCTGAAACTCCCGCTGCTGAAGCGCCCGCTGCCGAAGCAACTGAAGCTGCCGAACAGTAATACAGGCGGTCAAAGCCACGACATAAACCAACAACCATCACCTGACGGCCGCCACACGCTGTCGGGTTTTGGTGTTTAGTAACAAGGACTCACTCGCCTCATAAACAATCCATCGACATGAATCGCAAAGACTTCGAAATAATGGCTCCTGTAGGCAGCTTCGAATCGCTCACCGCCGCCATCGAATCGGGTGCCAACGCCATATACTTCGGCGTTCAGGGCTTGAACATGCGCTCGCGCTCATCGGCCAACTTCACCCTCGACGACCTACGCGACATAGCAGCACGCTGCAACGCTGCCGGCGTAAATTCGTACCTGACTGTCAACACCATCATGTACGACGACGATCTCGAAAAGATGCACGGCATCATCGACGCCGTCGCCGACAGCGACATCACTGCAATCATCGCCAGCGACATAGCCTCCATACTCTATGCACGCTCGAAAGGCGTCGAAGTCCACATATCCACTCAGTGCAATGTGTCGAATATCGAAGCCGTGAAGTTCTACGCTCAGTGGGCCGACGTCGTAGTCCTGGCTCGCGAATTATCGCTCGACCAAGTCAAGGCAATCAGCGATGCCATCCGCGAACAAGACATCCGCGGACCGCGAGGCGAGCTCATTCGCATCGAAATGTTCTGCCACGGAGCTTTGTGCATGGCCGTCAGCGGCAAATGCTATCTCAGCCTCCACGAGATGAATTCAAGCGCCAACCGCGGTGCGTGCACCCAAATCTGCCGCCGCGGCTACCGCGTCACCGACCTTGAGACCGGCGACGAGCTCAACGTCGAGAACAAATACATCATGTCGCCTAAGGACCTCAAGACCATCCATTTCCTCAACAAGATGATTGATGCCGGCGTGACAGTGTTCAAAATCGAAGGCCGCGCACGCGGACCTGAGTACGTAGCTACGGCCGTAGAATGCTACTCTGAAGCTATCGACGCCATCTGCGACGGCACTTTCTCTGAAGAAGCCATCAAAGGGTGGGACGAACGCCTCAGCCGCATATTCAATCGTGGATTCTGGGACGGCTACTACCTGGGACAGCGCCTGGGCGAATGGTCGTCGAAGTACGGCTCGTCAGCCACACGCGTGAAGCACTATGTAGCCAAGGGCGTCAAATATTTCTCTCGTCTTGGCGTAGGCGAATTCCTCATGGAAGCCGGCGAATTGAAAATCGGCGACGAAATCGTCATCACCGGCCCCACGACCGGCGCACTCATCATCACCGTTGACTCTATCATGGTCGGTTGCAAGCCCGTAGAAAAGGCTGTCAAAGGCGACGCCTTCTCTATTCCGGTACCTGCCAAAATCCGCCCCAGCGACAAACTATACCGCTGGGACAAGACCGGCCTCTAAAGCCACCGCAACGACACACAAAAGCCGCCAACGCGTTAGCCTCGCGCTGACTAAGCATACCGCCCGAATAGCTCGGTTCACTCCGAGATGTTCGGGCGGAAGTCGTTAAAGTCGGTATTGAAAACGACGCCGCGATACACACGGTCGAGAATACCCGAAGCAGCCACCTCGGCAATACTGCCGGTATGCAGAGAGCCCTCAGCTATCACCCAAAGACTATCGGCAACAGCCAGCGCCGGCGCAATATCGTGAGTCGAAAGCACCACGGCCACCCCGGCGCGCGCCACATCGGCCAGAAGCTGCATTATCTCGTAGCGGGCAGCCACATCGAGAAACGACGTCGGCTCATCGAGCACTATCAGTCCGGTTTGCTGCGCTACGGCTCGCGCTATCATAGCCTTCTGG
This sequence comes from uncultured Bacteroides sp., assembly GCA_964456545.1. Taxonomy (GTDB): domain Bacteria; phylum Bacteroidota; class Bacteroidia; order Bacteroidales; family Muribaculaceae; genus CAG-873. The sequence continues at coordinate 75,287 of CAYWAM010000004.1, forward strand.
CGCTCGCCATCGCTAAGTGTAGCCACGAACGCCGAGCGCTTGTGAGCCAACCCTACAGCTTCAATCGCCTCATTGACCGCAGCACGGTCGGCCACGCTGAGCCGGCCGAAAGCACCGGAATAGGGATGCCGGCCGATAGCCACTAATTCGTCGACTCGCAGGCCTCCACCGCCTGTGCGGTCAGTCAAGACAATAGCCAGACGACGGGCACGCTCCGCAGCCGACATCTGGCGTAGGTCAGCGCCATCGAGCAGCACCGAGCCGGCAAGAGGCGCTTGCGAGCCGGTGAGCGTGCGAAGCAAGGTCGACTTGCCACTACCATTGGCACCGATAAGCACAGTGAACGTACCCGACTTAGCCTCAACGGAAATATCGGAAAGCACTGCGCGATTGCCGTATCCTACTGTCAAATTTTCTGTTATTAAGGCCACGTCAGTTGAAATAAAAGATTGAGCGACGACGCACTATGATATATATGATCACAGGCACTCCTATAATCGGAGTGACCGCATTGAGCGGAATGATGCCACGCACTCCGGGGGCTATGCAAGCCAATAAGCACACCACACCCACAGCAGCTCCGATAAGGGCTGTCGCCGGCAATAGACGCCGATGATCTGAAGTATGAAGAGCCAAGCGAGCTATATGGGGCACGACCAAGCCAACGAAGCCAATCGGACCACACCAAGCCGTCACGACCGCTGTTAGCGCACCCGAGAGCAACATCAACCCGCGACGCGTCGACTGCAAATTGACGCCGGCCGATTCGGCATAGCGCTGCCCCAGCAGCAAGGCATTGAGAGCTTTGACATAAAGTCCGGAAAGCAACGCCGGCACCAACGTCAGCAACGCAAAAGCCGGAAGCTCAGCCGATGTGACACCACTGAAGCTACCCAGCCCCCAAACGACAAATGTATGAACACTCTCGCGCGTAGCAAAGAAATTAAGCAGCGATATAGCTGACGAAGCAAGATACCCTATCAATATACCGACGATAAGCAGCATTGCCGATGACCGCACCAAGGCCGACATCGCCGTCAGCAACAGCATCACAGCAAACGCTCCGGCTAGCGCTCCGGCCACAATGGCGGCGCGACTCCAAAGGCCCACCACCGCGCCAAGCGCCATCACCACGATAGCCACACCAAGCGACGCTCCGGTGGAAATGCCTAGAATTGACGGACCCGCAAGCGGATTATCAAAAGTCGTCTGCATCAATAGGCCGGCAATCGACAGCGCCATACCTGCCAATGCAGCCGTGGCCAGAGCCGGCAGGCGCGTTTCCTGCACGATATAGTCCCAGGCTTGATTACCCGAGCCTTGCCCAAACAAAACGTCGAAAACTGCGTTAGCCGGTATATCGGCAGCTCCGACTAGCACACAGCCGGCAGCCGCAAGCATTAGCACCACGGCAGCAACGACGAAGACTATCGACTGGCGTGTAGTCATCATCTTGTCAGGGGCTTATAATATCTGAATTTATAATCGGGCTGCAACTCCGGATGAAAGATATGCACCATATCAGCCAATACGCGCTCGGGGTGGAAGGCAATGTCGCGAAACATCGGCGTAGTCAGCGTGTTGCACACGTAGACGCCTGTCGGGAAAGCCGCGAATGCACGCGAATGTGGCATATCGGCCTCCAGCGAGGCGGCATTAGAATCACCGGCCTCATTGAGCAACCACAAATCAGCTCCGGCAGCCTTAGCCACCACAGCTTCTACAGCTAGTTGCTGCGAGCCGGTCGAGGAGTTATCAGCCCACGGATATACAGCTCCGGCATCGGCCAGCATCCGCGCTTTGTAGCTAGCACCTCCGGGCACATACCACACTCCGGCATACGGACGCTCAGTGATGACAGTCGGCCGCGTCGAGCAACTATCGGCCAGATGGCTCAGGCGACTATATTCAGCCTTCACATCCGCAAATATCGAATCTGCCACTACCTGCTCGCCATATAGCAAACCTATAAAACGCAGCCATTCGGCACGCGCCAGTGGGCTTGGCTCGAGATAATCGGCTAAATAAATCATCGGGACTCCGGCATCGGCCACAGCTCCGGGCTCAGCGCCTTCCATTGGCGAGAGCAGCACAGCGTCGGGCGACAGCGATAGTATCTTCTCGACCGACGGAGCCATCGACGAGCCTACGTCGGCCACAAGCCCCGAGTCGAGGCGCACCTTCATCGGGTCGTCTGCAGCGAAATATGCTGCATCAGTCACTCCGACTATGGCATCAGCACAGCCCAGTTCGTCAATCGCTGAAGTATGTACCATCGAATACACGACCGAACGCTGCAAAGGCACTTCGACCACCGTAAAGCTATCAGTCGGCACCACAGGCTGCGCACCACGCGGCACCAGCGCATAACGGCCGATGACCGTGCCGCCGTTCCAAGGCACCGCAACCTCAACGGCCACATAATCCTCGCGGTCGTCGATATTGAGCAATGTCGCCGATTCAGCATCAGCCACCGGCACACTAGTAGTCGTCGGCGAGCACGCAGTCGTTGCAAGCAGACACCCACCAAATATAAAAGCAATAAACGATTTAGCTTTCATGACTAATTGATTTCTTACCGCAAAAATACAAAATTTTCGGTAGCCCACCAACTCGAAAGCAAAAGAGCTTAGCGCCTCAAAGTGCCGGCAACAAAAAAAGAGCCGGGCTTCTCACGAAGACCGACCCTATCACACAAATCAACTTATGAAAAATTTTGTAGTCTATATTCCGGCGGATTTTCAGAGAATCATAGGCAAGCCGCCGGTTTGAGGTATCTATTTAGAACGGACGACGACCGCCACGAGGTGCTCCCGGGGGAGGACCCATCGGGCCGAACGAATTGCGATTCTGCGGCTGGTCGCCTTTGCCGAAAGTATTGAACTTATAGGTCAGCGACACCATCACGTAGCGACCAAGCGAATTGGTGCTGACGTCGTCGATATAGTTAGCAGTGATGTTGCGGCGGATATTGCTTTCCTGGTTGAGAATGTCGAAGCCTTTGAGCGACAAAGTCAGCGAGCGATTGCGCAGCATCGAGTAGCTGATTGAGGCATTCCATTGCCAGCGGTTTTCGTCGAAACCGGCGCTATAACCACGAGTAGCAGTAAAGCTCAAGTCAGAGTTGATGGTCACGCCGAAAGGTGAGGTATACGACAAGTAGAGGTTGCCACCATAAGAGTGGATGGTATTGTTACCGGCGCTCTTGACTGTGTTATGCACGGTCTGGAGGCTGTAGCGCGGACGCAGTTCAGCTTCGAAATAGTCGGGACGAAAAGCGATACCCGGGCCGATATTGAAATTGAACGACTGCGAGCGGTTGCGTTCGCCATTGTTATAGCCGACTGCGTTCGAGAAGTAAAGCATAGCGTGGTTATTAAATGTCCACGATTTATTGCTGAACGGGAACGAAATCATGTTCATGGCGCGCACGTTCCAAACACCGTTTACGTTGGCATATGTAGTGGTGCGGCCGCCGGTAGTCGGATCGTAGGTGGTCTTCGACACGATGGAGTTCTGCACCAAGCGAGCATCGAGCATAGCCATAATCGAACGCTGAGCTTCGGGCGAGAAGTTGCGGTAGCGCAGACGCACGTTGTGGGTGAACGTCGGGTCGAGGTCAGGGTTACCAACAACGATATTCATGGGGTCGCTGACATCAGCTACGGGCTGCAACTGGGTCATCGAAGGCTGCGATGAGCGGCCCATATAGTCAATGTTGAGACCTTTGGTCTTCGACATCTTCCAGCTATAGCGCAGGTAGGGAGCATAGTTGAGCACGTTGCGGCGCGGGATGTTGCGAGCCGAGTTGATCAGGTCGGTCGACTTGGAGCTTTGGGGCACGAGCGACAGGCCTACGTCGACGGTCTGGTCGCGCGACACGTGCTTGAAGCCGGCGCGGATATCCTGGCTCATATAGTCGTTGCGGAACTGATTCGAGAGGTCATCGCTAAACACCAGCGAGGGGTCGACGATTACCGGGCCATCCCAGCCCTCGGGGAACGACACGGGGTGGTCGTAGACGAGCTTGTCGGCATCGTTCCAACGATATTGGAAGCGATAGGCCACAGTCAAGAAATTACCATTCTTGGGATTGCCAAGCGGCTCGGTCCAGCTCAAGCGAGCCGACACGTTGTTGGTCAGCGTGCGCGAGGTCGAGAACTGGTCGTAAAGATCTACGGAGTCGTTATAGTTGTAGAACTGGTTCCACGAATAAGTATCGCTATGCTCCTTAACATTGTTGTAGCTGTAGTTAACGAACAGCGAGAGCGAACGACCGGCACGCGAACGGAAGCGATGGTTGTAGATCAACATACCCGAAGCCTGCCACGAGTCGCCATGCGAATTCGAGCGGTTGACTGACCGAGTGATGGGGTCAGAGCCATCAAGTTTCGCTGCGGTGAGCGACGAGTCGCTTGACCACGAATTATTGTGGTTGTAGCTAAAACGCGGACGGAAGTCAAGGGTATTGAGCGAGTCGGGCTTCCATTCGATACGGAAATCGGCGCGATAGTTATTACCGATGTCGCGGGCTATCTTGCCGGTCGATGAGTAAGGCGTGTAGCCGTCGATGAGGTATTCGCGCGATGAACGTTCGCGAGTGTCGCGGTCGCTGCGCGAGTACATGATGTCGCCTCCGACACGCAGGATTTCGCCGTTGCCTACATTGAAGTTGACGCCTAAGGCTTGCGAGGTAGTGATACCGTTCTGGCCGCCGAATCGACGGAAAAACGAAGCCGTACCATCATTGAAACTCAAGTCATTGATATTGTTGATAGCACCGATTAATGTAACCTGATTACCATTCCAGAATCGGTTGATGTTGAACTGTCCCTTATAGCGGTCGTCAGTGCCATAACCGCCTTCGATGGTACCAAACCAACCATTGTTGCGGTCTTTCTTCACAGTAAGGTTGATGACAGTCTCTTCTTCGCCATCGTCAACACCGGTGATGCGCGCCAGGTCGCTCTTGCGGTTGACCACCTGCAGGCGGTCGACCATGTCTACGGGCAAGTTGCGCGATGCCACAGTGGGGTCATCGCCAAAGAATTCCTTACCATCGACCAAAATCTTGGTGACGGACTGGCCGTTGGCTGTAATAGAGCCGTCGGAGCCCACTTCGACGCCCGGCAAACGCTTCAGCAGGTCTTCAACCACAGCATTCGGCGCCGTGCGATAGCTATCGGCGTTGAATTCGATTGTATCTTCTTTCACCGTAATCGGAGTCTTGATGCCGACCACGGTAGTTTCTTTCAGCATGATTGCGTCTTCCGACAGGCGGAACGGCTCGAGATTGAGCGATACGTCTTTCACACGAATATCGCGAAACTGTGTAGCAAAACCTACATAGCTCACTTCTACGATATATCGCCCATTCTTTACATTAGGGAATTTAAATTGTCCATTGTCAGCCGATACAGTGCCATTCACCACCGCGCTATCAGCGGCAGCAAGCAAGCGCACCGAGGCGCTGGGCAGCGGCTCGGCTCCGGTATCAGTGACCAAGCCGCTCACGCTGTATGCCATGGCGGATGCTGTACCAAGCACAAAGGCCAGCAGCAATGTCAACTGTTTCATAGGAGAGTTCTTAAGCATATTAATCATAGTACAAAGTTATAATTAGGCGTTTTTCTGTGCAACTTTTTTAGACAAATGCCCCGAGAATACCGACAAACGCGCTGATTTGTTAACAATCCTTACAGCACGTTTAATTTGTCATAAAACACTCCGGACCGGCGCTGCGAGCGCAACTTTTACACGTCTAGGGCGTATAATAATCAAAGCATCTGTAGAGAGAAGTAGATTTTGAAGAATTAGTTTTTTTTCATAGGATTGATTTTTAAGGTTTTTCGGATTGAGGCAATCGTGAGACTGCCTCTTTCTTTGGCCTTACTAATCCTACGAAAAAAAGTGGCCACTAAGTCAAGCGGAAAGAGCGACGATGGTGCAGACACGGCCCCTCAGCTGCGATAGCCGCGCGATGGGCTGCCGTCGGGTAACCCTTGTTGACTGCCCAACCGTAAGCCGGAAAATCGGCATCCAACTCGGCCATAATGGCGTCGCGCGTGGTCTTTGCCATAATCGAAGCAGCTGCTATATTAGCCAGCTTGGCATCGCCCTTGACCACCGTGGTGTGATGAATATCTTCAAATGGCTTAAATCGATTACCATCGACTACGATGGCACCCGGACGCTGGCCTAGACCGCGCAAAGCACGATGCATCGCTTCGATCGAAGCGTTCAAAATGTTCATCTCATCGATTTCCTCAGGCGTGCAAATACCGACGGCCCAAGCCACGGCGTCGCGCATGATGATTTGACGCATCTCGTCGCGACGATGCTCGGTCAGCTTCTTCGAGTCGATGAGCCACGGATGTGTGTAGCCATCGGGCAAGATTACGGCCGCAGCTACCACCGGACCGGCCAAGCAGCCGCGTCCGGCTTCGTCGCATCCGGCCTCGAAACATCCCGCTTCGAGGCATGTCGGCAGTGGTTCGGCAGCCTTACGCAATGGTTCGCATATCTATGACGCGCTCCACCAAGAATAGTTTCTTGATGTCGCTGCGACGGATTTCGATATCATCGTAAGCAGGATTCTCGCTATGCAGCACCACGATGTCGTCGTTGTCGGGCTTGCGACGCAGATATTTCACCATACGATAGTCCTCGAGTTCAACCAAGTAAATCGAGCCCCAAGCAATGATGGATTTGTCGCGAATCTCACGAATAGAGATATACGAGCCGTTGGGCACGATTGGAGTCATCGAATCGCCCGACACATGCACCACGGGGCAGTCGAACTGCACGCCCGGCATATCGAGATAGCCGATAATGCGATTTTCGGCAAACATCCGACTCAGCGGAGCCACGCCTGCTGTGGCATCAATGTCATAAACGGGAGCGCCTTTGGGGCGGCCAGAATCTGCCGATTGCAGCGAGGCATCTGTAGTCGCGGAAGCTGCCACCACATTTCCCGAACGCGGGAATGGGACACCCTCGCCCTTCGTAAACCAAGCTTTCGACACGCCCAGGTTTGCAACCAGGCGGTTTACAAATTGGTTAGTAATAGGCATGCGACCACTCAGCAGACGCGACATCGACGATGGGTCAATGTCGATCAAACGACTAAACTGCGCTTGCGAGCGATGCGACGAGTTTACCAAAAATTTCAAGCGATCGAGCATAGTAGCCGATGGCTGCGGCATTTCGAACTGTTCAACAAGACTTTCCATACTATTGAAATTTGTTGCAAAGTTACAACGAGTATTTTAAAACCGCAAGCAATTCAACTTCTTTTTCTTTTGGCTTCACAAAAAAAGATTCCGAAGAACGATATAAAAACACAAAAGACAGTATAAAAAAAGAGGTCAAGCCCATGAGCCTGACCTCTTTCAAATCGGAAATATTTAAGGATTACTTAACAACGACTTTGGTAGCAGTCGAACCAACGACCTTGACGTAAACGCCGGGCACGAGGTTGGCAGCATCAATTTGCACACCGTTGAGGTTGTAGTAAACTGCGGGGGCATCTTCTACGTTGTCGATAGCGATATCTTCAACAGCCGCAGCTACGCAGAATACACCCTTACCTACAGTCGATGCAACGGGGTTCTCTACGTTAATGGCAAATACCTTGTAGCCTGTGCCGCGACCATAGTAGTGGAGGTTGTTGGCAGCGTCGAAGCGCATGGTTGCCCAAGCGGTCGAGGGTACAGAGATGCCGGCACGATATGTGAGCACGGGGCAATTCTTGTCGTCGAAGCTCAGGTCGAATACGCGGATACCGGTCGTACCTGAAACTGCGAGCAGCGTGCCTTGCTTATTAACAGCCAGACCCGAGTTGCAGTCCTTAATCATGTCGGCAGGCCAAGTAGCGCTACCCGACTTCCACAGAACAGCACCTTCGTTGCTGATAAATTCGATAGCGGGAGCTGCGTCCATGAAGTCGTTGCGAACCTGCGTAGCAAAGATACCGTTTTCAACACACTGGATGTCGACGTTGGTATTTGCAAGGCCGAGCTGACCCCAAGCCGTAGGAGCAGTGGTGATAGTGCGGTTGGCACCGATGTTGTAAACAGCGATCTGGTTGCCCAGGACGTCTTCGTCGAATGTGAACATACGAGCATTTTCGCCCTTGCCTTGGATTGCAACGCACGATGTACCGCCACCGATGGCTACGCCATTGTAGGTAATCTTACCGCTGCTGGCCTTTTCGCCTTCGAATACAGAGTAGAGCTCTTCAGAGGTGTTAACCGGGTTGAAGGCAGTCACGCCCCAAGCGGCATCGCCCCAGCAAGCTACGAGTGCATGGCCCATGTGTTCGTCGCCACGGAAGGGGTTCGATTGGTTGAAATTGGCGCCGCCACCATGGAGCACGCTTCCTTTGTGAACGCCTGACTCTACGAGTTCGCCTTCGGGATTATAGATATCGAAGCCGTTTTCTACGTTGTGGCCCACTACGGTGTAGCCAAATGCGTCGTATTCGGGATCGGTAAAGGTGACGATAGAGCCGCGAACGGTCTGCGGAGGAGCAGCCGAGAAGACTTCGCCCATAGCAGCATTCGACTTCGAGGCAACCTTAACTTCCCATGCATATTCTACACCGGGGTTGAGCTGAGCCTTATCGATAGTAGCAGTGTGAGCACCCTTGGTAGCTTCACCTTCCACTACGATAGCGTCGCCTTCAGAAGGAGTCAGAACGATTTCAGCCGAAACGGCGTCGCCATTCAGAGTGTACTGGAATTCAATAGCTGATTCGCTTTCAGCAGCTTTCAGACCATAGGCGAGGTTTGCACGATAAACGGGCTGAGCCACACCTTCGGTAGTCAAGCGCGATACCTTACCGTCGCGAACTACATAGAGGTTGAGGTAAGCGGCAGTAACGTTTTCTTCGAGGTCAAGCACCTTGGTCACGCTTGCGGCAACGTGGCCGTTAGCACCTTCAGCAAGAGCTGTGTTGATAGTAGCAACCGATTCTGCTTTGTCGAAGCCGGCGGTTACGTCGGTGAGCTTGATGCCGGTGTTTTTGCCTTCGGCATTTTCGGCAGTCACCATGTAAGCGTGGTTGTTGTAGCGGAAGAAGGCAACAGAAGCCGAGCCGTCAGCTACGCCGGCGGGAGTTGCTGCGTAGCCATTCTGTACGTCGCCGAAATTGAACTCAACAGGCGACTGAATCGAGCTGGTAGCTACGAACTTCGAGTCGTCGAGAGGCGAAGTCGTGAACGTGTAGCCTTCGCCGAGGTGTTCAGACGTCAGGTATGTCTCATTGGCTGCATTATTGATTTTTCCATTTTTAATAGTTCCATCAACAACGCTATACAAGTTGTAGAAGAACTTATGCGTAGACGTTGTCGCAGCAGTGTAAGCCGGAACGATGATGCTACCGTCTTCGAGAGTACCCGAGAAAGCAAACGAGCCACCTACGTAAGCACGATAGAAGTTGCCCGACAGCATAGAGCTACCCAGTTCGACGGGTTTGCCGGTCGGAAGACCGTTTTTATCATTTTCCCAACGATAGATGCGGTTATAACCGCGAGTTTCACCGTTCTGTACCTGACCTGCGTCGTAGTGGTTAAGGTTTTCGTTGGTAGCGAGGAGTACGCCGTCGGCCGAAACCTGAATATCGCTGACAGCCTTAACGGTGCCCTGAGTGCCTTCGGTCGAAACGTTGGCAACGACAGCTTTGTTCTTGGCATCGTAAACTACGATAGTAGGAGCACCGGCTTCGTCGTGTGCGAGGATGTAGAGGTTTTCACCCTTAGCGATAACGCGGCGAACGGTCTTACCTTCGAGGCCAGCGATAGCTTCGTCGACATACGACTGAGCGAATGTGTATTCATCGGCAGCAATCGTGCCGGGAACCACTGTGTTGGGATAGTTTTCATAAACGATTGCCGGCGGAGCCCAGTTCACGTCGACGAGCGACGAAGTAGGATAAGTCACTGCGTCAGCTTTGACAACCACTTCCTGCGGTGCATCGAGAGGCTGATAAGCTTCGCTGTCAAATTCAACGGTATAGGTACCCGGTTCGAGGTCGCGGAATACGTAAACGCCGTTGTAGTAGTTGTCGGTCGTGTAAGTAGCGACTTCCTTACCATCTTTCTTAAGAATTACCTTGACGCCGTTGAGAGGTTTGTAAGCGTCGGCAGTAGTAAGATTGGGCTTGTAGGCAGCGTCAGTGAATTTGGTATATTTGTCACGAACGACACCATAGATAGAGCCCTTGCCGTCTTTAGCGATGCCGAAGTAGTCGAGGACACCGCGAGCGTAGGCATAACCTTCGATGCGGCAAGCATCCCAGTTCATGGCGCGGTGGCGGGCAGGTTGGTAGGTGTGGAAGTAGCCTTCTACCAAGTAGCCGGGCACCGAGCTCTTGAGCACGCCCAGGTAGCCGCTGGTCGAAGTTGTCGAGTAGAAGTTCAAGTCGCCACGAACGTTCATGTTCGTAGCGCTATAGTATGTCCACATACCATGGCTATTTTCGAAAGCGTACGCCCAAGCGGCTTGACACATAGCCTTCGAGTGGGTTTGCTTTTCGACAGTCACATAGCCGTCACCGGCTTTAGGTGTGTCATAGCCGCTATAGAGGAACAGCGGGTAATTGGTCGTGGTGCCTTCTGTAGCTGCGTTAGAGTGAATCGAGATGAAAATATCGAAGTTGTTGGCAGTAGCTTCGGCAGCGACTTCCGAAAGGTTGCGGTCAAAGCGTGCCGATACTACTTCATCCAAGAATTTTAATTCTTCAATTTTAGCTTGGATAGCAGCGCGTTCTTCTTCGGTAGTAGCTTTTGCGAGTGCAGCTTCCTGCGCTTCAATCAGGGATTCGTACTGGCCACCGGTAGCATTATCGGGCAAGTACGGGCCATTCTTCACGCGCGACATTACGATATTGTTCGACAGGTCGCGAGCTGCGCCAATCTGCCAATCTTCGCCGGTCTGGTTGAGGGTGGCGTCGAACTTCACACCTGCAGCCTTGAGGCTTTCGAGAAGGCCAAAGCCCTTCTGCAAGTTAGTGTTGGTTTCGAAGAACGAGAGAGTGTCGGTGTTAGTGCGTGAGTAAGCGCCGTGGCCTACCAGAGTAGCCGGGCGGTCGTTGCCGGTCCAAGCACCGTGGCCGGGGTTGATATAGACGCGAAGTTCGTCTGCTGTTTTGGCTGAAGCCCCAATAGTGGCGGCCAGAGCCAGTGCTGAAATCAGAACTGTTTTTTTCATAATTGTGTCGCCTTAGGGGTTATTTTGTAAGAGTCATCATGTAAAGCTGACCTTCGGGAGTGACGAAAGCCACTTTCGAGCCATCAACACTAGCTGCAGGATATTGAGCAATGACAGTCTTGTCGGTGAGACGCTGCAGCTCTTTGTCGGCGATGCGACAAGCAACCAGCGCAGAAGATTCCACGGCTGTCTGCTCGGCATTGTCTTTTTCGAGCATACCGATTACTACGTCGTTACCGGCAAAAACGGGAGCACGGAGAGCACCGAGCGATTTTGCATTAGAGCCGTCGAGGTCGCATACAAAGCAACCACCACCTACCAGCCAATAAACGACCTTAGTGCCGTCGGGCGAAACAGAAGGCCAAAGGTAGCTACCGCGGCCTTGGGGGTCGATAGTGGTAGTCTTGCCGTTAACGGTAACTTGGAGGTGACCATAGCTGATTGAAGCGATGGGTGCAGCATTGTTTTTCGCATTGCCAACAGATTTGGTGCGCATGCGGCCATTTTCGACTGCTGCTACTGTAGAGCCGGCCACGCTCACACCGGCATTGAGGTTACGAGTAGGCTTAACTACTACGTTAACATTGCCGTTAGCCAGGTTTGCAACTTCCAGAGAAGTCTTGCGAAGGTGATTCTTATCGAACGAAGGACGAGTAAATACCACGCCGGTGCCGTCGCCGGTCACTGCGAGATCATACAGAGCTTCACCCTTTACGATTTCTTGGGTCTTACCATCGGGGGTGATTTTCACGATAGCGCCTTGCGAGCCTGCATAGGCCACAACAAAGCTGCCGTCGGCGCTGATCGCCGGTTTGTCGACTGCCACATTTGTGTTAATCTTGTCAATGCTATTGACGGTAAACACCTGGGCACTCATGGCAAACGACGCCAGCATCATAGCTGCCGTGTAGAAAAATTTTTTCATGAGCTTAGGTTAGTAAAATTAGTAAAAAAGATGTTTATGTTCGGTCGTTTTATTATTCGATTACCACACTATTCGTTGTGCAGTAATCTTCAATCATTCAGTGGCTTGATATGTTAAGCCTCTGTGTATTTAGTCGTTTAAGGTTTTTGCATCATTATTTCGATGTAAATTTACGACATTTTAGGGCTCGTTTGATATATTTTTACCAATTTTAACCAATATATACCTATTTTCACACACCGTTACATTCTAGCTATAGCTCGCCCAAAATCAGCGACAGCATCATTAAAATTTTCATTTCCCGAAATTTATCTTTAAATTCGCAACTATGAAAATTTCGGCCAAAGGTTATCGCCGGCTCCGACGCGGCCGCATCGCCATATCACTGCTCGTTATGACGATGTGTGCCATTTCTATAGCCATTGGCTACGACTGCCTGCTAAGTCGCTGGCAGATAGTCCCCGCACTATTGGCCTGCTCCTTCGCCTGGATACTCCTTTGGGTGCTCTCCGCCCTCATATTCGGACGCATTTACTGCTCCACAGCTTGCCCAATGGGCACGTTGCAAGACTGCTTCATCGCCATAAGTCGACGACGCCGCCGCGGATTTCACTACCGACCACAATCCACCGTCTTGCGCTGGTCAGTAGTCGCGATTGCCATCATATGCGCAATTCTGGGATTTCCGGCCATAGCCTACTTAGTCGAACCGGCAGCTGCTTTCTCACGCCTAGCATCATTCCTTGCAGCCCCCTTAATCAAGCCGGCCGTTGCCAGCCTTGTAGGCATCATCGTTGCTGCCACCACTCTTATTATCACCGCTTGGATTAGCCTCACGCGCGGCCGAAGACTCTGCAACACGCTCTGCCCCGTCGGCACCCTACTCGGCTACGTATCAAACTACTCACTACTACATGTCGACATCAACACCGACAAATGCATCGGTTGCGGACTTTGCATCAGTCGTTGCAAAGGCGAATGCATCGACCCCGCTTCGCACACCATCGACCTTCAGCGATGCGTAGTATGCCTCGACTGCACCGCCGTATGCCCTAACGACGCTATCACACTGCGACGCGGCCGTCACAAACTACAAATGACACTGATGCAGCCCACCGTAGCCACCGACTCATCAATAAAAGCCACCACAACTCCGCGAACTCTCGACCGACGCGCATTTCTATCCGCCATCGCCGGAGCGACAGCCCTATCGGCAATTGCTCGCCCTACGACTGAGCACTCACTGAGTTTCATCGCACCGCCCGGCACACAGTCGCGCGACAATTTCAATCTCCGATGCACCGGCTGCGGACTCTGCGTCGCCGCTTGCCCCACACACGTCATCAGGCCTTCTGTTCGCGACCTAGGCATGCGCAACGCCCTGCATCCGGTTCTCGATTTTAGCAAAGGTGCGTGCCTTTACGACTGTGTAAAATGCACCACCGTATGCCCCACCAACGCACTGCAACCGCTCACTCTTGCAGAAAAACGCCGTTGGCCCATTGGCAAAGCAAACTTAATCGACACCTACTGCATCGAATATACACAAGGCAAAACTTGCGGTATTTGCGAGCGTCGATGCCCCACGCACGCCATCCACATAGTCCCAACAGAACTATGCGCCGACCGACAGATACGCCGCATCCCCACCCTACGCACCGACGACTGTATCGGCTGCGGCACCTGCCAGCACTACTGCCCCGCCCCGACTCCGGCCTGGTTTATCGACAGCATTTAAACGGTACACCATTGCTACAGCTCAAAAAAACACCGAAAAACCTCCACAAAACATCAAAAACACAAAAAGAAACCACTATTTAGCGTAAAAAACGCAAAAAAACGCTCGAAAATTTGCCAGCTATCACAAAAATAGCTACCTTTGCATCGCTGTTTCAATATAAGCAGCATGGACAGTCTTATGGTGTAATGGTAGCACTACAGGTTTTGGTTCTGTCTGTCCAGGTTCGAATCCTGGTAAGACTACGTCTACAAAGCGTTTGGCCTAGGCCAAACGCTTTTTTTGTTTCGCCCACACACAACACACCGACGCCGAGAACGCGCATTGGTGAATCGTTGTAAATATTATTTAAATGATTTAGTATACCCCGTGCGCCGACATTGGCGCGAAGCTCCCGTATGGATACAAAAAAAAGCCTTCCATTTGGAAGGCTTGGTGGGCGTTGACGGATTCGAACCGCCGACCCTCTGCTTGTAAGGCAGATGCT
>CAYWAM010000005.1:0-80735 GCA_964456545.1 uncultured Bacteroides sp.
TGCTGCAAATGGCTCGAACAGACTTTCCCGACATTCGCTTCCACTTTACGAGCGAGTTCTAATTAGCTGCAACACAAACGGTGAGTAGTGCTGATTTAAACCCGACGTTTAGGTTCAAGCAGTTTGGCTTGACCGATCGGCGGTGTGGCATGAAAATCGGTACGGACGGAGTGCTTCTCGGAGCCTGGGCAGGTGATGGGATGCACCCTCGTTCTATTTTCGACATCGGTGCGGGTTGTGGATTGATAGGTCTGATGACGTGTCAGCGTTTTGCGGATGCAAAGGTTCAATTTGTTGAGAATGATGCGGATGCTGCGGAAGATTTAAAGTGCAACATCAATGCGTCGCCGTGGGCATCGCGTTGTAGTGTCGTAGCGTCTGACTTTGCATCGGCTCCTTTGGATAAGGCCGACTTGATAGTATGCAATCCGCCCTTTTTCATGACGGGTGAGCGAGCTCCACAAGCTAGTCGTGCTGCGGCTCGCCATGCAGCATCGCTATCGCCTTTGTCGCTAATTGAATTTGCAGTTGCACACTTGTCACCGCATGGGCGCGTAGCACTCATTTTCCCTGCTGAAATGCTTGATGCAGTAGAAGAATGTGCTACATTTGCTCGTTTGAGTCCGGTGCGCATTTGCAGTGTATCGTCAGCCGTAGGTAAGGCGCCGGTGCGAGTGATGGCCGAATTTGCATTTGAATCATCGCCTTGTCTGCGCTCAGATTTGGCTATTCGTGCTTCCGATGGTACGTATACCGAGCAGTATGCTGCGCTCACCCGCGACTTTTACCTCCATATTGGAAATTAATCCACTTCTTTAGATTTTATTACACAAACTACTTATAATCACGCCATGAGTACTGTTAAATTTCACGTATCAGCTTCACGCCGTCTATTGTTGCTCTTTTTCTGCTTCTTGCTTGGAGCTATTTTAACTTCTGTAGTTGCAGGAATGTTGTTGCATATTGGCGGAACTGAGCGACAGTTGCCCATGATGCGTATCGGTACCATTGTGCAAGATGTCGTAATGCTGGTGCTGCCGGCCGTGGCTACTGCAGCGATTGTTACTCGTAATCCGGCCGGACTCTTGACCGTCGACAGCCGTCCGACGGGGCGTATGCTGCTATGGGCTTTGGCGGCCATGGTGGTGTCGATGCCGGCGATGAGCTACGTTATCGAATGGAATGCCTCGATTTCTTTCCCCGAGTCGCTGAAATCGCTTGAGCAGGCTTTGCGACAGATGGAGGACAATGCCGCCGGGTCAATCGAACTTATGATGGGGCCTCACACGGTCATGAACCTTATCGTGAATGTGCTTATAATCGGCCTCTTTGCCGGCTTTTCCGAGGAATTATTGTTCCGCGGAGCGCTTCAGCGCTTGCTGCAATCGACGCGTATGTCGCCGTCCGCTGCCGTCTGGATTGCGGCCGTGGTGTTCAGCGCCGTGCATTTTCAGTTTTTCGGCTTTGTGCCGCGTATGTTGTTGGGCGCATTCTTCGGCTATCTGCTGCTGTGGAGCGGCTCCGTGTGGCTCGCTGTGGCTGCTCACGCGTTCAACAACGTGATGTACGTCGTTCTGACATATTTCACCGGCTCGGGCGACCCGCAGTTCAATCTACCGTTCGGCGAGCCGTGGCTTTTGCCACTGGTGAGCGCTCTGCTCACTGTCGGCTGCCTTGTGGCCCTTCGCCGCGGGCGCTCCGCCGCATAGTCCCTCGCTACCATTAGCTAACAATCGTTATAAAGTGACGTAATAAAGAGGCTGTGCCTATTTTGACACAGCCTCTTTGTTCAATCGAATGAAAGATTCCGGCTTATTCGGCGATGGCAGTGATGACTACTACGCGGTTGAGGGCATTGTCTTCGTAGGGCTGGGCGTTGTTGCCTAGGCCTTGAACTTCGATGCGCGAGCGCGGAATGCCGTAGTCGTACATCAAGATTTCAAGCACTTCTGACGATCGCTGCATCGACAGGCGCATGTTCTGGCGGTCGGAGCCGGTGCCTTTATCGGCATATCCGTCGAGGCGGATGCGAGCCTGCGGATTTTCGTTGAGGAATTTTACGACATTGATGAAGGTGGTCTCCTGGCCTTTGCGAGGGGTGGTTTTGCCCAGGTCGAAGTGGACTGAGGTCAGGGTGAATGTCTTGCCCACGAGGCTTGTGTTGACGGGGCGCTCGACGGGTCGGTCGATGTATTTGATGATGGTGACCGTGTCGCGCACGATGGCGGGCGCGGGCTTAGGCGCGGGTTCGTCGGGTATCGGCGTGGCTACGATATTGCATTTGCGCTTGCAGGCGCCGAAGCGGTAGGTGACACCAAGCGATGCGCTAAGCGTCGGCTCATATTTTCGACCGCTGATACGGCCGTCGAAGTGGTCGGGCAGCAGGGCCGAGCCGAGCTCGAAGTTGCCGTCGAGGTAGTCGAGGATGCGGTATTTGGCCATTATCGAGAAGTTGGCCGTCAGCGCATTTGTCTTGGCCGAGCCGCGGTAGGAGAAGGCGTGGGCATAGCCGAGGCCGACGGCCGGCAGTACGTCGATGCGTCGGTCGGGTTTGACGCCCCAGATGAGGTTCAGCAGGCTCACTTGCACGTCGACGTGCAGATTGAGGTAGCGCAGATAGTGGCGGTAGCTACCGTCGGGATTTACGGTCACATGGTCGGTTATGGGGTCGTAGTTGCCGTAGATGTTGCCGTCGGTCAGCGGGTTGTTGACGTACAGGCCGTCGGCAGTCGAGAAGCCGTTGAGGGCGTAGCCTTGGGCTTGCAGGCGCACGCCGTAGATGGGTGTGAGCCACTTGCCGGCGGTGAGCGAGTAGGCCGGCGTGAGGCGCTTGCCGAAGCTGAGCTCGCTACCATCTTTCGAGAAGATGGTCTGAATGCCGACGCCGGCGTCGACGTACCAGCCCTCGCGCAGCGAGTACAGTTGCGATTGGTCAGCGCTTTCAGTGGTCGATGCCGATGTCGACAAGGCGGCAGTCGCTATAGCGGTTATAAAAAGTATTCTTTTCATAAGGGATAGTTTTAGAGTTATTCAACCACAGAGAAAGTCATTTCGCGCGGAGCGTCTTCGGTGCCGTATTCGCTATCGGCTGCGAAGGCTATTTTTGTAGTCGAACGATAGAGATACGAGCGGCGTGTTGAATAGTATTTCAGTTCGACTTGTTCGTCGTTGCTGAGGCTGCCGTTGATGCGCAATTTGAAGCCGAGTGAGCCGTCGCTGAGTGTGATGACTGACGCTACGCCGCGGCATTCGTTGCCTACGAAGGCGGCCAGGAGGTCGTCGGGCGTAGCGTAGCGATACATGTCGGCCGGTAGCTGCACGCAGGCTGTCATTGTCAGCGGGTGTTTGGCGGTGAAATCGAGCGGAAGGGGCATTGGGGTGTCGGGGCTGCTGACGACTGTGCCGTCGGCAAAGGTGATGCACGCTTTAGCGTAGAATACGTAGCTGCAGCGGCTATTGAAGTAGCGCACGTCGACTTTGTCGAGGTTGGGGACAATGCCGTTGATTACAAGTTTGTAGACGGGCATACCGTCGGCCGTGGTGGTGACTTGCTCGCCCACGCCGATGCAGACGTCGGAGGCAAAGGCGGCTACGATGTCGGTCGCTTCGGTGATGTACGGAGCGAGGGCGGCGTCGAGGATGACGTAGGCGGTCATGCTGCCGGCTGGCACGAATGTGAGCTGCGCAGGCTCGTCGGCCGAGCCGATTTCGGCACCGCGAGCTTCAATCGTGAACGTTTGCTCGGATACATAGACGCATTTTTTGTCAGCGCTATAGTATTTGAAGTGAACTTCTTCGCCGACTTGTGTGCCGAGGACGTCGAAGCGGTAGCGTAGCTGTGCGGCATCCACTACGTGGCAGATGCTGCGACATTCGTCGTTGACAAATGCGGCCACTTCATCGCCGGCATTGACGGCGAAGGGCAGGGCCGATGCATCAATTGCTATGTGCGCTGTGACAGCGCACGGATACTTGCCCGAGAGTTCGAAATCGGGATATTCGGGGGCTTCGGCGGTGCCGTAGACCTTGTCGACTTCGTAAGCCACGTCGGCAGCCACCGATTTGTAGATGCGGCTGTTGGCGCTGCTGTAGTAGCGGAATTCGACATTGCCGGTCTCGCTTGCCGGGGCTTTCACTTGGATGAAGAAGAGCTTCACTCCTTCGTGCACGACAGCTTGGCCTACGCCGCGGCATTCGTCGCCGATGAAGGCGGCCATGCGGTCGGCGTCGGTTGCATAGCCTTCGAGGATGGGAGTGAGGCGCACTACGGCAGTCATGCTTGAGGGGTAGACGGCCTTGTCGGGGTCGATCCAGGCGGGTTCATTGTCAGAGCCTGTGAGGTCGGCTTTCCAGGCCGGAGCCGTGGCGGAGTCGTCCTGTCGGGCTGTCCAGGCCGGGGTGACCTGTGCGAAGTCTTCGGCCATGGCGGTCCATGTCGGCAACGGCTGCACCGGGTACAATTTTTCGTCCTCTTCGGTGCATTGTGTCAGCAGAAGGCCGGTGGCTAGTATAAATATGGTGCTGAGATATTTCATTGTAGTGTAGTTTTAGGATTTACCCCGCCGCCCGGGCGGCGAGGTAAATTTGAGAAACGCGTTTGATTATTTCTTGATGGTATTGATCGATTCAATCTTGCCGTTGATTACGACGTTGACGATGTAGACGCCGGCGGGCAGATATGGGTCAACGTCCCAGATGATGTGTACGTCGCCGTTGGCGTTGCAGTCGGGCCATGCAGCTACTTGTACGCCCTTCACGTTGATTACGTTCACGTCGACTTTGTCGCTATCATCGACGGTGGCGCGGATAGTGAGCTGGGTGCTGAACGGGGTGGGGTAGACTGCGACGCCCGAGGCTACGTCGGTGAATCGAACTACCAGAGGCGAGTTGAGCGTGCCGTGGGTGGCGTGGGCGCCGTAGGTTACTACCGACTTGGCGGTAGCTTCCTGCTCGCCGTTGCGTTCGAGAGCGATGTCAATCTGCTCGCTACCTTCGCCGCTGATAGTCATCAGGAAGAGGATTGAGCCGTCGGCCATCACGGTAGCTTCGGCTTCGCCGCGGCGGTCGCCGTTGACGTAGGCTACCAAGCGGTCGCCTTCGGTGGCTTCAATGCCTTCGACACGAGCTACGGCGGTCATGTTGGTGGCAAAGCGGTAGCCGTATTCGGCTGTGGCTTGCTCGACTTCTTCAGTAGCGCGAGCGCGGACATTGCGCTTACCGACCGACGATTTCGACGGATACTGCAGGGTGACGTCGTCGCTGCCTTGGCGCTGGAGCATGTAGCCCTTGCCGCTTTCCATGTATCCGAGGCTGCCAATCCAGCCCATGTTCTTGTCGTACATAGCCATCGAGGTCTGCGACTTCACGATGTCGCCTTCCGTAGCTTCGTATCCGGCGAGGGCTTCCTTGAGGGTCATGTTGTCGGCGGGCAGGTAGGAGATGTAGCTCCAGCGAGGAGTGTTGTCGGCCTGCGAGCCGCGGATGGTCAGCTTGTTGGCGCGGGTATCGACGGGTGTGCCGGAGATGTTGAGCTGCTGCGGGCGGCTGCTGCGGAGCATGTACATCGTGCTGTTGTCGATGCCGGTCAGTGTGCCCACCCAGCCCTTGCGCGAGTACGATACGAAGCCTTGCTCTTCATGCTTGAGTTGGTCATCGGTCGTCCACGAGTTGTTGGCGAGCAGAGCGGTGATGTTGCCGAGGTTCGAGTTCTCTACGTTGACTGAAATCCAGTTCCAACCGTTGTTGAGGCCGATTTGCTGCACGCGCAGGTCCTTGGCGGTGAAGATTTCGGGATTGCTCGGCGAGCCTACTACGCTGTTGTTGGCGAAGTAAATAGGCGAGCCGGGGATTGCTACGTAAGTCTTGCCGGAGCTAGCATCCCAGATGCGGAATTCGACTTCCTTGTCGGTGACTTGGGCCTGGTTGGAGTAGATGGTGAGCATTGCGTAGTACATGTCGTTGACTTTGTAGTACTTGTTGGTGCAAACGCCCACACATTCGTTGCCGTCGAATGCGGCCAGGATGTCCTCTTCGTCGGCCGAGTAGATATTATCGATCAGCAGCTTGCCGAATACCGACATGTTGTACTGATACTTCGACGGGTCGACGCTCCAGTCGGGCTTCTCGCCTTCGACTTTGACGGTGATGGGCAGTGCTTCGACTACGTTGTTGTCGTTGCGCAGATATACCACTTCGTCGTATGTGCCGATGTTGAGGCTCGGGTCGATGGTGAAGAATACGTCGATGGTCGAAACGGGGTCGATGGTGCCGCTCGAGGGCTTAACGTTGAGCCACGAAGGCATATTCTCGATAGTGTAGTGCTGTATCGAGCCGCCTCTGTTGTTGGCGCCGACGCTGAAGGTCTTCTCCTCGTTGAGCTGCTTGTTGATGCTTACCGAGGTGTCGGTCCACTTGAGTTGGTTGCGGTCGATATAAGCGCTCCAGGTGATGGGGCTGAGAATTTCGTTGCCGTTCACGTCGCGAACGCCGTCGACTGTGAAGTTGACGATAGTCTTTTCGATGCGGTCGTAGGGTTCTTTGAGTTCAATGATGAGAGCGTCGTCGTTGACTACAAAGTCGTAGAGCAGTTTGCTTACCGGGCCTTTAGCTGCAACGGGAGCCGATACGGTGGTAGCGACAGATGCGCTGTTGCCGACTACTTCGGCCGAGTCAACTACGATTGCCGGGTCGCGCTGCACTTTGGCATCCTTGAGGGTAAATTTCAATTCTTGGATGCCCTGCCATTCGTTGTATTCTTCGAACGGATAGTAGGCCATCAGACCCTTTTCGGTGCCGTCGAGCTGGCTGCCCATGCCTTCGGCGATGAGGCTTTCGCTCTTGTAGAGTTCCCATACGCGGAATTCGTCGATTTCGCCCTTGAAGAAGTTGTCGGTTTCGAGCGTGGAGGTGGTGGTCACGGGGTTCCAAGCGCGCACGCCGAGGTAGATGTAGGCCGATTCAACGCCGCCGAGGTCGTTGGCTTCGAAGAAGGTGTTGAGCTTGCCGTCGATGTAAATCTGGGCGCGGCCGCTGGTGCGGTTGACAGCTACGGCCACGTGGTGCCAGTTGTTGTCGAGGTAGTTGCCGGTGCATGCAGCCTTGATGCCGTTGTTGGCGAAGGTGAGCACGCCGTCGTCAAAGCCGAGCGAGAAGTTGTGTAGCGAGTGGTTGTACTCGTTGCCGTCGCCGCGGCCGTTCGACACGATGGTAGCGTTCTGCTGGTCTTCAGCAGCCTTGAACCACAGTTCGATGGTGTAGTCCATTACCGATTCGATGACGCAGGTGCTGCCCGACGATACTTTCAGGTAGTTGGTGCCGTCGAATGCTACTGCACGTCCTTCGGGCACTACCCAGTTGCCGCCGTTCATCTCGAGGTTAGCGCCGCGAGCTTTGTCGGTGATCATTGAGCCGCGAGCTTCGGTCATCGGGTAGTAAGCGATGAGGTTGCTTTCAGAGCCGGTGAGCATGGCTAGGCTGTTGGTCTGCAGGCGCGAGCCGGGGCATACCTTGTCCCAGATGCGGGCGTTGTGCATCTTGCCGGCGAAGTGGCTGCCGCCGTTGATGCTTGCGCCGAATGCGTAGGCGCCTTCGCCGTCGTAGCCGTTGGTAGCGGCGTTGCTAATGAGCTCTTCGTAGTTGTAGTATGCGCAGACGGAGCCTTCGCCGTCGTAGGTCATGGCGATGTGGGCCCAGGTGCCTTGCTCGAAGTTGAAGCTATTCTTGCTGACTACTTCGTCGGCGCCGACCTTCACGCGGAGGCGGTTGTCGGTGGTGATGCCGAGTTCGATAGCGCTGTTGACATTGCCTTGGCTGAAGACTACGGCGTCCTGAGCCTTGTCGGCGAGTATCCACATTTCCACTGTCAGGCTCTTGCCCTGCCAGTTGCGGTTGAATTCGGTGGTGAGCACGTCGTTCTGGCCGTCGAGGCTGACGGATACCGAGTGGTCGCCCTGAGCGCCGTTGCGGATGCCGGTCACTTCAAAGTTGTTGTCGGTGAGTAGGCCGTCGGCGATTTGTTCGTTGAAGTTCAGTCGGATTTCGTTGTCGACTGTGAGCACGCCGTTGGCAGGCTGAGCGCTACCGAAGAGGCGCGGGTTGTACATATCCTTGATGCCGGAGTGTACGGTCGAGTGGTTGAAGATTTCGACGTTGTTGATGATGCTGGTGCCGACGGCGCGGAGGTCGTAGCGCTGGTCGGGCAGGTCGTCGATGAAGAGGCGGTACTTGATGGTGCCGGCATCTTCGGCTTTGATCATTTCAGCCTGCTGGCCGTTGGCGATAGCGCGGTCGTAGGTGGTGCTGTCGTTGTAGTAGCTCATCAGGGTGATCCAGTTGTCGTCGGAGTTGGCCGAGGGCTTGTATTGCAGCATCACGCGGTTGAAGTTGTCGTAGTTGACGTCGAAGCCGTCGAGTGTCACTTCCATGTAGTGCTTTTGCAGGCCGTTGACGTCGGCTGTCGGCAGCTTGGTGTTGTAGATCCAGTTGTTAGCCGGAGATTTGAGGTTGACATCGGTGGCCGAGGGGGTGAAGTGAGCGCTGAACACTACGTCATCGAAAATCGGGTCGATGAAGGTGGTGAAGTCGCACTGGCACTGCGACTGGAGCATCAGGCGCAGGTTGTCGTAGTTCATCACCGTGCCTTTGCGCACTTCGAGAGTCTTCACGAGGGTCTCGCCGGCAGGTACCAGGAATGCGCGGCCGTTGCCGATAGGTGTGCCGTCGATGAACATTTGAGCGCCGTAGGGGTTGCTCTGTTCGTCGATTACGAGGTTGAACCAGCCGTCTTCCTGCGATTCGGAGTTGTTGCGCAGGTAGAGGGTGAAGTAGGCCGGCTTACCCGAGGGAACGTTCTCGATGAACGATTTTTCAACCGAGATTTCGGGAACTTCGATCTGTATGGTCGGTTCGTTGAGCAGGTGCATATTAGGCTCGAAGTAGCGAGTGCTGTCCGCGCCTTCGTAGGGGCACGAGGTGGCGCCGCCGCGAGTCTTGAATATGAAAGTCGGGAAGGTGGCGTTGTTCGAGGCTATATCGGCGTACGAGATGTACTGGTCGCCGTTGTTGAAGCCGGTTTCGCGGCAGACGTCGACGCTTATGTAGTCGTCGTCGCCGGCTTCAGCCAGTACGAAGCCTTGAGCGTGCCGGCCCGTCACGTCGGTGGTGTGCTCTTCGCCATTTTCGGTTTCAATACTCTCGTCAACCCAGATATTGAGGCCTCCGCCTCCTGTAGTGTATCCGAATTGGTGAGTAAAAGTTCCGCCAATGCTGATTGAAAAGCTTCTCGTCTCGGACCGAGTTGAAATGTACTCTTCAGTGTATTCATAAGAAGTGCCGGCTTGGAACGAAATGTTTTCCATACGTTCGGCTTTCACCTTTTGCTCTTCGTTCTTGGCAATCTGCTTTTCCCAGTTTGCTATCGACTGATTCAGCGCTGCGATGGTGTCGACTTGCAGTTCAGTGTTTTTCGGGAAGAAAATCTGGTAGCTGGGGCCGCTGAAGACGTCGGTATTGGTCGAACCGAAGATGGGGTCGGTGTTGCTCTTGCCAAAGTTGTCATCGTCAGGATCCAACAACGATACGTAGACAGCCGAGTTGGTGGCTTCGGCCAGATCTTGGAAGTTGATGCCTTCGCTTTCAAGGTGGAGTAGCTTGTTGCGAGTATCCTCAATGTTGGGTATCAACACGTTCTCGATGTGTACTTGCGGATAGGCGAACAGAGTGTTGTAGCTCTGCGAGAGGCCTAAGCCGGTGGTCTTTACGACTAGCAAGTCTGCATCTTCGTCAGTGATGTTGTCATAAAGTTCATATTGGTCGGGGTTCTTGTCATAGGTGTCTTTCTGCACTAAAGTGATGTTTTCAGTGCGGCCGATGCCTACATTTGTCGAGTAGCCTACATAGAGGTCGCCATTTGTCCCTACGTAAAGAGGGTCTTCGCTAGTGGAGAAGCGAGTGGTAGTAGTTGTTTCGCGAATGTCTGTATTTGTACTACCTATCATTTCTGAGTGGGTTATACCAAATTTATTTTCGTCAATAATATCGGATTCAAGGATTGTGCCGGATCCAATGCCAATAAACGAGATTAATTTAATACCAAGAGCTGTATGAGTCGTTTCGCTACCGATGTTTGATACACCACTATTGTATGTGCTGGTTTGGGTCACGGTGACGCCCTTTTCGAGATACGAGTAGCTGTTGCTGCCGGGCGGGTCGCGAAGCACGAAGAGCAGGTTGTCGGGGCCGGCGGTGATGAAGTCGGTGCCCAAGGTGCGGCCACCGATTACCAGAGCTTTGAATCCTTCCCAGTCAATCGAGGTGTTCGATTCGCCTTCACCGTATGTCATGGTCATGCTCATTTCGCGAATACCCGAGGTCAGTTCGGGGTTATTCACTTGGAAGGTCAGTTCGGCATAGCCGTTTTCATCTGTCGTCAAATCTTCTTCAGGCTTTTCGAAAGGCAGTGTAGCATTATCAATTTTTAGCGTCGCTTCTGGCACACTGACCTTGTCGGGCGCTACGTCGGCCTTTTTCTTTCCGTCTGCGTCCATGTAGTCGTAGATTTCAGCGGTGGTGATGCCGTAGGTCACTATCTGGCCTTGTTCGTAGACTGGCATATCGAAGGTATAGGCTTTGGTTTGCGGGTCGTAAACGACACCTTCAAACGAGTTTTCTGCTGCCAGCGTGTTCACCTTAATCTTTTCTTTACCGAAGTAGTCGACAGGCGTGCCGTTGACGATTTCATTGACGATAATCGACGGCTTTACGCGCTTGATGAATTTCGACTGCTGGTTGTAGACGAGAGTGTCGGCGCGGTTGATATACGAGCCTGGGGTGGATACGGAGTCGACATATTCGTTGACGCTATATTGCTCGTTGAATACGTTTGTGAGGCTGATTGGTTCGCCATTGCCCGAGATATCGTTCGTTTCGTAGCCGGGTATCGTCAGTCTTACCGTGTAGCTGACGGGGTAGAGGTCGGCTATGAATTCGCCGGTCTCGGCATTGGGCGTGATGACGATTTTGTTGTCCTCGTAAACTACTTCGTTGGTCTTCGCCTTGTCGAGGTAAGCGGGCTTGAAGTGCGACATGGTGGTGTCGCTATGTTCGTTGTGGAGGGTGTATTGTTCGGATTGATACGTTAAGGTCACTTTTATGCTGTCGGCGAGGTTGTTTTTCGACAGTGAGTGGCCCACGGCGTATTCTTCTTGCACGGTGCCGCCGGCTACGCGTCCGATGTAGCGAACGGTGGTCTCGTCGAATAGTTCGATGCCGGTGAGCATATCCTGATAGTTGCGGTCGTTGAGCTCGCTGTCAGTGATGCGGCCGTCGTTCACGAACTTGTGGTTGGTGAGCACGGCTTTCACTTCGTGCTGGCCCACGGGTACGTTGATGGTGAAGGTGCCGTCGGCAGCGGTCGTGATTACTTGGCCTTTGCCATTCATGGCTGAGACACCGTCGACTGCGAACGATACGCCTTCGACGGGCACGGTGCCGCCCTTGTAGACAACCTTACCCGATACGGCGAACGACGATTTGTCGGTGAAGTTGACCGTGTGGCTCTGCGACTGCTCGCTGACGAGGCGCAGCTCTCTTTCCGACTCAAACTGGTGAATGCCCAGGCGCGGGATGATCATGTAGGTCGTACCGTTGCCGGCGTAGGGCAGGGCGCGCAGGGTGTAGGAGCCGTCGTTCGAGGTGTAGTTCTTGTAGGCCAGCTGCTGCGGGGTCGGTATTTCGGCGTCGCTCAGCGTGGCGTTTTCTACCGTGCCGTGGTTCATGTGATACTTGGTGCCGGTGTACGATAGGTCGTAGAATTGGTTGGCTACCGAGTAGTCGAAGGTGTAGTAAGCTTCCAGGCCGGCTTCGTTGCCGACGAGGTAGCGCTGATAGTCGCGCACCACGCTGGCGCTATCGAGAGCCACGCTCCAGAGGCGCACTTCGTCGATGACACCCGTGAACAGCGAGCCGATGGTCACGGCCGACGTGGTGTCGGACGCTACCGTCGCGGTGCGGGCGGTGCGGGCGGCTTCGTCGCTATTCACATATATTATAATAGAGTCGGCGGCAGCCACGGCTGATACGTGTACGAACGCGCTCGATGCGGTGTAGTCGGCCAGCGACTCGGTGCTCACTTCCTGCGTGCCGACTTTGAACGTAAGCTTGTTGTCGGCGTATTTCAGAGCATACATGTTGCCCTTCTCGATGAGGGTAGCATCGCTATTGCTTGTGCCCTCGCTATCGGGCTTGAACCATGCTTCGAACGTTGCTTCGGCGGTGGCGTTGCTCAGTAGCTTGGTGTTTGCCACTAGCAGCTTGTCGTAGCCGGTGAAGCTGTAGGCCTTGCCCGATACGCCGGTGCCGTCGGTGGCTTCGGCGCGAACTTCGACGTCGGGCACTGCCTGGCCGTTCTCGAAGGTGACGCGGCCGTAGATGTCGCCCGTAGGTGTGCGGAAGCCTATCTCGTTGGTGGGATATTCCAACTTCATGTTTTCATCGCCGCACAGGGTGACGGCCACTATTTTGTATTCATATACTAAACCGGGCACTGATTTCGTGTCGGAGTAGGAATACTGTGTAGTCGCCAAGTTGGCATCGACTTTGTCGATTTGGCGGAATTCGTCGTCGGTGCCGTACTCGCGTGCCATAATGGTGAAAACATCGATGGGCCGGCCGTCGGAAGTCCACTCAAGCTCTACATGGCTGGAGAAATAGCCCTTCGATGCGTTGAACGAGAGCACTTGGCCTACTTCCTGCACGTATAGCGCTTGGTCGTTGACAGGTCTTACGGCGACAGGACTTTGCTGTCTGAATTCGGTTGAGCCGGGAACTACGTAAATCGTATATGAATACACGTCGCACGATGTCGGCAGCTTTTCTTCGTAGCGGCAATTTGCAACGCTATCGGCTGGTATCTCATACGTATAGTTTATACCCGAACTCTCATTGGTGCGGGTTAGCATAACTTTAGTGCCGTTGGTGAAAAGTTTGCCGTCGTCCCATTTCCATTTTATGCGGACAGAACGATCGTTTATCATTTCGGCCGTAACCGAGTCTGGGGCGATATAGCGATGCCTTGAGCTGATATTGATACTTCTCGTTTGACAATAATTCCATCCCCATTCATTTGCAGAGGCCGTTCGCCTAACACGATAATAATATGTCGTGTTTATGTTCTTGCCGGAAATGTCATCGTATGCGGTATAGTTTAACGTATTTCTGTTAAACGTCAATTTGGAAATTGTTGTCGGATTATTGAAGAATTGGTTATCGCTTCGTTGAACTTCAAACTCATCACCTTCGATTACAGAATTATTGGCATTTACGGATGGAATACTCCAAGTTAATATAATATTACGTTTGCTATCGGCGTTCGTAATTGTATCAGTAGCATTAAAATTATTAGCTTGTTGGTAACGAGGTAGACTGTATGTATTCCCAATTGAAGATACACTTTGATATTTGTTATACTTATAAATATATTCATATTCTATCCGCGTTGGAAGATTTTGAATATCGAATAGTCCTGAAGGATTAGAAGCTGAGTATGTAGTGGTGATATCGTTTCCTCCACCTCTAATCTCTGTTATTACGCATGAGTCTTCTACAATATCATGTTTGGTATCGGACGATGTAAAAAATAACGAATACTTGCCTGGAGTAGTAGAGAATTTATGACTCATCGTTGGCATTATAGGCATAATAAAAGTTAGGGTATCTTTTTTTGTTTGGGGACTACCCCAGCCTGTTTTTCCATCATTATTTTTGTCGTATACTAAACGAAGTTCAACTTCAAGAATCGAGTTTGGATTCGCTGCGAGTGCTAAGCCTTTACGATTGAGATAAACTCTATATTTTGCAAACGGATTGGCTACGTTTGTTCGAGTATATTTAGTCTCTTCTTCTACGTTAAGTTTAGTAATTGCTTTATAAGTGTCAGTTAGTTCATCTAGAACTTCGGCATAAGCTACTAGATCATTATTAACAAGTTTAGACTTTAACCAATAGCTGTTTTTGTCGCTTTGTCCTACGTTCCCATTTGTATCCGTAAATGACCAAAATTCAATAACATCTACATTATTTATTTTTAGCGAGGATCCATAGCTACCACCACGAGGAGGTAAGCCTATGTCTCCATCAGTTTGATTATAGAATTGAAATGAAAATTCGAATAATCCGTCATTGTCGCTTAGGCACGAGGTGCTAAATTTGATGTCACTTGCACTTGGGTCACCAGCCTGGGCTGGGAGGGCGCTCAGGCAGGTTAGCATCAGGATTAGTAGTAGCTTTAGTGAATGACTGACGAGGGTCGTCACTCGGCGCAGGGCGCCTTCGGGCGGCGGTGTGCTGCGCCTCGATTCGTTTTTTAGAGTAGACCTTTTCATAGTAGGATTGATATTTATTAGATTATTTGTGAATGCGTGAGGAATGTATGGAGAATGAAAAAATAAATGTCGAAAGAAATAGGACTGATTACAGAAAGCTTAATTGCTTGTTTTGCCAATATGCAAAAGAAAAAGCCATCAATTCGGCTAAAATTGATGGCTAAAATTATATAAAGAAATTTTTCTAAAAGTACGGTTTCAACAAAAAAAAGTTGCTATTGCTACAATAGAAATTTTTTTACCTTTTAGTAGGAATTTAATTTGTGATTTCGCATTTTTTTGTCGTTTTCACAATTTGCTATTCGGTGATTAGCAAGGTATAGCGACTGGAGATTAAAGATTGGAATTATCGTAGTGAGTCTTCCTCCACTTGGCTGGTGAGTATCCTTCTTTTTCCTTGAAGGTCTTCATAAAGTGGCTGAGCGACATGAATCCCGAAGATTCTGCTATATCCGAAAGAAGTAGATCCGGATTTTCGGTCATGCGCTTTTTCGCAAAGTTGATACGCATGTCTGTGATCCAGTTGCGGAATGTCGTTTTGTAGGTAGTGTTTATGAATTTTGACAAGTAAGTGCGGTTGGTGTGAAGCATGTCGGCGAGGTCTTTTATCGTCATGCCTTGTTGCACGTATCCGTCGTTTTTAATCCACTCTTCAATCCGTTCGCCAATTTCGATATAGTACGATTGTGGCATGTCGTGCATCTGATTGCTAACGGTGTTTTCAGCTTCGAGTGGTTCGTTGTCGGGCTCGCCGTATTCGTTAGTGTCGCTAACGAATACGGTCTCTACTTGTTCGTAAAAGAGTAGGTAGTTCTGGTAGCTGCAAAATAGGTAAATGTAGAGCGGCAACGAAGATAAAATCCACAGAAATACATAGTCTTTTGGTAAGAAAGTGAATAACCCGCAGGCTATGCCGTAGGACAGAGTGTAGTATGTGTAGCGGTTCATCCAGCGCAGGTATACGCTGAGGTCGTCTGACACGGAGTCGTCGAGCAGTTTTATGGCGCGACGATAGAAATGTAGTATTCGATAGGAGAGGAATAACCCATATATCAGGAGGAGGAAGGCCATGCCGATGATTGCCATTTTTTGAGTAGACTCTTCAGGTATACAAAACTTCACGGCTAAGGCCATAAAGGCGTATATTACACATAGGGTAATATGTGTGTTGAATCGTCGTCGGCTGATTTGGAAACGATTGATTAGCCGATTGAGTGCGAAGATGAATAGCCAATAGCAAAAGAAGTAGGTGGCTAGGTTAATCAAAATTGCACCGGCCGGGTCCCAAAATCGAATTCCAGTGAAGTAGTGTATACAGTAGTTGATGGCTAGTAAAAGAATTGCGATAGCCATCGTGCGTCGCGAACTTACATAGATGTTGTAGATAGGCTTGTCGGGTGTCTTGCCAAATAAAAAATACATGCTAATGAATAGCATTAGGGAGATGGCGGCGCATAAGGAGTAACTATATATTAGGTTGCCCATGATGATGTTGTTTTAAGTGAGGCAAAGGTAAATAAAAAATCGGATTTTTTGCTTACCTTTGCGAACAAAAGTTTTTTCAATTCACAAAAAACTATGCCAACAGTTGTAAAGCCCCGACTCCGTTATTTTGACATGCTCAAAGGCGTGGCAATTTTTCTTGTAGTCATGGGGCACGTAATCACCATGTGTGTCCGCGAGGTGGACCGCACGGCGCTTTTTAAATTCCTCGAACAAATCCACATGCCGCTGTTCTTTTTTATTAGTGGATGGTTTACCTTTAAGCAGGCCGACGCCGGCGTGGTGCGCCCTGCTCTGGGGCAGCGCGCCCTGCGTCTGCTGTTGCCGATGGTTGTGGTGAGCTCGCTGTGGGTGATTTATTTTCCGCATTCGGGTCTCGAATCGCCCATTCAGTCGACGTTCGGCGCACTGTGGGCTGATACGTGGAAAAATGGCTATTGGTTTACCCTCGTTCTGTTTGAAATCATATTAATATATGTGTCGCTGACGCCGCTGCTGAGTCGTTGCCGTGGTGCGCTGGCTTCGTGTGGTGTGGCTTTTGTGGCTTGGGCTGTGCTCGTGGCGCTATACTTATTCGTATTGCCGGTGCGTGTGTCGGGCTATCTTAGTCTCGAACTTGCCGCCACGTTCTTCCCGATATTCATGTTCGGCGTGCTCGCTCGCCGCTATCGCGAGGGCTTCATGGCCGCCGTGCACAACTCATGGTGGCAGACAGCGGCAATGGCAGCCTTCGGTGTGAGCCTCTATGTGTGCTGCTGGCCCTGGGAATTCGGCCTTGAAGGCCTGTCGCTGATGGCGCTCAAGGCAGTGCTACATGTGTTGTTGGCTATAATAGCCTTGGCAGTGTTTGAAGCTTGGGCCAACCATGCATTTGCGGCTGATGCTACTTCGGTGGAGCGCTCAGTGGCATCGGTGTGGGAGTACCTGGGAAAGCAGAGCCTCGGCATCTATTTGCTTCACTACTTCTTCCTCTTCCCGATGGGCTCGGTGTTCCGCCCCACATTGGTTGGCCTTAATCTTTCGTTTGTGCCGATGGCGGCCTTCGCAGCTTTCTGGGCTGTGTGCATCATAGCGTGTGTGCTGGGTGTAATAAAGATACTGCAGCCGTCGCGCACCCTTTCGCTTTTGCTTACAGGCTCTAAATAACAACAAATATGAAGATGACAGCTCTGGCTTTTGACCTCGACGACACCCTCTATAGCGAACGCGACTACTGCCGCGCTTGCATTGCTAACGTCGCTGCCCGCGCCGGAGCTATGTTCGATATTGCCCCGGCGCAGCTCGAGGCCGATATGCTGGCCGCGCCAAATCCCTACGATGGTCTGTGTGCCGGTGCGCTGGGTTCGCGGCTCGATATCGCCACCTTCCTTGAAATATATCGCTCGACCGAGCCTACATCGCTGCCTCTGCGCGAAGATGCTCGCTTTATGCTCGACACGCTGCGCGAGCAGCGGCCCGATGTGCCGCTCTACATCATCACTGATGGTCGCGTCGTAGGGCAGCAAGCTAAAATCAAAGCGCTCGGCCTCGGTAGGTGGTTCGCAGCTGAGCGTATCATCATCAGCGAAGCCATCGGTGCCGACAAGACGACCTCGCAGCCGTTTGAGTTGGCTATGCAACGCCTTGGTCGACAGGCCGATTGGATTTATGTGGCCGACAATGTAGCTAAGGACTTCCGCTGGCCGCGTCGGCTGGGCTGGACTACGCTCATGCTTGCCGACCGCGGCGCCAACGTGCATCCACAACCGCCTCTGGCGCAAGTCGAGGCTGAATATAGGCCCGATAAAGTAATTGATTCATTTGACTATATTATAAAATTTATATGCCAACAGCTCTAATTACCGGTATCACCGGTCAGGACGGCTCGTTCCTTGCTGAGTTTCTGCTCGAAAAAGGCTATGATGTACATGGCATCATACGCCGCAGTTCATCGTTCAATACTGGTCGTATCGAACATTTATATCTCGACGAATGGGTGCGCGATATGCATCGCCGCCGTCTGGTCAATCTGCACTATGGCGATATGACCGACTCGTCGTCGCTTATTCGCATTATCGGCGAAGTGAAGCCCGACGAAATTTATAATCTGGCTGCGCAGAGCCACGTGAAGGTGTCGTTTGACGTGCCCGAATACACAGCCGACACCGATGCCGTCGGTGTGCTGCGCCTGCTCGAAGCGGTGCGCATCCTCGGCATGGAAAAGAAGTGTCGCATCTACCAAGCTTCCACTAGCGAGCTCTATGGAAAGGTGCAGGAAGTGCCGCAGTCGGAGACTACACCATTCTATCCGCGCTCGCCTTACTCGGTGGCCAAGCTCTACGCCTTCTGGATTATGAAGAACTACCGCGAGAGCTATGGTATGTACACGGCCAATGGCATCCTATTTAATCACGAGTCGGAACGCCGTGGCGAGAATTTTGTTACTCGCAAGATTACCCTTGCCGCAGCTCGCATCGCCGCAGGCAAGCAGGAAAAACTCTACCTGGGCAACCTCAACGCCAAGCGCGACTGGGGCTATGCTCGCGACTATGTCGAGTGTATGTGGCTCATCTTGCAGCAACCCGAGCCCGACGATTTCGTCGTAGCTACCGGCGAATATCACACCGTGCGCGAATTTGCTTCGCTAGCCTTTGCCCGCGTCGGCATCAAACTGCGTTGGGAGGGTGAGGGACTTGATGAGAAGGGTATCGACGAAGCTACCGGCCGTGTCCTCGTAGAAGTTGACCCGCGATTCTTCCGCCCCGCCGAAGTCGAGGAGTTGCTCGGCAACCCGGCCAAGGCTCGCAAGCAGCTGGGCTGGAATCCTCGGACCACTAGCTTCGAACGTCTCGTCGAAATCATGGTCGATGCCGACGTGAAGCTTGTCCAAAAAGAAGGATAATATGGAACCTGCAAAAGATACCAAGATTTATGTTGCCGGCCACCGTGGATTGGTAGGCTCGGCAATCATGCGCAACTTGCAGCAACGTGGCTACACCAACGTCATCGGACGTACGCATGCCGAGCTCGACTTGCTCGACCCTGTTGCCGTCGAACGTTTCTTCGATGAGGAAAAGCCCGAAATGGTGGTGCTGGCTGCCGCACACGTGGGCGGCATCATGGCTAATAGTATCTACCGCGCCGATTTTATATATCAAAATCTGCAAATTCAGCAAAACGTCATCGGTGCCGCTTGGCGCCATGGCGTGCAAAAGCTGTTGTTTTTGGGCTCTACATGTATCTATCCGCGCGAAGCTCCGCAGCCTATTCCCGAAACGGCACTGCTCACTTCGCCGCTGGAATATACCAACGAGCCGTATGCCATTGCGAAAATTGCAGGGCTGAAACTTTGCGAGTCGTTCAACTTGCAGTATGGTACCGACTACATAGCCGTCATGCCAACCAATCTCTATGGTCCTCGCGACAATTTCGACTTGGTGAACAGTCATGTGCTGCCGGCCATGATGCGTAAGATGCACTTGGCGTCGCTCTTGGCCGACGGCGACCTCGACGGCCTTCGCGCCGACCTTGCTCGTCGTCCTCTTAAGGATTTCGACCCGGCCCGGGCTTCGCTGGCCGACTTTGCTGCCGTGCTGGCGCCATTCGGTATTCATGCCGATCATCTCGACCTCTGGGGCTCGGGCACGCCGCTGCGCGAATTCCTTTGGAGTGAAGATATGGCCGATGCATCGGTGTACATGTTGCTGAATGTGTCGTTCTCTGATATCATACGCGACTGTCCGGACCGCGACATCCGCAACACACACATAAATATCGGCACCGGCATCGAGCACACCATTGCTCAAGTCGCTGATATGATTAAAGCTGAAATCGGCTACCAAGGCGAAATTCGCTGGGATGCTTCGAAGCCCGATGGTACGATGCGTAAACTTTGCGACGTCAGCAAGTTGCATTCGCTAGGCTGGCGCCACACCGTAGAACTAAGCGACGGCATCGCACGACTCTATAAGTGGTATCGCGAAAATTAAATATCTGATTGCGCGCTGGCAAATAAATGTTTTTTCTGAAAAAGTAGCTTTCCGTTGCTGAATTTTGAAAAAAAAACATTAACTTTGCGTGCAATAAAAATTATAGCAAAATATGGCGTCTTTTATTGCAGACCGAGTAGCTATGGACGGACTCACGTTCGATGACGTCCTGCTCATTCCGGCTTATTCTGAAGTACTTCCCCGCGAAGTCAGTCTTACCACCCGCTTTTCACGTAATATAACCCTCAATGTGCCTGTAGTCTCGGCCGCAATGGATACCGTGACAGAGGCTCAGATGGCTATTGCTATCGCTCGCGAGGGCGGCTTGGGCGTTATCCACAAGAACATGCCCATCGCTGAGCAGGCTCGCCAGGTGCATACTGTGAAACGTGCCGAAAATGGCATGATTTACGATCCCGTGACCATCCGTCGCGGCGCTACTGTAGGTCAGGCTCTCAAGATTATGGAAGAGTATCACATCGGTGGTATTCCTGTAGTCGACGAAAAGGGTTACCTCGTTGGCATCGTTACCAATCGCGACCTTCGCTTCGAATCTGACCTCAATCGTCAGATCGATTGTGTGATGACCAGCGAAAATCTTGTGACTACTTCGCAAAGCACCAACCTCGAAGAAGCTGCCCATATTCTGCAACAGCACAAAATCGAAAAACTGCCCGTAGTGGATGCTGCCGGTAAGCTCGTCGGCCTGGTTACATATAAGGATATCACTAAGGCTAAAGACAAACCTAACGCATGTAAAGATCATCTGGGCCGTCTGCGTGTAGCTGCCGGTATCGGCGTTACTCCTGACTCGATGGAGCGCGCTCGTGCGCTTGTCGAAGCCGGTGTCGATGCTCTCGTTATCGATACTGCTCACGGTCACTCGCGCGGCGTTGTCGGCGTGCTCAAGGCTGTCAAGGAAGCCTTCCCCAATATCGACGTAGTAGTTGGTAATATTGCAACAGGCGACGCTGCTAAATACCTGGCCGACAATGGTGCCGATGGTGTTAAAGTCGGTATCGGTCCGGGTTCTATTTGTACTACTCGTGTTATTGCCGGTGTGGGTGTTCCCCAGCTGTCGGCCGTATACGACGTGGCCAAGGCTCTCGAAAGCTACGACGTGCCTCTGATTGCCGATGGTGGTATCCGCTATTCAGGTGATATTGTTAAGGCGCTCGCCGCCGGTGCTCACTCGGTAATGCTTGGTGGCCTTCTCGCCGGTGTTGAAGAATCGCCCGGTAGCACCATTATCTTCAATGGTCGTAAGTATAAGGCTTATCGCGGCATGGGTTCGCTCGAAGCTATGGAAAAAGGTTCGAAAGATCGTTACTTCCAGGGCAACGAATGCGATGCCAAGAAGCTCGTGCCCGAGGGTATCGCTGCGCGCGTTCCGTTCAAGGGTTCACTCTACGAAGTCGTATATCAGATGCTTGGCGGTCTCCGTGCCGGTATGGGCTACTGCGGTGCTCCCACCATCGACGCTCTGCACAAGGCTCGCTTTACTCGCATTACTAATGCCGGTGTAGCCGAAAGTCACCCCCACGACGTGACTATTACTAGCGAAGCTCCCAACTATTCGTCGGGTCAGCACTGATTTATATCAGATTATAGAATATAGATTATCGTCCGCATGCTAGATGAGCTTGCGGACGATAATTATTTAGTAACATCGCAAAGTGTGTAGCGGAGTGCGTTAATATCGTGCTTTGATGTCGCTGTAAAAATAAATTGCTGCAAAATATAATAAATCAGTAAATAGGCCGTTATAGTTTTTGTATAAATATGTTTTAACTGACTATTCACGATATATCAATCATGAAAAAACAATTTTTGACCCTCGGTGCTCTGGGCTTGTCTCTAGCTGCCGCGTGGGCCGCGCAGTCAACTGACCCCGTTCTGATGAACGTAGCCGGCAAGAATGTGCATTTGAGCGAATTTGAATACCTGTACCGTAAAAATATCTCACAGCAAGTACAGCCTCAGTCGCTCGACGAATATGTAAAGATGTTTGTCGATTATAAGCTAAAAGTTGCTGATGCAGAAGCTGCGGGCATTGATACGACTAAAGCATTTTTGACAGAATTCAATCAATTCCGTAATGAACTTGCGGCGCCATATATGCTTGACGCTACCGTGCAAGATTCTTTGCTGCGTCAGGCTTATGAACATTTGTCGAACGAAGTGGTCGTTAGCCACATCATGCTCTATGATGGCAACGAGGCTAAACTCGACTCGATTCGCACTGCAATTATCGAAGGTAAGACTACTTTCGAAGCCGCTGCCGCTGCTAATTCAATTGATAAACCTTCAGCTATAAGAGGCGGCTTTATGGGTGCCGTGCTCACGGGCCGCTATCCGTGGGCGTTCGAAGAGGCTGCTTATGCTACTCCCGAAGGCGAGATTTCGAAGGTAATCAATTCGGGCTATGGTCTGCATATTATTCGCGTCGAGAAGCGTGAAGCAGCTCGAGGTGAAGTGTCGGTTGAACATATTTTGCGTACTGTAAACCCCGGCCAGTCGGATTCGGCTGCTGTGGCTCAAAAAGCTCTTATCGACTCAATTTATACCGTAGCCGCTGCAGAGCCTACGAAGTTTGCCGAACTTGCAGGTACACTGTCGCAGGACCCCGGCTCGGCTGCTCGTGGTGGCGCGCTCGGTTGGATCGGTTCGGGTGTTACCGTCGCTGAATTTGACTCTGTGGCATTTGCTATGCCGATTGGTGAAGTGTCGAAGCCTTTCAAAACTCGTTTCGGCTGGCACATTATTCACAAGAGCGACGCACGCGGTGTGGGCTCGTATGAAGATAACATTGAGAACCTAAAGACGATTATCTCGCACGATGAACGAGGCGAACAGCCTAAGCTCGCTTTCACCAACCGCATGATTAAAAAGTACAATGCTCGTCTGATTACCAAGAATTTCGATAAGGTGCGTTCGCTAGTCGAAAAAGCCGGTGCTGCATTCGATTCGACACTCGTAGCCGAACTTGGCGGTTCGAAGTTGGCTATTATTGAAGTAGCCGGCAAGAAATATACTCTTGGCCAGGTGATTACAGAGTCGCCTGCAGCTGCTGTTAAGGGCGTTGATAATGTTGTGGATTACATCGAATTCAACGCTCGCAGTATGATGGCTGATAAGGCGCTCGATAAGGCTCGCGAAGACCTCGCACTCGACAATATCGATTATCGCAACCTCGTAAATGAATATCGCGATGGTATCTTGCTGTTCGAAATTTCGAATCGCAATGTGTGGAAGCGTGCTGCCGATGATAAGGCAGGCCTTGAAGAATTCTTCCGTAGCCACCGCGACAACTATCAGTGGGATGCTCCCCGCTTTAAGTCGTACATCATCTTTGCAAGCAACGATTCAATTCTCAGCGAAGCTGTGACTCTCGCTTCGACTATGCCTCAGGATATTGTATCGGCCGACTTTGTAAAGCAAATGCGCGATAAGTTTGGCCGTGAAGTGAAGGTCGAGCGTGTAATCGCTGCCAAGGGCGAAAATGCCATTACCGACTTCTTGGCTTTCGGTGCCGAAAAGCCCTCGACAGATAATGCCCGCTGGCCGTCGTATGCTGCTTTCCGTGGCCGTATCCTCGAACAGCCTGAAGAGGCTGCCGATATCCGCGGTACTATCGTAGCTGATTATCAAGCTGAGCTTGAACGTCAGTGGCTAGAGATATTGCATCGTCGCTATAAGGTGAAAATCAACAATAAGGTGCTCGATCAAGCACGTTGAATTTAACTTCCGAAAATACCATGTGTACAACCCGCTTGTCTGCTTTCGCTCGTCGTCTGTCAGGGGCGGGTTGTGCCTTTGCTATGCTATTTGCGCTTGCGGCGTGTGGCTCCGATACGGAGTCGGATGCTGCGACAGACTCGCCCGATGTGCTTGTGAGGGTAGGGAATACGACTCTCACAAAGGTTGAGTTGCAGAAGGCTGTCCCGGCCGGGCTCTCTGCTGAAGATTCGGCTAACTATGTCAAGGTTTATGTTAAAGACTGGATTGACGCTCACCTTGTGTCGGAAATTGCGTCTGAAGAAATTGACATGGCTGAAATAGACCGACTGACTCGCGAATACCGCGATCGCTTGGTGCTGCTCGAATATCGTCGTAGGCTATATGCGGCTCAGTCCGACTCTATTTCCGAAGATTCTATCAGAGCTTATTACGATTCGCATATCAAGGAGTTTCGTTTGGAACGCCCACTTATCAAGGGTACATATCTGAAGGTCCCCGGCGATGCAGCGAATTTGCGCACGCTGCGTCGACTCTATGCGTCGGCCGACACGGCCGATATCGACCGACTTGAGAAGGAAGTGCTCAAGTCAGCAATCCACTATGATTACTTCCGCGACCGCTGGGTCGATTGGGAACAGGTAGAAACTCGCATTCCTGTTGATTTTGGTACGGCCCCCGATGCTTGGTTAGCGCGTAATCGCAAACTCGACACTTCCGAGGGTAGCTACACGTATCTGCTTTATGTATCGGAATATCTGCCCACAGGCAGCCCGATGCCATTTGATTTCGCTCGCAACCTTATTGTAGGGCGAATGCTCAATGCACGTCGCCAAGCCTTCGACGAGATGGTGTCGCGTCAACTCTACACGCGTGCTCTTGACGCAGGTAAACTAAAAGTTTATATCCAGCTATAACTAGCGTAATAATTTTAATCGAGCATCAGATACATGCGAGGGCGGCAGCCGGGCAAGTTGAAGACTGATGCTACGCATGGAGCGCTGAAAAGCACCATGGCCAGGACGTCGATTCGTACGTCTAGATCAAGTTTCTTTTTATATCCATCGTAAGGTGCTGTGTGGCATTCTCCGTCGCGTAGCTCGTATACTGCATTATTTGCGGTGGCTGCTGCGTCGTGGATGCGGATGGCCATGTCGATTTGAGGGTGTGTTGCGGCTACGACTGTAAGTATTTTCTCAGCATTGACTATGCGAATCATGCCATGTGCGTGAAGATTGCGGTTGTACTGTCTCGGAGTGTTCCATACAGCAAATGGTAGCTGGCCTATTTCTGCTCGCAGTATGCTTAGAGCGGCATTGGCGGCAGTCGTGTCTGTGGCAAGCATGGCTCTGACGGTCACTTCTTCGCCGACAGAAGCAAAAGCCATTGCTTTCGAACCGTTTTCGTTGCCTGTAGCCACTATCTTTCCACCTTCAATCTCTAAATCGCGCATTATGTGGAGGAACGAGGCCTTGCAATGTTTGATGTAGCACGAATCTGAGCATATGTCTTCTAGTTCTGAAAAAATGGCGTATGTCGGTTCGAGTTGGGCATATTCGCGTGGCTGTACGAACTTGTGGGCCGATGTGAAGCGTTGCTCGTCGACGTAGAAAGTACCCGCAAATCCGAGCCGCTCATAGAAGCTATATAGGCGTTGTGTCTCGGGTATTAACATGGCAAAAATCTCGCCATTTGTGTATGCTTGTTCGATTGTTTGTGTTATCAGTCGGCTCATGTATCCTTTGCCTCGTTCGGTAGCTTTTGTGGCTACGCATGAGATGTAGGAGCTTGGCAAGTCATGCCCATAGAAGTAGGTGGTGTAGGGTTGGGCAAGCAGTATGCTCGCTACTGAACCATGGATTTTTAGTGCGTGTATATATTCTTCGTGGCAGACCTCGTTTAGAAACCAAGTGTTCCACAGGTCGTTTTGACGGAAGTTTTTGAGGAAGATACGTTTGAATTCCTGTTTGGTAGTCATTGCGTTATTTTGAATCATTATCGTAGAAACGTAGTGAGGCTGATAATCTGTCATAGTATAACAATTGGGCTGATAAAAGATGAATATAGGCATAGCGATAAAAAAGGTTAAATGCTCTAAAATAATGGTTGAAATTGCGTAACTTTGCATTGTATCCGGTACTAGACATTTGTTTGTTGACCGATGCGCTGCGCCATAATCGCAACTCATTGGTTTATAATTCTATAGTTGGCGCTATCGGATTGTAATTAAGAATTGACCAATGAATAACTCAATCATATACCTAATATCGATGGTGTTTGCGTTGGCTTTGGCAAGTTGCGGAAGTGATAGTCCCAAGCCGGTGCAGCCCACAGAGCCAGTCGATCACACGACGCTCGTCTATGTGGTAGCTGCAAATAATCTTGGTCAGCAGTATCCCGGAACGCCCAAGGCCGATTCGCTTGACCTCGACGAAATGCAGCTAGCAGCTCGTCGTGGTGCGCTCGGCGGCAATCGTTGGCTCGTGTTTCATTCGACTTATTCAGGTTCGCGATTGCTAGAACTGACTTCCAAAGGGCTGAAGGAGCTTAAGATCTACGCCGTGGATTATGCTACAGATGCTGCGGTGATGCAACAGGTGATTGACGATGCTAAGAAAATTGCGCCGGCTCGCAACTATGGCATGGTGCTGTGGAGTCATGCTAGCGGTTGGATTGAGGACGGCTCGGAGTATTTCGGCACTCTTCAGTCAGCGGCGCCTTTGTCGTATGGCCTACATGCCGGTCACACGATGAACACTACCACTTTGCGTTATGTTCTCGAGGATGAAGACCTTGAGTTTATCTATTTCGATTGCTGTTTGATGGGTGGCGTTGAGGCTATGTACGAGTTGCGCAATTGCGCTCGCTACATCGTGTCGAGCCCATCGGAGCTACCGCGCGATGGTATGCCTTACGACCAAAATGTAGGCCCGCTCGCGGCCGGTGGTAAGGACAATATCATCAAGGCGGCACGAAACACTTTCGAACTTTATCAGTCGAAGCAAAAAGCCGAAGATCGAACAGCTACAATGACGGTTGTTGAAACTGACGGATTGGAGCGACTCGCTGATGCCACTCGTGCGATTTACGATGTCACGGCGCCTGCTCATCCGCTCAAAGTAGTGACAAACTATTATGGCTCAGACCGTGTGTCGCAAGGCTACTATCTTGATTTTGGCGAGTATGTAGCAGCTCTTCATGAGCGTGATGCGCTTGATGAGGCTTTGCTTGCCGAGTTCGACTCGGCTCTCTCCTCGGTTGTGATTTATAAAGATGCTACCGAAAAACTGTGGGACGATTGGACGATTTATACTAATTCCGGCCTTTCGACTCGAGTGCTGACGCGTGCCGAAGATCTTACGGTTAAAGGCTATAATCATCTCGAATGGACGCAGAAAGTTGTAGCCCCGCGTTTTAATAACAATTGATGAATATGAAATTACTACCACTGATACAAGAAGTGCTTCCGGTGATGCCTGATTCGGTGCCGTCAATCAAAAGCGACCTTAGTTTGCTTAAGTCTTTGCCGCTCGACGACCTAATCGAAAAATTCATATCCGGGCTGGTGACGTTGGCTATCAATGTGCTAATTGCCAGTGTCGTTTTCTATGTTGGTAAGTTTATTATTCGTAAACTTTACAACGTGGTTTCGCGCATAATGCTGCGTCGTCGTGTCGATAATTCGTTGTCGACTTTTGTGCTGAGTTTTGTCCGTATCGTACTATACTTTATATTGATAGTCACGGTTATAGGTATTCTCGGCATTGAGACTTCGTCGTTCTTGGCAATCTTTGCTTCCGCTGGTGTCGCTATTGGTATGGCTCTGAGTGGTACGCTTCAGAATTTTGCCGGTGGTGTGCTGATTTTGCTGTTGAAGCCTTATCGTGTCGGTGATTATATTGAGGCACAGGGCTTTGCCGGTACTGTCAAAGAGATTCAAATCTTCTGCACTATCATCCTAACGCCCGACAATAAGTCAATCACGATACCTAATGGTGGCTTGTCGACCGGTTCGATTAATAACTACTCGCGTGAAAACTATCGTCGTGTCGACTGGAAAGTGGGCATAGCTTATGGCGATAGCGTCGATGATGCACGCAATGCGCTTTTGGCTATTATTGATGCTGACGCGCGTGCGCTGAAGGCCGACTATGATGACTCGCAGGATGTCGAAGAGAGTGCAACAGATGTGGCTCTGAATGAAGAAGTCGTAGCTAAGCAGCATCGTTCGTTCTTACACAAAATATTTAGTCGCCACAAGGAGAAAGTCGATGAGTGGAAGGAACGCCGCGATGAGGAAATCAAGGCTTTGCGTCCGCGTCATAACTTCGCGCCTAAAGTTGTGGTAAACTCGCTCGACGATAGCGCTGTAACCCTGAAGCTTACTGCGTGGGTGCGCACGGCCGACTATTGGGGCCTTTTCTATGCCGTCAATGAGCAAATCTACAAGCAGCTGCCGCAGCATGGGGTCAACTTCCCATTCCCGCAGCTCGACCTTCATTTGCCTGATGGTCTTCCTTATGAAATAAAACAAACTACATATGACAAGCAACAGCAAATGGAACTATCTGCCTCTGACGTCGGAAGAGCAAAAACTCGAGAGTGAGCTCGCCCGCCGCTATGCCAACTGCGCGCCTGTGTGTGAGCTGCTGGTTCAGCGTGGCATTACATCGATTGAGAAGGCCGAGAAGTTCTTTCACCCATCGGTGCGAGACCTTCACGACCCCTTCTTGATGCCCGACATGGACAAAGCTGTCGACCGCATCAATCGCGCCATGGGTTCGAAGGAGAAAATCCTCGTATTTGGCGATTACGATGTCGACGGCACTACGGCAGTCGCTCTGGTTTATCGCTACCTCCAGAATTTTTATTCGGAGATTGATTTCTATATCCCCACTCGCTATGACGAGGGCTACGGTATTTCGCATCAAATCATCGACAGTGCAGCTGCCGACGGTGTCAAACTCATCATTATCCTCGATTGCGGCATCAAAGCTATCGAGGAAATTGAATATGCCCGTTCGCTCGGCATTGATTTTATCATTTGCGATCACCATGTGCCCGACGACACACTGCCGCCGGCTGTGGCTATCCTTAATCCGAAGCTTGAAGGTTCTACATATCCATGCCGTCACCTTTCGGGCTGTGGAGTAGGGTACAAGCTGATGCAGGCGTTCTCGATTTCGAACGGCATCGGCACCGCCGAGCTTGAGTGTATGCTCGACTTGGTGGCAGTCAGCATAGCTGCCGATATCGTGCCGATGGTCGGAGAGAATCGAGTGATGGCCTATATGGGTTTGAAGCGACTCAATACTAATCCCAACTTAGGATTGCGTGCCATTATTCGCACTTGTGGCCTTGGCGGTAAGGAAATATCCATCACAGATGTTATCTTTAAAATCGGTCCGCGCATCAATGCGTCGGGTCGCATGCAAAGTGGCCGCGAAGCTGTTGAGCTACTCGTCGCTCGCGACTCAAAGGATGCAGCAGCCAAGAGCCTTGCTATCGACCAATATAATAAAGACCGTAAGGAGCTCGATAAGCGAATTACCGAAGAGGCTAATGCCATCCTTGAGGCTCGCGGCGAAATGTATTCGCCCAAAAAGTCGATTGTGATTTACAATAAGGACTGGCACAAGGGTATCATCGGCATTGTCGCGTCGCGTCTGACCGAACTATATTACAAGCCATCGGTGGTGCTCACTTTCGCTAACGGATTAGCTACCGGTTCGTCGCGTTCGGTTCAGGGTTTTGATATTTACAAGGCTGTCGATTCGGCGCGTGATTTGCTAGAGAATTTTGGCGGTCACCCGTATGCTGTCGGCCTTTCGTTGAAAGAAGAAAATATTCCGGAATTCACTCGTCGCTTCGAAGAGTATG
Organism: uncultured Bacteroides sp.; assembly: GCA_964456545.1. Taxonomy (GTDB): domain Bacteria; phylum Bacteroidota; class Bacteroidia; order Bacteroidales; family Muribaculaceae; genus CAG-873. Next base: position 29,468 of record CAYWAM010000005.1, read on the forward strand.
TGGCCGAGCACATTCTGCCCGAGCAGCAGACTCCCGTGATTGATATCGACGCCTTTTTGACCTTTGCGCAGATTACTCCCGAGCTGATTTCGACCCTTCGCTTATTCAATCCTTTCGGACCGGGCAATCAAAAGCCTACTTTCTGCACCCGCAATGTCAAAGACTTCGGCACGAGCATGCTTGTGGGTAAACACCTCGAGCATATCAAACTCGAGTTGGTAGACGATACTTCGGGCAAGGTTATCAACGGTATAGCTTTTAATATGGCTCGCTACTTCGATTATATTCACGACGGAAAGCCATTCAATATCTGCTACACAGTAGAGGAAAATAAGCACCACAATGCTAGTTCGTCGCTGCAACTGCTTGTGAAGCAGATTCGCATCTCCGACGAGACGGAATGATGACTCCTGAGGACGTACTCGAACGCTACTGGGGCTACGATAGTTTTCGTGAGTGCCAGCGCGAAATCATCGATTCGGTCCTCGATGGTGCCGACACCATCGGCTTGCTCCCTACCGGTGGTGGCAAGTCGGTGACTTTCCAAGTGCCCGCAATGATACTCGACGGTGTGACCATAGTGGTGACGCCGCTCATTTCGCTGATGAAGGACCAGGTTGACAATCTGCGTCGTCGCGATGTGCCGGCTGCTTGTATTCACTCGGGTATGAGCCGACATGAGTTGAATGTAGCTATGGATCGCCTATTTATTGGCAAAACCAAGCTACTCTATCTTTCGCCCGAAAAGTTGTCGAGAGCTGATTTTATCGCTTCTATTTCGACACTCCCGGTCAACTTGATTGTCGTAGATGAGGCGCACTGTATATCACAGTGGGGCTACGATTTCCGCCCGTCATATCTGCGGATAAGTGAATTGCGCCGCACTTTTGCCGGTGTGCCTGTGCTGGCACTGACAGCCACAGCCACTCCGCAAGTAGTTGCTGATATTGCCGATAAGCTCGGCATGCGCTCACCGGCAGTTTTTTCAAAAAGTTTTTCGCGCGACAATCTTAGTTATATCGTCCGTCATACCGAGGCTAAAGATGAAATGCTCGAGCAGGTGCTGCGAGGTACGCAAGGCTCGGCAATCGTCTATGTGCGTTCGCGTCGGCGAACATCGGTCATTGCGGCTATGCTCGAGCAGCGTGGCATCAGTGCCGACTTCTATCATGCCGGCCTAGCGCCCGAGGAAAAGGAAGAGCGCCAGGATGCTTGGATGGCCGGCGAAAAACGAGTCATGGTGGCGACCAATGCATTCGGAATGGGTATAGATAAGCCTGATGTCCGCGTAGTGGTGCACTACGACTTGCCACCTTCGCTCGAAGAGTATTATCAGGAGGCCGGCCGTTGTGGCCGTGATGGCCTTACTTCGTATGCTGTATTGCTCGCAGCTAAGGCCGACAAGGGGCTGCTGAAGCGTCGACTTAGCGATTCGTTTCCGCCGCGGCCTTATATTCGTGATGTTTACGATAAGTTGTGTGTGTTTCTCGACGTGGCTATGGGCGAAGGCTTCAATCATACATTCGAATTCAACGTCACGTCCTTCTGTAAGCGCTATGAATTACAGCCGCGACCGGTTGCGGCTGCTCTGTCGATTCTTTCGCGTTCGGGTGTCATAGAGTATGGCGATGATGCCAATAGCCGTTCGCGTATTATGGTCGTGATGGATCGCCGCGACTTCTATTCGTTGCAGCTGCCGTCGGATGTTGATGCAATTTTGCAAGCTATCATGCGTACTTATACCGGCATTTTTGCCGACTTTGTGCCTATCGACGAGTTGCAACTATCGTATTTGACATCATATTCTACTGAAGAGGTATATCAAGCTTTGCTACTCTTGGCGCGTATGCGTGTGCTGCAATACATACCTAAACGTAGTTTGCCCTATGTATATTTTCCATCGAATCGCGAGGAGGGTAGGCATATTGTCATCCCATGCACTGTGTATGAGGAACAGCTCGAACGAGCCACTAAGCGAATGGAGGCAATGCGCGACTACGTTTTCTCCGACGAAGGCTGTCGCGTAGAGCGGATGTTGCGCTATTTTGGCGACCCGACTGCTCGGCCTTGTGGAAAATGCGACCTTTGTCGTGCTCGGCGTAAACGTCAGCCGCGCGATGTGGGCCCGGCGCTAGAGCAGTTGCTTGATAGCGGCCCGCTCGATGTCGGAGTGGTGCGTCGCACCTTCCCGACTGCCTACGAAGAAGCAATGTCTTATCTGCGTAGCGCTGCCGATAGTGGTAGTCTTGTCTTCGATGGTATCGCTTTTTCACGCCGATAGGTGGGCGATGTAGCTTGTATTGTCTCTTTCGGAGTGATACATGTGTCAGTAAATGCGTCCGTTGCAGGCTTTCTTGAGATTATTTTAGCGGATTTACGCATGCTTTTTCGGTAAGTATCGAAAATTATTGCTAACTTTGCATAAAATTTTTCTTTTGGAAGAAATGAAACAAGTCAAGTACGAAGGCATGACCTTCCAGCCGTATATCTCTCGTGAAAACATCGATGCCCGCATCCAAGAACTGGGTAAGGAAATCACACGTGACTGTGCCGATAAATCGCCTCTGTTCATCTGCGTACTGAACGGGGCGTTTCCTTTTGCATCAGATCTTTTCCGCGCTTGCGAAACTATTGATGCCGAAATCACCTTCATTCGTCTCAAAAGCTACGAAGGCACCGGCACTACCGGTGAGGTGCGCGAAGTGATGGGGCTGCGCGAGGATATCAAAGGCCGCACTGTTATTATCGTCGAAGATATCGTCGACACCGGTCGCACTATCAAGCGTCTGATTGACGACTTGAATGCAAAGGAACCTGCTGATATCAAAGTGGCTACGCTTTTGTTTAAGCCTGAAGCTCTTGTCGAGGATGTAAAACCCGACTACGTTGGTTTCTCTATTCCCAAGAAATTTATTATCGGTTTCGGACTGGATCTCAACGAGAAGGCCCGCAACCTCAACGACATATACATACTTAAAGAAGATTAAATGCTAAATTTGGTAATATTCGGCGCTCCGGGTAGCGGTAAAGGCACTCAGAGCGACCGTCTTATCAACTACTACGGACTTCATCACATTTCTACTGGCGAGGTCCTTCGCGACCACATCGCACGCGGTACAGAATTAGGTAAAATTGCTGAAAGCTTCATTTCGAAGGGCCAGTTGATTCCCGACGAACTCATGATAAAGGTTCTTGAGAATGTTTTGGATTCAAACCCCGAAAAGACAGCTGCTGGTGTTATCTTTGACGGATTTCCCCGTACTATCGAACAAGCTAAGGCTCTGAAAGAAATGTTGGCTAGCCGCGGCTCGAAGGTTCACGCCGTAATCGGCCTCGAAGTTGAGGAGGAAGAACTTATCCGCCGTATGATTAATCGCGGTAAGGAAACCGGACGTGCCGACGACAATATCGAAACTATCACCAATCGCCTTAAGGTTTATCATTCACAGACAAGCCCTCTGCGCGACTATTACATAGCCGAAGGTAAGTATCATCAAATCAACGGCAACGCTACTGTCGACGAAATCTACGATGCTATTCGTGAATCGCTGGCAAAGCGCCTGCCTGAGGAAACGGCTAGATAATAGACCCTCTATTTTTGCGTGCCTCGGCGCGTTTGTATTAACCTGAATAATTACGCTGAAGATATGATTAATTCACAACAGTGGGAAGGTCGTGGCTGCGACGTCAATCGCCAATATCAGCAGACATTCTCCGATAACTTTCCGCTACCGGCTATTTCCGACTATTCTACCGGCAAGACATATACGTATGGCGACATGGCCAAGCGCATAGCTCGCATCCATCTCTTGTTCGAAGAAGCCGGTATTCAGCCCGGCGACAAGGTGGCTCTTTTGGGTAAGAATACGCCTTTGTGGATTATGGCTTTTATGGCCTCGCTGACTTATGGTTCGGTGGTCGTGCCTATCCTCAGCGACTTCAATCCGGTCGATGCCGCAAATATCATCAACCACAGCGATGCTTCGCTGCTGTTTGTGAGCGATTCGATTTGGAGTCATATAGCAGACCTTGATTTTCCTCAGCTTAAAGCTGTAGTATCGCTTGATTCGCGCAAGGTGTTGCGATGCAACGATGCTAAGTTTGAACGCTTTGTCAAGGACTTGTCGCGTTGGTTCACTCGTCGCTACCCCAATGGCTTTACTCGCGAAGATATTGCTTATAGCCCTCGCGCCAACGAGGATGTGGCTATAATCAATTACACATCGGGTACTACCGGATTTTCTAAGGGTGTGATGCTCTCGTACGACAATGTGGCAGGCAACTTGTTCTTCGGTATCAAGACTCGTCTACACTATCCCGGCTCGCGAGCGTTGTCGTTCTTGCCGTTGGCTCATGCCTATGGCTGTGCTTTCGATATGCTGGTGCCACTGGCTGTCGGCTCGCACGTCACAGTGCTAGGTAAGACTCCGACCCCCGCTGTACTGATGAAAGCTTTATCGCAGGTCAAGCCTAACTTGATTATCTGTGTGCCGCTGATTCTCGAGAAAATCTACAGCAAGATGATCGTGCCGATGATTACTAAGAAGCCGATGCGCTGGATTCTTGCAGTGCCGATGCTCGACCGTGCTATCTATGGCCGCATCCGTGCAAAGCTTGTCGAAGCTTTTGGCGGCGCTTTCGAGGAAATTATCATTGGTGGTGCTCCGCTCAATCGTGAAGTTGAAGAATTCCTTTATCGTATCAATTTCCCGTTCACCGTCGGTTATGGTATGACTGAGTGTGGTCCGCTAATTAGCTATACTCCTTGTCGTCAGTTTATCACTGCATCGGCAGGCCGTATGCTGCCCAACATGGAAGGAAAGATTAGCACCGAAAACGCTGCTGGCGATCAAGGCGAAATCCTCGTACGTGGCCAGAACGTAATGCTCGGTTACTATAAGAATCCGGAGGCTACCGAGGCTGCTCTCGACTCGGAGGGTTGGTTGCATACAGGCGATATGGGGCACATTGGAGGCCCGCTCGGACGCACCATTTTCATTCGTGGTCGCTACAAGACTATGATTTTGAGCGCCAACGGACAGAATGTATATCCAGAGGAAATCGAAGCTAAACTCAATAACATGCCTTATGTAAGCGAAAGTCTTGTCGTAGACCGTGGTGGCAAGCTTGTAGCTCTGATTCATCCCGACGATGATGATGTTCGTGCTGCACGTCTTAGCGCTGCTGATGTTGAGGCTGCTATGAGTCAAAATCTTCGTGATCTTAATAAACTTGTGGCGCCTTACGAGCAAGTCTCCGAATTCGAGATTATGGCTGAGGAGTTTGTAAAGACTCCCAAGCGTTCAATCAAGCGCTTTATGTATAAATAAATGCGGTTGTCGGGTCGTTTGCCTCAAGCCGCTTTCCACATTCAGTTATTTAATTATGAAAAAAATTGAAAATCAGGAATTCGGCGGCGAGCGTCCACTTTTCGGCTCTCAAAGCCTACACATTGATAACGTCACTATTCACGCTGGCGAATCAGCGCTGAAATGCTGCACTGATATAAAAGCCACGAACTGCCGTTTCGAGGGGAAGTACCCCTTTTGGCACGTTCGTGGCTTTGTTGTTGATCACTGTGTATTCACCCCCGGAGCGCGTGCAGCTTTGTGGTATTCGTCGGATTTGACGATGACCGATACGCAGGTCGACGCTCCTAAGATGTTTCGCGAAATGCAAAATTTGAGTCTGACCAACGTCAACATTCCCGACGCGCAGGAGACTCTGTGGCATTGTCGAGATGTGCGTATGCGCAACGTAGAGTTAGCCCATGCCGACTATCTCTTTATGCATTCCGAAAATATCGATATCGAGAATTATCGCCAGCAAGGCAACTATTCTTTTCAGTATTGCCGAAACGTGGTGATTCGCGATGCTGTTATTGATTCGAAAGACGCTTTTTGGAATACGGAAAACGTTACTCTCGTCAACTGTCAGCTCACAGGCGAGTATCTTGGCTGGCATTCTAAAGGCTTGCGACTAGTCAACTGTCGCATTTCCGGCACTCAGCCCCTGTGCTATGCAACTGACCTGGTTGTGGAAAATTGCGAGATGGCTCCCGACTGCGACTTGGCCTTCGAGGATTCTTCGCTGCAGGCTACAATTCGTGGTAATATCACAAGCGTAAAGAATCCTAAATCGGGTTCGATTGAAGCTGGCTCGATTGGCGAAATCATAGTCGACGAACACGTGCAAGCTCCGGCTGATTGTCGTATTACTACTCGCAACGATGCTTGATAACGATTTCGACAAAGTAGTCAATCGTCGCGGGTCCAACTCATATAAGTGGGATACGACACCCGAGGGAGCTACTGCTATGTGGGTGGCCGATATGGATTTTCGCACCGCCCCGTGCATAGTCGATGCCTTGCAGCGACGCGTTAATCATGGCATTTTTGGCTATACGGCAGTGCCTGATTGCTATTACGAGGCTGTAAATAGCTGGTTTAGCAGTCGACATGGCTGGGCAATAGATCGCGAATCGGTTATTTATACCATTGGTGTCGTGCCGGCAATTTCGGCTATAATTAAGGCTGTATGTCGGCCGGGCGAGAGTGTCATCGTGCAGACTCCGGCATATAATTGCTTTTACTCCTCGATTCGCAACAATGGCTGTTTGTTGGCCGATAATCGACTGATTTATAATCCGGCTGACGGTAGTTATTCTATTGATTTTGAAGGCTTAGAACGATTGGCTAGTCGTGCAGATGTCTCGTGCTTGCTGTTGTGCAATCCGCACAACCCGGCCGGGCGTGTTTGGTCTGAGGCCGAGCTGCGTCGCATTGGTGATATTTGTCTGGCAAATGATGTCTTTGTAATTTCTGATGAGATTCATTGCGAGCTGGTCTATGGTGGCCGCTCGTACACGCCTTATGCCACTCTCGGGCCTGAATATGCTCGTGCGAGCGCTTCGTGTGTGTCGCCTAGCAAGGCATTCAATATTGCCGGTCTGCAGATTGCAAATATCGTAGCAGTAGATTCCGAGCGTCGCGCAGCTATCGACAAGGCTATCAATATAAACGAAGTGTGCGACGTCAACCCGTTCGGTGTCGAAGCGACAATTGCCGCTTATACTTGTGGCGGTGAGTGGCTCGATCGCTTGGTGGCTTATCTTTTCGATAACTATCGACTCGTGGCTGATTTTTTTGCACAGTATTTGCCGCAATATGCTGTCACACCGCTTGAAGCCACTTATCTTGCGTGGATTAATGTGGAGTGTACAAAACTCACGGGCGAACAAGTGGCCGAAATACTTCTCGAGCGAGCCGACGTGCGACTCAATGGCGGAGCCATGTATGGCCCCGGTGGCGAGAATTTCTTGCGACTCAATTTTGCTTGCCCGCGCAGTGTGCTTAAGTCAGCCCTCGAGCGTATAGCTTCTATTTTGGCTACACTTGTTTGAGGATTATAGGCGCATGTGATTCATCATCACGCCGGCAAATGGTAGCTGTCCGATGGTTTTAAAGCCAAGCGATCGGTACAGTGTGGCAGCCGGTAGATTCTCGTATTCGCATAGAAGTCCCAGTGGTTTTCCCATGCGATGAGCCTTCTCGGATGCACATTCTATCAGTCGGTGGGCGATACCGCGGCCGCGGAATTCCGGAAACACGGCGAGTGAGTCGAGGTACACTTCGTCGGGTGTCGTTTCGTCGTCCATCGTTTCGGGGTCGATTTCAAGGCCAAGTATTTCAGCGGCTTTTGCTGTAAAGGCACGGCGTAGTTCGTGCAACCGAGCACCGTCGTATGCTACTACAATACCCGCCACGCGGCCGTCGGCAGCTGTAGCTACGTGCGAGTTTAGGTAGCTGTATTGCGAGTCGTCGCGTTCGGCCAGTTCTGTAAACAGACGGTCTACTAGTGGTCGGCGCTCGAGTGTCTCTGCAAATTTTAGAGCGATTTCCTCGCCGATGGCCATAATGATGCCTTGGGCAATGTATGACGCGTCGGCTGCGGTGGCCGGGCGGATGCTAATTGATTCCATGTTCGGTAAGGTATTTGTTGATTGTGTTGATATATTCGTCGGCTGCGGCGTTGAAGCCGTGTCGGCGTAGGGCCGAGTGCCGTGCATGGATATTCAGTAGTGAATTTTGGCGAGCCATTGACCCTTCTCGATGTGATGTGACTGCGGCTGCGTCGCTTTCGGCCACATCGCGCACATTGGGTAATGGTTTCGGCGCAATTGGCTGGTCAATCGTAGTGATAATCGTTGTCGTATCTTCATTCGCCGGCTCGTCTAGTTGCGAAGGTTGAGGCACACATGTAGCTGCATCGAACTCAACGGGACGAGGCTCGTCAGCCGGTCCATCGCAGCCGCGGATGCTTATAATCGCAAAAACAATCAGCGCTATCGGCAGAATTATCACTAGAAAAATTCTGTCCCAGCGTAGTCTCACACGCTGCTTTTTGCGTTGCCCTGATGTGCGTCGTGTTTTTTTCTTGTCCATTAGTCAGTGAGAATTATGGCGAGTTTTGCGCACGCTTCGGCGTCGTCGAGTGCGTTGTGGTGGCGGAGTAGGGGGATTGCGAAGTAGTCGCAGAGGCTGTCGAGCGACTTTGATTCCAATACTCCGCGGGGTATCTTGCGCCGGGCGTTGGCCAGTGTGCATTGCCAGTCGGTCGGTTCTTCGAGGCCATACATGCGGCAAGCCGAGCGTATGCAGCGTGAATCGAACGTGGCATTGTGAGCCACCAGAGTATGACCTTCGAGCCACGGCTGCCATTGTTGCCAAAGTGTGCCGAACGAGGGAGCATCCTGAGTGTCGTCGGCCGTGAGGCCATGGACTCGTGTGCAAGCCCAGCTGTAGTAGTCGGGCTCGGGGTGTACTAGCGAGTAGCGGGAATCCACGATGATGCCGTCGATAACCTTCACGGCACCGATGGCGCAGATGCTGGTTGCTTCGCGGTTGGCTGTTTCGACGTCAATAGCAATGAAACTCTTCATCATGCTTCGCTGTTGCCTTCGATTAGGCGGAAAACACATTCGCGCACTTGTTCCATCAGTCGGCGAGGTGTAGATGTGGCACCGCATATGCCGATTGAGCCGGCGTCGGCTAGCCAAGCTGCGTCGAGCTGAGTCTCGTCGGCAATAAGGTGGGAGCGCGAGTTTACGTCGTGACAGTGCTTGAAGAGGATTTTGCCATTTGAGCTTTTTGCGCCGGCTACGAAGATGATTACGTCGTGGGTCGATGCGAATTCGCGCAGATGCTCTACGCGGCCGGCAACTTGCCGGCAGATGGTGTCGTAAGAAGTCAGAGTGGCTCCCGGTGCAAGTCGGAGGCGTATTTCTTCGATGATTATGTTGAAGCCTTCGACGCTTTTGGTGGTTTGTGAGTAGAGGAAAACGTCGCGCGTGAAGTCAATCTTGTCTAGCCCGGCAAGGTCTTCGACAACGATGGCTTCGCCGTCGGTCTGTCCGACAAGGCCGTTCACTTCAGCGTGGCCAATTTGCCCATAGATTACAATTTGCGGATGGCGCGTGTCAGTGCGTTTGTCGTACGCTTCCTTGATGCGCTGCTGCAGTTTGAGCACTACGGGGCAGGTGGCGTCGATGATGTGGATGTTGTTAGCGCGTGCAATTTTGTAGGTCGATGGTGGCTCGCCATGAGCGCGTAGCAGCACGTTGACATCGTGCAGCTCGCGTAGCTGCTCATGGGTGATAGTTTGAAGGCCGCAGCGTTGCAGGCGTTCGACTTCGTTGCTATTGTGCACGATGTCGCCCAGGCAGTAGAGCGAGCCTGCTCGTTGCAATTCGTCCTCTGCTTTGCGAATAGCGGTGACTACACCGAAGCAGAATCCCGAACGTTCATCGATTTCAACGATTGGCGTCATGTGCGCTGAGTTTGTCAATTGTTTCGTTGAAGCGGTCGAGTAGCCATGCGTCCTGGGTGGCCAGGTCCATGGTGGAGTTGTCGATTGCGATTGCATCGTCGGCGCGGCGCAGCGGGCTTTCGGTGCGAGTGCGGTCGATTTCGTCGCGGTGAACTACGTTGGCCAGCACTTCTTCGAACGTCACGTTCGAGCCCTTAGCCAGCAGTTCTGAGAATCGGCGTTGCGCACGCGTTTGAGCCGAGGCGTCAACGTAAATTTTTAGTTCAGCTTTCGGAAAAACTGTCGTGCCAATGTCGCGGCCGTCCATTACGATGCCTTTGCCACTGCCTAAGGCTTGCTGTTTTGCAACCAAATCGTGGCGTACGGCCGGGATGGCCGATACGGGCGATACGACGTTCGACACTCGCAGCTGGCGGATGGCATCCTCGACGTCGACGCCGTTGAGCATCGTGCGCTGGGTGCCGTCGGGTTGCGGAGCGAAGTCAATGTTTATTTGGGGCAGTGCGGCTACTAAGTCGTCGGTTTTGATTGTGCCGTCTTCGGACACCAGACCATTTTCAAGACCGTAGAGAGCTACAGCGCGGTACATCGCGCCCGAATCGATATATCTGTATCCGACTGCTGCGGCAAGTCGGCGTGCCATGGTGCTTTTGCCTGACGAGGAGAAGCCGTCGATGGCTACTATGATGCGAGGGGTTTCCATTAATTGATTAATTCGTTGAGACTAAGATTTAGATTTAGCATAAAGGTGGTGGCACCGGTGTGGGGCTGAGCTAATGCCACGCCTACGCCGTATGCACGGCCGCGTATGCCGGCCGCCAATGAGAAGCCTGAGAAAAAGCTGCGGTGGTATGTCGACATGTCGGTGCGAGTTTTGTAGTTGTAGCCCAGTCCGAGGTAGAAATTCTTACTTGAGATGAGGTCAGCTCCAAATATGAGGTGGCGGAAGAGGTTCGATGAGAACGACTCTTTGAGCTGAGGTTCGGAGCCGGCGGTGCCATCGCCCAAATCCATGTATGGTAGTTTCCACTTTGTCAGATTCCATGCTGTCACCGAGAAGCGTACCGGGAAATTGCCAAAAACTTTCGACCAGCCTAAGCGGATGTCGAATGGCAGCCGGTTGTAGCTTTCGTCGAAACGCTTCACTTGGCCGCCTAAGTTTGCAATTACCAGTGAAAGCGAAAGGTCGCGCTCGGGGTTAAAGTAGTTTAAGCCCAAGTCGGTCGCTACTGCAAATGCTGAGTAGTCGGCATAGCTGCTGTAAAGAAACTTTATGTCGAAGCCACCGCGAAGACGGTCGGTGATGTCGTGAGAGTACGAGCTGCTGAATGCGACGTCGATAGGTGAAAAGGTGCCTACCGCCGAACCGTCGGGCAGTGTTTCCGTGATTGAGCCGTAGCCAAAATATTGAATGCCGGCGCTCCACGCAGCGCGTTCGCCGGCGCTGTGAGCGTATCTGACGCCTGCCAGATTGCTCCCACCCAAGTAGCGCATGTAGTTGATCGCTATTTGTCCGGACATTTCAGGGCCGAGAAGAGCCGGGTTTTGGTCGGATGATTGCAATTCGTCGTCGACAAGCGATATGTTCATGCCGCCAAGTCCGTAGATTTTACTCGAAGAGGTGATGTTGAGCCAGCTATATGACGAAGTGCCGTCTTGAGCGGAGACGGGCATAGCAATGGCCATCGACATGGCGGCCAAGGCGCAACCGATATATCGTTTCAAATACTTCATTTTCTTTTTTAACGTAAACCGGTCCGAATTATTGCAGTCATGTCGTGTTTATTGATATTTTTTCTTAGGCTTATGAAAGAGCCGGCCGGCAGAGTTGAGCTGTCGGCCGGCCGGGTGCTGTTAGTATTGTTTTGTTAGGTAGCTATTATGGCTAATAGTTGTGTGTTCTGTATTTATTTGCGATGGCCGCGTTGTGGGCCTTCAGGACGTGGCCCCATTTGGGCCGACTGTGTCAAGTAGCAGTTTTCGAGGTAAACTACGTACTGCTCGGGGGTGAGGATGCGTTTTACGCCGTCGAGGTATGTGCGCAGAGCATTTTGGCGAGCTTGGCGCATCTGTGCCATTTGTGCCGAGTCGGGGCGCTGGCCGCGTTCTGGACGTTTGCCCATTTCGGGGCGTTTTGCTGTGTTCTGTTCATTGAGTTCTTTCAGTGCTGTTTGCTGGTCGGCTGTTAGCTCAATACCTTTGAAGAGCTCGCAACTATTGTTTTTGTTGCAAGTTTGCTCGGTGCGGTTGGCTTTGCGACGGTCTTGGCGGTTGTTGTCGCGGGCTGATGCGCTGAATGCGCAGATGGCTAAGGCAGCGATGACGATTGTCAGAATGTTCTTTTTCATTTTTCTTAGTTTTTTAGAAATATTAATCCGTGTCTTGTTGTCGTATATTTCAATCGAATTACACTCATTTGACTAAGGACTTAAAATTTGGTTTAAATCATAAGGTGCCGAATTATAACATGTTAACATTTTATGCTTTTAATTGTTAAGAATTTTTTAAGTCAAAAAGGCTAATTTCTTGTAGTAAATACCAAAGGGCAAGGTGTGGATTATAACGGAAAAAATCGTATTTTTGCAATGTAAAAACAATAACGATGAAAAAGGAACAACGTCAATATATATTCGAACTCCCGATGAAGGTCCGCGACTATGAGGTGGATTCCGAGGGTATTGTGAATAATGCAATCTATTTGCATTATCTTGAACATACGCGTCACGAATTCTGCGAAAAAGCAGGGCTTTCTTTCAGACAGATGCATTCACAGGGTATCGACCCGGTGCTACGTCGTGTAGAAGTCAAATATCGCCGTCCGCTGGGGCTTGGCGAAAGTATGGTGTCGAAGTTGTCGGTAAGTCGGCGTGGTGCACTGTTCGTATTCTATCAGGATATCTTTACACCCGAAGGAGAACTTGTAGTGGAAGCGGTCGTAGAGGTCGCCACATTGGTACATGGTCGTTTGACGCGTGGCGAAGAATTGTTTAGCCACTTTGCAGCTTATCTCGATTGATTATGACTGACGACGAGTTGCTACATCGCATTGCCTTTTCGCAGATTCGTAATCTGACGGCTTCAACCGCTCTCGACGTGCTTGAGCGCGTCGGAGGTGTTGAGTGTTTTTTCAGCCGTTCGCAGGCTGAGCTATGGCAGGCTATGGGTACTCCGGCAAAGATTTGTACCGACGCTGAGCGAGCACGATTATTGGCTGCTGCACGCACAGAGCTGGCCTTCGTGCGTGCCCACGACATTGATGTGCGTTTTATCGCTGATGGTGCTTATCCGCAGCGGTTGGCTCAATGTGCCGATGCACCGTTGGCGATATATGCTTTGGGCAATGGCGATGTGCTTGATGCCGCGCATGTGGTGTCGCTCGTCGGCACCCGCAATGCGACACGCTATGGTATCGACTTTACTAAAGAATTGGTCACGGAGCTGGCCGAGTTGATTGATGACGTCGTCATTGTCAGTGGCTTGGCCTACGGTATTGATGTGAGTGCGCATAAGGCTGCGCTTGCAGCAGGGGTGCCTACGGTCGGAGTTGTGGCTCACGGACTGAACACAATCTATCCGGCTGATCATCGCGACATCGCTCGACGCATGGTGCACGAAGGTGGAGCAATCGTCACTGAATATACTTCGGGCTCGCAGATTCATCGTGGCAACTTTTTGGCCCGCAATCGAATTGTGGCCGGGTTGAGCGATGCGGTAATTGTGGTTGAGAGTGATTCGCGCGGTGGTGCATTGTCTACGGCACGAATCGCTTCGGGCTACGACCGATTTGTCGGAGCTGTGCCCGGCCGTGTTACTGACCGATATAGTCGTGGTTGTAATGCTCTTCTGGCTTCGCAGGCGGCTACAATCATTCGAAGTGCCGAGGACCTGGTAGAGGCCATGAATTGGACGGCTCGTCCGCGCGAAGGTGAGCAGACCGCGCTTGTCTTCGACGACATATCTCCCGAGTTTCAGCAGGTGATTGATTACCTGCGAGCTCACCCCAATGATAATCTCAACGATATGGTGGTGGCGCTCGGTGTGCCCTATGGCTTGCTGAGTGCTCGGTTGATGCAAATGGAAATGGCCGATTTGCTCGCTTCTAATCCTGGCGGCACATTCCGGCTAAATGTCTGACACTTTTGTATCAATCGCCACTGCAAATACGTTGTTTATTATACTACTGAATTTTTAATACAGAGAATCATGGAAAAGAAGATTATTCCACCCTCCGAACTGATTATCAATCCCGATGGTACGGTATTTCACCTTCACTTGCTGCCTGAGCAACTTACCGACCGCATCATACTTGTTGGCGACCCTGCTCGTGTCGATATGGTAGCTGAGTTTTTTGATACAAAGACTTTCGAGGTGTCGTCGCGTGAATTTCATACGATTGGTGGCACCTATGCCGGCAAGCCTATCATGTGCTTGAGCCATGGTATCGGTCCCGACAATATTGATATCGTAATCAACGAACTTGATGCGTTGGCTAACGTTGACTTTGCAACTCGCGAAGTCCGCGATAAGCTCCGCTCTCTGTCGATGGTGCGTATTGGCACTTCTGGCGCTCTGCAGCCCGAACTGACTCTTGGAACTCCGGTCATTGCCGAAAAGTCGATTGGCTTTGACGGTGTGCTTAACTACTATGCAGGCCGCAACGAAGTGGCTGACCTCGAATTCGAGCGCGCTCTTTGTGAGCATACCGGCTGGAATCCGCTGTGGGCTAAGCCATATGTCGTTGACGCAGATGCCGAACTTGTAGAGCAAATCGGTGGTGCTGATATGGTGCGTGGTAACACAATTTCAGCTGTCGGTTTCTATGGCCCTCAAGGACGTGAACTGCGTTTGCCGCTGTCAAATCCTGATTTGAATCGTCGTATCGAGTCGTTTGAATTCAATGGCCGACGCGTCACCAACTACGAAATGGAGAGTGCGCCTCTGGCAGGCTTAGGTCGACTGATGGGCCATCGCTGCATGACGGTGTGCACGATTATAGCTAACCGCTACAACAATAGCGCTAATCCCAACTATAAGTCGGGAATTCGCGACCTAATCGGTACAGTCCTCGATCGTATATGATAGCCTAGTGTAGGCGTTCGAACGTATAGCCCATGGTCGCGAGCGAATCGAGGATCATGGGCATTTTGTCGTATAGCTTGTCCGTGCGCAAGTCTTGAGTGCCGAGATGGAAAATCAGGAATGCGCCATTGAGTCCTCGGTTGCTTTCAAATTCAAATAGTTGGTCGATAATTTTCTGCGAGCTATGGTAGTCGGGCATATCGGGAGTAGTGTAGTCACGGAAAATTTGTATGCCTGGTGTCGGATTGATGACCGTCAGCCCGAGCGAATCTTGCAGCGCTGGGACTTGCGTAGTAGCAATCCACTCAAATGGAGGCAGGAACCAGCGACACGAGTCGCGCTCGATACCAAATTGTGCTAAAGCGTTGAAGTTTGAATCGATATCGGCAATTAGCGAATCGTTGGAGACAAGCGGCTCGCATTTTTCCCAATCAGCCAATAGCAGATGCCGATTAGAGTGTCCGCCTACGTAGTGTCCGTCGTTAATTATGCGACGGATTATGTCGGCATTTTCTTTTCGCTCCAAGAAATTGCCGGTAAAGAAAAAGTTGCCTTTGACTTTTCGTTCGTCGAGAGCCTTGAGCGCAGTCGGAGCACCCTCAAACATAGAGTCGGCTGAGAAGACTAGATAGATGTACGGACTATCGATGTTGTGTCGTATCATTACGCCGTGTCGGTCGAAGAGGTCGACGGTGTCGGTCGCGGCATGTGTGCCGGCATCAGCGGGTTTATGAAACGAACACGCCGTCGCCACTCCAAGTGAAGTAGCGACGGCGAGTATGATTTTGAGAAGTCTTTTCATTAAATCGGACGTATGCCCATGATGTGGCGCACTTCGGCGAGAGTTTCGGCGGCGCGTGCGCGTGCCTTCTCGGCACCTTGCGCTACTACGCGGCGCAGATAATTTTCGTCGGCGAGAATATCGTTGACGCGCTCACGTATGGGGTTGGTTATGTTGAGAATGTCTTCAGCAAGTTGCTTTTTGAGGTCGCCATAGCGGATTGAGCAGTCAGCGTAGGCGTTGCGGAAGTGTTCGACTACGTCGGGAGTTGAGGTCAGTTCGAGCAGCGAGAACAGGTTGGCTACGGGCAGACTCATTGGCGAATTGGGCTCTTTGGGGCCTTCGTCGGTGGTAGCGCGCATCACTTTTTTGCGCAGTACTTTGGGGTCGTCAGTGAGGTAGATGCAATTGCCTTCGCTCTTGCCCATCTTGCCAGAGCCGTCGAGGCCGGGAACCTTCACCGGAGCACCGCCAAAGTCGAAGTCGGTGGGTTCGGGGAAGAAGTCTACGCCGTAGAACGAGTTGAATCGGCGAGCAAATCGGCGAGTCAATTCCAGGTGTTGCAGCTGGTCTTTGCCTACGGGCACTTTGGTGGCTTTTTGTATGAGGATGTCGACAGCCATCAGGGTGGGGTAGGTGAGCAGACCTGCATTGACGCGCTTATTGGTCTCGGCGCCGATAATTTGCTGTTCGAATGCTTCGTCGTTGTCGTCGGTGGCATTGTCGCCAACGGTTATGCCAAGGGCTTTGCGAGCCTTGTCTTTGAACGAGGCTGTGCGCATCAGTTCGCCGATGCCAACGTGCATATTGAGCAGCAGATACATTTCCGAAATTTCAGGCACGTCGCTCTGCACGAAGATAGTAGCCTTTTCGGGGTCAATGCCGGCGGCTAGGTATTCGGCTAGCACGTCCTTGACGCTGGCGTGCAGCGCAGCGGGGTCGGTGGCGGTGGTCAGTGCGTGAAGGTCGGCGATGAAGAAGTTGCAGTCGTAGTCGTCCTGTATTTTTACGAATTTGCGCAGAGCTCCATAGTAGTTGCCTAGGTGCAGCTTGCCGGTCGAACGGATACCGCTAACTATAATTTCTTTTTTATTATCTGACATTTATATATTGTTTAAGATTGAAATGACCGACCGGAGGTTGGTCCGGTCGGTCGTGAGTGTTTGTTGCTTAGTCGAGTTTGTGAATCACGAGGCCGGAGCGCAGTTTTGGTTCAAACCACGTGGTTTTTGGCGGCATTATGTTGCCTGTGTCGGCAATGTCCATCAGCTGTTTCATCGACACGGGGTATAGAGCTAGAGCCATGGCCATTTCGCCGGAGTCGACGCGGCGGCTGAGTTCGCCCAGTCCGCGGATACCGCCTACAAAGTCGATGCGCTTGTCTGAGCGCAGGTCGGTGATGCCGAGTATGTCGCGCAGGATGAGATCCGACGAGATTGTGACGTCGAGCACTCCGATTGGGTCGTTGTCGTCGTAGGTGCCTTCGTGGGCTGTCAAAGAGTACCAGTGGCCTTCGAGATAAAGCGCAAAGTTGTGCAGCTCGTTAGGTCGGTAGGGCTCGGTGCCCATTTCTTTGATGGTGAAGTTCGCTTCGAGTTTCTTGAGGAATTCGGCCGGAGTCAGTCCGTTGAGGTCTTTGACTAGGCGGTTGTAGTCGATGATTGTAAGGTGCGATGCGGGAAAAGCAACTGCTAGGAAGTAGTTGTACTCTTCATCGCCGCGGTGAGCCGGATTGTGCTGAGCCTTCTCGTTGCCTACCAGGGCTGCTGCGGCTGTGCGGTGGTGTCCGTCAGCGATGTATAGGTAGGGAATCTTGGCAAATTCTTCGGTGATGCGTGCTATGGTGGCATCGTCGTTAATCACCCAGAAGGTGTGTCCGAAGCCGTTGGGGGCTGTGAAGTCGTACTCGGGAGTCTCGGCGGTGACGTTGTCGATTATCTGCTGTAAAGCAGCGTTGTCGGGAAACGCGAAGAATACCGGCTCGATGTTGGCGTTTTGAGCGCGCACGTGTTTCATGCGGTCTTCTTCTTTGTCGCGGCGAGTCAGTTCGTGCTTCTTGATGACGCCATTCATGTAGTCGGCTACGTTGGCGGCGATGACAATGCCGTACTGTGTGTGGCCGTTCATGGTCTGAGCATATATATAGTAGTGCTCTTTGTCGTCCTGAACGAGCCAGCCGTTGCTCTGAAATGCCTTGAAGTTTTCGACGGCTTTGTCGTAGACGCGGTTGTCGTGCTCGTCGGTGCCGGGCTCGAAGTCGATTTCCGGTTTGATGATGTGGTAGAGCGAGCGAGGATTGCCAGTCGCTTCTTCGCGAGCTTCTTCGGAGTTGAGTACGTCGTATGGGCGTGAGGCGACCTGCTCAACCAGATCGCGCGGAGGACGCACGCCCTTGAATGGTTTGACGATTGCCATAGTCTTAGACTTTGAAGAAATGAATTCTTAGATTTCGATAGTCTGCGAGCGGTCGGGACCTACAGATACGATGGTCACGGGCACGCCGAGTTCGCGTTCGATGAATTTGATGTAGCTGCTGAAAGCTTCGGGGAAGTCTGCAGCTGAGCGAGCTGTGGTCAGGTCTGTCTTCCAGCCGGGAAGTTCGGTGTAGACGGGTTCGGGCAGAGCGCCGGGAGTTTCGAGCGAGAAGGGGAAGTCGGCGGTTACTGTATCGCCGATGCGGTAGGCGGTGCAGGCTTTTATGGTGTCGAACGAGTCGAGTACGTCGCTCTTCATCATGATGAGCTTTGTGACGCCGTTAATCATCACGGCGTAGCGTAGTGCTACCAAGTCAATCCAGCCACAGCGACGCTCGCGGCCGGTGACTGCGCCGTATTCGTGGCCGATGTCGCGCATGCGGTTGCCGGTTTCGTCGAATAGCTCGGTCGGGAACGGGCCGCTACCCACACGGGTGCAGTATGCTTTGAAGATACCATATACGTCGCCGATGCGGTTGGGGGCAACGCCTAGGCCGGTGCAAGCGCCGGCGGCTATGGTGTTTGAAGAGGTGACGAAAGGATATGAGCCGAAGTCAACGTCGAGCATTGTGCCTTGAGCGCCTTCGCAGAGAACTTTCTTGTCGGCATCGAGAGCCTTGTTGATGAAGTGTTCTGAGTCAATGAGGTCGAAGGTGAGCAGGAAGGCTGCAGCTTCTTTCCATTGCTTGGTCAGCGATTCGAGCGCTTGGGTGTCGACTTCTGAGCCCATGTCGCGGATAGCCTTTACGTGGCGAGCGATGGCGCTGTCGAGGCGCTCGGCGAAGTCGGGCGCTTCCATGTCGCCTACGCGTAGGCCGGCGCGCGAAATTTTATCGGTATATGTCGGGCCGATGCCTTTGCCGGTGGTGCCGATTTTGCCAGAGCCTTTTGCAGCTTCGTTAGCAGCATCGAGTAGGCGGTGCGACGGAAGTATAAGGTGCGCTTTGCGCGATAGTTTCAGAATCTTGCGCAGGTCGGTGCCGGCGTCAATCAGCTCTTTGGCTTCGTTCATGAATAGTATCGGATCGAGAACTACACCGTTGCCGATAATGTTGACGTTGCCTTGGAACACGCCCGAGGGAATCGAGCGAAGTACTACCTTGCGGCCTTCAAATTCGAGGGTGTGGCCGGCGTTAGGGCCGCCCTGGAAGCGTGCCACTATGTCGTAGCGGGGAGTGAGCACGTCTACAACTTTGCCTTTACCTTCGTCGCCCCATTGGAGGCCCAGTAGAATGTCGACTTTCATAGAATCTTATGTGATTATGTATAGTGAATTTATTTTTTATTGCTTGTGTTGTGTCGGGTTTTGCTGCAAGCACGGCATGTGCCGTAGATTTGCAGTGTGAAGTCCTTGGGCGTGAAACCGGGTTGTCGGCGAGCCGATAGGTAGCGGGCCATGTCGGCATCGGTGCGTGTCTTGATTTTGCCGCACGATGAGCAAATCAAGTCTATGCGGAAGCCGGGCTTTTCGGAGGCGGCTTCGTAGGTAAATGCCCCGCGATTGATAGAGCGCCGCTGCAGTATTCCGCAGTCGACCAGCAACTCAAGAGTTGCGTAGACCGTTGGCTTAGTCATCGGGTAGGGCCCCGCAGCCATCAAGTTCGTAACCTCTTCAGCAGTGAAGCGCCCACTGAGGTCTGCCACTGCTTCGAGGATGGCGCGGCGTTCTACGGTCTGCCGTTTATGGTGCTCGCGAAGGTATTGCTCGAAGCGAGCCATCGGCGATTGGTCCGGTTGTTTGCCTTTGTTCTTTGTCACGATGCAAACTTACGCATTTTTTCGCAATTTGAGAGCATTTTTTCGTTCCTTTTTAGCGGTAGAGATTGATGTATGTGTAAAAAAATACAAAAATGGATAAAAAATGTTGTATATAGCAGTTTTTGAATTGCATTAGCGCAAAATGTTGTAACTTCGCGTAATTCTTATCTAATAAATGTGATTTGTGCACGATGCATAGTAAAGTCTTACTTTTGATGGCGATGTCCGTTGCTGCCGGTGCGGCTATGGCTCAGTCGCCCGCTTTGTCGCTTGATGATTGTCTGAGAATTGCGCTGACCGACAATCCGACGGTTAAGGTTGCCGATATGGAAGTCGTCAAAGCCGATTACTCGCGCAAGGAAACGCTCGGTCAGCTACTTCCCTCGATAAGCTTCAATGGTTCGTATCAGCGTACCGTTCAGAAGCAAGTTATGTATATGAATATGGATGCTTTCGGTGGCGGGCAAGACTCGGCTGAAGATGCCACCGGTGATGATGCCGCTGCCCAAGAGTCTGCACGTAGTCGTGATTCGGGCTTCAAAATGGGCCTCGATAATATGTATTCGCTAGGTTTTCAGGCTAGTATGCCGCTCATTGCTCCGCAGTTGTGGGCGTCTCTCAAGCTGAGCGATGTGCAGATTGAACGCGCTGTGGAGCAGGCTCGCTCGTCGCGTATCAACTTGGTCAATCAAGTCAAGAATGCCTACTATGCACTGATGCTGGCGATAGACTCGCGCCGCGTCATACAAGATAGCTATGACATGGCCGAGCTAACACATAAAACTTATAAAGGCCGATACGAACTGGGCGATGCTTCGGAGTACGACGTGCTGCGCACTTCGGTAGCTATGAAGAATATTGAGCCTGAAATCATTCAAGCTGACATTGCTATCAACCGAGCTCGGATGCAACTCTCTATTTTGATGGGTATTGATGTAGACGTGCCGTACGAAATCAGTGGTACGCTTTCCGACTATGAGCAGACTATGTATGCCGATGTGCTGGCTTTGGGCAACGATATATCGAACAACTCATCGCTGGTGATGAACGAAATAGAAACCCGAACCCTGCGCCAGACTCTTTCGGTGCAGCGTGCGGCGTGGTATCCGACTCTGGCGCTGACGGGTAACTATAATTGGAACTCGTCGTCTAATGGCAATCCTCTGCGCAATTTCCGCTGGACGTCGTATTCTGTCGTAGGCGTGTCGCTATCGTTCCCTATCTTCCAGGGTGGCCAGCGCTACAATCGTATCAAACAGGCGTCAATTGCTCTTGAAGAAATGAAATACAATCGCGAGAACCTCGCTCGCAGCATAAATTCGCAGGTGTCGCTTGCATATGATAATATCAAGCTCAACCTCGAGCAGATTACGTCGAGCAACGAAAGTGTAGGCCAAGCTACACGCGCTCACGACATTCAGGTGAAGAGTTTCGATATCGGTGCATCGTCGTACCTCGACTTGCGCGACAGCGAACTATCACTCACACAAGCACGCCTGGGCTACTATCAGGCTGTTTACAACTACCTCGTAGCTACAAGCGACTTGGAGCTGCTCTTGGGCAATGCTCCTATCAATAATTATACAACTGACACGACCTTAAACGACTGATAAATATATGCGTTACCAAAAGATGTTTGTCGCTGCTATGGCCGCTTCTCTGCTGGCCTCCTGCAGCAAGGAGAAAAATAACGAAACGGCTGTCGAAACCGACGACGAAATAGCAATAGTAGAAGTAGGCGTTGCTCACAAGGCTGTCGTGCCTCACACCGCTGAATATACTGCTAACGTTGAGGCTGAAAACATTAATAATATAGCCCCTGCGATGTCGAATCGCATCATGTCGATTACTGTCGATGTTGGCGACCACGTCAGCCGCGGCCAGACTTTGGTCACTCTTGATGCTGCTAATGCTGACCAGCAGTTGATAAACCTCGAGTTGACCGAAAAGAACTACAATCGTGCAGTCGAACTCCTAAATATTGGCTCGGGTACGCAAAGTGTTGTTGATCAATATAAAGCGCAACTCGATGCTCAGCGTGCTCAGTATCGTAATACGATGGATAATACTGTGCTGAAAGCTCCTATCAGCGGTGTCGTCACGGCTCGCAATTATGATCCGGGCGATATGACCGGTGCGCAGCCTGTGCTCACCATCGGGCAGATTACCCCGGCTGTGAAAGTCGTGATTAATGTTAACGAAAGCGATATCTCGCGTGTGAGTCGAGGCATGGAAGTCGATGTGACTCTCGATGCTTTCGAGGGTGAGACCTTCACCGGCAAGATTACTCGCCTAGCTCCGGCGGTGGATATTACTACTCGTACGTTCCCTGTGGAGGTGTCGCTCAGCAATCCCGGTGGCCGTATTTTGCCCGGTATGTTTGCTCGCGTTTCGATTAACTTGGGCGATGTCGAGAATGTCGTTGTGCCTGACCGTGCCATCGTTAAGCAGCAAGGCTCCAATAATAAGTATGTGTACGTATATAGTGACGGCGCTGTGAAGTTTTGTCGCGTGACACTAGGCCGTCGTATCGATACCGGATATGAACTCCTCGACGGTATTGCCGACGGCGACACCGTAGTCATTGCCGGCCAAACTCGCCTTGCCGACGGTGCACCTGCGAAAATCAACAATCGCCAATAAGGCCTTTTACTGATTCGTTAACTCTATCAACCTAAGAATTTAAGCAATGAGTATATACGGCGGAGCGGTCAAGCGGCCTATTATGACGACACTGTGCTTCGTGACAGTGGTCATTCTCGGTCTGTTTTCGCTCAATAAATTACCAATTGACCTATATCCCGATATCGAGACAAACACACTGATGGTTATGACCACCTATCAGGGTGCCAGTGCACAGGATATCGAGCAGAATGTGACGCGTCCTCTTGAAAACGTGCTCAACTCTGTCAGCAACCTCAAGCATATCACCTCGGCCTCGCGCGAGAATATCTCGGTGATTACCCTCGAATTTGAGTATGGCTACGATATCGACGTGCTGACCAACGATGTGCGCGACAAACTCGACATGATATCATCGTCGATGCCCGACGATGCCGAGACACCGATTATCTTCAAGTTCTCGACCGACATGATTCCCATCCTGATGCTATCGGTTCAGGCTGAGGAGAGCATGCCGGGTTTGTATAAAATCCTTGATGAAGCGGTGGCTAATCCGCTGGCGCGTATTTCAGGTGTCGGCTCTGTGTCGATTTCAGGTGCGCCGAAGCGCGAAATACATATATATGTAGACCCCGCTCGCCTCGAGGCATACAACCTCACAGTTGAGCAGATTTCAAGCGTAGTAGCTGCTGAAAACCGCAATATCCCCGGCGGCGTTTTCGACTTGGGCTCAAATACTTATTCGCTGCGTGTGCAAGGCGAATTTGTGGCGTCTGACGAAATGGCCAACATCGTTGTTGGCTCGTACGAAGGCCGAAACGTATATTTGCACGACGTGGCTCGCATCGACGACTCGTTGGAAGAACGCACTCAGACTACCTTCACTGATGGTAAGCGTGGCGCTATGATTATCGTGCAAAAGCAGAGTGGTGCCAACTCGGTGGAAATTTCCAATAAGGTGCTCAAAATACTGCCCACGCTGCAGAAGCGTCTTCCGTCAGACGTGAAGCTTGGTGTAATTGTCGACACCTCCGATAATATTCGAAATACAATCAATTCGCTCGTCGAGACAGTGCTCTATGCATTGCTATTCGTTGTGATTGTGGTATTCTTCTTCCTAGGTCGCTGGCGTGCAACCTTAATTATTACGCTGACGATTCCAATATCGCTAATCGCATCATTTATATACTTGGCCATCACGGGCAATTCGCTCAACATCGTGTCGCTGTCGGCTCTATCGATTTCAATCGGTATGGTGGTCGATGATGCCATTGTGGTGCTCGAAAACGTCACGACGCATATCGAACGTGGCTCGGATCCGAAGCAGGCGGCTGTGCATGGCACCAACGAAGTCGCTATCTCGGTTATCGCTTCGACTCTTACGCTGATTGCCGTATTCTTCCCTCTGACCATGGTCACCGGTATGACCGGTGTGCTCTTCCAGCAGCTTGGTTGGATGGTTACAATCATGATGATTATTTCGACGGTGGCAGCTTTGTCGCTCACTCCGATGCTTTGCTCGCTGCTGCTTCGTCGCATGACGCATCATTCGAAGGCCTACACCGTCTTTTTCACTCCGATTAACAAGATGCTCGATGGGCTAGACCGTGGCTATGCATCGCTGCTCCGCTGGGTGACTTCGCACAAGCTAATCACAATCGTGGTGTGTTTGTCGACTTTCGTCTTTTCTATTTTTATAGTTAAGTCAGTTGGTACGGAGTTCTTCCCGACGGCCGATGACGCTCGTTTGAGTGTGAGCCTGGAGCTGCCGATTGGTACTCGCGTAGAGATAGCTGATGAGGTGATGTCGCGTCTGACCGATGAGTGGCGCGAGAAGTATCCGGAAATACAGGTCCTGAACTATACGACCGGTACGGCTTCATCTGACAATACCTATGCGTCGCTGAGCGACAATGGCCCGCACATCGTGTCGATGAATATACGCCTTACCGACCCCGGTGAGCGCGAGCGTGGCATTGTAGAAATAGCCGGCCTTATGCGCGATGACTTCAAGCACTATCCTGAGTTTAAGAAGACAAAAGTCACTGTCGGTGGCCAAGGAGCCATGGGTGGCGAAGCATCTATCGACTTTGAAATATACGGTTATGACTTTGAAGAGACCGATAGTGTGGCTGCTCGTCTTAGTCGTGCTTTGTTTGCCATTCCCGGTACGGCCGACGTGCGTATCTCTCGTGCCGATTACCAACCCGAATATCGTGTTGATTTCGATCGCGAGAAGTTAGCAATCTATGGATTGAACTTGTCGACGGCCGCCAATTACCTGCGCAACCGCATTAACGGTTCTACGGCTTCGCGTTTCCGCGAAGATGGCGAGGAGTACGATATCAAGGTGATGTATGCTCCCGAATCGCGCACCTCATTGGCTGATATCGAAAACATACTTATCTACAATGCAGCCGGCCGTGCTGTGCGTGTCAAGGATGTTGGCAGGGTAGTGGAACATTACACTCCGCCTACGATTGAGCGTAAGGACCGCGAGCGTGTCATCACCGTATCAACAATCGTGCGCGGTGTGCCTATGTCGCAAGTCGTAGAGCAAGCCAATGTAGCTATCGATCAGCTTGAAATTCCGCAAGGTGTATCGATACAATTGGCCGGCCAGTTTGAAGACCAGCAAGATTCGTTCTCGGACCTGCTTATGCTCGCTGTGCTGATTTTGATTCTGGTATATATCGTCATGGCTGCGCAGTTCGAAAGCTACACTTATCCGGCAATCATCATGACCTCGGTGATGTTTGCATTCTCGGGCGTGTTCTTCATACTTTACCTTACCGGTCATACGCTTAATGTGATGAGCCTTATTGGCGCTATCATGCTGATTGGTATTGTGGTGAAGAATGGTATCGTACTTATCGACTATATCACCCTAAACCGCGAGCGTGGTCTGTCAATTAAACTTTCGGTGGTCGATGCTGGCCGTTCGCGTCTGCGTCCTGTAGTCATGACTTCGCTGACCACTATTTTAGGTATGGTGCCGATGGCTATCGGCTCGGGGCAAGGTGCCGAAATGTGGCGCCCGATGGGTACCGCCGTCATTGGTGGTCTGACATTCTCGACCATCCTGACGCTCCTCTTTGTGCCAGTGCTTTATTGTGTATTTGCGGGCCGCGGAGTGAAGAACCGCCGTCGCAAGCACCGCAAACAACTTCGTAAACGTCAATTCGCATGAAAGCTGTATTTATAACATACGATCAAGCTCATCATGAGCATATTATGGAAACACTCGATAGGCTCAATTGTCGAGGATTTACGGCGTGGCCGCTTGTGTCGGGCCGAGGCTCTGTCGCCGGCGAACCGCACTATGGTTCGCACGCGTGGCCTTCGCTGGCGTCGGCCATCATCACCATGGTGCCCGACGAGCGCGTGAAGCCTCTGCTCGAGCGTCTGCGTGCTCTTGATGCCGAGCGTCCTAAACTGGGTTTGCGCGCTTTTGTGTGGACCTGCGACGCCGATTGCGTCTAAGCCTGAGGCTCAATTAGCTAAAAATGGTTAATAGTTTGAATTGTTAAACGAAATATAATTTAATTTAACAATTTAAGTTAACCATTTAGGTGTTATAGTTGTAATTTTGTCGTTGAAATTCATCCAAAAGGAATAAATACGAAAAATCAACTATAACAAAAATTGAAATGAGCGAATCAGTAAATATCCGCGATCTCAATGCATTAGTCGCTTCGAAGAGCGAATTTGTGAATATCATTACCCACGGTATGGACCAGACAATCGTGGGTCAAAAGCATCTCGTTGAGTCGCTGCTTATAGCGTTGCTTTCCAATGGTCATATCTTGCTTGAAGGTGTTCCGGGCCTTGCAAAGACCTTGGCTATTAAGACGCTAGCACAGCTGATTGATGCCGACTATAGCCGCATACAGTTCACCCCCGACCTGCTGCCTGCCGACGTTGTCGGTACTATGGTTTATAGCGTTAAGAACGAGACCTTCCAAGTGAAGAAGGGCCCTGTTTTCGCTAACTTCGTACTCGCCGACGAAATCAACCGCGCTCCTGCCAAGGTGCAGAGTGCGCTACTCGAAGCCATGCAGGAACGCCAGGTGACCATTGGCGATAATTCTTTCAAACTCGACGAACCTTTCCTCGTTATGGCTACTCAGAACCCCATCGAGCAGGAAGGTACTTATCCGCTGCCTGAGGCTCAGGTCGATCGTTTCCTGATGAAGGTCGTTATCGGCTATCCGTCGAAGGACGAAGAAAAGATTATTATCCGCCAAAACATATCGAACGAACGCCGCGAAGTGCGTCCGATGCTTCGCCCCGAGGAAATCATCGAGGCTCAGAAAGTGGTAGAGCAGATCTACGTCGACGAAAAAATTGAACGCTACATCGTCGATATCGTCTTTGCTACTCGTTTCCCGCTTGACTATGGCTTGGACGACCTTTCGGGTATCATCGCCTTCGGTGCTTCGCCCCGTGCATCTATTAGCCTTGCTCGTGCGGCTCGCGCATACGCCTTCCTGCACCAGCGTGGATACGTAGTGCCCGAGGATGTTATCGCTGTTTGCCACGACGTGCTTCGTCACCGCATCGGTGTTACCTACGAGGCTGAGGCCAACAACATCACTACCGACGAGATTATCACCGAAATTCTCGATAAGATTCAGGTTCCCTAACCGAAAGCTCAGATGGACGCAAAAGAACTTCTCAAGAAAGTTCGCAAAATCGAAATCAAGAGCCGCGGACTGTCGCAGAACATTTTTGCCGGTGAGTATCACTCAGCCTTCAAGGGGCGCGGCATGATGTTCTCGGAGGTGCGTGAATATCAGTATGGCGACGATATCCGTGATATTGATTGGAATGTCACGGCTCGTCAAAACAAACCCTATGTGAAGGTTTTTGAGGAAGAACGCGAACTCACCGTCATGCTGCTTGTCGACGTGTCGGGTAGCCGTGAATTCGGCGCCGCGGGTGTCGAGAAGCGTGAGATGATTGCCGAGATTGCGGCCACTCTGGCGTTTTCGGCTACACAGAACAATGACAACATCGGTGCGCTGTTCTTCTCCGACAAGGTCGAGAAATTTATTCCGCCAAAGAAAGGTAAGAAACACATCTTGCTGATTATTCGTGAATTACTCGACTTCGAGCCCGAACATCGTGGCACTGATATAGCTCAGGCGCTGCGCTACTTCACGGATGCTATGCGCAAGCGCTCGACTATGTTCTTAATTTCCGATTTTATCGATGCTGCCGACTATCGCCAGTCGCTAGCTATGGCCCGCAACAAACACGATGTGATGGCTATTCAGGTCTATGACAAGCGCGATTCGCAATTGCCCGATGTCGGTCTCATGCGCGTCAACGATCTCGAGACCGGTGCCGATATGTGGGTCGACACTTCGAGCCGTAAGGTGCGTGATGCATATGCCCGTTGGTGGTACGACCGACAGCAATCCATGTCGGAAACTCTGCGCTCTTCGCGCGTCAATTTCGTATCTGTCGCCACTGATGAGGACTATGTCAAGGCGCTAATGGGCCTGTTTAAAAACCGTACACAGAAATGAAAATCTTTCGCAACATAGCAGTGGCGTTCGCTCTGTCGGCCGCCTTGGCTCAGCCTGCGGCCGCACAGCTTAAGATTAGTGCGTCCGTCGATTCGACTTTCGTGGAGATGGGCTCTCGAGCCACTATCACGCTCAATGTGATTGATAGTTCGCACGCCGGAGAGGTTATAGACCTGCCCGAGAGCGGTGCCGAAGCTGATGCTTTTGACTTTATTGATGTCAAATGCGATACTACACCTGCCGGCTATAAATACAATATGCTGATACAGGCTTGGTATCCCGGTGTACTCACTTTTTCGCCATTCCGCTATGCCGTGGGCGAAGATACTGTCGAATCGGAGATTCTGACACTGAAGGTGATGCCCGTGCCTATTGATTCGACAAAGACTCTCAACCCCATGGAGAGTGTGGCTAATCCGCCACGCGCATGGTACGACTATATACCCGAGTGGATGCCATGGGCTCTCATGGGCTTGCTGCTTGCTGTGCTCATAGCCTTGGGTGTATACCTATATATCGTATATCGCAAGACCGGCACAATCATCATGCATAAACCCAAGCCCATCGACCCGTATGCCGAGGCTATGGCTGCCTTGGGACGTCTGCGTGCTAGCCGCATGGCCGAAAGTGGCAAGGAGAAGGAGTATTATACTACTCTTATCGATATCTTGCGACGCTATCTTGATTTGCGATTCGGTATTAACGCTATGGAGATGTCCTCAACTCAGATTTTGGCATCTTTGCGTCACAATAACGAAACTCGCGGCGACCAGCCTCGTATCAAGCAGATTCTCGACTTGGCCGACATCGTTAAGTTTGCAAAGGTTCGTCCTATGCCCGACGACAACATCAAGTCGTTCAACACCGTAGAACAGTTTGTCGAATCAACCAAGCCCGTGCCTGTCGAGCCTGAAGCCGATCCGACTGTATCAACTCAAAAGAAGAAGTAAGTATAAGATATGCAGCTTGCTCATCCACAATTATTATGGCTGTTTCTGCTTTATGTACCTATCATTGTTTGGTACATACTCAAGCAGCGCGACGCGCATCCGGCAATGTCGATATCGACTACGAGCGCTTTTGCGCAAGTGCCTCGCACTTGGAAGCGTTATCTGCGCCACTTCCTGTTTGTACTGCGTCTGGCAGCCGTCGGTTGTCTCATCGTAGTGCTTGCTCGTCCGCAGCAGCGCGACAAATGGCATACCTCTACCACTGAGGGTACTGACATTGTAATCGCTCTCGATATTTCGTCGTCGATGTATGCTAAGGACTTCGAACCCAACCGATTCGAAGCTGCTAAGGAGGTCGCTACTCGATTTATCAATGGTCGCGAAAACGACAATATCGGGTTGGTAATCTTCGCCGGCGAAAGCCTCACCGGTCTGCCTATGACCGGCGATCGCGCTCAGTTGGTCAACTATCTTGCCAACCTCAAAATTGGCGATCTCGAAGACGGCACTGCTATCGGCGAGGGTATCATCACTTCGCTCAACCGCCTGCGCGATGGCAAGGCAAAGAGCAAGAGTATTATTCTTATCACTGATGGTACTAACAATCGCGGCCTGGCAACCCCTGTCGAAGCTGCACAAGCCGCTGCTGAGCTTGGTGTGAAAATCTACTCAATTGGTGTCGGCACCAATGGCATGGCTCTGGTGCCTGTATCTGTCGACTATCTTGGACGCCCGGTTTATGAAAAGCAGAAAGTAGAAATAAACGAGAATGACCTTCGCACGGTAGCTTCGACCACCGGCGGCAAGTATTTCCGAGCTGTTGATAATAACTCGCTCGATGAAGTCTTTGCCGAAATTGATGCGCTCGAAAAGACGACGCTCGACGTTAAGAATTTCTCGCACACTGAGGACCACTATATGATGTGGGCTTGGCTGGCATTCGGCTTTTTTGCGCTCGAGCTTCTGCTGCGTTATCTCTATCTGCGTCCAATTCCTTAAAACTACACAGAAATGTTTGATTTCGCTTATCCATATTTACTCAACCTGCTGTGGTTGCTGCCTGCATTCTATGGCGTCTATTGGTATTCGCGACTTAGTCGCCGTCGTCGCTTGGCGCGCTTCGGCCACGCTGATGTCCTGCGCCAGCTCATGCCTCAGGCTTCGCCCTACAAGCCGGCTCTGAAATTTGTCCTTCGCATGGTGGCGCTTTTCGCACTCATCATCATGCTGGCGCGTCCGCGTGCCGGTGAGGAGCAGCATAGCGAGGAGCTGGCCGGCATCGAAGTGATGATTGCTTTCGACCTTTCGAATTCAATGAATGCTTCGGCTACAGATGATATCAATGCCGCTTCGCGTCTCGACCGCGCTCGTCTGTTGCTCGACAAAATGGTCGACCGGCTTCAAGGCAATAAGGTTGGCCTCGTAGTCTTTGCCGGCACGGCCAAGACTCAGCTGCCAATGACTACTGACTTTGGCATGGCCAAGCTCTATTTAAGCGAACTAAATCCGGCCATGATGCAGTATCAGGGCACTTCGCTTGCTGAGGCCATTTCGATGGCTTCAAATGGATTTTCGCAGGACGATGATGTGCATCGAGCCATCATTCTACTCACTGATGCCGAGGACCATGAAGGCGACGCTATTGAAGCTGCTAAAGCTGCGGCTGAAAAGGGCATTCAGCTCGACGTTATTGGTCTTGGTAGTGGCTCCGGTGCTCCGATTCCTGTTGCCGGCAAGCGCGGTGAATACATGAAGGATTATGAGGGTAACGTCGTCAACACGGCTCTCAATAGCGACCTCGCTCAGCAAATTGCTGATGCCGGCGAGGGTATTTTTGTCAATGGCGCGGCTTCAGATGCCCTCGATGCTTTGAATAACCAACTTGATAAGCTACAGAAGTCGAAGTTCAAGAATATCAAATATACGGCCGGAGCTGAGCAGTTCCCAATTTTTGCTTGGATTGCGCTGTTGTTCCTGGTACTCGATATTTTTGTACTCGATCGCAAGAACACATGGCTTAGCAAGATTAATTTCTTTAGCAAGAAGCAACAATGAAACGATTCTCATACTTAACCGCCTTGCTTGTCGCTGCAGCCGTCACCAGCTGCTCTAATGATGTGCCTCCCGGCTCGTCTAAGGCCGAGCGCAATCTCATAGTGGAAGGCACCGAACAGTATGCCGACAGCAATTTCCATGCTGCACTCGAAAACTACGAGAAGGCGCTGGCGCTCAATCCTGCTTCAACTTATGCGCTTTACGATAAGGCTGTGACACTTGCTCAGCTCGCATCCGACGATAATAAGGGCACTGAAAATGATCCGCGTCGTATCGCCGGTGAAATCTTCAGCCAGATTGCCGAAAATAAGGATTATCCTCAATTGGCTGCCAATTCTGCCTATAATTTAGGTAACATGGCCTATAACGACCAAAATTGGGACGGTGCGATTGCCGCCTATAAGAAGTCGCTGCGCATTATCCCCGAAAATATTAAGGCTCGTGAAAACTTGCTTTTGGCTCTTCTGCAGAAGGAAAATCAGCAGGATCAGCAGCAAGACCAACAGCAAGATAAGCAAGACCAGCAGCAACAAGAGCAGCAACAGCAGCAGCAACAACAGCAACAAGACCAACAGCAACAGCAGCAGGAGCAGCACCAACCTTCGCAGACTGCTGCCCAGATGATGCAGGCTGTTCAGAATAAGGAAAATTCTACTCGTCGGCGCGAGCAGCAGGTGAATCCTGCTCAGCCGTTTACTGAAAAACCTTGGTAATAAAAGATTCATCATTCTCAGCACATGAAACGATTTTTGTTAACATCGGCATTCATCATAGCAGCACTCGTTACTTCAATTGGCGCCGCCGCTCGCACGACGTTCGAACTCGGACAGTTGCGCAACGCTATCGTCGGTCGTCCATACCAAGTTTCGTTTGTGCTTCGCTCCGACGACAGCGATGCTATAAATTCGGCTTCCGATCTTACTCCTGATCCGCCGCAAATCGATGGCTTTAAGCTTTATTCCGGCCCCGGTATTACAAATGGCTATGAGAGTGGCTACGATTCGCGCAATGGCTCGTATCAGAACTATACATTATCGATAGTTTATGTCTATCTGCCCGAAAAGGAAGGCACTGTTACTATCCCATCGGTATCGATAAGGGTTAAGGGACAGATTATGAAGACCAAAGCACAGACCATCAAGGTGCTGCCTGCCGGCCAGCAAGCTCCGAACTATGGCGGTGGCGGCTATCAGCCTGGTGGTTCGTCGGCTGGTAGCGAGCATGTTGTCGGTTCGTCGGTCGGTCAGACCAAGCCCGAGGATTTGATGGTCATAATCACTTTCTCGCGCAAGAATGTTTATGAAATGGAACCGGTGGTGGCCGACATCAAACTTTGCTTGGCCGAAAGCCGTCGCTTCGATATCGAGAACCAGTTCAACTCGGTGACTTTGCCAGTGTTTGATGGTTTTCTCTCGGAGGATTTACCTACGCCTCAGCGTAGCCAAATCGAGAATATCGGTGGCCGCAACTATGAGACTCTCGTCATGCGCCGCTATTTGCTCTATCCGCAGAAAGCCGGGCATCTGAGCGTGTCGTCGGGCGAGTATGAAATCAATGTGATTGAGTACGAGCAAGTGACTCGTGGTCGCTTTGTCACCAGCCGTCAGGTTCCCCGTAAGATGAAGACGGCAACCAATCGCGTAAGCCTCGATGTGAAGGCTCTGCCCGAACCGCGTCCGGCTAATTTCTCCGGCGCTGTGGGGCGCTTTAAGGTCTCGGCTGAAATCAATCCCGAAATCGTTCGTTCCAACGAATCGGCAACATATACGTTGAAGGTGACCGGCGCAGGCAACATTAAGTATCTGACAGCTCCGCAGGTGACATTCCCCTCAACGTTCGAGACCTACACTGCCAAGACAGATATCGATGCCAAGTTCGACGGTTCGAACTACGCCGGAACGTTCATTGCCGACTATCCGTTCGTGCCTCAAGAAGTAGGTAAGTTCAATATCGAGCCATTTGAATTTGTATATTTCAATCCGTCGACAGCTGCTTATGAGACGGCGACGGCCGAGGGCTTCAACCTCAGCGTCATCAAGGGCAATGGCCCGGCTGTGATTGGCGTTCAGAAGGATGTCAGCACCGAGATGACCGACATTCTGCATATCCGCCCACTGCCCGAAAAAGTTGCCGTAGCGACTGCTCCGGTGGCTGAATCTGCTTGGTACTGGCTGATGTATGTGCTCGCTGCAGGAGCCTTGGTAGCAGTCGTAATCGTATATCGTCGTCAAGTCAAGCGCAGTGCTGACGTGGCAGGTCGCCGCCTAGCTCGTGCCAATAAAGTCGTTTCGAAGCGATTTAAGACTGCCCACTCGTTCATGCGTCAGCACAAGTCGGAGCAGTTCTACGAAGAACTCGCACGTGCCCTCAAAGGCTATTTGGGCGATAAGCTCGGCTTGCAGGCTTCGAATTTACTGACCGACGTAATCAGCGAACGCCTAGAAGCTCGCGGAGTGTCGGCTGAAGTGTTGGCTCAAGTCATCGAAGTGCTCAACGATTGCGAGATGGCGCGTTTCACTCCTTCGTCGAGCGACGATGCCATGTCTGATGTTTACAACCGTGCGACAGCCGCCGTCAAGGCTATCGAAAATGTTAAGTAAATCGCTATGAAAAAGATATTAATTGCAATAATTGCTTTAGTCGGCTCCATAGCGGCGGCTGCGGCTGCAGTGTCGCCTTCGATGGCCGATTCGGCTTACAATAAGGAAATGTACGGCGAAGCAGTCGAGCTATATCGTCAGGTTTTAGCCGAGCAAGGTCCGTCGGCCGATGTTTATTACAATCTCGGCAATGCCCTTTATCGTCAAGGTAAAGTGGCCGGTGCAGTTATTAACTACGAACGAGCTTTGCGCATCGACCCCGGCCATGCCGACGCTCGAGCCAACTTGAAGTTTGTCAATTCGCGTCTCGAAGACAAGCCCGAGGATAACAATTCGTTCCTTACACGCTTGCATTATTCTATTGTCTCATCGACCACGGCCGACGTTTGGGCATGGATTTCGCTTGTGACTTTTTTGCTGCTCTGCGCTCTGATTGCCCTTTACATTTTCAGTGGCAATGTGATGCTGCGCAAGGTCGGTTTCTTTGGTGGCTTGGTGCTGATTTTTGCCAGCATTTACTTCATCGTGGTTACGATTGACGCAGTCAAGCATTACAACAACGATGCCGAGGCTGTGGTGACAGTGCCGTCGACGTTGCTCAATTCGGCTCCCCGCCAGCCGCGACAAACTGAGAAGGTGGTGCCGCTGCATGAGGGTACTAAGGTGCAGATTCTCGACTCGGTGTCTACGCCCGATGACCCTGTGTCGCCTCGATATTATAAGATCAGTATCAACGGCTCGGCTCCTGCTTGGCTCCGTGCCACTGATGTAGAGAAAATCTGATGGAAGGTATCGTTATTCGCAACACCGGCGCTCACTATGTCGTGGCGACCGACGATGGTTCGGCTGAGATAAACTGCAAGATTAAGGGCAACTTTCGCATCAAGGGCATTCGTACCACCAATCCGGTGGCAGTCGGCGACCATGTCACAGTCGGTGAGCCGGCTCCCGATGGCACAGCCTTTATCACCGCTATCTCGCCGCGCCGCAATTATATAATACGTCGCGCAAGTAACTTGTCGAAGGAGTCGCACATCATAGCGGCCAACCTCGACCGTGCTTTGCTTGTCGCTACGCTTGCGCATCCTACTACTTCGACAAACTTTATAGACCGCTTTCTTGCTACAGCCAGTGCTTACGATGTGCCGGCTATTTTGGTGCTGAATAAAGTCGACTTGCTTACCGACGATGAGGACCGCGAACTGCTCGACGCCGTCGCGTACCTCTATCGCTCGATTGGCTACGAAGTTGCGATTGTATCAGCTAAGACCGGCGAAGGTCTCGACAATTTGCGCGAATTGCTTCGTGACAAAATTACGCTCGTTTCGGGAAATTCGGGTGTCGGCAAATCGACGCTGATTAATGAACTAATTCCTGGACTCGACTTGCGCACGGCCGAAATTTCAGCCGTTCACGATCAGGGTATGCACACCACTACGTTCAGTGAACTGTTCCGTCTGCCCGGCGGTGGTGCCATCATCGATACCCCCGGTGTGCGCGGTTTCGGCACTATTGATTTTGATAAGTACGAAGTGGCTCACTATTTCCCGGACCTGTTTGCCGAGTCGAAACACTGCCGCTTCGGCAACTGCACTCACACGCACGAGCCGGGATGCGCAGTCCTCGACGCTATTGAAGAAGGCCGCATAGCTCAGTCGCGCTATGCCTCGTATCTATCAATCCTTGACGACGCCAACGAAGGCAAGTACCGCAAAGGTTACTAATAAGACTTATACTCTTACTTATACCCCTTCCAGCACAAACGTGAAGTCGCAGCCCGGCTGCGAGAGCGCTACGCGGCCGTCGGTAAGGCGGCCGTTTGTTGTTGTATACTTACACGATGCGGTGGTGTCTCCTCGCTCAACGATGAAGCGCGCTTCCGTGGCGGTGTGTCGTTGCAGAGCCAGGGCTATGAAGCCCATGGTGTAGCGGAGGTTGATTTCTACGACCGGATCGATAGTGCCGTTGGCGTCGATAAGCATATCGACGCCAACCGGACCGCTATACTGTTCGCCAAGAACGCTTCGTAGCGCTTCGGGAAGTGCGGTGCGTATCGTGCGGAGCTGCTCTGTGTCGGTATAGTCTGCGATGCGTCTTTCCAGTTCGGCCTGTGGCGCTACGATGTTGGCGTGGTAGTCGCCACGGTCGTCAGTCTCGAAAAGCGAATAGCCGGCCCATTGGCAGGTACCTCGGTCGTAGTGCCAAAGCATGGCAAAGTCGCAGACGCGCGTGGCAGCAAGTTCCACCATCACCGAGCCTTGTGTGCGGATTATGCCGGCGGCGCGTGTAGCCATTGCCTCGGCTCTGTCGGGGGTAGTGAAGGTGATGCCGCGCCCGCTCGACGACCACGGCGATTTGACTACGCATGGACATTGGCGCAGCGCGTTGGCTATACGTGTGGCATCGGTGTATTCTTCAGCAGCCGGCCATACTTCGAAAGGCAGACTTGCAGCCAGTGCGCGGGCTACGGCGGCGCCGGTGCGCCGGTGCGATAGCTCGCGAAGAGTGGAGAGTTGTGAGTCGTCGGGTAGTGCTGAGGCTGGGAATCCGCGCTGAGCGAAGGTGCGTCGTACAGCCGCCGACCAGCCCCACGGCGTGGGTATGGAGTCGGTCGAGTTGTGGTCCCACGGGCGAGCAGCAATGTCGAAGTCGGCTATCAGTTTTTCGAACCAACCGGCATTGACACCGTCGCAGATGAAGCAGTCGCCCATGTTGCAGAGCCACATGGGCAGTAGCTCGCCGGCGCGTCGCAGAGCAATCGCAGCTGGTGGAGGCGTGAACGCTGCCACATTGCGAGCAAGCGCTATATCGTTTTCGGGGTTGAATAGAAATGCGCGTCTCATTCGAAAATTCGCTGCATGATTATGGCATCCTCGTAGGTCGAACCGCTGCGTACAAATGCGCGAAGGCGGCCTGCAGGCTCGAAGCCGTTGCTGCAGAATAGGCGGCGCGAGGCTTCATTGCTGATGGTGCATGTGGCCCAAAGTTGATGTAGCCCTAATCGGCCGGAAGCATATTCCGTCAAGGCTTCGACGGCAGCTGCGGCCAGTCCGCGGCGGCGATATGGGGCTGCTATGTAGATGCCGGTGCCGGCTCGGCGGTCGGCGATGCTGAAGTTGTAGAGGTCGATGCATCCGACGGTGTCGCCGCTGGCGCGTTCTACTATCATTAGGCGTAGCTGGCCATCGGCGTATAGGTCGGCTCGGTAGTTCATCACGTAGTCAGTGATATTCTGCAGCGACAGAGGTGCATCAAATATGGCCGAGTGGTCGTTTTCCCATTCGTATAGGCGTTCGATGTCGTCGGGCTCGACAGCTCGGAGTATTATTCGTTCGTTTGCTATCATGTGTCGAAGGGGCGTCGCTCTACGATGGAGCGTCCTAGGGTGAGTTCGTCGGTGTATTCAAGCTCGTTGCCAACGGCTACGCCGCGGGCCAGTCGCGACACGTCAGGTTTATGTGCCAGCTCTTTTAGGCGGCGATTTATGTAAAAGCCGGTGGTGTCGCCTTCCATAGTGGGGCTTAGTGCGAGAATGATTTCTTTGATGCTGCCGTCGGCTGCGCGGTCGAGCAGCGATTGGATTTCGATGTCGGCCGGACCGATGCCGTCGATGGGCGAGATAAGTCCGCCGAGTACGTGGTAGAGTCCTTTGAAGCTGCCTGTGTGTTCGATGCAGACAACGTCTTTGACGTTTTCGACAACGCAAACGGTCGAGCGGTCGCGCCCGGTGTCGGCGCAGATTGAGCAGGTCGACGTTTCGCTGATATTGTGGCAGACGCTGCAGTATTTGATGCCTCGGCGCATGTCGATGATTGACTGCCCCAAGGCTATGGCTTCGGCCTCATCGCGTCGCAGCATGTACAGAGCTAGTCGCAGGGCCGTCTTGCGTCCTACGCCTGGCAGTCGCGACAGCTCGGTGACGGCCTTTTCGAGTAGTGATGATGAAAATTCTTGGTTCATTTATGTCGTCGGAATCTGACAGTTGCCTGCCAGTATGGAAATTGGAGCGTGAGCAAATCGTCGGTGAATGTGGCGCCGCAGCCGTATTCTATCGGCAGTGCTACGCCTGATGGTTGAATCCACTCCAGGTCGTAAATGCCGGGAAAGGTGGCCGGAGTGAGTCGTCCTTTGATGCGCAGCGGAGGCCACGCTTCGCCTGAGTCTTTAGCTCCATCGATGTATATAATGTCGTAGGCGCCTGTGCCGTCAGCTACAGTGGCCAGCGTGTAGCGGCCGCCCACGATGGTGCG
The DNA here is from genome assembly GCA_964456545.1 of uncultured Bacteroides sp. Classification (GTDB taxonomy): domain Bacteria; phylum Bacteroidota; class Bacteroidia; order Bacteroidales; family Muribaculaceae; genus CAG-873. Next base: position 67,399 of record CAYWAM010000005.1, read on the forward strand.
TTCGGGCTTTGTGTCGTGGTCGTAGTATAGCCAAATGCCTTCGTAGGGGTCGGTCGAGCGGTTGATGTATTCGGCTAGCGAATTGGTGTCGTTGAATCGGCTCATTGACGGAGCTTCGATACATGTGGCATGAACGAACGATGTCTGTAGCTCTGTGCCTTGGTCGGCGAGTACTACAAAGCGTCGGTCGTCGGCAAGTGGTCGAGGCATAGGCAGGTTTATTACCGGTGAAGATACACCTGCTGTTAAAACTGCGCCACCTTCGCCGGCACTGATGCGTATTGAAAACCCTTCGGTAAATGGGTCGTTCATGAGACGATAGGGTGTGCATGCTGTTTTTTTTCGCACGTTGTCGGTGGCTGAGCCTGTCTCGTAGGTGGTGAAATATCCCCAATCGTCGTTGGTGTCGTCGCGGTCGAAGCTAAAACGCGCATACTCGTAGTTGCATGTGTCAGCGACGTTCCAGCGTAATTCGGCTGATGGCTGTCGCAAGTCATGTGGAAGGACTAGGCGGTAGTGCATTTTCAGCGTTTTAGGTTGCTGTGCAAATGTAGTGTCGGCCACGACGATATCGGTCGCTGCGGCGTTGAGTAAAGAGCAGAGTGCGAAAGTCAAAGCTGTGATTCTCATTGTTCGAGCATTTCAGCTACTTTATCGGCAAACTCATCGGCCGGCATGTCGTAGGGTAGGTAGTGCAGGGTGAATCCGCGTCGTTCCATGCCTCGAAACCATGTCATCTGTCGCTTGGCAAACTGATGGATAGCCGTCTCGAGACCGGTGACCATCGAATCGTAGTCGCGACGACCAATTACATATTCTGTGATGAATTTATATTCAAGACCATAATAAATAAGGTCTTCTGGGTCTATGCCTGAGTCGATGAGCCGACGCACTTCGTCGACCATGCCTTGCTCAAGACGACGGTGAAGTCGGTCGGTGATGCGACGGCGGCGTTCGTCGCGTGCAATGTCGACACAAATGGTCACGGCGCCTTCGACTGGGTGAGGAGTGGTGTGCTCGGCTTCGTCGGGGTGGCGTTCGTAGTAGTCGGCAATCTCGATGGCTCGGATTGCACGTTTTACGGTGTCGATATCGGTGCGATTGTGTAGTGATTTTTTTTCGGCAAGAATAGCGGCAAGTTCGTCAAGGCTCTTGTCGGCGAGTGATGCGCGCAGGGCCTCGTCGGCCGGGACTTCGGGTAGCCGCAGACCGTTGAGCAGAGCTTCGACGTAGAGGCCTGTGCCGCCGGCTACGATGGGCAGGCGGCCGCGCGAACGGATGCCGTCGATTGCTTCGTTGGCGTCGCGTAGATACTCATATAGGTTGTACTTGTGCCCGGCAGGAACGATGTCAATCATGTGTACGGGCACGTCGCCGTATTCTTCAATATCTTTACCAGTGCCGATGTCCATTCCGCAGTAGACTTGACGCGAATCGGCGCTGACGATTTCGCCACCGACACGTCGGGCTACGGCTACGGCCAAGGCGGTCTTGCCGCTGGCTGTCGGTCCGGTAATTACTAAAAGCGGACAGGTGCTCATTTCTTATGTTGGCCCGTGATACGCTGCCACAATCGGCGTGTGCGGAAGAACGGGCGGTCTTCGTTGTTATTGGCCACTTCAAACCAGTTGAGGTCGTCGTAATCGACGTCCCAGTCCTTAAAGTCGCGCAAGCAGAATGTCGGGCGATAACCTCGGATGGGGTAGCGACGCTTGCCTTCAGGAGTGTAGGTTTTCCAAGCCATGGTTATGGTGAAAATTCGGTATATCTCGTTTGCAAGCTCAGCTGTGAGCTTCGATTGTTTTAGTAGTTGGTTGACCTGCTCGATAGTCATCCACGAGCCGCAAAGTTTGCCGGTGGGGGCGTTGTCGCTGTTGCCGGGTGTGAATGCAGCGTAGTGTATGATGTCGGTGGTCATGTCATAGTTTTTATTGACGTAGATACGTCTAAGTTGCGTGTCGTTGATGTCGGCAATCGATGCCCAGAGGCTTTGCTCTTGGTCGGGGCTCGCAAGTTCGCCGGGGGCGACTTCTGCGCTTGCAGCTGTGTCCCAGTGTCCGTCGGCTGTCTCTTGAAGTAGCACGTAGTCGCCGGCTGTCACTAAAAAGCGTACCAGAGAGTTGCGAGCGTCATTACCCTTAAGCATTGGACCAATTATGATTGACATGTTGGTGTAGCGCATAAGCATGAACACTACGAGCATACATAAAATCACCATTGGAATTCCGCGGAAGAAAAACAGGTCGGGGCTATTGAAATTGACGTTGATGTAGTACACGAAGTAGTACCACCATTGCACACCACTGACGGCAGCAGCTACAGCCAGAATGAACATTAGCTGGTAGCGAGATTCGCGTTTGTAGATGGCTGTGATGACCGAACTTTCGGGCACCTTGCCATTGCGAGCACGACAATCGCGGCAAAAACCTATTTTGTGGCTCAGAAGTAGTTCGGCAGCAGCCACTACGGTCATTACAGGCATCAGTATGAGAGTCGTGACGTACGGAATCTCATTGTTGGAGTTCGACCAGTTGATTAGGCCATCGAGCAGTAACTTCGAATTGAGTATGTTGATTGTCTCCATGATGATGGCTGTGATGAGCAGCACCATCATGCCGTAGCGCAAAATTAGTACGCAGCGTGGCGAGGGACCATATGCTACGTGGCGCGAGGCTACGAGAAGCACATACGCGAGGGCGGCTACGGGCATGGGTAGCCATGTCTTGCTGACGAAAATTGACAGCAGATACACTGCAAAGAACGACGCTATTACAGCCGTCCAATAGCACCATAGTGATAGCAGTGTCCGTTGAGTAGAACTTTCGTCAGGTCTCGGCATCTAAATCAAAGATTTTTGTTGAGCCAATCGAGCATTTTCAGATATACGGTGGCGCGAGAGTTGCCTCCGTAGATTGAGTGGTTCTTGTTCGGGAAGAGGAACATATCGCAGAAGCGGCCGTTTTGTTCGAGCTGAGCTACGAATTCAAGCGAGTTGGCCGGGTGTACGTTGTCGTCGGCAGTGCCATACATAATCAGAGTCGGGCACTGCAAGTCGGCAGTGCGGCGTACCGGAGCCGAGTTGTTGTAGCCTGATTCGTTTTGGCCGGGTGTGAGCATATAGCGTTCGGCATAGATAGTGTCGTAGAAACGCCAATCGGTGACGGGTGCTACGGCCACGGCTGCTTTGTATGGTGCGCCTTTCACAGTGGCGGCCATCAGTGCTTCGTAGCCGCCATAGCTCCAGCCGAAGATGGCGATGCGCTGAGCATCTACGTAGGGCAGGGTGGCGGCGTAGCGTGCTGCAGCTACTTGGTCAATGGTCTCATAGTGGCCAAGTCGTTTGTAGACAATGTCGCAGAAGTCGCGACCGCGACCGCCTGTGCCACGGCCGTCGACACAGATTACTACATAGCCGGCCTGTGCGAAGACATCCATCCAGTCAAGTTGCCAACGGTGAAGCACTTCTTGCGAGCCTGGGCCGCTGTACTGGTACATTACTACGGGGTAGCGTTGCGAGGCATTGAAGTCGGTAGGCTTGACGATGAAGCCGTTGAGTGTCTCGTTGCCGCTGGTCATAGTGAAGAATTCACGTTTAGCAACCAGTGAAGAGGTGCGGGCCGTGTATTCGGCATTGTCTTCGATGACGCGTAGTTGCTTGCCTGTGGCGTTGGTGAGGTTGTAGACGGGTGGAGTCGTGGGGCTTTCGTGGCGCATTACGGCGTATTTCATGCCGGGTGCGAATTCGGCCGAGTTGATGCCTTCGGTTGCCGATAAGTCAGTGACTATACCTTTTGCGTCGATGCGGCGCACGGTGCGGTCCATCGGAGTCGGGGCTGCAATCTGGTAGTAAATAGCGCCGGTGGCATCAGTGCCGTAATATGCTGTGACGTCGGCTTTGCCGGTGTCGAGTCGGCGTGTCTCTACACCGTTGTAGTTGTATATGTATAGGCGATTATAGCCATCGCGCCATGAGTTTACTACGAAGTGGTCGGTGGCAAGGTGCAGCGTTTCGTAAGTGGTGGGGTCAATCCACGAGCGCGATTCTTCGCTGTAAATTTCCTTGGCTATGGTCGATTTAGGGTTGATTTTATAGATGAGGCAGAGGTTTTGGTCGCGGTTGAGAGTTGCTGCAATTAGCGACTGAGCATCCGGGCCGTATTCGATGCGAGGAATGTATTCGATGCGGTTGTCGGGCAGAGCGATGTCTTTGATTTTGCGTGTTTCGATGTCGTAGTGATGAAGTGATACGCGGCTATTGGGTTGTCCGGCAACAGGGTATTTGTAGTTCCATACTTGCGGATATAGAGTCGACATGCTCGAGAAGTTGCCGTCGACACCATAGGTGGTCATATTGTAGAGAGGCACTTCAGTCTCGTTGTATTTTAGGAAGCATAGTCCCAAGTTGTCGGGCGCCCAAGTCATGGAGCAGGTGGTGGTGAATTCTTCTTCGTAGACCCAGTCGGGAACGCCATTGATGATTGCGTTGGCGGCACCGTCGTCGGTTACGGCTACTTCGCTTTTGTAATCGAGCTTAGCAACGTGTATGTTGTTGTCGGCCACAAAAGCTACCATGCGCGAGTCGGGCGAGAAAATTGGCGACTGCTGGCGTGGGTGCTTCACAGACAGTGGACGCAAGATGTGCGAGCGCACTTCGTACACATAATATTCGGCGGTGAACGAGCGGCGGTAGATGTCGCGGCGGTTGGTCCAAATTAGTACTTTCGATGCGTCGGGGCTCAACGTAAACCCTTCGATGCTGGGAATTTTAGTTTCGCGTGTGCGACTAAGGTCGATGAGGGTGTCGCGTGCTTCGCCACGGCGGGTGTCGTAGCGGCGGACCAGGTTGCAGTCGTCGTTAAGCAGGAAGTAGCTCTCGCCATCGGGAGCGTAGGTGAATCCTGATGGGGCGGCCGGGCGATTTTCGGGATAGACACATGGGCGCATCGTAGCTAGGTCGACGTTGCCGGCAGCCATTGTGGCTGAGCTGGCGAGTGCAGATGCGGCGGTTATAATGAGTGCTGAAATTTTCTTTTGCATAGTCAGTAGTAGGCGGGGTGGGGGTCAGAAAAGTGATAATTGCGAGGGGTTGTGGTGCTTTTCGCTTGAGCGACTCTTGCGTGGCTCCTGGTAGCCGAATTTGTCATCGGTTTCAGGCTTGCGCATTGAAGGTGTCTCGGCTGGCGGATTTTTGGTGAACCAGTCTTCTGATTCGAACGATTTCTCGACAGCCATTAGGTCGTCTTCGCTGATGAGTGGAGCGGAGGTCTCGACGGCGTCAACCACTTCGGCTGTTTTATGAGAAGAAGCTTTGCTCGGTTTGAGGGCTGCGATTTCTTCTAGTAGCTCTTTTTCTCGGCCGGCCTGCTTGCGCATGTTCTCGGCTATAGTTTCGCGTAGAGACTCGATTTTGGCGTCGCGGTCGTCGATGGCGCTTTTCAGCGATTTAATTTTTTCGGCATCAGCAGTCATGCGTTCGGCTACTTCGACCATCTTCTTGTCGAGTTCTTTGTTGTATTCTTCGATAGTGGCGTTAGCTTCGCTGAGCTGACTTTCACTTTCGGAAAGACGCTTGTTGGTGGCTGCAAGATTTTTGCGCATATCTTCGAGCAGCTCTTTGGCTACGCGTCCTTCTTCCTTCATGTTTTCCATCGCTTCCGACATTTCGGCAATCTGAGTTTTCAGTGCGTCGGCTTCGGCGGCAGAGGCAGCATCTGGGTTTTCGCGTAGGCGTTTGATTTCGTCGTTGAGACGTTCGATTTCGGCTCGAGCACTGTCGACGTCCTCTTGTTGCACACCTGCTACCTTTAGGCGATTGACCAGCGAGCGGTTTTCGAGCTCGTACTGTTCGCGGTCAGCTTCTATTTTTACTAGTTGAGCTTCAAGGTCGTGTACGCGTTCGGAGAGTGCGCGTTTTTGGCGGTCGGCGCTTAGTTGTTTTTGTTGCATTTCGGCCGATTTCTTTTCGATGTCGGCAGCTTTCGCCTTTATGGAGTCGAGTTCGGTGGCCATCGATTCGCGGGTCTGCTGCCAGCGGCTTTCGCAGTAGGCTTTGGCTTGAGCGCCGAGCGAGTCGAGATATTCGCGTACGCCGCTGTCTAGAGCTTCGCGGAGGTATTTAATTTGAGCGTTGCGGTCGACGCTTTGAGCTAAGAATGGCGGTAGCGATTGGTCGAATATTTCTACGATTTTCTCGAAAATTTTATTTTGATTATCGGGGTCGAATTTTAGCGGTTCTACGGTCTGAGTGGTAGCGGAGGCCGGAGCAGCATCAGCTTGCTTTGTAGTCGCAGTGGTGGTTTCGGTGGTATCGGAGTAGAGGGTGTCATCGGTTTCATCGTCGGTCGAGAATCCGAGTCCGCGTTTGATAGTCTTGAAAATGCTCATATTGTTATATGTCGTTTTTATGATCGATGGGAGCCTGAGTCGCTACGACTCCGACGCCCTTGCGTCCGTTGATAGCTATGTAAAGGGGTGAGTCGAAGCGCACAGCGCGCACCAGGCCGTCGTCGTATACTGCTTCGAGTGCGTCGAGCGCGTCGGTGTTGTACAGAGCGCCGGCAATGCCGGGAGCAATGGTGAAGTAACCTACGCCGAACGATGTGAGATTGTGGAAGAAGTGAGTGCCCTGGCTCGGCTCGGGGCAGTAGTTGCCGATAGCCGCTTCGGCGATGAGCCGTGCGCCTGAGATGTCGGCCCAGTGCACAGGAATGCCGAGCGCATGGTCGCTCGAGCCCCAACGTCCGGGGCCTATGAGTACGTAGCCGCGACCTTCAGCGAGATAGCGTCGGTTGAGGGCTTCGATTATTGCAACTATTCGGGTATTATTGGCCGAATCGAAGGTGTCGGGCCGCACGTATACGATGTCGTGCACGCCTTCTATAGAGCCGTTGCCGATGGCTGTGGAGCTTTGCAGGATTATAGAGTCGGGCTCGACCTCGAGCATCGCATCGGTTATGAGTTCTTTGCGGTCGATGATCGGTCGAATCTGTAGCCAATAGATTTGACCTTTATTGACCGGCGCTGTCGATGCGTTGGGAGCGATGAGGCCTGCAAATTCGATTTCGACGGGGCGCTGCATGGCGTTTTGTCCTTGGCTAAGCATGAAGTCAATTGCTTTAGCCAGAGGGTACACCTTGTCGCGCAGAGTGTTGTTGAAGGTGACGACGCGTCGGCCCATGCCTTCTTCGTAGTCTTTGATGACGCCGTCGCGAAAGTCGTAAGTCGAGGCTATGTAGCGTAAGGCGCCGGTGTTGGCAAAGTCTTGCACCGGGCGGCTGACTATGTTGTAACTATCGTCGGTGGTAATTGTGCCGCAGGTCGATGCGTCGATTGGCAGGGCGCACAGGCGAGTTTGGGTCTGTTTCAGAGCCAGGTCGAGGGTCGATGTCTGTAGCACGCGTTCGGGGTGCAAGGGGCTGAATCGCAGGCCTACGCCGCCATCGACTATGTATTTGCCTAATCCGACGGCCACTTCGGCCACTCCGTCCTCGGGCTGTTCGTTGCCTAGCGGATAGTAGTTGAGCGAGCGGCCTACGCCGGAGAAGTTCGGGAAGTAGCAGTCATTGTACTGTTCGCCCACGACTTCTTGAATGATGACCGCCATCTTTTCTTGGTCGATAATGTTGCTGGTGGCTGTCATGTAGTCCTTGCCGGCGCGGAAGAATACCGAGGCATAGACGCCCTTGATGGCGTCGCTAAGCATGTGTAGCCGTTCGTAGCGGTCGTCGACACATGGCACCATGTATGTAGAGTAGATACCGGCAAAGGGCTGATAGTGCGAGTCTTCAAGCAAGCTCGACGAGCGCACGGCTAGCGGGCGGTCCACCACTTCGAAGAGTGCAAAGAAGTCTTCGACGAGTCGCTCGGGTAGGCTGCCGGCAAGAAAATGCGCTAAGATTTCGCTATCGGGGGCATCGCTGAGTGCTATCGGATAGAGCCGATTGGTGGCCATAAATTCGTCGAAAATATCGGTGCAAAGCACTACCGTGCGCGGAATTGATATGGTGATTCCGAAGAAGTTGTCGCAGATAGGATTCTTTTTGATAATTGAGTCTACGAATGCTAGGCCGCGTCCTTTGCCGCCAAGACTGCCTTGGCCTATGCGAGCAAAGTTGCTGTAATGGTCGAATCGGTCTTTTCGGAATATTGCGACGACACCGCGGTTTTTCATCTTGCGGTATTTGACGATAAGCTCGAAGAAGAGCTGACGGGCAGCGGGCGCGTCGGCAATCGATTCGAAGCGGTGGCGCTTGATGATGTCGGCGATTGGGAATAGCGCGCGCGAGTAGAGCCAGCGCGAGATGTCGTTGTTGGATGCGTGTATGTATAGCGCTTCGTCGGGAATGTTGAATATGTTTTTCTGAAGGTCCTTCAGGTCCCTTAAGCGCATAATCTCGTCGCCGGTGGCCGGGTCGCGAATTATGAAGTCGCCAAAGCCAAAGTTGGCCATGATTGCTTCGCCGAGGTCCACCGGTAGTTTCTTTGAGTTTTTGTCGAGAAACACTCCGCCAATGCGGGCTACGGCTTCGGCGTTGGCTATTTCCGATGATTCGACAATTAGCGGTAAGTGTGGGTCGTGCTCGCGCAGGTATTCGGCCAATCGAATTCCGGCTTGAGGGTCTTTGACGCCTTCGCGTTTGAACGATACATCGCTGATGACGCCCAGCATGTTTTCGCCGTACTTCTCGTAGAGCTGCACGGCTTCTTCGTAGTCGCGAGCAAGCATCACCTTTGGGCGACCGCGCATGCGTAGCATTTGCTCATGCTCATTGAGCGCTTCGGTCGAGAATTCGCGCGACTGTGTTAGCAGGAATTTGTAGATGTGTGGCAGTACCGACGAGTAGAATCGTACCGAGTCTTCGACTACCATTATCATCTGCACGCCTACGTCGGTGATATCGTCGGCGTTTAGGCGGTCTTCGAGTAGCTTGATGATTGCCAGCAGCAGGTCCATGTTGCCCAGCCAGCTGAATACGTAGTCGATTTGCGATAGGTCTTCGCCCAGCAGTCGGCGCGACACTTCTTTGGAAAAGGGTGTCAGTACGACCAGAGGAATGTCGGGATGCTGCGATTTGATGATGCGACATCCTTCGATAGTCTGAGATATATCGTTGGCGGGCATCACAATCACTAGGTCAAACTGTTTGTGATTTAAAAGGTCTAGCGCTTGGGCTCGAGTTGAGGCCCTCGTTACGCGCGGTGGCGAACTTAGGTTGAGCGACACGTATTCCATGTAGAGCTGCTCGTCGACGCGGCCGTCTTCCTCCATGATGAAGGCGTCGTAGCGCGAAGCGACCAGCAGCACGTTGATAATGCGCCGCTGCATCAGTTGGCTGAATGCCGTATCTTTCAGATACAGCCTGCTGAGTGCTTGCTCGTTCATGTCTCGATGCGATAGTCCTTTTCTTTGCAAAGTTAAACAAAAAAAAGCTATATATGGTGCTTGATGCTTATATAATTTGTGTATTACTAATAAAAGAGTCCGAAAAACAATCCAAAAATAGTCGCAACAAAATATAATTAAGCCGTGCAAACTAAATGCAGCGACCGATTGTTAGTTACATACAAATCTTTATCGAATAATCATACTTAAAAACATATACACTATGAAAGCTCTAAACATTAGCTACTTGCCACAGACTCGCGCGTGGTGGGTCGTCTTGGTTGTAGGCATTTTGATGGTCATTGCGGGCTTTGCCTATTGGTTTTGGCCGGTGGTCGGCTATGCAGTCGCATCGCAGCTTTTTGGCTGGCTATTGATTCTCGCCGGCGTCGTTCAACTTTGTGTGGCTTCGGGCCCCGGTCGAGCCAAAGGGTGGGGCTGGTGGATAGCCGGTGGCATGATTAATGTGTTTATCGGTTTTATGCTCGTGCGTTCAGTCATTTTGAGCGAGGCCGTATTTCCGTTTTTTCTTGCTTTTGTGTTTATATTCTGGGGCATAGAGGCTATAGTGCAGTCGTGTTATCGCGTAGGCGAGCGCTATCGTTGGCTCGGCATCGTCAATGGTATGTTGATGTGCTTCATTGGCTTCCTTTTCTTGGAGTCGGGCTGGGTGGCCGATATGCTTATGGTGTCGTTTTTGACTTCGATTGCTTTTATCTATTGGGGGTTCACGCTTGCGATTGCTTCGAGCGACATGAAACCGGCTAAGTGACAGTGTTTGCCGTGTCGCCGGTGCTGAGTCCGGTGCTGTCGAGTCGATGGCATCGGACTTACCGCTATTGATTAGGTGGCGCCGAGTGGCTTTTTGGACTTAAAAGTTGTTATATATGTGCCAATTCCGACGGGTAGTTGTAATTTGTAGCGAAAAAATCACTAACTTTGCGTTAAACTTGTCGGCCTACGGCAAGTCTAAAGTGTAGTAATAATAAAATTTGAAATCATGAATATTAAGCGCCTCTCCCTGATGTCGATGCTTGTCGCAGCTACAATAGCTGTGTCGGCAGCCCCGGCTACCTCTGGCTGGGACGACGAAGATGATATCTACTACAATCCGTCGGCAAAGCCCAAAAAGCAGCAGACGACTACTACTTCATCGACCTACGTACCAAACACGGTGGTCGACTATCCGGGTGCCGATACTTATCGTTGTCCTGTCAGCGGTGGCCTGAATGTCGACGTTGACGAGTACAATCGCCGTGGCCAGTTCTTGGTGTCGACCGATTCGACCATGACCGACACTCTTGATAAGGATGCCGATACCTTTGCATATACTCGCCGCCTGGAACGCTACTACAATCCCGACATTGTGAATGCTTCAGGCGATAGCGACCTTATCAACTATTATTATGCTGCCGAGGCGGAGCCCGAAATCAATGTATACGTAGTGAACGCATGGCCCGGCTATCGTTCATGGTATTCGCCTTGGTACACATGGTATTCGCCATCGTGGAGTTGGGGCTGGGCCCACTCGTGGGGCTACTACGATCCTTGGTTCAGCTGGAGCTGGGGCTGGGGTCCTACCTGGGATTGGGGCTGGGGCCCTTCATGGGGCTGGGGCCCATCGTGGGGCTGGCATCATGGCCCGTCGTGGCATCCCGGGCCTGCTGTACCCGGCGGACATGGACACTGGGCTTCGAGTGCAGGTTCGTCGCGTCCGCATGCTTCGGCTTCGAGTGGTTCGTCATCGACGGTCAATCGCCGTCCCGGTGCTATCAGTGCCGGTGCCACAGGCATAGCCAACCGTCCAGGCAACATGGGCCGCGGTCGCTACAACTCATCGACGACAACTACTCGTCCTGGTTCGGGCTCGTATAGCGCACCCTCTAATAATCGCTCGGATTCGAACTCGGGAACGCGCTACAATCGTGGTCGCAATAATTCGCAAAACGACAATAACAACTCAAGCGTTCGCAACGACAATTCGTCGCGTCGCTCGTCATCGTACGACTATAACAATTCCGGTTCAAGCAGCCGCGGACGCTCAAGCTTCAACTCAGGTGGTGGCTCGCGCTCTACCCACAGCTCAGGCGGTGGTCGCTCGGGTGGTGGCGGCGGACGTGGACGTCGTTAATCGGTGGATTTAACTTGATAATTAAACGCGTATAATATACACAAACACAATGAAAAAAACTGCATTAGCTATCGCCGTGGCAGCTCTGCCCTTAGGCTTGTCCGCACAGAGTGCCGTCGACGCATATACTTTGTCGCAGACCGATCAGCGCGGTACCGCTCGCTTCATGTCGATGGGTGGCGCATTCACTGCTCTTGGTGGCGACCTCTCGACTCTCAACCAGAATCCGGCCGGTATCGGCGTTTATCGCCGCAGCGAAATCGGTGCTACGCTCGATATCTCGCCCAATAGCATCTCGTCGCAGACTTCGACAACAAAGATTGGTAAGGACAAGACCAAGGCCTACTGCAACAATTTCGGCTATGTGGGCACTGTGCGCCTCGATGGTGAGATGCGTACATTCTCGTGGGGTATTTCTTACAATCGCGTTGCCTCTTTCGACCGTGTGTACGATGTCTACAACGGCTCGACTTCGTCGTCGCTTTCGAACTATATCGCAGCTTTCACCGGCAACACTCCGTCGACCGACTTCGATTTCACTGATACATATAATCCGTACTACGACTCTGATGCCGACTGGCTTTCAATCCTCGCTTACTCGTCGTACATGATTAATCCCAATACATCGGGTGGATATTCGGGCCTTTTCGGACCGAATACTCAGGGCGATGCCTACAGCCGTGTGCGCGAATCGGGCTACGTCGATGAATATGCTATCGACTTCGGCGGCAATGTTTCGGATGTGCTCTATTGGGGTATCGGATTCGGTATCACCGACCTTAGCTACAACATGAATGCCAACTACTCGGAAAGCATGGCCGATGCTCAGATAGCCTACGACCGCGGTACCGGCCCGGGCGATGCAGGCTTTGAGTTGCAGAACTATCGTTCGATTTCCGGCTCGGGTTGGAACTTTAAGGCTGGTGTTATCCTTAAACCCATTCAGCAGCTGCGTCTCGGTCTTGCTGTGCACACGCCTACTTGGTATTCGCTCTCGCAGTCGGCTTATGCTGAATCGAGCTACAGCTACTATAACCCTAACGAAGGCGAAAGCGACGAGAATCCCTACACCGGTAGTGATTACACTGAAGACTCGTACTACAACTTCCGCATGAATTCGCCTTGGAAAATCATGGTTGGTGCTGCTGCCGTTATCGGTAACTCAGCCATCGTGTCGCTCGATTACGAGCACCAGGCGTTCGGCGATATGTCCGTGAAGTATCAGGATAGTTGGGGCGAATACGTGTCGGACGACTATGTCAACGACGACATTTCTAACTACTACAAGGGTACAAATATCATTCGCGCAGGTCTCGAATATCGCCTCACTTCGCAGTTGAGCCTCCGCGCCGGTTACAACCACTCGACCACCAACGTCAAGAGTGAAGCTGCCGAAGGCGACCTCGAAATCTTCACTTCGGGCACAAATCCTGCTTACACGATGAATAAGTCGACCGACGCCGTTTCTGTTGGCCTCGGCTATCGCTATCAGCAGTTCTATGTTGATGCTGCTTACGTTCATCGCAAGAAGTCTTCGACTTATCACGCTTATACTGACTATGCATCAGTTAAAGCACCTAAGGCCGACCTGACCGAGAAGACCAATAGCGTAGTCCTCTCTATCGGTTTTAAATTCTAATTTGATTAATCTCAGTATAACGCGCAGGGCGGAGTCAACTCGACTTCGCCCTGCGTGCGTTTTACCGTATCTATTGTGGCGTGCAGATGTTCGATATAGAAAATTCCGAACCTTCAGATTTATGGAATTGAAGAATCCAAATAGAAATGCACAGTTTTAGCAAGAAAACCGCAATAGAATGGTAC
>CAYWAM010000006.1:0-60594 GCA_964456545.1 uncultured Bacteroides sp.
CTCAACGCTCAAAAATAAGAGGCTGCGCCGTAAACATTAATTACGACACAGCCTCCGGAGGAGGGGAGAATGGAGGGTGAGAGGAGAATGGAGACGGTTAATAATCGTAGCTGTCGCGCGCCTTCTTATACGATTTGAATATTTCTGACGCTTCGGCGTCGTCGTGGAATTCTTCGCACATTTTGTCGAAATGAATACGCCCTTTCATAGAGCCGCGGGCCGATACGGAGGCTTCGAGAAGGATTGACGTCTTGCCGCTGCTCGAGAAAGGCACGCTTAGGCCGTCGGTGATTTCCGAAAGTTGTTTGAGCCACGGCTGATTATTGATTGTTACAGTGTCGAATTTGATACCCTTTGCGGCAGCCTTGCCTGCTTCGCGTGTCCAGCTGATTTGGTTATTGACGATGTGATTTCTGCAACTATAACCTATCGGATGCGGTTCGGCATCGGCGATTAGCAGAACAGAGCGGGTGGAGTCGTCGCGCCAAGGAGTTTCTTCGACGATTCGCTTGATGACAAGTTCGTAGAATTCCTCATAATCGCCACCATTGGTGTCTTTTGATTCGTGGACGAACTTAATTAGCGCGTTGGCGTCGTTAGTCGGCTGGATGCACTGATATGCGTCGCCGAATTCCTGTGCGTTGCGCATGTCGCAATAGTCGCCGAAGGCTACGATGCCCAGGCGCAGGTCTTCGTTGTCCTTGAACAGGCGTGGAATCAGGTCAGCTACTTGTTGGCGTACATCATCGATGTAGGCGGCCATTGAGCCGGTGGTGTCGAAGGCGATGACCATGTCGAGCTTGCCGATGTTTTCGGGCGCGATTGATTCCATCGACGATTTTTTGGTTGATTGTGTGTCGTTTGAGGGAGAGTCTGCCGAGGCAGATTTGGGAGAAGAGGAGTCCATAGTTTTTGTTTGTTTTTGAGGTTTGAGTTCACAAGTACTAAGGCAAAGAGCGTGCCAAAGTTTCAAATCTGTCATAGCGGTTTAAAAAATGTGGAAAATTGAAAAAAACAGAAAAATCCCTTCTATTTTTTGCTATTGATAATTCTTAACCATAGAATAGATTCATTGGCTTAATTACGAAAGCAGGCCGCGACGAGAGCTCACAACTCGCCGCGGCCTGCTTAGTTTTTTGGTGGTCGACTTTAGTTTTATTGCGTGATTGGTATGCGGAAAATGAAAAAATAAGGCGAAAAGGCGGTAATTGTCGAAAAAATTCGTTAAGTTTGTAATCCGATTAAAGACTAACCAATATCCAAAAAAATGGCTAAGAAAACAACCGGCGAAAGCCCGCGCAAACGTGCGCCGCGCCGCCCGAAAGTTTTACCGATAATCAAGAATGACCCGTGGCTCGAGCCTTATGCGGCAGCAATCACCGGCCGCCACGACGAGGCTTTGGCCGTAGAAAAGCGACTTACGAGCGCTGCCGGCACTTTAAGTGATTTTGCCAACGCGCACAAATATTTTGGCCTTCATCGCACGGCTAGCGGCTGGGTGTTCCGCGAATGGGCTCCCAATGCCACCTCGATTACATTGGTGGGCGACTTCTCTGACTGGAAAGTTGATGAAAAATACGAACTTACACGACTCGAAGATGGTGTGTGGGAGGGCGTATTCGATGCCGATGCACTAAGCCATGGCCAGCTCTTCAAGATGCTGGTCAAGTGGCCCGGTGGCGAGGGCGAACGCATTCCGGCATATGCCACTCGCGTGGTGCAGGACGAGGTGACTCACATTTTCTCGGCCCAGGTGTGGTCGCCGGCTAAGGCTTACAGATGGAAAGTGAAAGACTTTCACCCCGACACGCGTCCGCTACTTATCTACGAATGTCACATAGGTATGGCTCAGGAGAGTGAAGGCGTCGGTTCGTACGACGAATTCCGCGAAAAGGTGCTGCCGCGCATCGCTCGCGACGGATACAATGCTATTCAGATAATGGCTATTCAGGAGCATCCCTACTACGGTTCGTTTGGCTACCATGTGTCGAATTTCTTTGCTGCTTCGAGTCGCTTTGGTACTCCCGAGGAGCTTAAGCGCCTTATCGATGCAGCTCATGCCGAGGGTATAGCCGTAATTATGGATATCGTGCACTCGCACGCGGTCAAAAACGAGAACGAAGGCCTCGGTCGCCTCGACGGCTCGTACGACCTCTATTTCTATGGCGACTCACGCCGCGAACATCCGGCATGGGACTCGCTTTGCTTCGACTATGGCAAGGACGAGGTGATGCACTTCCTGCTCTCGAACTGCAAATATTGGCTCGAGGAATACCGCTTCGATGGTTTCCGCTTTGATGGTGTGACCTCGATGCTCTATTATAACCATGGCCTCGGACAGGCTTTTGGCGGATACGGCGATTACTATAATGGTGGCCAGGATACAAACGCTATCACATATCTGACGCTGGCCAATAAACTTATCCACGAAGTAGATCCCGAAGCTATCACCATCGCTGAGGAAATGAGCGGCATGCCGGGCCTGGCAATGCCTGTGGCTGACGGTGGCATGGGCTTTGATTACCGCATGGCCATGGGTATCCCTGATTATTGGATCAAGACTCTGAAGGAAAAAAAGGACGAAGATTGGCATCCGACTTCGATTTTCTGGGAGCTGACCAACCGCCGTGCCGACGAGAAGACAATCTCGTATGTCGAAAGCCACGACCAAGCCCTCGTAGGCGACAAGACGGTTATATTCCGCCTTATTGACGCGGCAATGTATTGGCACATGATGGATGGCGACAACGACATGACCGTGGCTCGCGGCATGGCTCTGCACAAGATGATTCGCCTCGTCACGCTCGCTTCAATCAATGGTGGCTACCTCAACTTTATGGGCAATGAATTCGGCCATCCCGAGTGGATTGACTTCCCTCGCGAGGGCAACTGCTGGAGCTATAAGTATGCGCGCCGCCAGTGGGACCTTGTCGACCGTCAGGACCTCAAGTATAAGTATCTCAATGCGTTTGATAATGCAATGATTGAACTCGTGTCGGGCGTTCACAACTTCCAGTCGAAACCTATTCGCAAACTATGGGAGAAGGACGATGACCAGGTGCTGGCCTTCATGCGTGGCGACCTCGTGTTTGTGTTCAACTTTAGCCCTTCGAAGTCGTACGACGGCTATGGCATCCTTGCTCCGGGTGGCGTTTACGATGTAGTGCTATCGACGGATAATCCTGATTTTGGCGGCTATGGCAACATCGATGAGACAGTCGAGCACTTCACTACTCCCGACGAGCTATATGCCCCGGCCGGTGTAGAGTGGCTGCCGCTTTACTTGCCGGCTCGTTCGGCTGTGGTGCTTCGTCGCCATCAACAGCGACGTGCAGCATCGCGCAAAAAAGCTAAATAATGAATCCCCTTCCATTCTTAAACCAACTGGCGCTCAACAATGAGCGCCAGTGGTTTGCTGCCCACCGCGATGAATACGAGCAGATGCGCCTCGGCTGGATTGCAGATGTCGATCGCTTCATTGCTGCCTGCACGCAGTGGGAGCCGGCATATGGACGTCTGAGCGCTGCCGATTGCATATATCGCATATATCGCGACACTCGCTTCTCGCCCGATAAGACGCCGTACAAGACTCACATGGGCGCTTATCTGTCGCCTCGCGGCCGCCGTGTCAACATGGCCGGCGTCTACATTCAGGCCGGTGGCGACATGAATGGCCTCTTTTCGGGCCTGTGGATGCCGCAGAGCGATGAACTGCGCAAGTTGCGCCATGCTATCGTGGACAACATCGAAGAATTTGAGGCGATTATCAATGAGCCTACGTTCAAAAGTCGCTTTCCCGAGTGGTGCGGCCCGCAGTTGAAGACTATACCGAAAGGTTGGCCGCGCGAGCATCCGCAAGCCCACTTGCTGCGTTTGCTCAATTATGGTGTTCAACTTACTGTCGATGAGTCGTTCTGGGACGACCCGGCGTGGCCCGAGCGAGCAGCCGAGCTCCTCGCCCCCACCAAGCCTCTACTCGACTTTCTCAACTATTCTCTCTACGAAGAATAAACGCCTCGGCCATTAATTAGCCGGGGCGTGTATGTGGGTGTGTCGTCGTTGGTCGCGACGATGCTGCTATGTGTGTGCTTTAACGGAAACGTAGCGCTTCGGGCGCGAGGCCGCCGTTGACCCATGTGGCTACGACGCGGTGGCGCGTGGCATAGCCGGCCAGTGGAGTCCAGCCACATTTCGAGATTACTTCGCTATCGGCGATGGTATGCGGCTCGGCTAGGCGTTCGACGAGCACTAGGTCGGCGTGGTAGCCGGGCTCGAGGAGGCCTCGGCGGTCGATGCCGTAGAGCGTGGCCGGAGCGTCGGACATGCGCAGCGACACGGTCTGCGGGTCGTAGAGGTCGAGCATCACGGGTAGCGAGAATTGCACCAACGGGGCTCCGGATGCCGCATGGAATATGTCGCCTTGCTTGTCGGCAAGTTGGTGGGGAGCATGGTCGGTGGCCACGATATCGAGCCGGCCGCTGGCTAGGCCTTCGCGCAGCGCAGCACGGTCGGTGGCTGTCTTGATAGCCGGGTTCATCTTGATGCGCGAGCCAAGCCGAGCATAGTCGTCGACGGTCCACAGCAAGTGGTGGGGCGAGACTTCGGCCGTGTATTGTTTGCAAGCAGGCCAGTCGGCCGGGTCGAAGAGGCTGCATTCGCTGGCGGTGGTGACGTGGGCCACGTGAAGGCGAGTGCCGTAGCGGGCAGCCAGTTCGAGGGCGCGCTCCGTAGCGCGCACGCAGGCGTCGGCCGAGCGTACGGTCGTGTGCAAGCGCATATCGGTGAGGTCGGCATCGGCGGGCAGCGATGCAGCGTTAGCATCGATTATATTTTGGTCTTCGGCATGTACCACTATGCGCGCGCCTTGCTCGGCAAAGACTGCGGCGAGCGGCTTTTCGTCGGCGAGCAGCATACCTCCGGTCGATGAGCCCATGAAGACTTTCACGGCCGGCATCAGTGCCGGGTCGGCGGCGCGCAGCTCATCGAGATTGTCGGCTGTGGCGCCCATCATGAAGGCGTAGTTGACGGCCGAGCGAGCGGCGGCGCGCTCCATCTTATCTTCCCAAGCTTGCAGCGTGGTAGTAGCCGGGCGAGTATTCGGCATTTCGATGTACGAGGTGACGCCGCCGGCTAGAGCAGCGCGGCTTTCACCGGCTATGTCGGCTTTAGCTTCCATGCCGGGCTCGCGGAAGTGTACGTGGCAGTCGATAGCGCCGGGCATCAGTAGGTGGCCTTGACCATCGACTTTCTCATCGGCTCGGTCTGCAACGGGGGCAGGTACGTCGCCATCGCCTATTTCAGTGATTAGGCCATCGCTTACGAGTAGCCAGCCGCGGTGTGGCGCGCGGCGACTGTCGGTTAGCAGTGCGTTGTGAATCAGCAGTGTCATTTTGTGGCTGTGCGGTCGTATTTCTTGAAGAAGCTATTCCATTTGAGGCGGATGACGCCGAAGACGGCTTCGCCGAAAATGCCGCCGCTCATCTTCGATGTGCCTAGCACGCGGTTGACAAAGATGATGGGTACCTCGGTGATGCGGAAGCCGTACTTGTATGCGGTGAATTTCATCTCGATTTGGAAGGCATAGCCCTTGAATTTAACTTTGTCGAGCGGAATGGTTTCGAGCACTTGTCGGCGGTAGCAGACGAATCCGGCTGTGGTGTCGTGGACCTTCATGCGGGTGACCAGGCGCACGTATTTGCTGGCGTAGTACGACATGAGCACGCGTCCCATAGGCCAGTTGACCACATTTACGCCTGTGACGTAGCGCGAGCCGATGGCCACGTCAGCGCCTTCCACGGCAGTGGCGTGGTAGAGCTTGAGCAGGTCGTCGGGGTTGTGCGAGAAGTCGGCATCCATCTCGCAGATGAAGTCGTAGCCGTTGGCGATGGCCCATTTGAAGCCGGTGATGTAGGCTGTGCCCAGGCCAAGTTTGCCGGCGCGCTCGATGATGTGTACACGGCCGGGATTTTGCGCTATTTTTTCTTTGACTATTGAGGCGGTGCCGTCGGGCGAGTTATCGTCGATGACCAGGACGTCAAACTGATGTTCGAGCGCCAGGACGGCATCGATGATGGCAGCGGCGTTTTCGCGCTCGTTGTACATCGGGATAATCACGACGGTGTCGCGGCGGGTTGTCAAGTCGGTGTTGCTCATTGTATCTGCTGAAAAGTGAGGTCTTGATTATTTAATGGTGCCTACGACGCGCACTTCGCGCGATGGTTGCAGCGGGTCGTTGGTGATTACTGTTACCTTGGCCGAGAATATCTTGCCTTCGCGCGATGCGGGGTCGGCCGTGACAGTGACGGTGGCTTTTTTGCCCTTGCCCACGCTGTCGTCGCTGAGGCTTACTTGTATGTCGGTGTCAACGCTGTAGACACGTCGTATCTGCAATTTGCTCTTGCCGCTATTGCCGATAGTGAACGAACCTCTCACCGGGCCGCCGGTGCGGTCTATGTCGCCCAAGTCGACCATTTCGGTTGATAGTACCGAAATCGGAGCTTTGGCCATGCCTTCGGCGCCGAGCTGCGAGAAGTCTTCGTTGACGATGGCGGTGACGGGTATTGTATATCGCATCCCTTCGATGGGTTCGACGGTGATGCTATCTTCGACGAAGCCATATATGGGGCAGCCGGCCGAGTTGATATATGTCACGAGTGTGACTTGCTCGCCCGGAGCGGCTACTGCCGGCGATGGTATCACTTCGAGCCACTCGGGCTTGCGTGCGATTTTTACGTGTAAGCTGTCGGCTGAGCGGTTGTAGCCTTCGGTATATACGGTCTTGATTTTGCCTTTGGTGATCTGGCCGAGCATCACACCGTCGGTGGCCAGTTTCAGCGGACCGAGGTCGGCCGGGAAGCGGCGAGCGATGGTCTCGGCCGAGCCGATAACTACGCCTGTGATGTCGAGGCGATGTTTTTTGGGCGTGGCTGAGGTTTCGACGTAGATTTGTTTGCTGAATCGTCCGGGGCGGCCTTTGGGGTCAAACGATACGCTCAGCGTGGCGGTGTCGCCCGGAGCAAGCGTGCGTACGGTGTACTGAGGTCGAGTGCAACCGCAGGTGGCGCGTGCCGACACTATTGATGCATTGCCCGGGCCTTTGTTGACCATTTTGAATTCGCAGGTGACCTTGCCGGAGTCTTCGGCAAAGGCCCCGAAATCGTGGGTGGTTTCGAGCCAGTATACGCGTTGTGCGTTGGCCGAAGGTGCTGCTAAAGCGGCCAAAGCGAGCAATCGTAGTGTCAGTTTGCGGAGATTCATTCTTTTGTGGGATTAGAGCCGGTCGGCGATGACAGATAACGCGAAATGTGGGGTAGTACCACGTTTTCCATAATCGTGTAGGTGTCGGGCAGCGGGTGCAGGCCGTCGTCGCTCAGGCCAGGGTCCATGGCGCCGTCGCCGTCGGTGTCGAGTGCCGAGTAGTAGTCGACATAGTCGATACCGGCCGCCGTAGCGTATTCGCGCAGGCGCTTGTTTAGGGCTCGGACGTCGTCAGCTACGCCGGTGATGGCCGGATTCCAAGCGATATGGTCGGCGGGGGTGATTGAGGCGATAATGGGCACTATGCCGGCGGCCATGGCTCGGATGCACATGGCTCGGATGTTGTCGAACACGCCATCGGGGTCGACCCATCCGGCGTTGTGCGCCAAGTCGTTGATGCCTGCCAGGATGACAACGGCTTTGGGATGAAGCTCCACGACGTCGGCCACGAATCGGCCACGAATCTGGCCGGATGTCTGGCCGGAGATGCCGCGGCCGGCTATGTTGTGCTTATGAAAGAAGGCTGCGTGGTCTCTGTACCAATGGTCGGTGATGGAGTTGCCGATAAACACCACGTCGGGAGCTACGCGTAGCATTTGATTGGCTGAGGCATATCGTTTCAGATTGTACAAGTCGGGTTCTTCGCTGCAGCTTTGTGCGGCAACAACTATCGACAATCCTAAGAATATCAGAGTCAGCAGTCGGCGCATATGGCGTTGTAGTTTAGTTTGTTACGTTAAATCCGCTTTCGGTGAGTCGGCGGCGAATTTGGTCGATGTGTTCGGCGTCGCGAGTCTCGAGTTCGAGACGAATAGAGCAGCCATTGATTTCGGTCGATGCATTGGTGCGCTCGTGGGTGACGGAGATGACGTTGCCGCCCATGTCGGCTACGATAGAAAGTGCACCGGAGAGTTGGCCGGGCTTGTCGACCAGGTCGATGATGAAGGTGTACTTGCGTCCGCTCTTGGTGAGACCGCGCGAGATGACGCGGTTGAGCGTGTTGACGTCGATATTACCGCCCGATACGATGCAGACCACTTTCTGGCCCTTAACCGGGAGCTTGTTGAACATCACGGCAGCTACACCGACAGCGCCGGCGCCTTCAGCCACTAATTTTTGTTTTTCCATCAAGGCGAGGATAGCGGCGGCCGTCTCGTCGTCGTTGACGGTGACTACTTCGTCGATATATTTGCTGCAGAGCTCGTAGGTGAGGTCGCCGGGTTGCTTGACGGCGATGCCGTCGGCAATGGTCGACACCGAGTCGAGGTGGCAGATTTGGTGCTGGTGAAGCGAGCGTTCCATCGAAGGAGCACCGGCGGCTTGCACGCCGTATACTTTGACGTCGGGGCGCAGAGTTTTGACGGCGAATGCTACGCCCGATGCAAGGCCACCGCCACCGATGGGCACTACTACGGCTTGTACGTCGGGCAGTTGGTCGAGTACTTCGAGGCCGATAGTACCTTGGCCGGCTATCACTTTCGGGTCATCAAAGGGGTGCACGAATGTGTAGCCTTCCTTGTCGCGCAGTTCGATTGCTTTGGCGTAGGCATCGTCGTAGACGCCGGGTACGAGGCAGATTTCAGCGCCGTAGCCACGGGTAGCTTCGACTTTCGAAATCGGAGCGCCTGCCGGGAGGCAAATCAGCGACTTGATGCCGTTGTGCGTTGCGCCTAGAGCTACGCCTTGGGCGTGGTTGCCGGCCGAGCAGGCAATTACGCCACGGGCTTTTTCTTCGTCGGTCAGGCACGAAATCTTGTAGTAAGCGCCGCGTAGTTTGAACGAGCCGGTGAGCTGTAGATTTTCGGTTTTAAGATAGAGTTCGCAGTCAGCCGACAGCTTTGGTGCCGGGATTACGGTCGTCTTGCGCGCTACATCCTTGAGCACTGCGGCCGCGTTGAATACTTCACTTATGTCGAGCATTGTCGCTTAGATTTATTTATTAGCGCAAAGTTAATATAATTTTTGGAAAACCTCAAAAATAATGCGCGCGTGCGTGGCGATTGTTGAGTGCCTTGAGTCGAATATCCGAGGGGAAAACTCGGGATGCTGAAATGCGAGCAAGGGCGACAACACATGTCGTGCTGTCGCCCTTGTGGTTAGGTGAATTTATGCGCTAGTTAGCGAGCGATGAGCAGGAAGTAGTTCTTCTTGCCTTTTTGTACGAGAATGTAGCGGTCGTTGAGAAGAAGGTCGGTCGATGCGGGAGCGTATGCATCGGCAACTTTCTCTTTGTTAATCATCAGGCCGCCTTGCTGAGCCAGCTTGCGGAGTTCGCCCTTCGAGGGGAATACCTGGGTCTTTTCAACCAGGAGGTCGGCCAGGCCGATGCCGGCTTCGATGTCGGCGCGAGCTACTTCAAAGGTGGGAACGCCTTCGAGTACTTGCAGCAGAGTCTGTTCGTCGAGGCGGTGGAGCGCTTCGGCAGCGTTGTTGCTAAAGAGAATTTGCGAGGCTTCGACGGCTGCTTCGTAGTCGGCTGCCGAGTGTACCATGGTGGTGATTTCTTTGGCTAAGCGCTTTTGCAGTGGACGCGCACCGGGGTTTTCGGCTTGTTCGGCTACGAGGGCGTCAACTTCTTCCTTGCTGAGTTCGGTGAAGATTTTGATGTACTTAGCGGCGTCGTCGTCGCTGACGTTGAGCCAGAACTGGTAGAACTTGTAAGGCGAGGTGTAGCGCGGGTCGAGCCATACGTTGCCGCTTTCGGTCTTGCCGAATTTGCCACCGTCGGCTTTGGTAATCAGCGGGCAGGTCAGGGCATATGCTTCGCCGCCGACGGTGCGGCGGATGAGCTCGGTGCCGGTGGTGATGTTGCCCCACTGGTCAGAGCCGCCGAGCTGCAGGCGACAGCCTTTTTCCTGGAATAAGTGCAGGAAGTCGTAGCCCTGGCATAGCTGATATGAGAATTCGGTGAACGACATGCCTTCGCGGCTTTCGCCCGACAGACGTTTCTTTACCGAGTCTTTAGCCATCATGTAGTTGACGGTGATGTGCTTGCCTACATCGCGGATGAAGTCGAGGAACGAGAAGTTTTTCATCCAGTCGTAGTTGTTGACCATTTCGGCTGCGTTGGGCGCGTCGCTGTCGAAGTCGAGGAATTTGGCGAGCTGAGCTTTGATGGCCTGTTGGTTGTGGCGCAGTGTTTCTTCATCGAGAAGCTTGCGCTCCTGGCTCTTCATCGAGGGGTCGCCAATCATACCGGTAGCACCGCCAATCAGGGCAATGGGCTTGTGGCCCGAGCGCTGGAAGTGCTTAAGCATCATTACGCCTACGAGGTGGCCAATGTGTAGCGAGTCGGCCGTAGGGTCAATGCCCAGGTAGGCCGTGGTCATTTCTTTTTTCAGTTGTTCCTGTGTGCCGGGCATCATCTGGTGGATCATGCCGCGCCAGGTAAGTTCGTCAATAAAGTCCATTGTTGCGGATGGTTATATTTCGTTTTTGTTATTGTTCTGATTGTTAGCTATTAGAAGCTGTCGAAGGCCAGCGGCAGTAGCGACTTCACTGAGGGTAGGCGGTAGATGAAGTCGGCACCAACAAGTAGCACTTCGACGTCGTGGCCGGCCAGCGTTTCGTATTCGAGCAGAGCTTGTCGGCAAGCGCCACATGGAGCGCACGGCGCGGGTGTGGGGCGGTCGTCGGTGCCGCGGGCCGCGATGGCTATCATGCGGAAACGTGCCTTTGGAAAGCGGGCACCGGCCGAGAAGCATGCCGAGCGCTCGGCGCAAGTGCCTGACGGGAAAGCGCTGTTCTCTTGATTGGCACCGCACACCACCTCGCCGTTGTCGAGCAAAATGGCGGCTCCGACCTTGAAGTGGCTATAGGGCGCGTAGGCGTTGTACGTGTAGCTTTGAGCTAGTTCTACGACCTTGCGCTCGTCGGCGGTCAGCTCGTCGATGTTTAGCACATCGAGCGCTATAGATATGTCTTTTCGTGTCATTGCTGGCTCGTTTTGCGTTTTTTATCTCTGCAAAATTACACTTTATTGGTCAGAAGAAAAAATAATCGGTCTAAAATTTTAATATCTGAATAATTTCAGCTATTTTTGCAGCTTGAAAACGCGCATGTTGGCGCAGATGATTGATAAATAATAAAAAACCAACGATATCAATGGAAAATAAGGAAATTAAAACTGAGGCTGCTCAGCCCGAACAGGATATCCTGTCGAAGGCTAAGGCCAACAGCAAGATGATTCTGACCGTATCGGTCGTTTTGTTAGTAGTGCTCGTAGGCGTGCTGGCATGGTTTCTCATCAGCCAGAGCAACTCGAAGAAGAGCGATGTTGAGGCTGGTAAGGCCGACATCTATGCTATGAAGGCTTCGCAGGCTATGAGCCCTGCTGATCGCGAACTCAACGACTCGCTGGCTCTCGAATATTACAAAGTAGCTGCCGAAATGGGTCACAAGAGCGGTAACCGCGCTAAGCTTGAAGCAGCCATTCGTCTCTATCAGAAGGCTGACTATCAGGGTGCTCTTGACTACCTCAAGGATGCTTCAATCGACGACAACCTCATCCAGGCTGGTTCGTACACCCTCATGGGTGACTGCTACGTAGCTCTGAAGGACAATGCAAAAGCTCTCGATGCTTTCGACGACGCTCTTGATGCAGCCGATGAGAACCCCGCTATCGCTCCCCTGATTCTTATCAAGAAAGCAAATATCTATCGTGCCGACAAGAACTTCGAAGCTGAATACAAGGCTCTGAAGGAAATTGTCGACAACTATCCTGCCTACAACAACATGACTTCGTACGACGTGCGCAAGCACTACGAGCGTGCTAAGGCAGCTGCCGGCAAGTAATCTTAACACAAATATACCGACAGGCAGAAATCGGCGGCCAGCAGCCTCGGTTTCTGCCTGTTGTCGCTTTTGGCGGAGCGTATCCGTCATCACTCTCCATCACCTGACTTTGTATGAAAGATAATAATCTCAACGAACTCGCTACGCGGCCTGTCGGCCGCTTGCTTTGGCAGTACAGTGTGCCGGCTGTCGTAGGCATGTTGGTAATGGCCCTCTACAATGTGATTGACCGTATTTTTATTGGTCAAGTTGTGGGTGCTGAGGCTATTGCCGGCTTGGCTCTGACTTTCCCGCTGATGAATATTACTACGGCTATCGGTGTGTTGGTGGGTGTCGGTTCGTCGACGCGCATCTCGATACTGATGGGGCGAGGTAATAAATCGCGTGCGGCTCTGCTGCTGGGCAATGCCGCAACGCTTACGTTTATCAATGCCGCTGCCTACATAGTGGTGTTTGTGGTGTATATGGACCCAATCCTGCGCGCTTTCGGAGCCGGCGATGTCACGTTGCCTTATGCGCGTACATATATGCTGTGGGTGCTACCCGGTCTGCTGTTGACAAATATTGCATTCGGCCTAAATAATGTGCTGAGAGCTACCGGCTATCCAAATCGTGCTATGTACACAATGCTCATAGGTGCCGTGGTCAATGTGGTGCTCGATGCGCTATTTGTGCTCGTGTTCGATTGGGGAATGGTAGGCGCCGCCGTTGCTACCGATATCGCAATGTTGGTTTCGGCGATTTTCGTGGTGTCGCATTTCTTTCGCCCTAACGTGAATTTGGCCTTTGTGCGTGGCACTTTCACGCTGCAGTGGCGAGTCGTTCTTGATATTATCTCTATAGGCGCTGCCCCGGCTATTGTCAATTCGGCTTCGTGTGTCATAAATGGGTTGATAAACCGAGCGCTATTGACTTACGGCGGCGACATGGCCATTGGAGCGGCCGGTATATTCTTTACATATGCCTCGCTGCTCACGACGGTGATGGTAGGTGTCAATATGGGCTTGCAGCCAATTTTGGGATATAACTACGGCGCCGGCCTGCAGCATCGTTTGCGTCGCGTGATGTATATTGCGATGGCGGTGGTCACGGTGGTGGCTATCGTGGGCAGTGTCACCGGATTGCTGATTCCGGAGCTTATCGCTCGTATGTTTACCACGGATGAATACTTGATTGGCTTCACCGTGCATTGTCTGCAAATCACTATGTGCGCATTCTCGGTCGTAGGTATTCCAATCGTAATCACCACCTTCTTTCAGAGTATCGGCAAGCCTTCCAAGTCGATGTTCCTTAGTCTTACGCGCCAGGTCATTTTTCTGATCCCCCTGATGGTGTGGCTGCCGCGCACCATGGGTGTGTCGGGCGTGTGGCTCTCGTTCCCGCTTTCCGACTTGATGTCGCTCACGGTGGCAGTGCTGATGTTTATCTATCAGCTGCGAGCCATCGCTCGCGAGCAGCAATCCGCAAAATTATGAAACACATCCTTGTGACTTCACTTTAGGCAGTGCTGGGCATTGCGGCGCGCTTATTCGGTGATTGATACCTGCCTGTCGAGTCTGAAATTTATCCAGGCACCGTTCACACTTATCGAGTCTGTGTCTCTGATGCTTACGACGCACCCCGGCCGGTGGCCCTTTATCTCGGCCTCGAAGGTGTGCTGTGTCACTTTAGTTGGGTTTTCTGCATTGTGAAGATTCGACACTGCTGTGCATACTTTGTTCATTAGAGACTTTTTTGCGATTAGGTGCCTTTTTTAATCATCTGCGAGAGCGTTGGATGCGTGAGTGGTTTGTGCCTTTGTCGTCGAAGAATAACGTAATGTTGCCGATTAACTCTTAAATCGCTTATATTATGGAAACTATCAAGTCGATGTACAAAGAGATGGCGCTGAATTATTAATCGACAAAGGAGCGAGTGTTTATATAGAATTTTAAGTTCGGGTATAGACGATAGTTTTTGTGACGAATTAGGTATCTATTGTATAGCGCATCCATTTGCGGTAACATTTGACGAACTTAAGGAAGACGCTCAAAAGATAAGAGAACAATACCCCGATAAGTTCAAAAATGACGCTTCTACGCGCTCATATAATCCGCTCTATCCGTATCATACAGAGCTGTAAACCATAGCCCTGGTAGGTGAAGGTCTGAGTCGTCGAATTAGCTTTGATTCAGTTGTAAATTAGTATATAAAACAAAAGCGCGGCCCGAGTGGGCTGCGCTTTTGTTTTTGACCGGCCTTGGCCGGGAATTTTGGCTAACGGGAGGGCGTTAATCGATGGGTTGATCAGCTTCGTAACCGCCCATTTCGCGAATAGCGTTCTTGAGCATGGTGTACTGCTGGAAGAGGTGATTAACGGGAACTTCGTTCTTGGTGTAGTCGTGCATCGGGCTCTTGAGGAAGAAGCTCAAGAAGCGCTGGATGCCACGACGGCCGGCGCGAGCAGCGAGGTCGCTGAGGAGCACGAGGTCGAGACAGAGCGGAGCTGCGAGGATAGAGTCGCGGCAGAGGAAGTTGATCTTGATCTGCATGGGGTAGCCCATCCAGCCGAAGATATCGATGTTGTCCCAACCTTCCTTGTCGTCGTTGCGCGGGGGATAGTAGTTGATGCGCACTTTGTGGAAGTAGTTGGTGTAGAGATCGGGCTGTTCTTCGGGAACGAGAATCGATTCGAGGGTCGACAGTTTCGAAACTTCTTTTGTGCGGAAGTTTGCGGGTTCGTCGAGTACGAGACCGTCGCGGTTGCCGAGGATGTTGGTTGAGAACCAGCCGCTCAGGCCGAGGCAACGGGTGCCGATGATGGGAGCGAAGCCCGACTTAACGAGGGTCTGGCCGGTCTTGAAGTCCTTACCTGCGATAGGCATGCCGGTCTTTTCGGCGAGTTCCCACATAGCGGGGATGTCGACGGTGGTGTTAGGAGCACCCATGATGAAGGGAGCGCCTTCCTGAAGGGCAGCGTAAGCGTAGCACATCGAGGGAGCGATGTGTTCCTTGTCGTCGGCCTTCATTGCTTCTTCGAGAGCAGCGAGGGTGTAGTGAATCTTTTCGTCAACGGGAACGTAAACTTCGGTAGAAGCAGCCCAGAGTACAACTACGCGGCTGCAGTTGTTAGCGGCCTTGAAGTTGCGGATGTCTTCGCGGAGCTGTTCGGCCATTTCCCAGCGGGTCTTGCCTACCATGATGTTGTCGCCTTCGAGACGCTTTGCGTAGTTGTGGTCGAATGCGGCCTTCATGGGCTTGATAGCCTGAAGTTCGTCCTTAACGGGTTCGATGTCTTTTTCTTTGAGAACTTCTGCGTTAATGGCAGATTCGTAAGCAGTTGCAGGATAAACGTCCCATGTGCCGAAGACGATGTCTTCGAGCTTGGTCATCGGAACGATTTCGTCGTATTTCAGATATTTCTTTTCGTCACCTTTGCCTACGCGGATCTTGTCGTACTGAGTCATCGAGCCGATAGGTTTAGCGAGACCTTTGCGGGCCATGAGCACGCCGGTCATGAAGGTAGTAGCAACGGCACCGTTACCTACAACGAGTACGCCAAGCTTGCCTTCAGCGGGTTTTACTTTGCTTTGAGTCATGATCAAATTAAGTAATTAGTTAGGTTATTTATGATTTCTATTATTGTCAATAAAATGGCTTGTCTGCGTGTGCAGACAATTCAGCGGTCAAAGTTAGACATTATTTGCGAAATGCAAAAAATAATTTAGTCTAAAATATGTTTAAATGTGTAAACAAATTGGCGAAATGTGGCAAAATAGCAAATAAACGTTAAAATCAGCCTGATTTTGTGGTTTTGTTGTTAATCAATCAAAATAAAGATTGAGCTATTTTGTCCAGAGTGGTCGACTTTTCCGCCAATAAATTTTCGTCGTTGTCTAGTCGCCATTGTCGGCCTTTGATCCAAGCGGTGTGGCAGCCAAGCGAGCGAGCGGGGCGAATGTCTTTGCTGAGCGAATCGCCGACCACGAGTATGTGTTCGGGTTGCAGGTCGAGGGCCAGGCAACCAACTGCAAAGATGCGAGGATCGGGTTTGCGTATGCCGATGACGGCGCTTTCGACGATGTGTCGGAAGTATTTGCGGATGCCCATGTCGCGCAGCACAGCGTCGATGTTGCCATAAAAGTTGCTGACCAGTGCCATCGGGTAGCGCTCGGCCTGTCGGCTCAGTATCGGCTCGGCTTCGGCGGTGCAAGCGCGTGCGGCAGCGTAGCATCTGTCGGCAACGATGGGCGCTAGACGCTCGGCATCGGTGTGTGTGATTGTGCCGGCTTCTGACAGAAATCGGCATTGCAGCGCAATTTTCTTGTGCATCAAGTCGGCGAATGTGTCGGATGCTTTGACGACGAAGTGCGACGCAAGGTATCGTTCGGCATCGATGTAGGCCGGGCGAAAGTCATCAAAGCTAAGCATGCAGTCTGCTTCGTGGTATGCATCGAGAATTACTTCGCTCCAGTGGTCGCCTCGCGAGTCGAGTGTGCCTCCGTAGTCGAAAATGATGCCTTTTATCTCTGCGTTTTCAAACATGAGTCTGTGAATCATTAAGTGACGTCGCTAATCAGAACAGGCGTCGGCTGAATCTTTTGCAAAGGGCACAATTTCGACTGAAGATGCGTTTGCACAAATATATGGCCACGAGAAAGTGGCGCTTTCACCGGCTTCGTCGATTGCGGATATGAATTGAACGCGGTCGTGGCTCAGCGCGCGGCCTATGTAGCGCGCGGTGCCAATAGTGATTTTTACCCAGCAGTCTGTGGGAAATTCATTGAGCTTCGGCTTGCGGTTCATCGTAGGCGGTTGGATTTCAGATTTTGCTCACAAATGCCTTGCAGATGGCCTCGTGTCGGCGCATCATATATATAAGGAGTATGTTGAGTACGGTGAGCTCGAAAATGAAATATAGCCATGGCTGGCCACACAGCACGGTTATGAAAAGCACTATCGACCGCCAATTGAATGTCAGAATGTTGGTGTACTTCATCAGCGGGCGGCTGGCGGCGCGAAATTCGTTGCGATATTCAGCGGGGACTTGCCGGCCGGTGTATTTCTCGGCTAGGGCTCTACGCAGCTTTTGCATCTGTGGAGTCCATGCTTCTTGGTTGATGGTGTACTGGGTGTAGAATGTCAGTGTGATTTTACGCCAGAAGTTGTGCTTCCACGACATGGATGCCAACTGCTTGCGCAGTGCATCGGCCGAGTCGAGCTCGCTGCCATCGGGGCCTTTGACGTGGTAGAGGTGGAACTGACGATAGTAGTCGGCCATGGCGGCTTGCTTGCCGTGGCAGATGCCGGCAGTGGTAGCAATCGCCCAAATCAGCCACATGTGCTCGCCGAAAAACGCCGAGAAGTGGTTCATGCGCAAGCAGATGGCAATGTATATTGCGGCAAACCAAAGGTCGCCGCTAAGGCCGTCGAGTATGCGCCCAATGGGCGAGTAGTTGCCGGTGAGACGCGCCAGCTGTCCGTCGCAGCTATCGAATGAGTTGGCCCAGACGAGTAGCACGACGCCCAGAAGGTTTATCCAGATGTTGGTGAAGTAGAAACAGTAGCCGGCGCCTACGCCAAGGAAGATTGACGCTATGGTGACGGCATTAGGTGTGATGCCGATTTTGCGAAATAGGTAAGCCCAAGCGAAGCCGATAGGACGGTAGAATGCGAGGTCGATGTTTTCCTCGGTGTCGAACGACTTGAGCGACTTACGATATTGCTTTTTCAGATCAACAAACATTTGCTACTTTATTTTGACGAAATATATGCTGTGTAACGGTCGATGAAGCGGCTGAAGGCCGGAATACGCATGAGTCCGCATTCGAACACGATAAAGCCGAGTAGGGTGACAGCGATGCCTCCGGCTACGTCGAGAATGTAGTGGTGTGAAGTATATACGGCTGTGAACCAGATGCCGGCGCAGATAACAGCCCACGCGATGCGCATCCACTGCGGGCATCGTGCGCGCAGCGAGTAGATAAATGCTACGAGCATGTAAGCTGAGTGGAGCGAAGGCATTGCCGCGAACACGTTGGCGTTGCGTGCGTAGAGACCATTGAAGATACCGAGGCCTGTAAGTGCGTCGAAGCGGCCTAGGCCTGCTACTTCGCCGGGCGTACCTTCTATCATCTCGAAGCCGTGCGAGGCTACATACCATGGCGGTGCTGCCGGGTGGATATAGTATCCGGCAAAGCCGAGTAGGTTGACAAATAAGAATACCAATGCGAAGTGTAGGTACACGTTGCGCTGGCCTTTGAAGTAGAGCCACAGGCCAAATGCGATGGGCACGGGTACCCAGCAGAGGTAGAAGAAGCCGGCTAGGATATCCATCCACTGCGAGGTGTGCAGCGCGAAGAATTCATTGGGCGTCAGTACGGCGCCTTCGCTGATGGTGATGCCGAATAGCGCTTTTTCGGTTTCGTAGAGGCCTTGGATGTCGACCGGGTTGACCTTGTAGTTGGGTAGAAGGTTCATCCAGTCGTAGCTAATACCGAACAGGGCAAATGGCGCAAGCGCTACAATGATGCGGCGCGTTTCGACATTGGCCATGAACAGTACGGCAATGGCTACGGCCATGAAGGAATGTTCGGGGCGGAAGCCGATGAACAGGCCGGTCACAGCTAGCCACGCTGCAAGGCACAGCACGAGCGTGAGTGTGTGTCGACGCGGCGGAAGGTTGCGGCTCAGATATGATTCGGTAGCCATTGATTATTTCTTCGAGAGCTGACGGCGGCAATGCTCGATGCGCCAGAATGCTGTGAGATTGGCTAATACGGCGATGAGACCCATAGCGATGACGAGTACGTCGATAGCGAGCTCTGCGTTGCCTGCCATGCCGATGATGCCTGCTATCAGAGCGCCAAGGCTAGTCACTACTACGCGCTCGGGACGCTGCATGAAGCCTACTTTGCACTCGAGGTCGATGCCTTCGGCGCGGGCGCGTACGTAGCTTACCATTACTGAGCCAATCATGGCTAGGAATGTGATCAGGGCGCCTATTTGCGAGCCGGTGCAGAAGAGATAGTAGGTGATGCCGCCAAGGGTGAGCAGTTCGCAATAGCGGTCGAGCACGGAGTCATAGAGCGCGCCGAATCGCGATACCATGCCGCCCAGACGGGCTACTTGACCGTCGAGCATGTCGAAGAGCGAGAATAGGATGATGACTGCGCCGGCAATAGTGACCAGTGTGAATTGATGGTCGAAAGGATTCGATTTGTAGCCGGCTACGGCGAAGATTGCAGCTGCAGCGAGGTTGCCCAGCAGGCCGATAGTGGTTACAACGTTGGGGGTGACGCCGATTTTAATCAGAAAACGGACGAACGGGTTGATGACGCAGTAAATGCCTTGCTGAAGGCCGTCGCGAAGACGTTTGAATGTAGACGTATTGGAATTTTCCATTACCGCTTTATTTTTTTAGGAATGAAAAGATTGACAAATTTGATTGCGTAGGGGTCGAATGCCGACGGACGGTACACGAAGTTGCGCTGCATGGCGAAGTTCCAGGCAAGCGACACTACGAGCGATACGAATAGGCGTGCGGCAGCGAAAATGCCGTCGGCTTTGAAGCCTAGCGAGAGCAGCCACTCCCACTTTGAGAGCAGTGTGGCCAGGCCTGTGGTGCCGTACATATTGAAGAGCAAGCTACCAATCCACACCATAGCGTATTTGACGGCTACTGATTTCACTGATTGTCCTTTGGCGTGGAAGGTAAATCGGTAGTTGATGCAACAGTTGACTATGCCGCCTGCAATGGCACCCACGGCTACCGATAAGTTTGAGCGGTAGAATGGGTCGAGGGCTACGAATACGAAGGCGTAGAATAGCATACTGGTGCCGAGGTCAATCCACGATGCTATCTGCGACGATATCGATGAGCGGATAAAGGTGAAGAGTCCGCCGCTATGCAGTATCTTGTCGTATATTTTTGCTACAAAGTTCATATCATTACCATATAAATAATAACGAGTACAGCGCTGTAGATGCCGGCCAGTATGTCGTCGGCCATGATGCCCCAGCCGGCGGGGAAGCGTTCCATCTGGCGTACGCCAAGGGGTTTCACGATGTCGAACAGGCGGAAGAGTGCTAGCGACAATCCGGCGCCTACCCACATTTGCCACATATCCCAAGGATTGGCTTCGGCAGCGAAGGATGATAGTGGTAGTATGGCAATCCACTGGCCGACAGTCTCGTCGATTACGACTCGCGATGGGTCGGGTCCCCAGTAGCGTTCGGCTACTGTGCCTGACCATGCACCGGCAAAAGTGAATATCAGTGTCAGAGCGGCCATGCATCCCAGCAATGCAGAGGTGGTGCTGCACAGCGCGAGCAGGGCGAACCACACGGCTACGCCGCCTATGGCACCCATCGTCCCGGGGCCCCAAGGCCAGTAGCCGCAGCCCAGCGTGGTGGCAATCAGGCGTGGCAGCAGCGGAAATTTCTTATCGTTGGGCGTAGTCATATTTTAGCTATTGTGCTTTTTGATTTCGTTGATAACCATTCGAGCGATGATGGGGCCGGCTTCCTGGCGGCATGGCGCGAATGAGGGCCAGTCGTTGAAGTCGATAATCGTAATATTGCCATCTTCGTCGACGATGCAGTCGCCACCATAGATTTTCACGTCCATTACGTCGGCCGCTTTGGCGCAGATAGCTTTCAGACGGTCTTCGTCGAACTGGATATGGTGTGGAGCACCATTGATGGTTTCGTTGCCATATTTCGAGTGGCCTTTGTCGAACGGGAAAAAGTGGTAGAAGAAAGAAGTGCCTGCGATGCCGTAGAATTTAATCAGGTCGCCGGTTAGGTGGCGGTTGATGACGGCGCGTTTGATGCCGCGCAGGAAGAATTCTTGCACGATTTCTTGAGCTTCTTGGGCATGACGTGCGTAGGCTACGTCTTCGCGGTGCTGCGAGTGTTGGTCGCCGCGCTTTACCCAGAAAGAATTGAATCCCGAGCGTGCTAGGCGGTCTTTGACCACTTCGTCGGTGTCGACGATGTAGCTTTCGGGGTAGGGGATACCCGATGCCATCAGTATGCGCGACATGCGCTCGCGGGTGCAGTTTTCGATACCATAACCCGAGTTGATTACCAGCCTACCTTCGTCTTCAAGCTTCTGAAGCATCTCGATGGAGCGGCGCTCTCGGCACATATTGAGTATGATGTGTTCGTCGACGCCTCCGGCTGCGAACTGTTCTTCCGAGTATATTTTCACCTCGCAGCCGCGTTTTCGCAGTTGCTCGGCCACTACGTTGAAGATTGCGGCGTCGTTGCCTATATGATTTGGCGAGAAGATGCCCGCCCTCATGATTCCGGCAATTTTAATTTCAGCCATAGCAGTGTGATGATAGGGTTATTATGAATTTTCGCAGAGGGGTTGCAAAGTTACTAAATTACGATTAACTGACAAAATCAAAACTTTCCGGTGATTATTCGCTTGATGTCGTTGAGTTTGGTCAGTGCTTCCAGGGGAGTGAGGTTATTGATGTCGATACCCAAAATTTCGTCGCGCACTTGGGTTAAAACGGGGTCGTCGAGTTGAAAGAACGATAGTTGCATGCCCGGGGCATCGTCAATGGCGGCCAATGCTGCGCGAGTGTCGTCGGGGGTGGCGGGCTTATCTGATTCAGAGCGGCGAGCGCCTTGCTCGAGGCTCTGCAGCACTTGCTCGGCGCGTTTGACTACGGCACGTGGCATGCCGGCCAAGCGTGCTACATGGATACCGAATGAGTGCTCCGAGCCGCCTTTGGCGAGTTTGCGCAGGAACACAACCTTTCCGTCGATTTCCTTGACCGACACGTTGACGTTGGTGATGCGGTCGTGAGTCTTCTCCATCTCGTTGAGTTCGTGGTAATGAGTGGCGAAGAGGGTCTTGGGGTGTAGGTTATTGTAGTCGTGGATATATTCGACGATGGCCCAAGCTATTGAGATGCCGTCGTAGGTCGATGTGCCGCGGCCGAGTTCGTCGAATAGTATTAACGAGCGTTGCGACATGTTGTTGAGAATAGCGGCAGCTTCGTTCATCTCGACCATAAACGTGGATTCGCCAAGCGATATGTTGTCGGAAGCACCTACGCGTGTGAAAATCTTGTCGACGTAGCCTATGTGGGCGCTGTCGGCCGCCACGTAGCAGCCTATTTGAGCCATGATGACGTTTAGAGCCGTCTGGCGCAGCAAGGCCGACTTACCCGACATGTTCGGGCCGGTAATCATCATGATTTGCGGACCGGAGTTGTCGAGGTGCACGCTATTCGATATGTATGGTTCGCCGGGAGGCAGCTGGCGCTCGATGACCGGATGTCGGGCCTCAGTGAGGCTGATTTCGAGCGAGTCGTCGACTTGCGGGCGGCAGTAGTGGTTTTCGGCGGCTACGCGAGTGAATGCGTTGAGCACGTCGAGGCGCGCCAGCAGCGATGCGTTGAGCTGCATGGCGGGTATATATTCGGTGACGGCCTGCACGAGTTGGTTGTAGATTTCGCTTTGTAGCGATTCGATGCGCTCTTGGGCCGTGAGTATCTTTTCTTCGTATTCTTTGAGCTCCTGGGTGATGTAGCGTTCGGCGTTGACGAGTGTTTGTTTGCGAATCCACTCGGCCGGCACCTTGTCGCGGTGAGTGTTAGTCACTTCTATATAGTAGCCGAATACGTTGTTAAAGCCAATTTTGAGGGAGCTGATGCCTGTGGCTGCGCTTTCGCGAGCTTGGATTTTCAGTAGGTAGTCTTTGCCGGAGTAGGCTATCGAGCGCAATTCGTCGAGTTCGTCGTTGACGCCATCCATGATGTAATCGGCAGTGCCCGACTTCGATAGGGGTACGTCGTCGCGAATTTCGCGGGTGATGCGTTCGGCTGCGGTAGCGCAGGGGTTAAGCTGCTCGCCGAGAGCTTGCAAGGCCGGTTCGTCGCTGCGTAGGCAGATGTCTTTGACTGGCTGCACCATGGCCAGGGCATTGCGAATCTGAATGAGTTCGCGCGGAGTGACGCGGGCAGCAGCTACTTTCGAGACCAAGCGTTCGAGGTCGCCGACGCGTTGCAGCATATCGCAGAGGTCGTCGCGGTCGTCGGGCGAGCGAAAAAAGGCATCGACTACGCTTAGGCGAGCGTTGATGGCTTTGGGGTCTTTGAGCGGAAAGAGTAGCCAACGGTGGAGTAGGCGCGAGCCCATCGGGGTGACGGTGCGGTCGAGTACGCTCATGAGGCTCTTGCCGCCTTCGTCGAGCGGGTTGATGAGCTCGAGGTTGCGCACAGTGAAGCGGTCAAGGCGCACGTAGCGGTCTTCTTCGATTCGCGAAATCGAAGTGATATGGCTTAGGCGCGAATGTTTGGTGATGTCGAGGTAGTGAAGGATGGCGCCGGCAGCGATAATAGCCTCGGGCATACCTTGGATGCCAAAGCCTTTGAGCGAGGCTACGCCAAACTGCGAGCGAAGGCGCTCGTTGGCCGCATCGGAGGTGAAAATCCAGTCCTCGAGCTCAAACATGAAGTATTTTTCGCTGAGTGTGTCGGTGGCTTGCTGCTTGCGACCGCGCTCTACGAGCACCTCTTTTGGTGCCATGTTTGAGATTATTTTATCGACATAGTCGGGAGTGCCTTCGGCGGTGAGGAACTCGCCTGTCGAGATATCGAGGAAGGCAACGCCTACCAGCGATTTGCCGAAGTGTAGGGCTGCCAAGAAGTTGTTCTCTTTGTGCGAGAGTACGTTATCGCTCAGGGCTACACCGGGGGTTACAAGCTCGGTGATGCCGCGTTTGACGAGGCTTTTAGTCTTTTTAGGGTCCTCGAGCTGCTCGCAGATAGCCACGCGCTTTCCGGCGCGTACCAATTTTGGTAGGTAGGTGTCGAGTGCGTGATGTGGGAATCCGGCCAGCTCTACGTGCTGGGCGGCTCCATTAGCGCGGCGAGTGAGGGTGATACCTAATATTTCCGAGGCGGTGATGGCGTCGTCGGAGAATGTCTCGTAGAAGTCGCCCACGCGGAAAAGTAAGACGGCGTCGGGATGTTTTTTCTTCATCTCGACGTACTGCTTCATCAGCGGGGTCTCAACGATTTTCTTTGCCATCGTTCAGTGTATGTTGGTGCGTATCAAGAGAAAGACTCGGCTATGC
This sequence comes from uncultured Bacteroides sp., assembly GCA_964456545.1. Classification (GTDB taxonomy): domain Bacteria; phylum Bacteroidota; class Bacteroidia; order Bacteroidales; family Muribaculaceae; genus CAG-873. The sequence continues at coordinate 24,131 of CAYWAM010000006.1, forward strand.
GGTTGATGGCTTTCGTGGGTGATACGTTGCGATATAGTATGTCGTAGACGGCTTCGAGAATGGGCATATCGACACCGAATTTTTTGTTGATGTCGGTGATGCACTTTGCGGCGTAGTAGCCTTCGGCGGTCTGCTCCATTTCCATGCGTGCGGCCGTGACAGAGTAGCCTTTTCCTATCATCGAGCCAAAATTGTGGTTGCGTGAGAATCGTGAATATGACGTCACGAGTAGGTCGCCTAGATATACGGAGTCGCAGATTTGGCGCTCGCCGGGTGCGGCCGCAGCGCAGAATCGTTTCATCTCGCGCAAGGCGTTTGACAGGAGCATAGCTAAGAAGTTGTCGCCTCGCTTCATGCCATGAATGATGCCGGCTGCGATGGCGTATACGTTTTTGAGTACAGCTCCGTATTCGATGCCTTCGACGTCGGTCGAGGTGATGACGTGTGAGCGCTTCGACACAATCAAGTTGCCGAATTCGGTTGCTAGCGATAAATCGTGGCAGCCGATGGTCAAGTAGCTGGGACGGTCGAGTGCTACTTCTTCAGCGTGGCACGGGCCTGAAATGACCAATTCGCGCATCGGCGACACACCGAAGTGGTCGGTCATGTAGTCGGTGATGAGCTGGTTTTCGTCGGGGACGATACCTTTGACGGCCGATACGATAATTTTATCGGCCAAGGGTACGGTTATCTTGTCGGTGTGCGACTTGAAATATGGCGAAGGCATGGCGAGTACGAGGACATCGCCTTCGGCGCACACCGCATTGATATCCGATGAGAAGTGGATGCGCGATGTGTCGAAGTTGACATCCGTCAGGTAGGCCGGGTTGTGACCGAGTCGGAGGAATTCCTCAATGCGGTCGTCGCGACGCATGTACCATGTGATGGACTCGCAGTTGTTGAGCAGCAACTTGGCCAAGGCAGTGGCCCATGAGCCGCCACCTAGGAGTGCTATGTTGCCGAGTGCAGTCATAATGCTTTCTTTTAAGTGAAAAGTTGTTTTAAGCTACGGACGGAGAGTGCTGGAAGAGAGGATGTGCTGTGCCGATGCCCTGCATTATCAGTGACATCGGCACAGTGAGGCTCACTCAGCCGCAGAGGTGGCTGCGGCGGCTGCGTCGATCCATCCCTGGATTTCGGCAGGTGTGGTCTTGAGTCCGAGCTTGTATTTTTTGTTGATAGCCAACAAATCTTGGAAGAGCTTGCCGGCAACGGCGTTGGCGAGGGCGGCAACGGTGATAGCGCCGGCCTTCTGCAGCGGAGCTACCCATTCAGCCGGTACGCCGAGTGCTTCGTAGGCTTCGGCCTTGTCGCGCTTTTCGACTTTTTCGGGGCGCATCTGCGGGAAGAGAAGTACTTCTTGTATGGTGGTCTGGCCGGTCATGAGCATCACGAGGCGGTCCATGCCGATACCCATGCCTGATGTGGGAGGCATGCCGTATTCGAGTGCGCGGATGAAGTCGCTATCGATAATCATAGCTTCGTCGTCGCCCTTTTCGGCTAGGCGCATTTGCTCTACGAAGCGTTCGTATTGGTCGATGGGGTCGTTGAGCTCGGAGTAGGCGTTGGCAAGTTCCTTGCCGTTGACCATCAGTTCGAATCGTTCGGTCAGTTCGGGGTTGTTGCGGTGGCGCTTGGTGAGCGGCGACATTTCTATGGGGTAGTCGGTGATGAATGTCGGCTGTATGTACTTGCCTTCGCACTTTTCACCGAAGATTTCGTCGATGAGTTTGCCCTTGCCCATTGAGGGGTCAACTTCGATTTCGAGTTCTTGGCATACACGGCGCAGGTCGTCTTCGGTCATGTTGGTGATGTCGTAGCCGGTGTGCTCTTTGATGGCTTGAGCCATGGTGACGCGAGGGAAGGGTGCCTTGAACGAGATGACGTTGTCGCCAACCTTGACGCTGTCGGTGCCATTGACGTCGAGACAGATTTTCTCGAGCATCTTCTCGGTGAAGTCCATCATCCAATTGTAGTCCTTGTACGACACATAGATTTCCATGCAGGTGAATTCGGGGTTGTGCGTACGGTCCATACCCTCGTTGCGGAAGTTCTTTGAGAATTCGTATACACCTTCGAATCCGCCGACAATCAGACGCTTGAGGTAGAGCTCATCGGCGATACGCAGATACAGCGGTATGTCGAGCGCGTTGTGGTGGGTGATGAATGGGCGAGCGGCTGCACCGCCGGGAATCGACTGCAGAATGGGAGTCTCGACTTCGATGTAGCCCTGGCCGTTGAAGTATTCGCGCATCGAAGTGTAGACCTTGGTGCGCTTCAGGAATATTTCTTTCACGCCGTCGTTGACCACTAAGTCTACGTAGCGGCGGCGATAGCGGAGTTCGGGGTCGTCGAATGCATCGTAGGTGACGCCATCTTTAACCTTGACAATGGGCAGCGGACGCAGCGATTTGCTCAGTACGGTCAGCTGTGCGGCATGTACCGAGATTTCACCGGTCTGAGTGCGGAAGACGTGGCCGGTGATGCCGATGAAGTCGCCGATGTCGAGAAGTTTCTTGAACACGGTGTTGTACAGTTCTTTGTCTTCGCCCGGGCAAATCTCGTCGCGCGAGATGTATACCTGGATGCGGCCGTGCGAATCCTGGAGTTCAACGAACGAGGCTTTGCCCATGATGCGTCGGCCCATGATGCGGCCGGCAATCGATACTTCGCGGCGAGGTGCGTCGTCGCTGAAGGTTGCCTTGATCTCGTCGCTGTATCCGTTGACCGGGAATTCGGCTGCAGGATAGGGGTCAATGCCCATCGTGCGCATCGTTTCGAGTGAGTTGCGGCGGATTATCTCCTGTTCGCTTAGTTCAAGAATATTCATTGTGTATAGCAGTTAATTTTCGTTTCTCAAAAAAATTACCGCAAAGATAGCTATTTTTTGTTTATTTTGCAAGCAAACGCTGTGCGACTCCTTAATTATATAATGTCATTGATGTTTTAGCAGGCAGCGGCCGACGTGGAGGCCGTTTGTGTAGACGATGCTCGACCGGGTGGAGGTCGTCTGTGTGTCGAGTCGGTTTAGGTGCCGGAATATTTTGATAATTGTAACAATTCTGTAACAATTTGAAGGTGTATTAAACATCTGTAAAACAACGAGATATAAGTGTTGAAATTTGATATTAGCTCCGTTAAAATATATTAACATAAAAATATTTGGTGAGTAGTTTGTCGAGGGTATTTTTGTGAAAAAGAGACTATGCACGAATCAAAAAACTGATAAAACAGAACTTCTATATCCAAGCGTTATGAAAAGCGATAAATTTCAGACGAGCCTAATGCAATTACAGGGGAAATTACTGAATTTTGCCTATTTGCTTACTTCTAATCGCGATGATGCTTATGACCTTTTGCAAGATACTACGCTTAAGGCTATTGATAATGAAGAAAAGTATGCCGAAAACACCAACTTCAAGGGCTGGATGTTTACGATTATGCGTAATATCTTCATTAACAACTATCGTCGTGGACAGCGTATTGCGACAGTCGTCGACACAACCGAAAATTTATATCATCTAAACCTATCGCAAGATTCTGGTATCGAAGCGCCGGAGGAGTCGCTGCATGCTGCCGAGATATCCAAAGCGATTGACGACTTTCCGGAGGAATATCGCGTGCCATTCTCGATGCACTTGGCCGGCTACAAGTACAACGAAATCGCTGAGCGCATGAACTTGCCGCTCGGCACCGTCAAGAGCCGTATCCACTTCGCTCGCAAAAAACTTCAAGCTCAATTTGCTGATTATCGCTAGCAACCGCCGGCATCAATGTGAAGTTGTGATTAGAGAATCCGAGATTTGGCTTCTCGAGGTCTCTTTTGTGCTCGGTGTGAGCTAATCTGAGTTTTCTTATCGGTTTTTTTGTGTCGTTTTTCGTGAATTTGCTCGGAATTTTGAATTTGGTTAAAGAATTTTTTCTTTAATAGTTGGTCGCTTGGTCAAATTGTGTTAAATTTGCACTGAAATATGCCCATATAGGCACCTAAAACTGACAACCAAAACAATCCAATAATAACTAAAACAATCATCCTATGTGGTTAACAAGCTCATCTATAGGACGTAAATTCGTGATGGCCATCACCGGTATCGCACTCGTCCTATTCGTAACTTTTCACGTGCTGATGAATGCGGTAGCTCTGATTTGGCCTACTGCCTACAATCAGGTGTGCGAGTTCTTGGGCGCTAACTGGTATGCACTGGTAGCGTCGGCCGGCCTCGCCCTGCTGTTCATCATCCACATTATTTATGCACTTTGGCTCACGCTTCAAAACCGTGCAGCCCGTGGCAACGACCGCTACGCTGTAGCCGGCGCCGCTCCCGGTGTTGAATGGTCGTCGAAGAACATGCTTGTGCTCGGTGTTGCCGTAGTGGCATTCCTCATCGTGCACCTCATCCAGTTCTGGGCTAAGATGCAGCTCGTAGAAGTGCTTGGCACTGAAGTAGCTGACATGCCTCAGCTTGATGGTACTCCCTGCGCTCCTGCCATGGGTACCCTCTTCATTCAGGCTGCCTTCCAGCAGTGGTGGACTCCCGTAATCTACATCATCGGTTTCGTGGCTCTCTGGTTCCACATGACTCATGGCTTCTGGTCGATGTTCCACACCATCGGTTGGGACAACAACATCTGGATCAGCCGTCTGAAAACCATCGCCAACTGGTGGACCTCAATCGTTATAGCTCTGTTCGTCGCTCAGGCTGTAGTTTTCACCGTTCGTGCTAACGATAACTACTATCTTGAAAATGCCGACCTCAAGGCTCAGTACGGCGAACACTGGAGCGAAATCTTCAACGAAGAAGCTGATGCACTCCTCCCCCAAATCGAAGCTGCTTTCGAAGAATTCCAGCAGCAGCCCAACTTCAACTCAGTTGAAGCTCAGCAGGAATTCTTTGCAACCACTATCGCTGAATTAATGCCCAAGGCTGAAGCTATCGTTAACAACGTGAAGGCTTATGCCGGTGCTTATGCTAAGCCTAACCAGGCGCTCGCTACTCTGCAGAACTTCGTTCAGCAGATGCGTCCTATGGTTGACCGTGCTGTAATGCTTCAGAATGCCGCCGCTGCTTCTACTAAAGAAGCTCCTGCTGCTGAAGAAGCTCAACCCGAAGAAAATACTAACAACCAATAATTTCTCAGAAAGATGATAGACCTTAATAAAATCAAAGATATGATCGATTCGAGCCCTATCATGCAGGAATTTGCAGATGTCGAATCGTCAAAACTTCCTGAGTACCAGATTGACTCGAAAATACCCGAAGGTCCAGTCGCTGAGAAATGGACCAACTACAAGGCTCACCAGAAGCTCGTTAACCCGGCCAACAAGCGCAACCTCGACATCATCGTTGTAGGTACAGGCCTCGCCGGCGCTTCGGCTGCTTCGACTCTTGGTGAACTCGGTTTCAACGTACTCAACTTCTGCATCCAGGATAGCCCCCGCCGCGCTCACTCAATCGCTGCTCAGGGTGGTATCAATGCTGCTAAGAACTATCAGAACGATGGTGACTCGGTTTACCGTCTGTTCTACGACACCGTCAAGGGTGGTGACTTCCGCTCGCGCGAAGCCAACGTTTACCGTCTGGCTGAAGTGTCGAACAATATTATCGACCAGTGCGTTGAGCAGGGTGTTCCCTTCGCTCGCGAATACGGCGGTCTGCTGGCCAACCGTTCGTTCGGTGGTGCTCAGGTGAGCCGTACTTTCTACGCTAAGGGTCAGACCGGCCAGCAGCTGCTGCTCGGCGCTTACGCTTCGCTCAACCGCCAGATTCAGAAGGGCCAAGTTAAGTCGTTCGTTCGTCGCGAAATGCTCGACGTTGTTATCATCGACGGTCGCGCTCGCGGTATCATCGTTCGCAACCTCGTGACCGGTGAAATCGAACGCTACGCTGCTCACGCTGTAGTTCTCGCTACCGGTGGCTACGGCCGCGCATTCTTCCTGTCGACCAATGCTATGGGCTGCAACGGCTCAGCTGCCGTACAGGCTTTCAAGAAGGGCGCTTACCTGGCCAACCTCGCCTTCACTCAGATTCACCCCACTTGTATCCCCGTTCACGGCGAAGACCAGTCGAAGCTCACCCTTATGAGCGAATCGCTGCGCAACGACGGCCGTATCTGGGTTCCCAAAAAGAAAGAAGATGCCGAAGCTATCCGCGCAGGCAAGCTCAAACCCACCGATATTCCCGACGAAGACCGCGACTTCTACCTCGAACGCCGCTATCCCGCATTCGGTAACCTCTGCCCCCGCGACATCGCTTCGCGTGCTGCTAAGGAACGTTGCGACGCCGGCTATGGCGTAGGTACCGGCAATGCCGTTTACCTCGACTTCAAGTACGCTATCGAACGCCTTGGCGAAGACGTGGTTCGCGACCGCTACGGCAACCTCTTCGATATGTATCAGATGATCTCGGACGACAACCCCTACGAAACTCCGATGATGATCTTCCCCGCTTCGCACTACACTATGGGCGGTATCTGGGTTGACTACGAACTGCAGACTTCGGTTAAGGGTCTCTTCGCTATCGGCGAATGTAACTTCTCTGACCACGGCGCTAACCGCCTCGGCGCTTCGGCTCTGATGCAGGGTCTGGCCGACGGCTACTTCGTGCTCCCCTTCACCATGCAGAACTATCTGAGCGATCAGATCAAGGTTCCCCACTTCTCGACCGACGCTCCCGAATTCGAAGAAGCCGAAAAGAGCGTTCGCGAACGTATCCAGAAGCTTATGGATATCAAGGGTACTAAGTCGCCCGACGAAATCCACAAGAAACTCGGCCACGTGATGTGGAATCTTGTAGGTATGGGCCGCACTCTTCAGACTCTCGTTAAGGCTCTTGACGAAATCGAAGAAGTTCGCAAGGAATTCTACTCGGATCTGCGTATCGTTGGCCGTGCCGACGACCTCAACACCGAGCTCGAAAAGGCTCTCCGCCTCGAGGACTTCCTCGTTATCGCTCGCATGATGGCTATCGACGCCCTCAACCGCAACGAATCGTGCGGTGCTCACTTCCGCGAAGAATATCAGACCGCCGATGGCGAAGCTGCACGTCGCGACGATGAGTACATGTACGTAAGCTGCTGGAAGTACACCGGCGACACCGAGAAGCCTATCCTCATCAAAGAACCCCTCAAGTACGAGGCTATCAAGGTTCAGACCCGTAACTATAAGTCCTAATCCTTACCACGATTACAACTATGGAACATACAATCAGCGTTAACCTGAAAATCTGGCGTCAACGTGGTCCCAAGGAAAAGGGCCAGTTCGTCATGTATCACCTCGACAATGTCTCCACCGGCAGCTCCTTCCTGGAAATGCTCGATATGCTCAACCAGCGTCTTGTGGAGCAGGGTGAAGAACCCGTTGTGTTTGATAGCGACTGCCGCGAAGGTATCTGCGGTATGTGCTCGCTCTACATCAATGGTCACCCCCACGGCCCCGTTCAGGGCATCACCACTTGCCAGCTCCACATGCGTAAGTTCAACGATGGCGACACTATCACCATCGAACCCTGGCGCTCGGCTGCTTTCCCCGTAATCCGCGACCTTATGGTTGACCGCGCTGCTTTCGATAAGATTCAGCAGGCCGGTGGCTACGTATCGTTCAACTGCGGCGGTGCTCCCGATGCCAACGCTACTCCGATTTCGAAGGAAATCGCCGACGTAGCTATGGACTCGGCTACTTGCATCGGCTGCGGCGCTTGCGTTGCTGCTTGCAAGAACGGCTCGGCTATGCTCTTCGTTTCGGCTAAGGTTAGCCAGTTCGCACTCCTGCCCCAGGGCCAGGTAGAGCGCAAGCGTCGTGCTCGCGCCATGGTTGCGAAGATGGACGAACTCGGCTTCGGCAACTGCACCAACACCGGTGCTTGTGCCGCTGAATGCCCCAAGTCGATTCCTCTGAGCAACATCGCTCGCCTCAACCGCGAATTCATCAACGCTAAGCTGGCCGACTAATCCACTTAGCTTCCCAAAGATAATCGGGGCCGTACCGCGCTGGTATGGCCCCGATTTTTTATATGATTGTATGTCTGTGCGACGTGAAATTTGAGCGATTATCGGCGTAGGAGCCAGGCTTGGCGCTCGGCCGGGGCAAGGCGCTCGATGGCGTAGCGCAGCGTGGTGCGGTGTAATTCGCTGTAGTGAGTGTCGAGATACGCTGCGAGTGTGGCAAGGTCGCGCTTGCCGACTTCGCGCAGCATCCAGCCGATGGCTTTGTGGATGAGGTCGTGCCGGTGCCCGAGCAGTAGCGTTGCTATGCGAAGGGTGTCGTCGTACTGGCCGTGGCGTATGAGCATCATTGTCGAAACGATGGCTATGCGTTGCTCCCAGAGATTTTCGCTGTGAGCAAGCTTGTCGAGAATGTCGCGCCGAGGCATCGTGCCATCGGCTTGTGGATGCAGCAGCCATTGCCCGATGATTTTGTAGCATGAAAGGTCGACGAGGTCCCAGTTGTTAGCTTTGCGAGCATTGCATAGGTAGAATTGTGCGATTTTAGCCCTTTTTAGCGCGTTCTCGCGCGTGTCGACACCTCTGCGGGGTAATGCCGCATTCATTTCTTCGACGAGCAGCAGAAAGCCGCACAGACGCACTTCGTGGTATGGCGATTGAAGCAGCTTCTCAATTTCGTCAAGCGACACATGCAGCCGAGCTCCTTTTACGACTGCGCGCGTATTAGGTACTTTTATGCCAAGAAACACGTCTCCGGCCCCGTATTCGCCTTCGCCGGTTTTGAAAAATCGGCTGAGTATGCGTTGCTGCTCCGGGTCGGCCATTTGCCGCATTGTTGATTCTATTTCAGATGCTGTGACCATATTTACAATTTATGTGATTATGGCAAAGATAAGTCAGTGTCTCTTTATGCGCCGGACAAGTGAAAAAATAAGCCAGAGGATTTCTTGTCCGCCGGCTTTATAATAGGGATAGATTATTACTTTTTGAGTATCTCGTTGATGGCTTCTTTTTGCTCTTCGTTTAGCTCGCTGTCCTTAAGGTCGACTGACAGCAGGAATATTTCGTTAGCCACCTTATTGAGCTCTTCAGATGCTTCGTGGTCGCCGGCCGCAGCTTTTTGAGTGAGCTCGTTAGCTTTTTCGGTTAGTTCGCTTAATTTTTCGATTTTGTTATCGGTTTCGTTGCCACACGATGAAAGGCTGAGGAGGCAGGCCATGCTGAGTGCAAAAAATATTGTTTTCATTTTAGATTGGGAGTTAAGAATGATGTCGCCCTTAGGCAGCGTATGGTTGCAAAGGTAGGCCAAATATTCGGTCTTTGCAAATAATATGCCGATGCGCCACAAATAAGAGGCTGCGCCGTAAACTTTAATTACGACACAGCCTCAGCTGCTGCGAGGGAGATTAGGACTTTTTTTAATGTTTTTTAGATTGTGGGGTATTTATTTTACCCATTTGATGGCGGCGGGAGTCGGGCCTACGACGTTGACGATATATAGGCCTGCTGCCAGAGCCGAGATATCGACGGTGGTCGGAGCGCCTTCGCATGTAAATACGCAAGAGCCATCAGTGCGGTATACGCTCACTGTGTTGCCTTCGACGGGCATGGTGACAATACCTTCGGGGCTTACAGTGACTTCTGCTTCATCGCCCGTGATGTCGCCTACGCCGTTAGCATCGCTGTACACGAATGATGATACGGTGTAGTCGGTTGACTTTTCTGATGTTTGGTTGTCCTGAGTGAAGTACATGGAGCAGGCGCGGACGTAGTAGGTCTGGCCGGCTACGAGATTCTTGCCTGCAACTTTGATTTCCGACAAAGCCTTTGTGTAGTTTTCGCCGTCGCGCATAGTCTGCGAGAATAAGCGACCGGTGAATTCGGCGTTGTTCGAAATATTCAACTTCATGCCGCTGGCATTTGCCACGGGTGCGAGTTCGATGGTCTGGTTTGCGTAAAGAGTAGCGCCGTCTGATGCCGGGTTGACGAATTTGGGCAGTTCGGGTATAAGGTCGGCAGTCCAGAATTCGGCTACGTCGCTGGTCGAAGTGCGGTTGTCGCGTGAGGCGGTGACGCGGTAGTAGTAGCGGCGGCCTGAGTTGAGGTAGCCTTCATCTACTTTCAGCGAAGTCTCGGTGGTCTCGCCGGAGTATGCGATGGTTGAGAATTGGCTATTGATAGATATTTCTACTTTGTAGACCGAGCCTTCGTAGGCAGGAGTCCACGTAATAGTCGGTGTGGTAGTCTGATTCTTGTCGTTGGGGCCGGTGGTGGCAAATCGCGAAGCAACGAACGAGCGCACTTCAGATACGCCGGCAGCTGCATTTACAGCGTTGGTGCGTACGCGCCAGTAGTAAGTTTTACCTTCGGTGAGATTCGGAATCTGATATGAGCTGACAGCCGAGCCGTTGGTCTGGCATGTGGCGATGATGTTAGCGAAATCAGCATCGGTAGCGACTTCCAGTATGTTGTCGTGGCCGTTTTCTTTCCAAGTGAAGTCGAAGAGGTCGGCAGCTTTCTCGCCGTTAGCAGGGTAGGTAAGCTCGGCATTTACGGCTTCGCCCAGTGTAGCGCCTTCGAGTAGCATCGGGTATTCGTTGCCGTAGCGGTCGTATACGGCAACGCCAAAGGTCGAACCGCTCAGGTCCGAGGGTATAGCGAGCGAGTTGGTGTAGCATACCTGCACGAGGTTAGAGCTGAAGGGCTTTTGCTCTTCGCCGGCAGCGAATGCATAGACTGTGTAGCGCATACCTTCGACGGCGTCCCACACCAGGTTTTCGCCATCGCGGTGTACATTGGCTGTGTAGGCCGGAGCGTACACATTGTTCCAGGGGCGAATCGGGGTCAGTGCTTGAGTAGAATACGATGTCAGGCCGATGTATTGTGTGAATGACATGCTCTTGCCGTCGTATTTGATGTATGAGTCGTTCATGACATTGTAGCGGAAGAAGCTAATGCCGCTTTCGCCGGTGGCAAGTAGGTCGCGAGCATAGTCGACTTCGCGCGAGTATTCCGCGCCGCCAAAGTTGCTGTAGTCTGAGAATGTGATGGCAGTGTGGAGGTGGCGTCCAAACTTGCGGGCAGCGATGTTCCACCAATCCTGCATGATGTCGAATTTGTCGGGCCAGTAGATTTGAGGAGCGATGAAGTCAATCCACTGGTTTTTGAGCCATGCCAGAGGGTCAGATGCAATGGCATTGTACTGCCAGTCGCCTTGAGGCGACGGCTCCAGGCCATATTCGGTGCGGATGTTGGCAGGCGAAGCCGAGCCGGCAGGTGAGATGCCGAAGGGCAGGTAGGGTTTATGCTCTTTGATAGCTTTCGATACACGCTGAATCATAGAGTTGACGTTGTTGACGCGCCACTGAATCTTTGTGCCTACCGATGGGTCGGCAGCCTTAGCTTCATTGTAGAGAGCGTCGTCGAGAGCGTTGGGGGTGGGGTTCGAGTAGAAGTAGTCGTCGAAGATGATGCCATCTACGTCGTAGTTGTCGATTACTTCAACAATGACGTCGACGATGCGCTGTTTTACTTCTTCGAGCGCAGGGTTGAGGATGCATTCGTCTTCCTGCATGATGAGCCATTCGGGATGCGACACTTCGTAGTCGAGAGGGCTGTCGCCGAAGCGGTATTTGCCACAGTAGCGGTAGGGGTTGAACCAAGCATATACTTCGATGCCGCGAGCGTGGGCACGCTCGAGTAGTTTTTCCAGCGGGTCGAAGTATGGTTCTGTGCCGCGAGTGCCTGATACGCCTTTCGACCAGGGCTCGTAGCTTGATTTGTAGGTGGCGTCGCACATCGAGCGTACGTGATAGTAGATGATGTTGATGCCGCCGGCTTCCATTTCGTCGAGGCGCTTATCGAGGTTGTTGAGGAGGCGCTGGGCGTTAGTTGCGTTGATGCCTGTACCGGGCCACTCGCCCAGATATGGGGTCAGCCACACGGCGCGATGCTCACGCATCTGAGCAGCTTCGGCCTGCGGAGCGAGGCAGAGTGCAGCAATAGCTGCGCAGAGCAGGGTCGTGAAAAATTTTTTCATGTTGGTCTATTGGTTGTTGGTTTTTGATGGATTTAGCGGCAAAATTGCCAAAAAATCAAGTTTCTATTAAAGCAAAAGGTAACCCGCGGCTACGCGGCCGAGGATTACCTTTTGCAAAGTAACTTCTTAATATTTATCAGAAGAGTTTGGTCTTGTGTGTGTTGATGACGCAACCGGTAGCGAGGTCCTTGGTTTCGCCATAGTTGCTCAGCTTCTTAGCTTCGGGATCGTAAACTACGATACCGGCCTGTAGGCCTGATTCATCGCCTGATTCGGGACGGAAGCAGAAGTAAACCTTGCCATTGTCGGGGTCAACAGCGAGCTGAGTCACGAAGAGACCTTCGTCGCTGGTGGTGTTCTCCGGTGTGCAGTTCATAGTCTTTGTGAATACGGCGTCCTTCACTTCGATGGTCTCTTTGTAGTCGACCAGATTGAATGCCATGAAGCCCTGGTTGGGGAGTGTGTGGTAAACGTATACCATTTGGCGGTCTTCGTCGACGGTGAATGTCGAGGTTTTTTCGCCGCTCAACAGGGGTTCTGAAGGTATAGCGTGCTTCTTAGCTTCTTCTTCTGTAGCATATACGTCAGAGTCGCGGAAGCGGAAGATACCGAAGGCGTTGTAGTTCTTGCCAATCCACCACCAGCCGCTGCGGTCGCGGTACAGACCATTCGAGATAGCACCCCAAGCGATACCTTGATCCTTGAACGGAGTGTTTTCGTTGGTCATCACGTAGTTGCCACGACGGTTGTCGCTGTCTTTGCCTTCAACGGCGCCGCGAGTCGTGCAGCTGATGCCGGTGAAGCCGGTGTTACGGTCGGTGTAGTAGATGGTACCATTGTTGATGCAGCCACGGAAGGGGTCGTTGAATGCAGCGCCGCCAACGTTGGTGATAACGATGTTGACGCCGGTGCCGTCGGCTTTCATAGCGGTGATGTTGCCGTCGCCGAGCACGCCGTTTTCGTCGTTGACGTAGTAGTACTGCTTGCCGGCGTCGAGGATGTAAATCCAATCGACATCTTCAGCTACAGCGTCGGGGTCTTCAGTGTTGGTAATCTCTTGGGTGGTGTTGTAGAGCAGGTTGAAGACGGTCGAACCCGAGGGAACGCCGAGGTCGTAAGGCATGATTTTGGTGCCTTCGGGGATTTCATCAAGCAGCTTGATAGCCTTGATGTTGCCACCACGCTGAGCGTAGTAGAGAGTCGAAGCGGGCTTGTCGCAGCCTACCTGTACGTTGAGGTAAGTGTCGGCAAGACGACGGTTCTGGCCACCTTCGGCAGTGTCGAAGGTGGTGACAATCGATACGCGCTGCGAACCGATGTTGCGGAATTTCACGGGCTGAGGATAGTCGATAGTGCCGTCAGCGTGGCTGTAGCCTACGAATTCGGTAGCGTCGGTGCCATCAGCGTAGGTGGTGCCTTCGGGGAAGGTCCACACGTAGCGAGTCTCGAGGTTTTCGGGGTTCGGGAGCTCGATGTTGAATGTCATCGTAGTCTTGTTGAACTCGATGATATCGTCGCTTTGAGTAGCAACGGTGAGCACGGGCGAGATATCATTAATCTGCAGGGGGTATGTGCGCGAGCCAACGCCTTCGAGGGTGAGGGTCACTTTGTAATTGCCTGCTGCTTCGTATTTGTGCACGGGTGAAGCTTCGGTAGAAGTAGAGCCGTCGCCGAAGTCCCAAACGAAGTTGCCGGTTTTAGCCGATGTGTTGTTGAACTTTACCGCAGATACCACGTAGTAGTCGAGCAGGTATTCGTCGCCGTCTACGTTGTAGGTGAAGTCCACAGCTTTGCCTTCGAGCTGCACTGAATCTACGTAGTCTTCGGTGCAGGCCGACAGAGCTGAGATGGCCAGGGTGGCCATAGCTATCTTATTGAATAATTTCATGACTTTCAATGGTGGTTAGCTGATTAGTTAATAGAGATGTCCAGTACGTCGTAAGCGCGGCCTTCGTTGCCTTCGGTGTCATAAACACGGAACTGAGCCTTGAGAGTGTACTTACGAGCGAAGTCTACCTTGTAGCAAGCGTTAGCTGAGTCGTAGATCCAGTCTTCGAAAGGAATGGTTTCGAGCAGAGCGCGGAACTTGGGCAGCCATTCGGTGCGAACGGTAGCCACGATAGCGCCGGCGTTGTCGTCGTAGCGGCAGAATACCCAGTCGGCAGCCTTGTACACGGGGTAGGTGGGTGCGCCTGTGAAGGTTTCGTTTTCTTCGATTGAGATTTCGTTTACTACGTTGACGCTGTCGACAACGGTGTAGTAGTAATAGCCGGTGATGTTCTTGTCGTCGGCAGTAGTGGTTGAGAACCACTTGTCGCTCTTATCGGCATCGGCCTGAGTCATGTCGATTTCGGGGAGACCTACAGCAGCAAACTGCTCGTTGGTGAAGTCATACGAGATGTATACCGAGCGGAGTGAGTTGTAGTAGTTGTCGGCAGTAGCCTCGTCGGTGAGGTAGCCGATAACGGTGTTGAGGAAGCCTTCCTTGAAGCCTTCGGGATAGTAGGACTGGAAGTTTTCTTCGTCCCAAGCGTTGATATCGGCCCATTTTACGGGAGCGAGAGTGCGCGATACGGGAACAGTACCGTTAATGATGTATTCGTAGCCATCCCAATAGTTTTCGTCGTGGGGGAACACGGCCATCGATTGGAATGTACGGATGGTATCGGTCTTTGTAGTCTTGTGTGTGTAGCCCAGCGATGTGCCACCAAGTTTCGAGAGCACCGAAGCTTCTTCGTCGCGAACGATTTGGTACCACACTTCGCTGCGGTCGGCAGTACGGCCGGGCGAAACGGTGTATTTACCCTGGAAGCCGAATGATTCACCGGCTTTGCAGACGGTCGAGTTCAGCTGCCAGTAGGCAGTGGGCACGTCGGGACCGATCTCCACGACTTCGTTGATGATGTCGTGGCGAGCGCACGAGGTGGTGGCCAGTGCAGCCAGTGCCAGAAATCCTATTTTATATTGAATTTTCATATTGTCTTTCGTTTTTGATGATTGAGAGATAAATCAGATTATTCAGCAGTCAGCGAGGTGCGCACGCCGTAGTCCTGAGCCCAGTTCATAGGCTTGAGGAGCCAGTGGTGGTTCTTGTAAGCGCCCAGACGCTGCAGTTCTTTCTGGTTGTACTTTTCTTCGGTTTCGGGGTCGTAGTTGATACGCTGAATCCAGGTGTTTTCCTGTTCTTCGTTGCTCAGACCGTCTACGAAGTAGGGCTTGTAGAGGTTGTAGGGGCGACGGAGGGTGGGGTATACGATTTCGTTAGCATCGCCGATACCGTAGTTGTTGCGGTTGTTTGAGTAGTGATAGCGACGCATGTCGGTCCACTGTTCGGGCTGGAGATACATGGCGATGTACTTCTGAATCATGAGGTCGCTCAGAGTGTAGGCCGATTCGTTGAAGTACCAGTGTTCCTGGCCGTTTTCTTCGCACTTAGTGGTCTTGATAGCTTTTACGTCGGGATCCTGGCCGTCTTCGTTGTTGAGGAATGATTTTACGTGGAGAGGCCACCAGCTAGCACCATATTTACCGGGCTTACCGTCGGTGTAGGGATACTGACCTTCGTTGTCGGCCAGGTAGCGGTCGAGGTGACGCTGGATGTTCCATTCGGTTGCTTCCTTAGCGAGCTGGCAAGCGGTGACTTTGTCGCCCTTCCAGTAGTAAGCTTCAGCCTTGATGAAGTAGAGTTCTTCCATGGTGAAGAGTACGTTGTAGGCATCGGTGCCGCCGCAGTAAGCACCTGCGTAGAGGTTGGGGTAGTGAACCTGTTTGAAGGTCTGGCCTGCGCCGATGTTGTTTTCGAGGTAGCGGAGCATGACAGCCTTGTTTTCGTTAGTAGCTGATACAGGGCCTTCGTTTGCTACGAAGAGCAGAGTCAGACGGGGGTCAGCGCCATAGCCGAGCAGACGGTCCCATTTGCCTTGCTTGGTTTCTTTGCCGGGATTAACGATGCCGAGGAGGTCGTGCATGAAGAATTTCGAGGGAACGGCCGATTCGAGGTTGTTGGCATACGACTGCCAAGTGTCGAAGCGGGTATCGCCGGGGCCCCAGCAAGCCGACTTAGCATATGTGCCACCATCGAACTTGTAGCGGGGTTCGTTGCCGAACCAGTTGCCGTAGAGCAGGTCGCCCGAACGCCAGCAGTTGATAGCAGCGTCAGCAGCGTCGATAATCTTTTGGCAGGTGGCTGCCGAGCGGTCGATATTGGGGATGTTGCGGAGGAGCAGACGAGCCTTGATAGCGAGTACGAGGCCTTTCCACTTGTTGAGGTCGCCGGCGTAGATGCGGTCGCGGGTTACGTCGATGGTGCGGTTCTCGGGCGAGTTTACGATAGTGGGGTCGTCGTACATAGCCAGCAGGTCTTCAACTTCTTGGAACATCCAAGCGTAAACCGAAGCTTGTGTGTCGTAGCGAGGGTTGTTGCTCTTGTAAGCTTCTTCGCGGGGCATGTCGCCGAATGCGTCGGTGGTGAGCTGAGTCGACATCAGCATGATTGTGCGTGCGATGAGCTCGTAGTTGGGCGAGTTGATAGCGCGCGAGTTGTCAATCAGGTCGTTGCCGTTAACACCGATATCGTAGTAGTGGCGACGCCACTGGGGGTGACGCTGAGCGGTGATGAAGCCGCCCCAGCCGTATTTGTAAGAGCGGTCGCCGCGTTCGTTCTTACTCATTGTGGTAAGAGCTTGCGACAGGTATGTGCCGTACTCTGCGTGGTCATATACAATCTGGTTAGCGAAGAATACGACAGGAGCAAGACCGAGGTCGGCGGTGTTAGAGTGAGCGCTGTCGATGTTGACGTTGTCCTTCAGGACGTCGTTACATCCAGTCAGTGCCAGACCAGTCAGAGCAGCCAGTGAAAGGGCTTTTATCTTGTTCATAGAGTTTTCAGTTGATTAGAAGGTTACGTTAACGTTGAAGTTAAAGCTGCGGAGCGAAGGAACGCTGTACTGGTCGATACCCATAGCGCCTGTACCCGATACTGCACCAGGCATTACCTGGGGGTCGCTACCGCTGTACTTGGTCAGCAGGAAGAGGTTGCGGCCGGTGAGCGAGCAGCGGAGACCCTTGATGGGGTTGGTCGAGCCGAGCTTTTTCATGAGGTTAGAGAAGTCGTAGCCAACAGTCACGTAGCTCAGACGGAGGTACGAACCATCTTCGATGAAGTTCGAGCCTACGTTGTAGATGTAGTTGTTGAATGTCTGCTGGTCGAGGATTACGGCATTGGTGTTGGGAGCGTAAGAGCCGTCGGCCTGTTCAACTACGCCATGGAAGAGAATCTTGTGGTTGCGATACTTGGCAATGTAGTTGCTCATACCGTTGCTCATGAGGCTACGGCCGGTGATGTTAGCCACCTTGCCACCGATACGACCGTCGAAGAGGAACGATACCGAGAGGTCTTTGTAAGCGAAGTTCGAGCCGAAGCCGATGAGGCAGTCGGGTTCGCGGTTGCCCAGGTAGTTGTACTTTTCGGTCGAGATGCGGGGATAGCCGTTTTCGTCGATGAGGATTTCGTTGTTTTCGTTGCGGAGGTAGTCAGAACCTACGATACCGGTAGTCGATTCGCCGAGGAATGCTGTGGTATAGAGGTCGGTGTACTGTGAGTTACCGCCGGCGAGGTACTTCATGCCGTCGGGGAGGTTCTTCACCTTGCCGCGGTTCATCGAGAAGTTGAGGGTTGCGGTCCATTCGAAGTCCTTGGTCGAGATGATAGTCTGGTTAAGAGTAGCTTCGATACCTTGGTTTTCGATAGAACCTTCGTTGCGGGTCTGGAGGATAGTACCTGATGTGGGCGATACGCGCACGACCATGATTTGGTTGTCAACGGTGGTGTTGTAGTAAGCCAGGTCGAGACGAGTGCGGTTGTTGAAGAAGCGCAGGTCGGTACCGATTTCCCAGGTTGAGGTCATTTCGGGTTCGAGGGTGATAGCGCGCGACAGGCCGGGGTTCACAGCGAAGCCGTTGTCGGGCATTGTCTGCCACTGCTTGTAGTTGTTCGAGAACTGGTTGGCCATGCAGTCTTTACCTACCTTAGCGTAGTTACCGCGAAGCTTACCATATGAGAATACGGGGCTGTTGATGTGGAAGAGTTCAGAGAAGATGATACCACCGGTGAACGAGGGGTAGAAGTAGGTGGGCTTGTTGGTCTGACGGAGTGAAGACGAACCGTCGAGGCGGCCGGTAACAGAGAGTTGTACGACGCTGCGCCAGTCCATGCGGAGTTCGCCGAAGTAGCCGTACTTGTTGCTATTGCTACGGTTCAGCGTGTTGTCCTTGAGCGAGAAGATGTTGGGGTCGAGGTTGTTGAACGAGTAGAAGTCGCCTTCGAGCACGAAGTGCTGGCCACCGAAGCTACCCGAGAGACCCTGGCTTTCGGTGTATTCACCACCGAGGAAGAAGTTGAGGTTCCAGTCGTCGTTTACGTCCCAACGGTAGTTGGCCAGGAACTGTGCGGTGATACGCTGAGCACGCGAGGTATCGAAGTCGTATGTACCCATGCGGCCGTACCAGTCGTTCTTCGAGGCGGTGCCGTCGGCAGAGAGACCGAGGTCGTCGAATACGAATTCGTCTTGAGCGTAGCGGGGAACAGTCCACGACTGGTATGTGCTCCAACCCTTATCATAAGCGAACTTGCCGGTGAAGGTCAGGTTCTTGATGGGTTCCCACGAGAGGAGTGAGTTGATGATGACGCGCTGGCCTTCGGTCTTAGAGCCGTCCATGTAGCGGCTGTAGTAGGGTGAGAGAGCTGCGTCGAGGCGCTGGCCATCGTTGAGGATGCCCCAGTCGTCGTAGCGGCACGACCAGTTGGGCAGGCCGTTGTTGAGACGGTAGTCGGCCATGTTGCGGTTGATAGCCCAGTTGTAAACCGACGACATCGAGTTGCCGAAGCCACGCGAGGTGTTGTCGATGTAGTTGGTCGAGAGCATGATTTTTACGGTCTCCGAGGGGTTGAATTCGCCCTTCACGAAGATACCGAGGCGTTTCTTGTAGTCGTTGGGAACGACGCCTTCGTTGTCCATGTAGTTGGCCGAAGCGTAGGCTGAGTATTTTTCGTTACCACCCGAGATAGATACGTCGTATTTCTGCATGAAACCTGTGCCGAGGAAGCCGTCTACGTTGTCGTAGTACTTGTCGCCCATTTCGGGGTTCAGACGGGGACCCCAACCGCCATTCGAGTTGGAGATGTAGAAGCCGTTGCTACCGCCGATGTATTCTTTCTGGAGTTTGGGCATGTGAGCTACGCTCGAGATTTCCCAGCCACCGTTAGCGGTAACGGTCACTTTGCCGTCCTTGCCGCTCTTGGTGGTGATGAGGATAACGCCGTTGGCACCTTCTTGGCCGTAGAGGGCCGATGCAGCAGCACCCTTCAGAACCGACATTGATTCGATGTCGCTGGGGTTGATGTCGGCCATCGACGAAGCACCGCCACGGATAGGCATGCCGTCGACTACGAATAGGGGTTCGTTGCTCTGGCTGTCGTTGATTGACGAGATGGCGCGAACCACAATCTGCGAAGCCGAGTTAGGCGAGCCACCGGCCATCGAAACCTGTACGCCGGCAACCTTACCCTGGAGGGTGTTTACGAAGTTGCTCGACTGACCTGCTACGACGTCGTCGCTCTTAAGTTCCTGTACTGAGAAGTTCAGTTTTGATTTCTGTTGTGACTGGCCCATAGCGGTCACGACCACTTCGCCCAGCACTTCAGTGTTGCTTTCCAGTGTCACGTTGATAACTGATTGGTTGCCTACGGGCACTGAGACGGTCTTCAAACCTACCATCGAGAAGATCAGGACAGCCTGATCGTTGGGTACGTCGATAGAATAGTTGCCGTCGATGTCGGTTACCTGGCCGCCTTGTTGGCCTTTCACTACAACAGACGCGCCGATTGCGGGCTCGCCTGATTCAGCTTCGGTAACCGTACCTGTCACGATTCGGGCTTGACCCACAATCGCAATCAGGGAAAATAACAGTAGAAATAGCTGTTTTTTCATAATTACTTTGTTAGTTGGTATTCAAGGTTTTGGTTTCTCTATTCCGTTAGTTCTTTTTCATTATTCTTTATCTTGCGACCATATATATAGGTGCAATAAGGGCATAACATGCCCATTCAGCCTGCAAATTTAAAGATTTTTTCAGTGCCACCACGATTTTAACACTGTTAATTAATAAAAATTGACATTTAAGAACAACTTTTAAGTTAACTTTCGGCGGTATTTGTCGGTCTCGCGAATTATTGGTAACTTTGTAGCGGCCTTTGATGGCTGTTACTTATTAATAATGTAAAGCTATGCGCATCGACATAATCACCGTACTGCCCGAAATGCTTGAGTCGCCCCTTGGCTGCTCGATTCTGAAACGTGCCCGCGATAAGGGGCTCGTCACTTTTGAGGTTCATAATCTTCGCGATTATACCACAAATAAGCATCGCAAGGTCGATGACTACCCCTTCGGAGGCGATGCCGGCATGGTGATGCAGGTAGAGCCGGTCGACCGTTGTATCGCGGCACTGAAGGCTCAGCGCCACTACGATGAGGTCATCTTTACGGCTCCTGATGGCGAGATACTGACGCAGCCGATGGCCAATTCGCTGTCGATGCTCGAGAATATCATCATCTTGTGCGGACACTACAAGGGTGTCGATTACCGCATTCGCGAGCATCTGATTACTAAGGAAATATCGATTGGCGACTATGTGCTCACGGGTGGCGAGCTCCCCGCAGCTATCATTGCCGATGCTATCGTGCGCCTAATCCCGGGTGCTATCGGCGACGAACAGAGCGCGCTGAGCGATTCGTTCCAAGACAATCTGCTCGAACCGCCGGTATATACTCGCCCGGCCGAGTACAATGGCTGGCGCGTGCCCGATATCCTGCTCAGCGGTCACGAAGCGCGCATAGCCGAGTGGCGCCACGAGCAGTCGCTCGAGCGCACGGCGCGTCTGCGCCCCGATTTGCTTAAGCGCTAAGAGAGGGAGCGAGTTAGCTTAATCCTAAATAAACTACTATCAGAAATGCGGCTATCACGACCAGCAACACGGTTGCGGCGATGATGGCCGTAATTGTCGCGTTGCGTAAGGCCGGCTTTTGGCATCCCTTGCCTGTCACGCCCAGCGCGATGGCTATGGCGCTCAGTCCGATTGCAGCCCAAGCGTTGAGTGCAGCGAAGCACCAAGCGGCTATGGTGAAGGCTACGGATGCGATAGCATACCACATTTCGCTGCTCGGCGCCTTGGTGTCGGGCGTGGTGGCTTGGCGCTCGGAGTCGTGCTGTATTTCGGTGGCCTTTTGGCTCTTTATTTCTTCAATTTTATCTTGAGTCGACATTTTTTGCTTTTTAGGGGTATATATTCTTAAGACAATTTAGGAGAAATAAAGTTTAATTTATCGATGTGAAAAGTGCAGAAGGAGGGTGGGTGCACCGGTGCCTTCTGCCTGGGCTGATTAGTGGGCTTCGAGCCAGTTGGAGCCTACGCCGGCTGCGACTTCGAGAGTGACGCGGCCTCGGTAGGCGTGCTCCATCTCGCTGGCGACGAGTGCGCGCAGGTGGTCGAGCTCGTCGGGCTTGACGTTGAACACGAGTTCGTCGTGCACCTGTACGATCATGCGCGAGCGCAGGCCCTCCTCCTTCATTCGTCGAGCTATTGCAATCATGGCAATCTTGATGATGTCGGCCGCCGAGCCTTGCAGCGGCGCGTTGATGGCGTTGCGTTCGGCGTAGCCGCGCAGGGCGCCATTGCGCGAATTGATTTCGGGCAGGTAGCGCTTGCGGCCGTGAATGGTGGAGACGTATCCGTCCTCGCGAGCGCGCACTATGGTCTGCTCCATGTATTCTTTGATTCGGGGATACGTCTTCATGTAGTTTTCGATAAGCTCTTTGGCTTCGCCGCGAGGGATGCCGAGGCGCTCCGACAGGCCGAAAGCCGAAATGCCGTAGATGATGCCGAAGTTGGCAGTCTTGGCGTTGCGGCGCTGTGCGTCGGTGACGGTGTCGAGCGGTTCGTGGTAGATTTTGGCGGCAGTGGCGCGGTGGATGTCGGCTCCGGCATTGAATGCGTCGATCATTTCCGGGTCGCCGCTGATGTCGGCAATCAGTCGCAGCTCGATTTGGCTATAGTCGGCCGAGAGCAGCAGGTCGCCCTGGTCGGGGATGAATGCGCGGCGTATTTCGCGAC
Organism: uncultured Bacteroides sp.; assembly: GCA_964456545.1. Lineage (GTDB taxonomy): Bacteria > Bacteroidota > Bacteroidia > Bacteroidales > Muribaculaceae > CAG-873. The sequence continues at coordinate 46,279 of CAYWAM010000006.1, forward strand.
CGTCGTCGGTGCGCACGGGGATGTTTTGCAGGTTGGGGTTGGTCGACGAGATGCGCCCCGTGGCGGTCACAATCTGGTTGTAGGTGGTGTGAATCTTGCCGGTGGCGGGGTTGATGAGTGCCGGCAGTGCGTCGACGTAGGTGGCCAGCAACTTGCGCAGGCCGCGAATTTCGAGTATGAGGCCTACGATGGGATGCTTCGGCGCGAGTTTTTCGAGGATTTCTTCGGTGGTCGACCATGCGCCTCGTTTGGTCTTTTTGGCGTTGGGGTCGATGGCGAGTTTTTCGAACAATATGCGGCCTACCTGCATGGGCGAGCTGATGTTGAATTGCTCGCCGGCCAGTTCGTAGACTTGCTGCTCGTAGGCGGTGACGCGCTCGGTGAGTTTCTTTGATTGGCGCTGCAGCTCGGCGGTGTCGATGCGCACACCTTCGAATTCCATTGATGCCAGCACGGGTATGAATGGAGCTTCGATGTCGGTGTAGAGTTGCCACAGATTGTCGGCGTGCAGTCGCTCGGTGAGCAGCGGCATCAGGTCGAGCACTATGGCGGCGCGCTCGCCGGTGGCAGCGGCAGCTTCAGCGGCCGATGTGTGGCGCACCTTCTTGCGCTCGGTGGCCGAGAGGCTGTAGTCGGCTGTGCGGCGGCGCAGCAAGGCGAAGGCCACGGTGGGCAGGTCGTGCGGAGTTTCGGGAGCCAGCAGGTAGTGCGCTACCGAGGTGTCGAAGTAGGGTGCAGCCCAGTCGAGTCCCAGACGGCGGGCGATGACCATCAGCCGCTTTACGTCGTGGCACACCAGGGTGGCCGCTCCGCTGAGTAGTTTTTGCAGCGATTCGAGCACTTGGGCGCGGTCGTCGCCGCGAGTGGGTAGGGCGATGTAGGCCGTAGGGCCGCCGACAGTGGCGAGCGACAGGCCGCTGAGGGTGGCGCGCATGGCTTCGTCGCCTTCGATTTCGGCGGCGACGCCGATTGGGCCGGCTTTTATGGCTCGGTCGATGAATGCGTCGATTGCCTCGGGCGATTCGAGTATGTCGACCGGTGCGGCTTCGATGGGTTGAGCGGCTTCGGCGGTCACTTCGCCGTCGTCGTCGAAGAGCGAGCCTTGCAGCGGAGCGGCAGTGGCTGCCGGGCGCTGTGCCGGCTCAGCTTGTGGCGCTGCGCCGGAGCGAGCGCCCAGGCGTGCAGCGAAAGTCTTGAATTCGAGTTCATCGTAGATGGCGCGCAGGGCGTCGAAGTCGGGCTCGCGGCGTATCAGGTCGTCGGGGGTGATGTCGACCGGAACGTCGGTCTTGATGGTGACGAGAAATTTCGAGAAGCGAATCTGCTCGGTGTTTGCTTCGACCTTGGCTCGGAGTGCGCCCTTGAGCTCAGCGGTGTGTAGCAGTAGATTTTCTACCGAATCCCACTCGGCGATGAGCTTGGCGGCGGTCTTTTCGCCGACGCCGGGGCAGCCGGGCACGTTGTCGCTGGCGTCGCCTTCGAGCGCCAGTAGGTCGATTACCTGCTCGGGTCGGCTGATGCCGTAGCGCTCGCACACCTGCTCGGGTCCGCGCACTTCGAATCCTTGGCCGCGCAGCGAGGGGCGATATTGGAGCACGCGGTCGCTGATGAGCTGGCCGTAGTCCTTGTCGGGTGTCATCATGTAGGTGACGAAGTCGGCGGCTTCGGCCTTGCGTGCCAGAGTGCCGATCACGTCGTCGGCCTCATAGCCCTCGATTTCGATGGCCGGGATGTGGTATGCGTCGAGGATGCGCTTGATGTATGGAATCGATAGTGTGATGTCTTCGGGCTGTTTGTCGCGCTGCGCCTTGTACTCGGGATATGCCTCGTGGCGGAAGGTGTGTCCGCCGCGCGGGTCAAAGCACACGCCGATGTAGTCGGGGTTCTCCTTGCGCAGCACCTCATCGAGCGTGTTGCAGAAGCCGTAGATGGCCGAGGTGTTGAAGCCTCCGGTGGTGACGCGCGGAGCACGAATCAGTGCGTAGTAGGCGCGATATATGAGGGCGTATGCGTCGAGCAGAAATAGTTTTTTCATATCTGAGTGTAGGGGTAGTGTTGGTGCGGCAGTCGGCCGTCGGTTGGGTGGGGGGTGTCTTTTTGGCTAGCTATGGTTCTTTTCGAAGTCTTCTAATATATAACGCGCCACGGCGTCGTCGGTGTTCGGCCCGATGACCACGTCGGCGGCCGCTTTCACTTCGTCGAGAGCATTGCCTACGGCCACGCCGACGTCGGCGGCGCGCAGCATGGCTATGTCGTTGAGATTATCGCCGAAGGCTACGACGCGCTCGGCGCCGGTGATTTGGCGCAGGCGCTCGATGCCGGCGGCTTTCGACACACCGTTGGCGAATACCTCGAGCAGCCACAGGTCGGGCGAGTAGGTGTCTTTGTAGTACGACACATAGCACGAAGTAGTCTCCGACAGGCGGCGAGCTACGTCTACGATGGCATCGTGCGGGCCCATGGCGAAGGCCAGCACCATGCGGTCGAGGGCGGCCTCGGAGGCGGCGCAGCCGATGTTGAAATGTTTCAGCGCCAGGTCGTCGCGCTGGTCTACGAAGATTTGTTCGAATTGCGATAGCTCGGCGGCGTCGTGGTATACTTCGATTTGTCGGTCGTCGACCTTGAGCGTGTAGCAGAAGGGGCTGATGCCCGAGCCTTCGAAGCCACGGACTACGGCGCGAGCCTCGTCGGGCGCCAGCATCTTTATTTCGGCGAAGCAGTCGCGGCGGCGGTCCCAGATGGCGGCGCCGGTCATCACCACCAGGTCGGTGGATGTGTACGTGTCGGCCAGTAGCCCCACCACCGTGGCAGGTGTGCGAGCCGTCGCTACCGAAATCAGTGCGCCGCGGTGGCTCAGCTCGCTGACGATGCGGGCCGACGTGGCGCTGACGCGGGCATCGTTGTCCAGAAAAGTGCCGTCGAGGTCGGTGATGTAGAGGGTCATTGCTCAGAGTTGGAGTTGTCGCTGCTACCGAAGACCAGCACCGATGCTTCGGCGGCGATGCCTTCGGCGCGGCCGGTGAATCCCAGACGCTCGGTCGTGGTGGCCTTTACCGATACGCGGCCCACGGCTATGCCCAGGTCGGTGGCTACGTTTTGGCGCATTTGTTCGATGTGAGGGGCCATCTTTGGCTCTTGAGCTATGATGGTGATGTCGGCGTTGCCGGGCACGTAGCCGGCTTCGGCCACCTTCGCCACCACTGCGCGGAGCAGCATGCGCGAGTCGGCTCCCTTCCACTGCGGGTCGGTGTCCGGAAAGTGCTTGCCGATGTCGCCCAGGGCTACGGCGCCCAGCAGGGCATCGCTCAGCGCGTGGAGCGCCACGTCGGCATCGCTGTGGCCCAGCAGGCCGCGGCTATGCGGTATGTCGACCCCGCACACTATGCAGCGTCGGCCTTCCACCAGGCGGTGCACGTCGTAGCCCGCCCCGATGCGTATATCAGTGATTTTATTCATATCTGCAAAATTAATGAATTTTCCTGACTCGGCAAATAGCAAATTCGGCCGAAGACTGTAAGTGTCGCCATAGCGAAAAAAAGCGGGGCTCCGCTGAGGGAGCCCCGCTATGGATGAGGGTCGGTTTGTTTGCGATTACTTCACAACGACCTTGGTAGCGGTGGTACCAACTACCTTCACGTAGATGCCGGGAGTGAGGTCTTCGGCAGCAACGCGAATACCGTTGAGGTTGTAGTAAACAACGTTGGTGTTAGCAGCGTCGATAGCGATGTCTTCAACACCTACTGTTCCACCCTTCAGCAGCTTGTCAGACTTAGCGGCAGTCAGAACGATGGGTTCTTCGTTGGCCAGAGTGATGCGGTAGTAGCCGTTGGCTTGGTTGGTTACGTGGATGTTGTTGGCAGCGTCGAACTGGATGTTGGTGCGAGTTGTGGTAGCGTAGGGCGATACGATAGATCTGTATTTCTCCAGAACGGGGAGATTGTCGCACCAAGCGAGAATGTAAACTTCAACACCGGTGTAGGTCGAAACAGCGAGGAGGTCGCCTTCGGGGTTCACGCAGACACCTGCAGCAGCAGAGGGCAGGAATGCTTCGTCGACAGAGGCCATTTGCGAGATGTTCCAAGTAACGTCGTTGGCCTTCACGTCGTAGTAAGCGAGGCCGGGAGTGCCGGCTTCCATACCATTGGTGCGAACTTGGGTCAGGAAGAGGCCGTTTTCAACGCCCCACATGCCTATGTTTGTGTTGGCGAGGAGTGATTTGAAGCCAACAACTTCGAGAGCGGTGCCTACAGTCTTGTTAGCGCCGATACGGCTAACGGCGAGCTGGTTGCCAAAGATGTCTTCGTCGAAAGTGAACATGAGGGTTTCGTCGCCCTTGCCCTGGAAGGCAACGCAAGGTGTGCCTGAGCCGGTAGCAACGCCGTTGTTCATGATAGTACCATTAGATTCTTTCACGCCTTCGAATACGCTGTAGGGTTCAGCTTCGATGTCGGCGATGTTGAATGCAACAACACCGTAAGAAGAGTCGCCCCAGCTTGCGAATACGGCATCAGTACCACGGGCTTTACCGTCCATGGGGCTTGAGCTGTTAGCGTTGCCGCTGGCCGAGATGAGATTGTTGCCTGCGTGAGCAGCCGATACTTCGAGAGAGCCTTCAGCATTGTAAACGTCGATACCACCGTTGCTGGTGCGGCCGATAGCAACCTTACCAAATACTTCGGGGTATTCGGGGTCGGTGAATACGGCGAGGCCGGCTCTGCCACCACCTACTGCGATGGGTTCAGAGATAATGTTTTCAGGAACTTCGTAGTTGTGGATGCGGATAGCCCAGTTGTAGTTGAGTTCCGATGCAAGTTCGGTAGCGTCGTAGCTGAAGGTGTTTTCGCCCTTAACTACAGCGCCGAGTTCAACTTCGTCGATAGCTTCTTCAGAGCCTTCTTCGTAAACTTCGAGAACAGCCTTGGGAGCGTCGCCGGTCGATTTGAACTTGATGGTGTACAGAGCGGCACCGTTGTCTTCTACGTCGAGGTCGTAAGCGAAGTGGTTGCGATCAGCGTAAACGGGTTCGGGATCGGGTTCGGGTTTGGGGAACGCGATGGTGTGAGTAGAGCAGAAGAAGCCTGAAGCAGTGCCTTCAGCAACGCCTAATTCGAAGGTGTAGTCGTCAATGGGGCGAACGATGATAGAGCCGCCATTGGGGAAAGCACCGGCAGCAGTAACGTCGGGGTTGGCGTTCTGAGACTTGTAGATGATGTTAAGATCTTCGTCGAAAATCACGAAGTCGCCTGTGCGCTTGGTTTCAACTTGGGTGTAAGGCGAAACGAAATAGGTCTTGCCATCAAAAGTGAACAAGTCGCCACCGGCTACGTTTGAATAACTGAGGTCGGCGGGACGGCCGAGAGTTTGGTATTCTTCGCTAACGATGTACTGTGCGCTTGAGCTCCACGGGAAGAGGTATGCAGCATCGTACAAGGGGTCGAGTTCTTCAATTTCGGCTACGGTTGAAGCAGCGGGAACGGCTACGTCCAAATTGTTGCAGCTGATATCGTATGGGCTACTTGCGTAACCTGATTCGGGTGCGAAAATTTCGCCTTTAGAGAAGTAGTAGTAAGCGCAGTAAGCAGTACCGGTGCCGGGGAGGAATAAGTAAGCACCTTCTTCGCTGAGCATATCGCCGGCAACGCGTCCGAGGACGTCTTTGCGACCGGGAGCCCAGTTCTCAATAGTGGGAAGTTCGTTGATGTAGATTACATCGCTGCCATCAGCAGGAACGATGCCAAAGCCGGTGAGAGCACCCGACCAGCCGTAGCTAACCAGAATGTTGCCGGCATAGTCGACAGTAATAGAGGGGCTGAGAGCGGAAGTGTTAAGACCGGTGCGGTATTCGGTTTTACCTTCAGCGTCCCATTTGTAGATGGTGCCGGTTGATTTATCCAGCATGTAGACGGCATTGTTGAATGCTACGCCACCACGAATATTTGCAGCGTCAATACCGCCGTTATCTTTTGTTAAGACGGTGCTGAACGTTTCAGTAATCGTGAAAGGTAGCTCAGGTTCGGGATCGGGTTCGGGTTTGGGGAACGCGATGGTGTAAGTAGAGCAGAAGAAGCCTGAAGCAGTGCCTTCAGCAACGCCTAATTCGAAGGTGTAGTCGTCAATGGGGCGAACGATGATAGAGCCGCCATTGGGGAAAGCACCGGCAGCAGTAACGTCGGGGTTGGCGTTCTGAGACTTGTAGATGATGTTAAGATCTTCGTCGAAAATCACGAAGTCGCCTGTGCGCTTGGTTTCAACTTGGGTGTAAGGCGAAACGAAATAGGTCTTGCCATCAAAAGTGAACAAGTCGCCACCGGCTACGTTTGAATAACTGAGGTCGGCGGGACGGCCGAGAGTTTGGTATTCTTCGCTAACGATGTACTGTGCGCTTGAGCTCCACGGGAAGAGGTATGCAGCATCGTACAAGGGGTCGAGTTCTTCAATTTCGGCTACGGTTGAAGCAGCGGGAACGGCTACGTCCAAATTGTTGCAGCTGATATCGTATGGGCTACTTGCGTAACCTGATTCGGGTGCGAAAATTTCGCCTTTAGAGAAGTAGTAGTAAGCGCAGTAAGCAGTACCGGTGCCGGGGAGGAATAAGTAAGCACCTTCTTCGCTGAGCATATCGCCGGCAACGCGTCCGAGGACGTCTTTGCGACCGGGAGCCCAGTTCTCAATAGTGGGAAGTTCGTTGATGTAGATTACATCGCTGCCATCAGCAGGAACGATGCCAAAGCCGGTGAGAGCACCCGACCAGCCGTAGCTAACCAGAATGTTGCCGGCATAGTCGACAGTAATAGAGGGGCTGAGAGCGGAAGTGTTAAGACCGGTGCGGTATTCGGTTTTACCTTCAGCGTCCCATTTGTAGATGGTGCCGGTTGATTTATCCAGCATGTAGACGGCATTGTTGAATGCTACGCCACCACGAATATTTGCAGCGTCAATACCGCCGTTATCTTTTGTTAAGACGGTGCTGAACGTTTCAGTAATCGTGAAAGGCATCTCTTGTGCAAATGCCAACGAGGATACTGCTAATGCAGCACCCATAGCAAGATTGCGTAAGGATAGTTTCATGTTAAAGACTTGTTGGTTAATAATATAGGTTGATTAATAGTTATCGTGTAGATGATTGTTTAGGTCTGATTTAAGGTATTTGTAGGTCGTTTAATTACAATTTAGCCCCCAAAGGTAGGTACAAATCACGGCAATTCAAAACTTTTTCTGAAAAATTAACATAATTTCAGAGTTTTCAAATTTGCAATATGAGCCTCGCAGTCAGTTGTGATAACTGCGAGGAGAGTGGCTGCGAGTAAGTGGTAGTGGTGCGGTATGTCGGTGGTCGGAGCTGAGTCCGCGGCTATGCTTACCAGCCGCCTGATGCACCGCCGCCGCCGGTGGAGCCCCCGCCGAATCCGCCGCCGAACGAGCCGCCACCACCAAATCCGCTGTTGCCGCGGCTCATTGAGCCGATGATGGCGCCGGCAGCCAAGGCACCGGTCGCAACGTCGGGCTTGGGCTCGATGTCGTAGAAGCGGCGTGTGCGGTTGTGGCAGTTGAGACATTCGTATTCTTTGACGCCCTTGCCGTGGGATTTTGCAGTCGGGGCGATTATTATACGGTCGATGCGTAGCACGGCCGTGCGAGCGTGGCAGTTGTCGCATTCGACCATTACTGATTTTTGGTTGATGTAGGGCAGGATGTCGGTCTCGTGGCATCCGGGGCATACCCACACGTCGTAGTCGACCGAGCCGACGCGCTCTTCGAGGTCTTGAGCTGGCGTCAGGTAGTCGTTGTCGTGCACTTCGTCGATTTTCTGCATTGCCGAGCCGCAGTTGGGGCAAGCTCGGCGCGAGTTGCGCCAGTGGCCCAAGAGAATACATAGCGGAATCGATGCGATGGCTGGCATGCCCAAGCCGAGAAATGTGAAGGCGAGGTAGGTCGGGCGCCAGGGCTCGAGGGCTACGTATTTGTCGTAGCGCGAGCGGCCGCGCAGCGCGGCAATTTTAAATAGTAGTAGTGCGAGTAAGAAGAGTGCGAGGGTGCCGCAAATACCGATGTATATGCCGAAGGCGTCGTCGCCGGTCATTTGCGCGGCGTCGTCGGCATCGTCGAGGGTGGAGAGGTATTCGTGGGCGTGCTCGGGGTTTTGCAGTATGTTGCAGATGAGTCCGACGGCTGCGGCCGTGCCGAGGCCGTAGCGTTCTTGGCGAAATTCGGGGGCCATGCAGTCGCGAATGATGCGTCCGCAGGTGATGTCGGGGAGCACGCCTTCGAGTCCGTAGCCGGGTCGGATGGCTACTTTGCGCAGGTCGCGCGCGATGAGTATCAGCAGGCCGTTGTCTTTATCGGTCTTGCCAAGCCCCCAGTGCTGAAATAGCTCGGTGGCGAAGGCATCGATGTCGGAGGGCTCGATGTCGTCGACGGCTACAACCATAGCTTCGACCGATGTGGTGCGCCGCAGGGCCTGTAGGCGGGAATTGATTTCGGTCACCGATGCGGCGTCGAGCACGCCATCGGGGTTGGCCACGAATGCATTGCGGTCGGCACGGTGTACGTCGGGAATTTCGGCCACGGTGTAGGTGGCGGCGAATGCTGCATGCAGAGCGAGTAGTAGCAGAGCTAGTGCGAATGAGCGTTTCATCATTGTTCAGCTTCCGAAGGATGCTTTATGTAATATTGGCGTAGAATCTCTTCGATATTGAAGTAGTAGCCATCGGGTTGCTTGTCGTCTTTCTTGTTGATGAGCACGTAGTCGTAGTACGGTTCGCGGAATTCTTGCTCGCGGATGGTGATGCCCGAGAGGTTGAGGAAGTCGTACTCGTCGTGGGGATAGACTACGAACCAGGCGTTTTCGGGGTCGATGCCGGAGCCCGACGATGCTATGACGAGCAGCAGGTGGTTGAGCTTATATTGCCAGATGCGCGCCAAGTCGCGTTTGCCGTTCTGCTCGTAGACGTAGATTCGGTTGGTGAGTTGGCGCAGGTTCACCGGGTTGTTGGCCAGCACGGCAGTGGCGTGGTCAGATATCTGTTTTCGTTCCGAACGCGACCACTGCGGTTTGTTGAACAGAGGCGTGAGCGCGGTGTGGCGTTCGGCGTCGGCTACGGGGCGGTAGGGGTCGTAGTCTTCGAGAAAGAGAGTGCCGTAGTAGAAGTATTGAAAATCGGTGGGCGACATCAGTGTGTCGTTGGCCATGAACGATTTGAGGAGTTTCGGGTAGTAGTAGTCGGAGGTTTCGTCGGTAGTGGCCAGACGGATGGCTTCGAGGTCGGGTTTGCCCAGCGATGGGCGCGCAGCCGATGCACCGATGGCTGATGCTAGAACTACGAAGGCTAAGATTGTGTATATGACTTTTTTCATTTAATCAGTAGTAGTTGTGAGAAGATGAGCATGATGATGGAGAAATTGACCAATGCCGGTAGGGCTACGGTGGCAAAGGCGTCGAGGTGGCGGTGGCCATTGGCGTGACGGCGACCGGCCGGTGTGCGGCCATAGGCTTCGTAGCCTAGAAATGCTGCGACGGCGCCGGCGATGATGACGGCGGCCTCGGTGCCGAGGGTGAGGCCTAGCACGGTACCTACTAGGGTGGCGCCGGTGGTGTAGAGCGAGCGCTGGCGCGAGATGGCGCCGCTGCCCAGATACTGAATGCCGAGGGCTATCGCCGTGGCGACGCCCCAAAACCACAGCTGGTCGGCCGTGAAGGTGACGAACCCGCTAACCGGCGCCACGAGCATTGCTGCAAAGGCAAGTGCCACCGCCGGCATGCGCTTGAAGAAGGCCATCATGATGGCCGCACCGCCCAGGAGTGTGGCCGCAGAGAGTATAGCGAGTGGCATCATGTGCGTGGTGTATTAATAGTGGTGGTTAGTCGTGTGCGTTTGCACTCATCTCTACAAAGTTAGACATTTATGCTGACTTGCTGTTCTCTTTTACGATTAATTAACTAAATCGCTGCTGAGTTAGCGATGGCTAAATAATGTTAAATTATAGTACTATGCATTGCAAGGTACTGTGTGGATGATTAATTTTGCGGCAACCAATCCTCAAAACTACGCTAAATCGAATAGCAAGATGAATATCGACAATCTTAAATCGCAAATGCGCAAGGGTATGCTGGAATACTGTGTGCTGCTGATACTACGCGAGCACGAGGCATATGCCACTGAGCTGATTTCGCGGCTGAAGGATGCAAAGCTCATAGTGGTGGAGGGAACGCTCTATCCGCTGCTCACGCGCTTGAAGAATGATGGCCTACTGGCCTACAAGTGGGAAGAGTCTACCTCGGGGCCGCCACGCAAGTATTATTCGCTGACTGATGTCGGGCATGCATTTATTGAGCAACTCGACCAGTCGTGGCAAGAGCTTAGCGCCACAGTCACCCATCTCCAGAATCATAAATAACGACAGACGAAAATGAAAAAGAATTTCCCCATTAATATCAACGGCTTGATTTTCAATATTGATGAAGATGCCTACGACCGCTTGAAAACCTACTTGGAGCAACTTCATGTGGCCTTCCCGGGCGATGAAGGCGACGAGACGGTGGTCGATATCGAAAGTCGCATCTCTGAAATCTTCAGCGAGATAGCCGGCGGTCGGGGTAATATAATTACTATCGACGATGTGAATAATGTAATCGAGCGTATGGGGCAGCCGGCCGACTTAGCCGGCGAGTCATCGGCCAAGTCGGCCGACAGTGGTCAGCCGCTCGGTGAAGCTACGCCACCGCCCTTCCCGGGCGAGGCCGCGGCGAGTGGTCGTGCGCAAAAGCGCCTCTACCGCGACGAACGTAGTAAGGTGTTCGGAGGTGTGATTGCCGGTTTGGCTCAATATCTGGGCTGGAATGCGACGGCGATGCGCATCATCCTAGTGGTGCTGTGCCTCTTTACGCGTGTGGTACCCCTCTTTATATATCTGATAGCTTGGATGATAATCCCGGCTGCGCGCACTCCGCGTCAGATTTTGGAGATGACCGGCCAGCCTATCACGGTGGGTAATGTGGGGCAGACTATTCTCGGCGCTTACGACTCGGCTGCCAGCGGGGTCGCCGGCGAGAGTCAGAACTTCTGGAGCATACTTGGCAAGATTGTCTTAGCCTTCATCGGTTTTATAGGCGCAATCGTGGGCTTGAGTATGATTGTGGCGCTGGCGGTGACCATAGCCAGCTTGATAGCCTATGCCGGCTGGGGCGACTGCGCCTTGCTCAATAATTTCGACTGCTATGTCGCTACGGGTGATACGTACAGTGTTTGGGCCGCAGTCTGCTTTTCTATAGCGGTGTTGCTGCCGGCGCTCGCTTGCATCTGGGGCGGCTGCAACGCTATGTTTAACGTTAAGGGCCCCTCGCGTGGCACTATCATCATGCTGATACTGCTCGAAGTGGTGGCTCTGACGGCCGGCTTCGTGATGCTGCATCTGAGCTTGGGACACTGTGCCGCGGTTTTCGCTAGCTCGACTTTAAGCCATGTGATTTGATAAATAGACACTGATAGATAAAGTTGACGCCCACCTGTGCGAGTGCATCGGTGGGCGTCATTGTTAGGTTAGTATTCGGCGCTTAGTTTATCACAATTCCCGGTAGCGCCGAGTTGGGGCCGGCTACGTATGTGCGGGCAAACTGCTTCAGGAATGCGATGGTCTTTTTAGCTGGTGCGATAGCACGACGGCTCTCGCGGGGTTGCTGGGCACAGCCGGCTTCAGGGGTAGAAAGATTCTTCATAGGCAGAACATTTGAACGATTTGTATTTACTAAACGTCGATCTGCCCGATTTATTGCAATAAAATGAAAATTTTCGAGCCTAAATTGTTCACCCTAAGCTAAAATGGCATTTTTCGCTTTTAATGCGAGTGGCAAGGATGACGATGATTCCGAACGGTGGAATAAAAATATGGCGGCATAAAAGCCGCCATATCAGTATTTTGAGGTGCTTGTTCTCGTGGGTTAGACGTTGAATCGGAAGTGCATGATGTCGCCATCCTGCACGATGTATTCTTTGCCTTCGACGCCGAGGCGGCCTGCATCGCGTACGCCCGATTCGCCACCGAGGGTCACGTAGTCGTCGTATTTGATGACTTCGGCGCGGATGAAGCCCTTCTCGAAGTCGGTGTGAATCACACCGGCGCATTTCGGAGCCTTAGAGCCGCGGCGGAAAGTCCAGGCACGCACTTCGTCGGAGCCGGCAGTGAAGAATGTCTGCAGGTCGAGTAGGGCGTATGCGGCGCGGATGAGGCGAGCGACGCCCGACTCTTCGAGGCCGATTTCGGCGAGGAATTCTTGGCGTTCTTCCCAGGTGTCGAGCTCGGCAATTTCGCTTTCGGTCTGAGCGGCTACTATCATCAGCGATGCGTCTTCGTCTTTGATGGCTTCGCGCACGGCGTCGACATATTTGTTGCCGTTGACGGCCGAGGCATCGTCGACGTTGCAGACGTAAAGCACAGGCTTCGAGGTGAGAAGGAATAGCTCGCGAGCAAACTTCTGGTCGTCGGGAGTGTCGAATTTCACTGAGCGGGCGGGCTTGCCTTGGTCGAGAGCTTCCTTGATGCGCACGAGGACTTCGTACTGCATCTTGGCTACCTTGTCGCCGCCGGTCTGTGCCTGCTTCTGTGTCTTGGCAATGCGTGCATCGACAGTCTCGAGGTCTTTCAGAGTCAGCTCATATTCGATGATTTCTTTGTCGCGAACGGGGTCAACCGAGCCGTCGACGTGGGTGATGTTGTCGTCGTCGAAGCAGCGGAGCACGTGCAGTATGGCATCGGTTTCGCGGATGTTGGCCAGGAACTTATTGCCGAGGCCTTCGCCCTTCGAAGCGCCTTTGACCAAGCCGGCGATGTCGACGATTTCGACAGTGGCGGGTACGATGGAGCGCGGATTGCACATCTCGACGAGCTTGTTGAGGCGCTCGTCGGGCACGGTGATTACGCCAACGTTAGGCTCGATGGTGCAGAATGGGAAGTTGGCGCTCTGGGCTTTTGCGTTGCTCAGGCAGTTGAAGAGGGTCGACTTGCCCACGTTGGGGAGTCCGACTATGCCGCATTGTAATGCCATAATGTATCTTTTGTTTTTATTCTTTCAGGTTTTCCGACTGCAAAGTTACAAATTTAGAGCCGATTCGGCAAATCATCGCTGCTTGTGTAGTCTGTTTTCCGCCGTAAGGCAGTCGGCGGTCGGCTAGTGGGCGCAAATTGTAGTTATTGGCTTGTTTTCATATTTATATATGTGTTTTGCTGTGGGCTGACTTAAAATATCTATATTTGCAGTGCGGCTGCGCGCACGTCGGCAGGCGGGCGCTGCATGCGGCGCAATTTAATAGATGTAATCATTAAACTCCGGTCCTGATAATGACTGTTTATAAAAAATCTGGTCAGCGAAATTTGCGCATGGCTGCTTTGGCTCTTGTTGTGGTGGTCGTTGGCCTGGTGTGGCTGGCGGGCGTTGAACGTGAGGCAGAAGTGGAAGCGAGTCGTAGCTGCGATTCGCTAAATGTGGCGGTGCGCGTCTGCAACCGGCAGATTGACTCACTCATTATGATTGGTAATAGCGATGCTGATGTCGGCGACCTTTGTCACTGCGAGGCCGTCGAGGTGCTAGCCTGTCGCGATTCGCTCATTGCAGCAGGAGCAACCGAGGTCGCTGATTCGGCGCTCGAAAGCCGGCTTCGCATGGCTTTGTTGCGAGACTCGGCTATTCTTCGCGCCAAAATTGACTTGTTTGTCGATATGCCGCGCTTGCACGCCGAGCTTCTCGGCCGGTTGCAGCAAGTTCGTCGGGGTATATCTAGCCTGGCTAATCGCTAATTTGTTCGGCTCTGACGTGAAAAAAGTCGAAGATGTCTGTTTTTTTAGATGCTTGGCAGTAGCGGTAAATTAAGAAAAGGTGTGTAAAACATATTTTTCACTTCCGTTTTCGACCTATTTATTATCCTTTTTGAGAACTAAAACATAAAAAACATGCTAAAGAGCAAAAAAAATGCGAAAAAATTTGCACAGTCCAAAAATTAGTTCTACCTTTGCAACGCAAAACCCGATGGTGCCATAGCTCAGTTGGTAGAGCAAAGGACTGAAAATCCTTGTGTCCCCGGTTCGATTCCTGGTGGCACCACTTGCAGAAAAGACTTGCAAATCATTGATTTGCAAGTCTTTTTTCTTTTGGCCTTGGCTGTGCTTCTGCCGCTCCTTGTCTGTAAAATCTAATCGAGAAGTGCGCCACCATAGGGGGAGTTTAACCCCGGAATCTGAGTTATCTTTGCAGCAATATAACCCGATTCCACAAAATGAAAACTATGATACAAAGAAATGAGGTCCTGTACCGTTACCGAATCAAGG